>JALHMC010000003.1 GCA_022844225.1 Hyphomicrobiaceae bacterium | reverse complement strand
TTTGCCGACGGCGGAACCGTTCGCACATGGAGCCCCGGCGCGGCTGCCCTTTTCGGCTATTCGGAAGAGGAGGCCATCGGACGCACAATCGACGACCTCATCATTCCAGCGTCGAAGCAAGATGAAAGGACGGAGATCCGTCAGACGGTTCGGACCCGTCGCCGTCCACTCATCGTCACGGCGGAGCGTCGACACAAGGACGGTACCCTTATCGCGGTCGAGATCAACGTATCGCCCATCCTTTCGGAGCGCGACGCCATCATCGGTTTTTCCGTGGTTTTCCGGGACATCCGGGAGCGACGAGCTGCCGAGGCCGCGGTGCGGTTGGCCCGGGAACAGCTGGCCCGTCGTGAGGCCGAGCTGACGCGGGCGCAACGTATTGCCCGCATCGGCAGTTTTGAGGTCGATTGCAGCGGTGACACATTCAGGAACCGTCGCTCGCCCGAGTACTTGGACATCCACGGGCTACCTCCGGAGGATTGGAACGAGCCACACGAAGCCTGGGTGCAACGTATGCATCCCGATGACCGAAAACGGTCGGAAAGAGAGTTCAAGAAAGCCGTCCGTGATGGCAGCTCGGAGTATGAAACCGAGTACCGCATTATTCGTCCAAGCGACGGTCAGACGCGATGGATCAAGGTGTTGGCTGAAATTGACCGGAACGCGGACGGTGCCCCCATTCGCCTGTTCGGGACGCACATCGACATCACGGATCAGAAAAAGGCGGAAGAAGAGCTGCGGGCGAGCGAAGCACGCTTACGACTCGCGGTGCAATCGGCACGCTTGGGTCTCTTCGAGATCGATTGGAAGTCACGTCGCCGTCATTGGTCGCCGGAACTACGTGCCATGATGGCTGTGCCCGAGAACCTCGATATCTCCAACGACCATGACCTGCTGAGGCGGATTATCCCTGCCGAAGACTTTGATGCGTTCCGCGAGCGGCAACGAAAATGGTTCGATCCGGCAACCGGAGCCGATTACGAAGACGAGCACGAGATCATCCGTTTTGATGGCTCCCGCTGCCACGTTCAGCTACGCGGCCGGACACTGTTTGAGGAAACTGACCTCGGCCCCAGACCGACACGCACAGTAGGGCTGATGATGGATATCACGGATCGCAAACGCGCCGAAAGCCAGCGCGAACTCCTGCTCGGCGAGCTCAATCACCGGCTCAAGAACATCTTCGCGACGGTGTCCTCACTGGTCACCCTGTCGGCTCGTTCTGCCAGAAGCGTGGATGATTACGCGGCAGCCGTCCGGGACCGCGTATTTGCTTTTTCGGCCGCCCATTCGCTCGTCCGCGATACCGGACCCGGCTCGACGGCCTCACTTCTGACGATCGCGAAAACCATAGCGGCGCGGGGCTTCGAGGATAAGGTCCATGTCGGCGGCGAGGACCTCGAGCTTGGCGCCGAAAGCGCAGTTGCCTTCGGGATGATATTGAATGAGCTTTTCACCAACGCCATCAAGTACGGCGCGCTGTCCTCGCAGGAGGGCCAAGTCGTCCTCGAATGGAAAAGAACCGAAGACACGCTCGTGCTGACCTGGATGGAAAGAGGTGCGCCATCGGCGAAGCCGAATGATCGGGTTGGCTTTGGTACACGCATGATCGAACAGAACGTCGCGTCGATCGGGGGCGTGATCGACAGACAGTGGTTAGCGGAAGGCCTGCGGGTTCAGATCCACTACCCGCTTCCCCAATCGAGTGCCACGCCTCGATAGCCACTTGACGAGTAGCCCGCTGCGACAAGACCGCGGTCACGCTGCTCGCGCTTACACAATATGAGCGTCACGCGCGCTTCTTCATAAGCGGTGCAGCTTTTGCCGCGTCGAGCCGGGCTTGCTCTCGCTTGGCAAGTGTTTCGTAAGTGTCGCCAAGGCGGTGCATCATTGCCTTGAGATCGGGAACGTCGAGCACACTCGCGATAGCTCGCGCCTCCTCGGCCATATCATAAAGCTCTTCAACTTTAGACTTGCCCATCTTGGACTCTCCGGCAACAACGATCCGGTACGGATAGCAACCGACGTCTCTGGAGCGCGTTCCTAATTTTTATTTGTTCAATCTAGATATTGTCCCTCACCTCGGGATTATTCACCGACTATCTGGGTTCATCTTGTCGTGGGCAAATAATCGTACGCGACGACAGAAGAACTCGGGGGCGACGCGGCGGTCGCGAAGTGGCCGAGTGACAATGCCCGCCAGCGCCACGGAACGCGCTTCCATGTTCGGCGTTTCACGCGATCAGACCTCACCGCTGGGAGATTCAGCATGAGTTTTCAAATCGTGATGGATAACAATGGGGACACGCGCCACGAGTTCGATGCCGACGATCCCGTTGCATTGGCGGAAGCCGCTCGGCGCTTCCGGGAACTGACGGAGAACGGCTACCGCGCCGTGGCGTTCAACGGGCCGTCCGGGGCTCCAGGCGAACTCACGACAACCTTCGATCCGAAGACCCGGAAGACGATCTTTATTCCCCAGCTGGTGGGAGGGTAGCGCCGTGAGGTGGCCCCTGTTTGGACGGGCCAATCAGCCGAAAATTGTCCCGTCCGTCCTGCGCCATGCGCGACCTGGCTGGTTCGGCCGAAGATCGCACCTTCAGTCGCTTGCCTTGCTGGTTGAGCACTTGGACCCAGAGCAGCGCTCAGAGTTCGAGACAAGGGGCGTCATCCCTGTCCTCGGATCGGATACGGGTAGGCGCTACGAGATCCGGGTCGGGAGGTCATCGAATGTCTTCGAATGTCGCGATGACGGGGAGTATGTCAGGACCTTCTGCTTTCTTCCCCGAGGCAACTTGCCAATCGGAGATGTGCTGCTAGCGCAAAAACTTGCGCTCGAACTTTATGAAAGCGAGGCGATCGGCGTCGCACGGTCGGCACTTCGTCGGCAGTGAGTCCCGCATCGGACGCACGCAATTGGCTCGCTACGACGTGGGGGCAGGGGGCATAAGTCGCCCTGTCTCCATCAGGTCTACCTGTTGCGCAATGAACAGAGCCGGCCCGCTCGTAAGATCAGATGGCCCGTCATGGCGACGATTCGTTTGCCGTGTCGACCGCAAAGTGCCTGCCCTCGGACGAGTGATCGGTTATCAGTCCCAATCCGGCAAGGAGCTGCTCGCCATATAGGCTCGAAAAGGCGTCTGCTTCAACCTCACGAGCGAACGCCCCGGCGAATTCGCGCCAGCTTTCGATGTTGCGCCAAGGCACCGCGATCAACACCGGAATGCTCCGATCCAGCGCGTCCGCGATCAACGGACGAAAGCCCCCGCCCTCGCCCTCACTCTTGCCGAATTTGTTGAGGACGAGGATCGACGTCTCGTCGCTCAGTGCGTCCCGCACAGTCGCCATCGCCGAAAGCAGGACATCGGATTGGAGGTGACAGCCCCGGGCGCCAGGTCCGCGATCCTCGGAGATCTGAACCCGCTCCCTGGTGGAGAGATCGACCAGAATCATGTCGCAGCGGCTACGGCCCACGCGCGGCTCGTCGCGCTGCAAGAGCCCCGCGCACGCATGGCCTGCATCCTCGAGCGCGCTTGCCGCGCGGTCCAGAACATGCCCAGCCAAGTCGCTATTCGTATAGACGACGGCGATGATCGGGCTCGAAGATACAAGCGTCGGCATGGTCGGACACTCTCAGGTTGCGTCTGGATGACGCCGCAGGGCGAAAAGCTCGGCAGACTTTACGGTTCACGATGCCAATAGGGATGCTCTCCCAGGTCGTTTCCGCCGCGTTGATAAAGGTCAATGCTCGTCGGGCATGCAACACGATGGCGAAGCCAGATCATCAGTCAACTTGAGTGAGCCGAAAGCTTCGAGAGCATGGCGTCGCAAGCCGCTTGCTGGTTCTTCGGCGTGGAACACACGTTGGTCGATGGACGGTAGGGCATCGCGTTCCTCGATCGAGGAGACATGAGGCCCGAGATCCCGGATAAGCCCGTCGTGCATGCCGTAGATCCACCCATGCAGATGGAGGTCTTGGCCGCGGCTCCACGCGTTCTCGACCAGCGGCATGGTGGCAATACGGCGGACCTGCATCTCGATGTTCAACTCGCTCACGCGGTCGAGCAGCGCCGTGCGCGACGACAGGCGATCGAAATGCGCCCTGTGCTTCCGATGAAACATGGTGATCGGCTGCAGCCAGTGATCGACCATGGCACTGCGCTCTTCTGACAGTGCCCGCTCGATGCCGCCGCACCCGTAATGCCCGCAGACGATGATGTGCCGCACTCGAAGGTGCTGGATGGCGAATTCGAGAACCGACAGGATGTTGAGATCGCTGGTGTGGACGACATTAGCGATGTTGCGGTGGACGAACACCTCGCCCGGATCGAGCCCGAGCACATCGTTCGCCGTTACGCGACTGTCGGAGCAGCCGATCCACAGATAGGAGGGCGATTGCTGTTCGGCCATGCGGCGGAAATATGCCGGATCGTCACGAGTCTTGGCTAACGACCAGGCGACATTGCGGTCGAGCAGGTAGTCGAGCGTACGTGTCATGCAGCCTTGACTCCGCGTCTCGTCTTCATCGAACGGCTCAGTTCTCGAAGGTCTGCCGTCGTCAGGCGTTTGCGTGCGATCACCAGCACGATCCCCGCCTCGACCGAGAGATGGCGCTGTTCGCCCTCGACGTAGGCAAACATCGTTTCGGCTGCCGCAGCCGAGATCGCGATCCCGCCGCGCTTCGGCTTTACCGACAACGCCGCGACAATCTCTAAGACCAGCGGCGAGGCCTCGCGGTGGTCGTCGGACAACCGGGCGAGGATCGTCGATAGACCATCCTCTGGCTCTGCGCGCTTGCGCAAGGTTGGGAAAAGATCGGCATCCTCGTCCTGATGATGCAGTGAAAGATCATGTGTGAGAAATGCCGTGATTTTGTCGGCACACTCACGCGGCACATGGCGGCTGCGCGCGAAACTTTGCAAGACCCTGCAGAGGCTGCGCTGCCGGAAGTGATCGGCAGAGACGAAATCCAGTGGTTCGTCGAGCATGGACAAGGGCAGCGCATCCAGCTGCGTCAGGCCGTACCGCTCCACTGGATCGTTCGTCGTGACAGCCCGGCTCATGGTAGCCCCTCCAACGCGTGAGGGGCTCCGCAGGTGCAGGTTGTCTGTCCCTCACCCACACCGTCCACGGCGTCGAGCGCGAGCGCCCACTGCAGCATGCGCACGAGTGCCGCGTGTCCCGGGTCGTCGGCTCTCTCGATATGACCGATGAGACTGACCCAATCCTCGTCGCCGGCGCCATTCGCAAAGCGCGCAACGGCGCCCGCAGCATAAGCCCCCGGGCTTTCCTCGTAGCGAGAGCCCGCCTCGCTGACTGCCGTGAACAGAACAATGTCGCCGAGCGCCTCCAACGCCACGGCCGCATTGTTCTCGTGCTCAAGGCGGGCAATGAGGGTTCCGAGATGCATGGTACTCTCCGTGGGTGGCGATCCGGTCACGGGGTCGCGAGCTCGATGCCTTTGATGTCGGCCTTGGCAGCGAGCATCGCGATGTACTGATGGATCGCGGTATGGTGGGCTTTGCTGGCGAGCCACTGTGCGATCCGGGCGCGCACGGCCGTGAACGGTAGTTCCTCCCCATCGATGCGTTGGTCGACGAACACCACGTGCAGGCCGTAGCGGGTCTCGACCGGGGTCGGACAAACGGAGCCGACTGGCGCCGTCGCCAACGCGGCTTCGAATTCCGGGACCGTCTGGCCGCGACTGACTTGGCCCAGAATGCCGCCCATCGTACGTGACGGGCAGGCTGATGCGGCCTCTGCGTGTGCTGTGAACGTGGTCGGATCGGCGGTGACATCAGCGATAATCGTCTCCGCCAGTCGCCTCGCGCCGGCGCGTGCGTCGGCGTCGGCCGGTGGTGCTGGGATCAAGATGTGGCGTACGCCGAAGAGATCGTCTGATCGAAAGCGCAGTCGGTTCTGCTCGTACACCCTCAGGCACGTGGCCTGGTCAGGCTCCGGCGTTTTCACCTCCCGCTCTACGAGTTGGCGCACCAGTGCTTCCTCGTCAGCTTCCCGGCGGCCCTCTGTGTCGGTGATCGAAATTGGTTCGATCCCGAGATGACGAGCCTCTTGAAGCAGCAGTTCGCGCACTACCAGGGCACGCGCCGCCGCCATCCAGGCATCGATCGGCTTTGCAGCCGGATGGTTCTGCGCTTCCCGCGAGATGGCGCTTCGCGGGATGGTAACGCCGTTGACGGCGATCGGCTTGGCGCGCGGCAGGTTGGAGGGCTTGACCGCGCAACCGGTGTCGAGTGGTGCCGTCGTGTCGTGGATCGTTGTCATGCCGATCACTCCCCCGCCGGAGTGTAGGTACCGCGCTCCTCGCGGCGGCCGAGCGGCCGACGCGTGCGCACCACTTGATAGCCCGGCCGGCCGAGATACCAGACCGGCGCCGACCAGACATGGACGAGCCGTGAGAACGGGAAAATCAGGAAGATCGTCATGCCGAGCACGAGATGGACGAGGTATGGCCAGTCAAGTCCCTGCAAGGTCTTGGCGTCGACCGGCTGCACGGTGACGATGCCCTGCGCCCAGTGGGACAGCGCCAACATCGCGTTTGCGTCAGTGTGCGCGAAGGAGAACGGTAGGGTGACGAGACCGAGGACGAGTTGCACCCATAGGATGATCAGCACAGCAAGATCCATATAGGTGGAGGTCTGGCGCACGCGGGCGTCAAACAGCCGGCGATGCAGCAACAGCGTCAGGCCGACGAAGCAGACGACACCCGCGATGCCACCGGCGACGATGGCCACGAACTGCTTCCGCTCCGGTGTGATGACCAGCGAGTAAAGGGCGGTCGGCGTCAGCAAGCCTACGGCGTGGCCGACGAACAGAAACAAAATGCCGAAGTGGAACAGATTCGAGCCCCACGTCAGCTGGCGCTTGCGTAGCAGTTGGCTGGAACTCGCCCGCCACGTGTACTGCTCTCGGTCGAAGCGGATCAGGCTTCCAAAGACGAACGCCGAAATGCACACGTACGGATACCAGACGAATAGGATGTGAAAGATCGCGTCGCGCATGGCGCGTTCTCCTCAGGTGCGGGGGGTCGCGGGCGTGGTGATGATCGTGCGGGGACGTTGGCCGCGCGGCATCTCCAGCCCTGGAGCCGGCCGTCCGGCCTGCCTTAGCTTGGCTGCGAGTTCGTCGATGCCGCAGGCTGAGGCCGCCGACGACCCGGGCCCGAAGGTGACCTCCTCCTCCTCCCAGGCCGCATCCAGCGCCACGAGATCATCGGGCTCCGGATCCGGCTCGGCACGCAGCGCTTCGAGTTGCGCCGTATTGAGCTTGGCCTTGGACAGCGCGACCAGTGCGCCGAATACGGCTTCGTAAAGTGACTTTCGCTTGGCCAACCGCTCGCGCAGGGCCGCGAACACATGCCCGGGCTGGCCGATCAGTTCGAGCGCGTTCACAGGCGAACGCGTCGCGGCAAACTCGAGGAACAGCGGCAGGTAATCCGGTAGCTCCGACGCCGTCGGTTGGTAGCCGGCCTCCTCATAGAGTTGCAGCAGATCGACCATCGCCTGGCCTCGATCGCGGCTCTCGCCATGCACGTGCTCGAACAGATGCAGCGACAGCGCGCGTGTGCGATCGAACAGCAGCACGTAGCGCTCCTGTGCATCGTAGAGATCGCGCTTGGCGATGTCGTCGATCAGCGCCACCACGCCGTCACGATGGAGACGCGGCAGCACGGCTTCACTGAACAGCACTTGCTTCAATTCCGCGGCGGCCGCCTGTAGGTCGGACGTCGGATAGGTGAGCAAGGCGGAGAGGACCTTGAGCGTTTTCATCAGTAGGCTCCCATCCGGGGCTTGTCGTTTTTCACTTTGATCCCGCCGAACAGGTTCGCCTTCTTGTCGCTCGGCAGGCAGCCGTCGCCGAATGAGAAGCCGCACTCGCCGCGCAGCTCGTAGGCGTCCTGCGTTACCTCGCGATGGCTGGTCGGAATGACGAAGCGGTCCTCGTAATTCGCGATCGCCATGATGTGGTACATCTCCTCGATCTGCTGGGCGGAGAGACCGACGCGGCGCGCAATGCTCTCGTCAATGACACCATCGACGGTCTTGCTACGCATGTAGGCGCGCATCGCGAGCATGCGTTCGAGCCCGGTGGCGACCGGACGTTCGTCGCCAGCTGTCAGCATGTTGGCGAGATACTTGAGCGGGATGCGCAACGACTTGACGTCGGGCATACCGCCGTCGATGCCCATCTTGCCGGCTTGCGCCGCGGCCGTAATCGGCGCCAGCGGCGGCACGTACCAGACCATCGGCAGCGTGCGATACTCGGGATGCAGCGGAAAGGCGACCTTCCACTCCATCGCCATCTTCCAGATCGGCGAACGCTTGGCCGCTTCGAGCCAGGCGTCCGGAATACCATCGAGGCGTGCGCGCTCGATGACGAGGGGATTGTTCGGATCGAGGAAGATGGAGAGCTGCGCCTCGTAAAGCGCCTGCTCGTCCTTGGTGCTTGCGGCAGCTTCGATGCGATCGGCGTCATAGAGAACGACACCGAGATAACGGATGCGCCCGACGCACGTTTCCGAGCACACCGTCGGCTGTCCCGCCTCGATACGCGGGTAGCACATGATGCACTTCTCGCTCTTACCGCTCGACCAGTTGAAGTAGATCTTCTTGTACGGACAGCCCGATACGCACATGCGCCAACCGCGACACTTGTCCTGGTCGATCAGGACGATGCCGTCCTCCTCACGCTTGTAGATAGCGCCGGACGGACAGGAGGCGACGCAGGCCGGGTTGAGGCAGTGCTCGCACAACCTCGGCAAGTACATCATGAAGGTGTTTTCGAACTGGCCGTAGATCTCTTTCTGGATGCCTTCGAAATTGGCATCCTTCGAGCGCTTGGCGAATTCTCCGCCGAGGATTTCCTCCCAGTTCGGCCCCCACTCGATCTTCTCCATGCGCTCGCCCGTAATCAGCGAGCGCGGCCGTGCCGTCGGAGAAGCCTGTACCTCACCTGCCTTCTGGAGATGTTCGTAATCGAAGGTGAAGGGCTCGTAATAGTCGTCGATTTCCGGCATGTTCGGGTTGGCGAAAATGTTCGCCAGAATGCGCCATTTACCACCAATCTTCGGTTCGATCTTGCCGTTGGCCTTGCGCCGCCAGCCACCTTTCCATTTGTCTTGGTTCTCCCAGTCTTTCGGATAGCCGATGCCCGGTTTGGTTTCGACGTTGTTGAACCACGCGTATTCCATGCCTTCTCGGTTCGTCCAAACATTCTTGCACGTCACCGAGCACGTATGGCAGCCGATGCACTTATCGAGGTTCAAGACCATCGCGATTTGAGCGCGAACCTTCATGGCAGTTCTCCTGATCACTCGGCCGCTACAGCTTTGGCGGTGGGAAGGTTTGGTCCGTGGACGCCGGTGAACGGTCCCTCCATCCAATCGACTTTGGCGAGTTTGCGCACGACCACGAACTCGTCGCGATTGGTGCCGATGGTGCCGTAGTAGTTGAAGCCGTAGGCGAGTTGGACGTAGCCGCCGATCATGTGCGTCGGCTTGAGCACGACACGCGTCACCGAGTTGTGAATGCCGCCACGCTGCCCGGTCATTTCAGAACCCGGCACGTTCACGATTTTCTCTTGGGCGTGATACATGAAGAGCGTGCCGTCTTTCATGCGTTGAGAGACGACAGCGCGGGCGACGAGCGCGCCATTGGCGTTGTAGGCCTCCACCCAGTCGTTATCGACGATGCCGGCCCTCTTGGCGTCGGTCTCAGACAGCCAGACGATCGGCCCGCCGCGCGACAACGTGAGCATCAGCAGGTTGTCGGTGTAGGTCGAGTGGATGCCCCATTTCTGGTGCGGCGTGATGAAGTTGAGAACGATCTCCTTCTCGCCGTTCGGCTTGATGCCTTGCACGCTGCGCGTAGCCTTCATGTCGAGCGGTGGGCGATAGAGGCAGAAGCCCTCGCCGAACGCGCGCATCCACAGGTGATCCTGGTAGAGTTGCTGGCGGCCGGTCAGCGTGCGCCACGGGATCAGCTCGTGCACGTTCGTGTAGCCGGCGTTGTAACAGACCTTCTCGCTCTCGAGCCCCGACCAGGTCGGCGCCGATATGATCTTCCTCGGCTGTGCGACCACATCTCGGAAGCGGATCTTCTCGTCTTCCTTGACGGCCGCGAGATGGACGTGATCGCGGCCAGTCGACTTCGAGAGCGCCGCCCACGCCTTCACCGCGACTTCGCCGTTGGTTTCAGGCGCCATCATCAGCAGCGCTTCGGCTGCATCGATGTCGGTGTCCATCCGCACCAACCCCTTGGTCGCACCCTCGTCCGTGACGACGCCATTGAGCAGCTTGAGCGCATCGATCTCGTGGTCGGTTTTCCAGGCGATACCCTTGATGCCGTTGCCGACCTTCGCCATCAGCGGACCGATCGATGTGAACCGCTTGTAGAGGTTCGGATAGTCGCGCTCGACGACCGTCACCGCCGGCATGGTTTTGCCAGGCATCGGCTCGCATTCGCCTTTCTTCCAATCCTTGGGATCGAACGGTTGGGCGATCTCGGCCGGTGCATCGTGCATGATCGGCGTCAGCACGACGTCCTTCTCGACACCCAGAACTTCGGGCGCGACTTCGGAGAAAGCCTTGGCGATCGCCTTATAGATCTCCCAATCGCTCCTGGCCTCCCAGACCGGGTCGACCGCGTTGGTCAACGGGTGAATGAAGGGGTGCATGTCAGAGGTGTTGAGGTCGTTCTTCTCGTACCAGGTCGCCGTCGGCAGCACGATGTCGGAGTAGACGCAGGTGGTCGACATGCGGAAGTCGAGCGTAACGAGAAGGTCGAGCTTGCCGCGTGGAGCTTCGTCGTGCCAACGCACCTCTTGGGGCTTCTCGCGGCCTTCCTCGCCGAGGTCCTTGCCGAGCACGCCGTGCGATGTGCCGAGCAGGTGCTTCAGAAAATACTCGTGGCCCTTGCCAGATGATCCGAGCAGGTTCGACCGCCACACGAACAGGTTACGGGGGAAATTCTGCGGGCTGTCGGGATCTTCCCAGGCAAAGTTCAGTTCGCCCGACTTCAGCGCCTTGGCGACGTAGGCAGGAGCCTCCATACCGGCGGCGGTCGCCTTCTGGACGACGTCGAGCGAGTTCTCCGTCAGTGTCGGATATGCCGGCAGCCAGCCCATCCGCAACGACCGGATGTTGTAGTCGATGATCGAGCCATCCCATGGACCCGCCGGCGCGGTCGGCGAGAGAATGTCCTTGGTCTGCATCGTTTCGTAGCGCCACTGATCGGTGTGCGTGTAGAAGAATGAGGTCGAGTTCTGCTGGCGCGGCGGGCGCGACCAGTCGAGCCCGAAGGCGATCGGCGCCCACCCGGCCTGAGGCCGCAACTTCTCTTGCCCCACATAATGGGCCCAGCCGCCGCCCGATTGTCCGACGCAGCCGCACATCACCAGCATGTTGATCACGCCGCGGTAGTTCATGTCCGCGTGATACCAGTGGTTCATCGCGGCCCCGATGATCACCATCGAGCGGCCGTTGGTCTTCTCGGCGTTCGTGGCGAACTCGCGCGCGACCTGGATGATCTTGTCCCGAGACACGCCGGTGATCTTTTCAGCCCACGCCGGCGTGTAGGGCGTATCGTCGTCGTAGCTCGCAGCGACGTTGCCGCCGCCATGGCCTTGATCGACGCCGTAGTTGGCCACGAAAAGATCATGCACGGTGGCGACCAGAGTCTCGCCATCGGCGAGCTTCATCCGGTTTACGGGCACCCGGCGTTCGAGCACGCTGGCGTGGTCGGAGTGCGTGAAATGCTCGTGCTCGATATTGCCGAAGTAGGGAAACGCGACGTCGGCGAACTCGTCCTTCACGTCACTCAGAGAGAGGCGAAGTTGGGTCGCGGCTCCGTTCGACTCCTTCTCCTCGATATTCCATTTGCCTTGCTCGCCCCAACGGAAGCCGACCGAGCCTTTCGGGACCACCACCTGCCCCGACGTCTCGTCGAGCGCGACCGTCTTCCACTCCGGATTGTTCGCCTCTCCCAATGACGCGTCGAAGTCGGAGGCACGCAGGAAGCGATCGGGGATCAGACGGCCATTCTGGCGGACGAGGCGTACCAGCATCGGCATGTCGGTGTATTGGCGCACGTAATCGCGGAAGTACTTCACCTGACGATCGACGTGATACTCTTTGAGGATCACGTGACCCATCGCCATGGCGAGCGCGGCATCGGTGCCCTGCTTCACGGACAGCCAGATGTCACCGAACTTTGCGGCCTCCGAATAATCCGGGCAGATCACCGCCGACTTCATGCCGCGATATCGCGCTTCGGTATAGAAATGTGCGTCAGGCGTGCGTGTCTGCGGGACGTTCGAGCCCCACAGAATGATGAACCCGGCGTTGTACCAGTCGGCGCTCTCGGGCACGTCGGTCTGCTCGCCCCAGGTCTGCGGGCTTGCCGGCGGCAGATCGCAATACCAGTCGTAGAACGACATGCAGACGCCGCCGAGCAGCGACAGATAACGCGAGCCGGCCGCATAGGAGATCATCGACATGGCCGGGATCGGCGAGAAGCCGATGACACGATCGGGACCGTAGGTCTTTGCGGTATAGGCGTTGGCGGCCGCGATGATCTCGGTCACCTCGTCCCATTTGGCGCGCACGAAACCGCCATGGCCACGCACCTGGACATAGTCGTTACGCTTCTCCGGGTTCTCGACAATGGATTTCCACGCTGCGACCGGCGTCAGAGCCTTGCGCGCCTCGCGCCAGTGGCGGAGCAGCCGCGATCGGATCAGCGGATACTTCACGCGATTGCCAGAGTAGAGATACCAGCTGTAGGAGGCGCCGCGCGAGCAGCCACGCGGCTCGTGGTTTGGCAGATCCGGCCGCGTGCGAGGATAGTCGGTCTGCTGCGTCTCCCAGGTGACGATGCCACCCTTCACATAGATCTTCCACGAGCAGGACCCGGTACAGTTGGCGCCGTGCGTCGACCGTACGACCTTGTCGTGCTGCCAGCGCATCCGATAGCCGTCCTCCCAGCTCCGGTCTTCGTTGGTCGTGACGCCGTGCCGACCGGAAAACGGTTCCTTGGCGTGCTTGAAGAACGTCAGGCGGTCGAGAAAAATGCTCATGTCAGTTGCCTCTGTTAAAGGGCTTGATCAAGCAGCGGGTTCGAGAGCGGGACTTGGCGACGAAGGGCCGCCGCGCTCGATGTCGAACAGCAAGGCGCCGGGCCGCGTGTAGAACCACCAGGTGATCGCGATGCAGCTAAGGTAGAAGGCGAGGAAGGCGTAGAGCGCGACCTCAGGCCCGCCGGTCGCGGTGATCGAAGTGCCGAAGCTCTTCGGAATGAAGAAGGCGCCGTAGGCGGCGATCGCCGACGTGAAACCGATGATCGCGGCGGCTTCCTTGTCCGATTGCTTGACGAGGTCGGCGCCTTTGAGCTGCGGCTCGAGACGGGCGATTTCCTTGCGCATGATCGCGGGGATCATCTGGAAGGTCGACGCATTGCCGATGCCGGTGGCAGCGAACAGGAACAGGAAGCTCGCAAAGAACACCGGGAAGGCGGTCGGGCTGCCCTTCATACCGATGGCATAGAGAATGCCGACGACACCGAAGCACATCGCGACGAACACCCAGAAGGTGATTCGGCCACCGCCGAACCTGTCACACGCCTTGCCGGCGAGCGCGCGGGCCACCGCGCCGACGAGCGGCCCGAGGAAGGCGTATTTCAGCGCGTTGACCTCAGGAAACAGCACCTTCGAGAGCAGCGGGAACCCCGCCGAGTAGCCGATGAAGGACCCGAACGTGCCGGTGTAGAGCCAGCACATGATCCAGTTGTGCATTCGCCGGAAGATCACCGCTTGATCCGCAAACGAAGCCTTCATGGTGGCGATATCGTTCATGCCGAACCAGGCGGCGAATGCCGAGGCGATGATGAAGGGGACGAATACGAAGCCGGCGTTCTGCAGCCAGAGCGTGGTGGTGACGCCGTTGACGGTCGCCGTCTGGGGTGTGCCGCCGAGCCAGCCGAACACACCGGCTGTGATCGCCAGAGGAACGACGAACTGCACGACGCTGACGCCGAGATTGCCGAGGCCGGCATTGATGGCGAGCGCGTTGCCCTTCTCCGCCTTCGGGAAGAAGAACGAGATGTTGGCCATCGAGGAGGCGAAGTTGCCACCACCGAAGCCGCACAGCAGTGCGAGGCCGAGGAACACCCAGTAGGGCGTGTCCGGGTTCTGCACCGCGTAGCCCATGCCGATCGCCGGGATCAGCAGCGACCACGTCGAGATCGTGGTCCACAGCCTGCCGCCGAACATCGCCGGCATGAAGCTGTAGAAGATGCGTAGCGTCGCACCGGACAGTCCGGGCAACGAAGCGAGCCAGAACAGTTGCTCGGTTGAGAAGTTGAAGCCGACCGAAGGCAGCCTGGCGACGACAACCGACCAGACCATCCAGACCGCGAAGGCGAGCAGCAGGCAGGGCACCGAGATCCACAGGTTGCGGCGGGCGATGGCACGTCCTTCGCCCTCCCAGAAGGTCTTGTCCTCGGGTGCCCAGTTCCTTATCGCACCGGTGGCAGCAAGCGCGCCGGCATGGTGAGGCTGATGGATCGGCTGCATCTCGGGGAGCTGGGGAAGCTTCTCGAGCGTCGGAGCCATGGCCTCCCGTTCCATCGCTCGGATCGAGACATGCATCCATACCAGCGCGACGGAAACGATCAGGAACAGCAGCCAGAAGCAGCTCTGCCAGACGCCCGTCAGATCGTTCAGTATGCCGAAAGCGATCGGCAGCACGAAGCCACCGAGGCCACCGACCAGTCCGACGATTCCGCCGACGGCACCGACGCGGTCCGGGTAGTAGACGGGAATGTGCTTGTAGACAGCCGCCTTGCCGAGGCTCATGAAAAAGCCGAGCACGAAGGTGGTGACGATGAAGCCTGTCAGGCCCATCGCCATCGAGAATTTCATCTCCCCATGGATGCCAGAGACCGTATAGGTGGTCGGGGGATAGGACAGAATGAATGCGCAGACCACCGAGACACCGAACGTCCAGTACATGATGGTCCGGGCGCCGTACTTGTCCGAAAGATGTCCGCCGTAGGCACGGAAGACTGAGGCGGGGATCGAATACATCGCGCCGACCATGCCGGCGGTGGCGATGTCCAGGCCATAGACGCCGATCAGGTAGCGCGGCAGCCAAAGCGCCAGCGCGACGAAGGCGCCGAACACGAAGAAGTAGTAGAGCGAGAAGCGCCAGACCTGGACGTTCTTCAAGGGCTCCAGCATCGCCGACAGCGGCTCGGGCTTCGCACCTGTCACGCGGCGCCGCGCAAGGTCTGGATCGTCTTTGGTGAAAAGGAAGAAGACGACCGCGGTGACCGCGAGCGCAATCGCCCAGACGAGTGCCACCGTCTTCCAGCCGTAGGCGACCATGATGACGGGAGCAGCGAACTTGGTGACGGCTGCGCCAACATTGCCGGCGCCGAAGATGCCGAGCGCCGTGCCCTGCTTTTCTTTCGGGTACCACTTGGCGACGTAAGCGATGCCGACCGAGAACGAACCGCCGGCGATGCCGACACCGAGTGCTGCGAGGAGGAACGTTGGGTAGCTGTGGGCGAAGGTCAGCAGCCCGGTCATCACCGCCGCCGACAACATCGTCAGAGTGTAGACGACGCGACCGCCGTATTGGTCGGACCAGATGCCGAGCATCAAACGGATCAGCGAACCTGTCAGGATCGGCGTTCCGACCAACAGGCCGAACTGCGTATCATTAAGGTCCAAGTCCTTTTTGATTTGAATGCCGATGATCGCGAAAATTGTCCACACGGCAAAGCAGACTGTGAATGCGATCGTGGATAGCCAGAGTGCTCTATTCTGGTCTGATGAACTTGGGCTGCCGTACGGCATGTCCGCCCCCGCTGTTGAGGAAACTTGTAAGTGCGGGGTCGACGATCAACTCAACGGTCGACTGGGTTTGTTGATGCAGATCAACGGCAGATAAAGGTCGTCGATTTTCAAGTCGCTTCTGCGCAGCCATCAAGAAACTCGGGACGTTTACTCAAGCGTCAATTGGCACACAGACAAGCCAATGCTTGACTTTTATCAATCAAAGGATTGTTCTCCAGCCCGCAATCAAGAGGACCGACCAGCATGCGTCCTGACGAGTTCGACAGCGTCCGCGGACTGCGCATATTCAGCGGCGTCGACGCCATGCATGTCGATGCGATGCTTCGCGTCTCCTTCCTCCAGCGCTTCCCGCTCGGGGTCGAATTGGTGAGGGAGGGCGAGCCTGCGGACTTCCTGCACGTGGTCGTTGCCGGCAAGGTCGAAATATTCTCAGGCTATAGGGACCGCGAGACGACCGTCGCCGTACTCGGCCCCGGCCAATGCTTCATCATGGCAGCCGTGGTGCTCGACCGCATCTATCTCAAGTCTGCGCGATCGCTCACCCCCGCACAGATTCTGCTCATCCCCGCAGACGCCGTTCGCCGTTGTTTCGAAGAGGACGCTGCCTTCGCGCGATGTTTGGCGACCGACCTCGCATCCGCCTATCGGATGGTTGTGAAGGAGCTGAAGAACCAGAAGTTACGTTCCGGATTGGAGCGGCTGGCGAACTGGCTGCTGGCTCATCATGCCGAAATCGGTGGCGACCAGCGCTTCGAACTGCCGTTCGAGAAAAAGGTTCTGGCCGCCCGGCTGGGCATGGCGCCGGAAGTTCTATCGCGCGCGTTCGCGGCGCTCGTGCCCTACAAGGTTAAGGTCAAGGGGCCTCTTATAGAGATCCGCGATGTCGAAGCGTTGCGGTCCCTCGCGAGACCCATCCCAACCATCGACGATCCGTCGGCTTGAGCACGCGCGGGTCTTGCTTTCGTGGTGACCGTTCCGGTCGCAGCCCATTATTCCGCCGCCGAATTATCTTTTCTGCGGGAGGCTGCAAACCGGTCGTGCGACTCGCCCCTGAGCCATTCCGGGTTCTGGTCACGCGTGAGACTCTACGAGGAGGGTCGCGAAAAATCCCTGCAACGGCTGAACCGCTCTTACACACAGCAGCTTAAGCCTTGAAAGAAATGGTGCCCAGGGGCGGATTTGAACCACCGACACTGCGATTTTCAGTCGCATGCTCTACCAACTGAGCTACCTGGGCGAACCTAGCTGACCTGACGGCCGCAAGGTGAAGCGCGCGCCGTTATAGGAGGGTCGCTCGAGAGTGTCCAGCAGCAATGCACGCAGACTCGCAATCGACCTCGACCTCGAAATGTCGGCATGATTCAAAGCCAGCGAGAGCGTCTGCGCGAGCCCAACCTCGGAGCCTTCAGGCCGGGTCACCTCGCACAGCTGATCGCCGGCTTGCCCATGGCTGCAATCTCGCTATACATATTAGAAAAGGGCTCTGGCCTCGTGCCGGGGCCCTTTTTTCGTTTGCCGGGAAGCCGCCCGGCCTGAACCAGCAGCCGTCAGCAGGGCAATGCCCGCCGGCAAGCGAGGATCGAATGGCGAACGTCGTGGTGGTCGGCGCCCAATGGGGCGACGAAGGCAAGGGCAAGATCGTGGATTGGCTCTCGGAGCGTGCGGACATCGTCGTTCGCTTCCAGGGTGGTCACAATGCCGGGCACACCCTTGTCATCAACGGTGTCACCTACAAGCTCGCACTCTTGCCCTCGGGTGTTGTGCGTGGCGGCAAGCTCTCGATCATCGGCAACGGCGTCGTGGTGGACCCGTGGCATCTAGCCGCCGAGATCGACGGTATCCGCAAGCAGGGCGTCGACGTCACGCCCGAGAACCTGAAGTTGGCAGAAAACGCGACCCTCATCCTGCCGCTACACCGCGAACTCGACCAGCTGCGCGAGGCTTCGGCGGGTGGCCAGAAAATAGGCACGACAGGTCGAGGCATCGGTCCCGCCTACGAGGACAAGGTCGGCCGCCGTGCTATTCGAGCCCAGGACCTGCGCAAGCCGGAGAATCTCGGTCCGAAGGTCGACCGTCTGCTCGTCCATCACAATGCGCTGCGAAGCGGACTCGGCCAGCCGCTCATTTCCAAGGACGCCCTGATCGCTGAGCTGACCGAAATCGGCGCCAAGATCACGCCATACATCGACTGCACCTGGGATCTGCTCGACCGGGCACGCAGGGCCGGCAAGCGCATCCTCTTCGAAGGCGCGCAGGGCGCGCTGCTCGACGTCGATCACGGAACGTATCCCTACGTCACCTCGTCGAATACGGTCGCAGCTCAGGCGGCCGCCGGATCGGGTGTGGGACCGCGCGCGATCGGAACCATCCTGGGGCTTGCTAAGGCCTATACGACACGCGTCGGCTCCGGACCGTTCCCGACGGAGCTGCTGGACGAGCACGGCGAGCCCGACGCCATCGGCCGTCTGCTCGGCGAGCGAGGCAAGGAGTTCGGCGTGAATACCGGACGGCGGCGGCGCTGCGGCTGGTTCGACGCCGTGCTCGTGCGCCAGGTCGTGAAGGTCTCCGGCATCGACGGCATCGCGTTGACCAAGCTCGATATCCTGGACCCGCTCCCCGAGATCAAGATCTGCGTGGCATACGATCTCGACGGCGAGCGCATCGACCGGCTACCCGCAGGGATGAACCAGCAGGCGCGTGTGAAGCCGATCTACGAGACTCTCGAAGGCTGGAACGCCTCGACCGCGGGCAAGCGCAGTTGGGCCGGCCTGCCGGCACAGGCCATCAAGTACGTGAAGCGCATCGAGGAGCTCATCGAGTGCCCGGTGACGCTCCTGTCGACGAGCCCTGAGCGCGACGACACCATCCTGGTCAAGGATCCGTTCGCGGACTGAACCGGGCTCGACTGGCCCGGTTTGCGCCGGTCATTGGTCGCGTTGGTTCTCTCGGGCCGGCGCTTGATCGTGAATGACCGGCAGGACGATCGTGAATGTTGCGCCCTCGCCCGGCACACCGTTCGCATCGATCGTGCCCAGATGCCGCTCGACGATCTTGCGACACGTGGCCAGGCCGACTCCGGTCCCCTCGTACTCCAGTCGGCCGTGCAGGCGCTGGAAGATCTTGAAGATCTGGTCCTTGTAGGCGTTGTCGAAACCGATGCCGTTGTCGGCGATCGTCAGCACGATCGAGGGCACGATGCGCGTTCCGATCGAGACGGGCTCGCCCGGCACGGTCGTGACCTTGATGATCGGCTTGGTGTCGGCTTTGCGGAACTTGAGCGCGTTGGCGAGTAGGTTCTGCAAAAGTTGTCGCATCAGCGTCGGATCGGCGTCGATCGTGGCGAGCTTGTCAGCGACGATCTGGCCTTCGGTCTCGTCCAGCCGCACTTGCAGGTCGGAGAGCACCTCGTCGAGAACCTTGCCGAGGTCGACGGGGATCAGCGGGCGGTTCTTCGATGATACGCGCGAGTAGCTCAACAGGTCGTTGATGAGGCGCCGCATGCGGCCCGCCGCGTCCTGCATGCGATCGATGAACATCTTGCCCTCGTCGGGCAGCAGCTCCGCGTAGCGCCGGTTCAACCTGTCGCCGAACGCCTCGATCTTGCGCAGGGGCTCCTGCAGGTCGTGGCTCGCGACATAGGCGAACTCCTGCAATTCGCTGTTCGACCGCTCGAGCTTCAACGTGTATTCGCGCATCCGCCGTTCGCTGGTCTCGAGCTCGGTGATGTCCTGATAGGTCGCGATCGAGCCGCCTTCCGAGAGCGGCTCGTTCATCACCGCGATGACGCGGCCGTCCCTGAGATGCTGCTTGATCGTGGTGCGCTTGTTCAGACGGTTCGGGTCGGGCCGCTCCGCAAGCGCGCGCTGACCCTCCTCCTCCGTGTAGTTCCCGAGGCTCACCGAGTATTTCATGATGTCGCGCAGCAGAATTCCCGGTTTCACGACATCGGGTGAAAACCCATACATATCGAGGTAGCGGCGATTGCAGACGATCAACCGCTGCTCCTTGTCGAACATGCACAGCCCCTGGATCATGTTGTTTAGGGCGGCGTCGAAATGGCGGTTCTTCGCGTGCAGTTGTTGCGAGATGCGCAGCAGGTCGAACTCGCGATGCTTCATCTCCGTAATGTCGGAGCGAATGCCCACGGTCCCACCATCCGCGGTGCGCTTCTCGTTGACGAGGATCCACCGGCCGTCTGACAGCTGCGTCTCATAGGGGCCCGTCGGATTTCGGCGCTGCCGGAACCGCAAGGACAGGAAAGATTCGGCCGTCATGCCGTTGAGGACGTACATGTTCCTCTTAACGGCTTCCCGCATCATGTCTTCGAACGAGACGCCAGGTACGATCATGTCCGCGATGAGCGGCTTCATGTCGACGTACTTGCGATTGTAGACGAGCAGGCGATCTTGTGCGTCGTAGAGCGCAAAGCCATCGGCCATGACGTCGAGCGCGTGCATCATGCGCGTGCGCGCCGCCTCGGCAATCTGGGCGAACTGCGTATTCAGATCGACGGATACGGCAACGGCCTCAACCTGCCGCACCGTCTCGACGACCGTACCGCTCTCCAGGCGCTGACGACGCACCTCGACGGTCTGACCTGACGGGGCAGGATAGCGGAAGGTGATTCCTGAGCCGGGTGTCAGTCGCTGGACGGCCGTCTCGATGGTCCGATCGATCACCGTTGGCGCTGCACCCTGACGCTCGAGTGTGAGCCGGATGAGCTGCCTGAGGTTCGCGCCCGAAACGGCCTCACCGGCTTGATAGCCGCAAAGCGTCTGATACAGCGCGTTGCACGCCAGTAACTCCAGGTCGGCGCTGAACAGCGCGAGACCGACATCGGCACCGGCGAAGAGTGCCGCCAGATCCGGGCTTGCGATGCGCGTCATACCGGCACCCTGCTGGACGACCTCTCCTCCGTCGAACAGTGTGACGACGTTCTTCGCGCTCGGTTCCATTCCGGACATCTCCCCCATTCCAGGTGGCGGCATTATCAGAGATCAATTCTAATGCATCGTGAAGAGTGATCATGGTTTTTTGAAAGTTAACAACATGCTTTTGCGGAATAAAGGCAGCATTAGGAAAGTCCTGCGACAGTGCCACTCGAAGTCGCTGCAACGACTGCTATCGCGCGTATCGAGTCGGGGGCAAACGTGAAGTTCTGGAAAGTGTTCTGCGAGGAGCGAACCTTCGCTGTCCTGGTTTTGGCGAGTGGAATATTCGTTGGTCTCGGCGTACCGTCGATCGCGGATTTTCTGCGCCCCTGGGCCCTGCATGCGCTCTTCCTGGTGATTATCTTCTCGCTCGTGCCCTTTGCGCGCTTGCCTGCAAATGATTTGATCGCCATCGATCGCGACATCCTGCGGATCGTGTTGTGGCAGCAGGTCGTCCTGCCGTGCATCGTGATCGCGGCCGGCGTCGTCGCCAAGTTCCCCGATTCGGTCATCCTGCTCATGATCGTGACGGCCTGCTCGGGAACGCTCTTCTCATCGCCGGCACTCGCCGAGATCCTCGGCTTCGACCGCGAACGTGCTTTGCAGGCCATGGTCCTATCCACCCTCTTCATGCCCGTTTCGCTGTTCCTTTTCCTGTCCGCCTTTATCGGCGCACAGGCTAATCTCGACCTCGGCACCTACGGACTGAGGACGCTGATCTTCCTCGTCGCTCCGTTCCTGTTGCTCGCGCTCTATCGGCCATTGGCCCGGTCGATGTCTGATGGTGCCACGCGCAAGATTGGGCTTGCTTCGCGGTGGGCCACCATCCTTGCACTGCTCGTGTTCGGTACCGGTCTGATGAGCGCCGTTTCGGACCGGCTCGATGCCAACCCCGCAAAAGTCGCCTTCCTGCTGGCTCTGGCCACGAGCCTGTGCCTCGTGATGATGGCACTGACAATCGTCGTGATGTACCGCTTCGGTCGCCGCGAGGCGCTGACGGCCTCCATCGTGGCAGGCTTTCGGAACATCGGCCTCGGCTTCGCCCTCGTGGGTGAAATGGTGGGTCCGGACCTCGCCGTTTATGCGGGCGTGTCGCTCATTCCGGTCTTTATGGCCCCGCTGATTCTTCGGCTGACGATGGCCGCCAATCCGGCAGCCATGGGTGACAACGACAAATGCGGAAACCGCGAGGCACAGAGCGTTTTCTAGTCTCCGCAAGGAATCGCTAACGATGAATCGACTGCAACGAAGACCCCTGGATTTTTTCCGGAGCTGACGCACCGGTTTAACTCCAGTTGGAGTATCGGGCAGTTAAACAGTCTCGGTTTGGATCGAGACGGCATGCAGTGAGTAGAGGTTACAGTGGACCGATCGACTGAGAGCCCAGGAATCGACGAGGACGGCAGCGGCGAGCCGCAGAAGATGTCTAGCGCTCGTCGCTCTGCATTCTATCTGGCCACCGCCTTCGCGATTACCGCCAGCATTCTTGGCCTGATCGTCAACATGAACCGGCGCTATGCACCCGAAATGTATCAGCACGATTTCATGGAGACCGTCGCCGACGCATTCGAAAGCGGTGACAATTTCACTGTCTTCGACCTCAACATCAATATCAGGAGACTGCGCGAGGAGCAGTGGAAGCGACTCGATGCGCCACCGAGCATATTGGTTCTCGGCGCAAGCCAGTGGCAGGAGGCGAGCGCCGACCTCCTGCCCCATCGAGACTATCTCAACGGCCACATCCACCGGGATTACTACGAAGACGTTCTCGGCATGGTCGAGCTCCTCGTCCGTCACGAAAAGCTGCCGAAGGACCTCGTGATCACGATCCGCGACAGGCTTTTCACGCCCGTGGCGCATCGCACCGACTATCTCTGGCTGCCGGGCATCCCCTATTATCAGGCGGCGGCCAAGCGCTTGTCGCTGCCACGACTGACGTTCCTCGAAACGCAGCCCTTGCAGAGACCTCGGGAGCTGCTCTCCCTGTCCATGCTTCTCGGCAATATGACCCGCTGGCACAAGGCCACGGATTGGCCCTATCCGACCACGCGCAAATCACATGAAGAGCTCGATGTGCTGCTTCCCGACGGGTCGATCGTCTGGTCGGATTCGCATATGGCCTTGTTCACGCCCGAACGCACCCGGAAGCTCGCCCTCGCTCACGCTGATTCGAACCGCTACAATCCGCCAATGATCGATCCCAAAGGGGTCGAGGCCCTGGATCGCCTGCTCTCTTTCCTCGCTGTGAAGGGCGTGCGGGTCCATCTCGCTCATCCTCCATTCAACCCCATCTATTTCGACCGCGTCCAGAATAGCCCCTACATGGACGGCTTGCGCCAGGTCCAGACAGTGACGCGAGAGCTTGCCGCCAAGCACAAATTGCGTGTTGTCGGGAGTTTCGACCCTGCAGCACTGAAGTGCACCGCTGACATGTTCATCGATGCCGAGCACTCCAATGCGCGCTGCCTGAGGTCGCTCCTGGCCGACGTCGCAAACAGTGTCGACCTCTCTGATGCCCCCGCTGTTGCCCGCGCACCGTCGACTGCAACTGAGGACCGCTCGCAGCAGGCACTTCTCACGAGCGGTTGGTTCGCAGCTGAAAGCGTCAGGCCAGCGCCGCAGCACGTCGAAGCAGCCACGCCGCGGATTGTTGCCGGCGCGGCTCGCCGGGTCGGGCCCGTCATCGCATCGGCCGTCACCGCTGGATCCGAAGCGCCGTTATCGACGGCACCACGGCCCGGCAGTCCAGAAACTCTCGGTGAGAGCGCCAGAAGCACCGATGCAGTCCCGGCTGTGACACCCGCAGCCACTGCCCAAGATGCCACTCGACGCCCTCGCAAAGCGACCTCTGCCCAGCGAGCTCGAAGCGAGATCGCCCCGTCTCAACGCCGCAAGAAGATTGCCCGTAAGCCGAACGCAAGCGCTGCCCAGGCCAGTTTGGTTTGGCCCGGCGACGCAGCCCCGCGGCGTAACTGATCGAGGATCAAAGGTACCGTCATGGTCTTCAATTCATTCGAGTTCATCTTCGTCTTCCTGCCGCTGGCGTATCTAGGCTTCGTCCTGGCGCACAGGCTCGCAGGATGGACCGGCGCGTTTCGCTTCCTCGTTGTCGCTTCGCTGGTCTTCTATGCGCAGTGGAGCGTGGCTTTCGCTGCCATTCTGGTTATGTCGGTTGTCACCAATTACTGGCTCGGCAATCAGATCATGGCACGAAGCGACCGCCCCGATCGGGCCTGGACACTTCTGCTGCTCGGAATCGGCCTCAATCTGGTGGCCCTCGGCTACTTCAAGTATTCGAACTTCCTCATCGACATCGCCAATCAGCTGACGGGCGCCGGCGCCTCGCATATTCGCTTGCTGCTGCCGGTCGGCATATCATTCTACACGTTCGTCCAGATTGGCTATCTCGTCGAAGCCTACAACGGCCGTGTCGCGAAGGTCGGGCTCGACAAGTTCAGCTTGTTCGCCGCCTTCTTCCCGTGCGTCACCGCAGGACCGCTCGTCCTTCAGCGCGAGATGCTCGAGCAGATGCAGGATCGGCGGGATGAGGCGCTCGACGTGCAGAGGCTCGCCGTCGGACTGACCATGTTCGGCATCGGTCTCTTCAAGAAGGTCTTCCTGGCTGATTCGATCGGTCCCTTCGCGAACACCGTGTTCGACGGAGCAGCAGCGGGCGAGGCTCTGTCTGTCTCCATCGCCTGGCTCGGCGCCATCGCCTATGCACTGCAGCTCTACTTCGACTTCTCCGGCTACTCGGACATGGCGCTCGGGCTCGGCATCATCTTCGGCCTCAAGCTCCCTCTCAACTTCGACAGCCCGTTCAAGGCGACCAGCATCTCGGACTTCTGGCGTCGCTGGCATATGACGATGACGCGATTCTTCACTACCTACATCTATACGCCTCTGGCCATCAGCGGCATGCGATCGGCCGGCGCGCGTAATTCGGGTCGTTTCGAGCGCTTCATGATGACGGGCGGCGTGCCCGCTCTCGTCACGTTCCTGGTGGCAGGCATCTGGCACGGCGCAGGTTGGACATTCGCCGTCTACGGCGTCATCCATGGCGTCGCCATCGCCATCAATCTCGGTTGGCGGGAAGCGCGTCTCCCGCAGCCGCCGGCGGTGGTCGGATGGCTGCTGACCATGGCCGTGGTCGTCAGCGGTCTCGTCGTCTTCCGCGCCCCGACTCTCGATCTCGCTGGTTCGATCCTGGCCTGCATGTGGGTCCCGTTCCTGATGACGCCGCCCGACGCCGCCGCGCTCGTGGCCCTCGATCAACGGACGGCTCTCGCCACCATCGTGCTGCTCGGCGCCATCGTGCTCCTCATGCCGAACAGCCAGCAGATCCTGCATCGTCACTGGATCAGCTCGGACGCCATGCCAGCAACGGCAAGGGCGGCAGCCGGCCTCATGTCTTGGCGCCCGAGCCTCGCACTTTCGGTGGGCCTTGCCGCGACGTTCGCAATCGCCATCGCCTCGCTCGGTGCCGACAGCACCTTCGTCTACTACCAGTTCTGAGGAGCCACCCATGAACATGCACGCCAAGCCTGCCAACGAGGTTCTTCTGGATTTGTCGCGCGAGGTGGACAGCGAGATCGCCGGAGATATCGAGAAGGAATCGGTCTTCGTCTCGCCCTTCATCGAGCGCATCCGCGTTGAGCCCGACATGAAGACCGCCCGGATGACGATGAAGCCCGGCGCGCCCGTTGAAGAGATCGCCAGCAAGGCAAAGCGCTTCCTCGATGTGATGGTGCGGCAGGTCTCCGGTTTCGAGATCAAGGTCTTTGTCGAAACCCATCGGCGTGATCAGGGCCCCTATCAGCTCGGCGTCAATGAGGGCCTCATCCAACGCGGCTGGATGCACGATTACGGCAAGGGTCAGGTCGCCTACTCGGGCCCCGTGCTGAAACTCGCGCGTCTCATCAACGACAAGTCGGGCGAGCTCTACGCCCAGGCTTTCGGCGCTGCCGATGCGCACTTCCCGGCCCTGGTCGACGCGGACACGCTGCATAAGTGCGGTTACTTCGACTCGCACCCGAACGCCGTTACGTTTGTTGGCAACATGGTCGAGGACTTCGACGCGATCGAAGAGTTCCGCCGCGCCAACTCCTGCTCCGAGGGCGCGCTGATGCCGCCCCATGATCACATCCACGTGGACGGCATGTGCCTCAATCCGGCAGCGTGCTTTCCCTGCTATCCGACGCTGTCCGGCACGACATTTGACACAGGCCGTGCGTTCACCTGGCTCGGCCGGGTGTTTCGCTACGAGTCGCGCAACATCTCCGGCCTCGACCGGCTCTACGAGTTCAACGTCCGCGAACTCGTCTTTGTCGGCAACGACGACTACGTGCGCGATTGCCGTCGCCGCTCGCTGAACGTGGTCGAATCTCTCGCCACCTATTTCGACATCGACTGCCGCATCCAGACAGCGACTGATCCATTCTTCGCCACCGTGTCGGCTGCCAAGAAATTCTGGCAGGCGGCCCAGGAGGTGAAGAACGAGATCAAGATCCCGTCGCTCGATGCCGACGGCAATGTCAAGCAGCTCGCGTGCGGCTCGATCAACCTGCACGGCAACTTCTTCGGACGGCGCTTCGACATCAAGGACGGAGCCGGCGAGGCAGTACAGACCGGCTGCGTTGGTCTCGGCATCGAGCGTTGGGTGCTCGCCACATTCACCCAGCACGGATTTGATCCCGAGCGGTGGCCGAAACCCGTGCGCGACGTGATCTTCGCTTGAATCCAGCTCAGTCAACAGGAGGGGAAACCCATGAAGTTCTATGAGATTGTCGGAAACATCCTTGGCGTCGATGCCTCGTCGCTCAACGAGGGCTCGAACGCGACGAACGTCCCGCAGTGGGATTCGCTCAGGCACATTGAAGTGATCTTCGCCGTCGAAAGCGCCTATCAGGTGCGCTTCACGATGCCGGAGATTGCCGGCCTCAGAAACCTGGGCGACATGCGCCAGCTGCTGGTGAGCAAGAACGTCGCCCTTTTAGAGGTGAACGCCGAGCGGAAGATCGCTTGAGCGAACGGGTGGGGCGGTGGGGCCCCGGGGGACACGAGAGGAACCGATGAGAGACAAAGCCTCGATATCCATTCTGATCGCCGACGATGACGCCGACGATCGAATGCTGATTGAAGACGCATTCCGTGAGAGTCGCCTGTCCAATCCGCTGGCCTTCGTCGAGAACGGCGAGGAGCTTCTGCACTATCTGCGCGCGGAAGGAAAATTCGCGGCTCGCAAGGGCGAGCGGTTGCCGCGCCTGATCCTGCTCGACCTCAACATGCCGAAGATGGATGGACGTACCGCTCTCAAGCACTTGAAGGCGGATCCGGACCTCCGGAGGATTCCCGTCGTCGTGCTCACCACGTCCAAGGCCGAGGAGGACATCCTGCGGACCTACGATCTAGGTGTGAGCTCGTTCATCACCAAGCCGGTTACCTTCCAGGGCCTCGTGGACGTCGTCAGGGCGCTCAACAGCTACTGGATTGAGATCGTCGAGCTGCCGTCCTGAGGGACACAGTTCGACGTTGAATTCGTGTCGGAGTAGATCGCGTGCGTAAGGTCGATCAATCGAAAGACGTCTATGTTCTCCTTGTGGAGGACGATCGCGACGATTTCTTCCTCACGCAGGACCTTCTGCAGCGCATCGAACGGGAGCGCTACTGGGTGGTTTGGGCCGGTTCCTACGATCGGGCCAAGTTGGAACTGCACGAGCGCGTCTTCGACGTCGTGCTCGTGGACTACCGCATTGGCGAGCGCACGGGGCTCGACTTCATTTCCGAGGTCGGCCCCCGCTATCCCCATTGCCCGATGATCCTGCTGACGGGACTAGCCGATCCCGACATCGACTTCGCCGCCGAGCGCGCGGGTGCGGCCGACTACCTCGTCAAGGACAGCTTGACCGAAGGACTGCTCGATCGCTCGATCCGTTATGCACGCCAGAGTGCCCAGAAGCGGGCCTTGCTCGATGGCGTTCTGAGCAACGCTGCAGCGGGCATGATCGGTCTGGACGGGCAAGGCACGCCCATCATCTGGAACAGCAAGGCAATTGAGGCCCTGCAGCTCGACGCCATCCTCGCGGCAGATCTGTCCGCGCAGATGATCGCGGAGGCGCTTGGCCGCATCAATAGCGGTGGCTCAGGCCCCTGGGAATTGACGCGGACCGATGGTCGCTCGTTCGAGATCAGCATCAGCCGCATGAAGGACGGCGGCGCGGTCGCGGTGCTGCACGACATCACCATGCGCGTCCAGGCCGAGCAGCATCTCAGGCAGGCAGTGGAAGAAGCAGAGCGCGCCAACAAGGCAAAATCGAGCTTCCTCGCCACGATGAGCCACGAGCTGCGGACACCCCTGAATGGCATCCTCGGCATGACGCGCGTGCTCGAGGGAACGGCGCTGAGTGAGGTGCAGCACGACGGCATCGACGTCATCCGCAGCTCCGGCACGACACTACTCAACATTATCAACGACATTCTCGATCTCTCGAAGATCGAAGCTGGTCGCATGGAACTCGAGGATCTCGAAATCTCGATCTGCGACCTGGTCGACGATGTGGTCCGCCTGCTGGCACCCACCGCACTCGAGAAGGGTGTCGAGATGTCGGCCTTCGTTGATCCGCTGGTGACGACCACCATGCGTGGCGATCCACTGAGACTGAAACAGGTTCTGACCAACCTCGTCGGCAATGCTGTCAAGTTCACCAACACCGGCTCGATCCTGATCACTGTCGACGAAGCCGTGAGCGGACAAAAGCCCGCGCTGCGCTTCAGCGTCGTGGACACAGGCATCGGCATTCCGTCCTCGAAACTCGACACTCTGTTCGTCAAGTTCTCACAGGTCGACGCATCGACCACTCGCGAGTTCGGCGGAACCGGCCTCGGCCTCGCATTGTGCAAGGAGCTCGTTGGCTTGATGGGCGGCGCGATCTCCTGCTCTTCGCTTCCCGACCACGGCTCGACGTTTCGCTTCCAGCTCCCAATTCCCGCAGAGCACACGGCGACCGTTCTGGCTCGGCACGCAGGCGTGCAGTGCACGGGAGCAAGGATTCTCGTCGCCAGTCCGAGCACCGGCATCGTCAACTCGGTCGGCGCCTATGCTCGGGCCATTGCCGCAACAGTCACCACAGCGACCACCGTCGATGCAGCCCGCAAAGCGGGCGAAACTGGCCAGTTCGACGCTGTCATTCTGGATGGCGGCTTCGGAGCCTTCGGCATCAACGAACTCGTTCGTTGTCTTTCCGACACCGCAACGCCGCCTCAGCGGATGTTCCTCCTCGAAGGCACGCCTGGCCAAGGACGCGATCTCGGCATCGCCGACGAGCAGATACTCCCGCGTCCGTTCGTGCGCCAGACGTTCGATCGCGTCTTGAAGCGGCTGAAGGCGCGGGTCGAGCAGGTCACGACCGCGAAGCAGGGGCCGGCCCCGGACAGTTCGCGCCGTCTGCTGCGAATTCTCATGGCCGAGGACAATCCGGCCAACCAGCGAGTCGCGACGGCGCTGCTCAAGGCCGCCGGATTCCAGATCGAGATCGTCGGCAACGGCAGGATGGCCGTCGAGCGCGCTGCCGCGACGGAGTTCGACATCATCTTGATGGACGTACAGATGCCGGTCATGGACGGTCTCACCGCCACTCGACATTTGCGTGAGATCGAGAAGGTCCGCCTGATCCCTATTGTCGGCCTGACGGCTGGAGCGATGGAAGAGGATCGCAACAAGTGCCTCGCGGCCGGCATGAGTGACTATCTGTCGAAGCCGATCGACTGGGACAAGCTGCTCTCACTTCTCGATCGCATCGAGCGGGAACGCTACGGAAAACTGGCTACGTCCAACACGGCTGCGGCCTGACGCCATTACCGTTGATATTGACGAGGAGAGAAAAAGCGACGCGGTGTGCCGGCGTCGCTTTTTTCTCCAGATGCCGTCCGACGAAAGCGTCTCAGTTGCCGGATTGCTGCGGGTTGCCCGCACGCGGCGAGGTGGCTTTGGCCGGCGAAGCGGCAGGTCGAGCGCTCGCCGATCGGGCGGGCGCGCGTTGAACCTTAGGAGCGGCCGCAACGGCTTCGCTCTTCGTCAGGCCGTGCTTTCCCATCCACGCCTGGATACGAGCGGCGACGACATCGGAGTTGAGGTCCATCATCGGCACGTGGGTGTTGCCTTTGATGCCCTCGGCCGGCAGATCCATCCACGTCGAGGATACCCCTTTGGCTCCGAGCGCTTCATGGTAAGGTCTGACGCCCTTCACGTGATCGACCCAAACCGGGTTGCCATCGATGAAGTCCCCCCAGACCCACAGATGCGGAGTGTTTTTCAGACGGCTCATCTCGGGGTGGTCGGGCGTTGGCGCGAACGCCGGCTCCACGGCGATCAGAGCCTTGACCTTGTCCGGCTGCGTCAGCGCAGCGCGAAGTGCGAACAGGCCGGCCTGACCGTGGGCGATGATCACGCAGGGACAAACTCGCTGTACGAGGTCCCCGTAAGCAGCTAGCGTCGCATCGCCGGTAACGGCCCAACGCGGGGCCATTTGCATTTGAAAGGTGTCGAACGCGTTGAGCGGGAACTTGACGTCGGGATTGGCTTTGCGTTCGCTCGGATTGGTTCTGTACGAGCCCGGCGCGCCGATCCGAAAGATCTCCCAGCTGTCGCGCTTATCACGGAAGACGGGCGTGCTCATGTAGATTTCGGGTCTCGAGAACGTCGCCCGGCCGCGCTCGACCGCGTCGGAGACGTAGACCGAATGGCCTTGCCGCAGGAAGAATTGCATCCAGCCGGGATTGCCATCCGGCTTCGTTTCCCACGAGGCGCCCGTGATGCCGCCCGTGTGCCACAGCAACAGCGGATATTTCGCAGTCGGGTGAGCCAGCTTCACGAACTGAACGTACATCTGACCAGTATGATAGTCCCCGTTCGGATCGACCGTGATCGGCGCGCCACCGGGAACCTGGATCTCCTGATTCGGCAGTCCGCTCAACGTGATCGGGTGGCCGCCGATATGGAACGACCCGATCTCTGCCACGTCGTAGGCAACCACTATTCGGGTGCTAGCAGCGAGCGCCGCTACGGCAGTCAATAATATTCTTGATAGTGTCCGGCGCATCGTCGTGCCCCCGCTTGCACTGCCGAGTCTTGCGGGAACGCTAGACCCCACTTGGTAACCAATTGGTTAAGACATCAACGATTTGCAGATATCGAACTGCGCGGTGCGAGCGACGGTCGTCCCCGCGCACCCGTGCGCCGGCCGAGCCATTCGAGGCCTCCGCCATGTGCGACCGCGAGAACCAATCCGACCAGCAGGAGTGGCACCGGCCAAACGGTCGCGCCCAGGAGCGCGAGTACGGTGGCCATAGCCCAAAGGATCGCCAGCAGGTGCTCGACGAGGCCGATCAGTTTCGACTGCGCGTGCCGGCGGAGCATGCCGCGCCGATTACCGGGCATCGGGTGCCAGAGATTGAGCAGGGAGGTCGAGACACTGGCGGCAGCAGCAAACGCGAGCGTTACCAGCCCCGCATTCATCGAGGCCAGTGCCAAGCCGGCGGCCGGCAATCCTGCAACGGCCACGACGGGAACCGCAATCGCCGACAGCTTGGCGAGATCGACGGCACGCTGCGGAACCGGTGCGGACTGAATGAGTTCGGGCGCGTCCTCACCCGAGACGGCGATCCAGGCGAGTGACGCTGCAACCTGGGCGGCAATGACCACGATGGCAGGAGCCAGAGCCACGGTCAGGGGCATCGAGCCCGAGCGGACCAGGACCACGGCCAGGGGGATGGTATAGACGATCTGCAGTCCGAGCTGCGAGAAGAGGCTCGGATCACGCATCAGAAGACGCCATTCCTTGCGCCGGAGCGAGGTCCAGGGACCGCTCCGGAATCGGACCGGCTGCGCGGCCCGGCCCATGTGCTGCGACTGGGATGACCCGCTGGCCAGAAGGCTTGCGGCAGCGAACCGGTCGCCGAGAGCCAACGCCGCGCCTGCGAACGCGACGATGCCCGCAGCCGAAAGCGCAACCAGAGCGATCGGCTCGGCGAGCATGGCATCGACGGGAAGCCAGACCAAGCGGCCGATGAGCGTCATCTCCGGCTTGGCGGCTGGCACCAGCGCGTCGGTGATCGACCGCCGCACTGCATCCGGCAGGAGCGCGACGATCTGCGCTCCGAGAACGAACGCGCCGCCGGTCAGCGCACCCGCGATGTGCGCGTAGCGCCGCGCCTTGAGCGGCCCCAGCGTATGGAACAGCAAAATGGTCGCGCCGAGCGCCAGCGAGGTCGCCAGGAGAGCGACCCCGGCGAGCGCCGGATAGACGGCAAGCCAATGACTTCCGAAGCGAACCGCACCGGCATTCGCGACGGGCAGCGCCAGAACTGCGACCGAGCCGAGTGATGACAAGGCAATGGCGACGGCCTTGGCGGCCAGGATGCGGCGCGGCGCAATCGGTGAGCCGTAGAGGAGGTCAAGATCACCGCGATCGTAAAGTGTCCGCGTCGCCGCAAAGAGCCCTTGGGCAACCATCCAACTCGCCACGCAGATCAGCAACGCGCCGATCGCGAGACGGCTTTCGACATCGGTGCTGGGGCCTCTCACATGCTCCGCTAGCAGGGGCACGAGCGGCCAGGCCAATGCGTGCAGCGCCACTGCACCCATCATCACCAGCAGCAACGCCCGGGACTGGGCGGCACCACCGAAGGCATCCACGAAGCGTCGCCAGTTGAGGCGCAGATCGTGGACAACGAGCCAGACGAACGATCCGGGGCGGATGGCGGCGCGCATCATGCGGCCTCGGCACTGCGCGCGGTCAGGGAGAGAAACACGTCCTCCAGCGTGGAGTGATCGCGGCCGGCGGCCGACTTCAACTCGGCGAACGTACCCTCCGCGATCAGGCGCCCCCCTGCCACGATGCCGATCCTGTCGGCCATTCGCTCGGCAACCTCGAGAATGTGGGTGGTCAGCACGATCGTCGCCCCCGCGCGAACGCGGTCGTTGAGCAAATCCTTCACTTGGCGGGCGATCGCCGCATCGATCCCAGTCAGCGGCTCGTCGAGCATGATCAGGCTCGGCTCGTGCACTAGGGCGCCGGCCAGGGCGACTTTTTGCTTCATGCCGCGCGAAAAGCCTTCGCATCGCGTATGCGCATGCGGCCCGAGGTCGAGCACGTCGATCAGATCAGCGGCGCGTTTTTCCGCCGTCACGCGCTCGACGCCCCAGAGTCCCGCGATGAATTCCAGGTACTCGAGGGGGGTCAGCTTGTCGTAGAGCATCGGCTCATCGGGGAGCCAGGCCGTGATGCGGCGGGCGGCAATCGGGTCGGCCAGCGCATCGATCCCAAAAATCGAGATCCCGCCGCGATCGGGCTTCATCAGCCCGGCGACCATGCGGAGCGTCGTCGTCTTGCCGGCCCCGTTGGGACCGAGCAGCGCATAGAGCTCTCCCCGCTTCAGCTCGAGGTCGATGCCCGCCACGGCCTGCTTGGGTCCAAAAGACTTGGCGACTCCGTCCAGGCGAAGCGCAGGAGTCCGGTCGCTCGACGCGGACGTGGGGTGGAGCTGCATGGGTTACGCCTCGACCGCACCGGGTTCGGTACGGCCCCGGCAGAACAAACCGCCCTGAGCCTAGCCTGGAGCCATTGACCAGCCGTTAAGAACAGCCAATGAACGATCACGCCCGAGCCGTCTGAAGGCCTGATGTACGCCCGGTCTCCCACCCGATCAGGGCGCGCTTGCGGGTCAGCCCCCAATGGTAACCGCCCAGTTGACCGTCGCCTCGCAGCACCCGATGGCATGGCACCACGAACGAGATCGGATTACGCCCGACCGCGGAGCCCACGGCGCGCGACGCGGTCGGCTGACCGATGTGGCGGGCGATGTCGGCGTACGTCACCGCTCGTCCCATCGGAATGCGCAGCAGGGCCTGCCAGACGCGGATCTCGAAATCCGTACCGATGAGAACCAGCCGGACCGGCTGCTCCGGCGACCATTGCGCGGGATCGAAAATCCGCTTGGCGTGCCGCGCGGTCGTCTCAGGCGCCTCGATGAACTGCGCTTTCGGCCAGCGCGCCGTCATATCGGCCAGCGCCTCGGGTCGCGACTGCCCCTTGTCTTCGTCGACGAACGCAAGTCCCGCCAAGCCACGGTCGGTGGCGAGCACCAGCGCATCTCCGAATGGCGTATCGTGAAAACCGTAGGCGATCACCAGCCCCTCGCCGCGGCGCTTGAAGTCCCCCGGCGTCATGGCCTCATGGTCGACGAAGAGATCATGCAGACGGCCCGCGCCCGATAGGCCGACTTCGTGCGCGGCATCGAGCACGCTTGCCGAGCCCGCGAGCAGATTGCGGGCATGGTCGATGGTGACGGCTTGGACGAACTCCTTGGGCGAAAGTCCACACCAGCTTTTGAAGAGCCTTTGCGTATGCGCAGCAGAGAGGCCCAGGTGTGCGCTGAGACGTTCGAGTGTCGGCTGCTCCTCCCAGTTCGCCGACAGGAAGGCAATCGCGCGGCGAACCATATCGTAGTCCCGGATGGCGGGGCCGTCTCCAGAGATGACGGGAATGTTCATGTCGAGCATGGGGGCCTCATGAAGCGATCTCGACCATACGATACGCTTCACGACACGGCATAACGACCCGAATCCGGATGTGCTCCGCTACCGATTGGTACGCTCGCGCTCAGACGCGAAAGCTGCGGCGGGTATCGGCGAGCGCTCCACTTAGCGTGCCGGCAAGATCCCGGCGCTCCTCGTCGGTCAGGAACCGACCGAACGAGACGACGCGATCATGGAGGCGCAACTTCAGATCCGTGCGCCCGTCCCGTCCCTCGGTGAGTTCGACCCGGACCCAGTAGGGATTGAACGTGAACTGCTCGCGATGCCCCGATGGATGATAGCGGGTCACCGTAAGCGCATCCGGCACCAGGTCGACGGTCTCGCGCAATCGGCCCGACCGGTAGTTGAGACGGAACGCCACATAAATCAGGAGAACATCAAGCCCGAGGAAACCGACGACTGGCCAGGCCCCGATCAGGAAGAATGCCAGCCCGGCCGCGAACCCAACCGCGCTCACGACCGTCATCAGACCGACGAATCCGGCCGGCGAGAGGGATCGGTGAGGTGCCAACACCGCCCGGAAGTTACCGGGCTCTTGCACATCGAGTGTATTCTCGTCCATGTGAAGGGGTCCTGACCGAGCTTCCCCTGATCAAATCTAGACCACGGAAAATGATACCAGCCAAGTCTGCCAGAAAGAGCGCGAAAACATCGCAGACGAGGCCCGTTGGGAAAGGCGTCGCCAGCGCTGGCGCGTCACACACCACCGAGGCGGGAGCTGCCGCGGCAAAACGCAAGTCTAGCGGCAAGCGTTCCGCCAACGCGCGCATGCCCCCCGATGCCGTCCGTGAAATGTTTCGTCGCTTCGCCGAGGCGAACCCGGCGCCAAAAGGTGAACTCGAGCATGTCAACGCCTTCACGCTCCTCGTAGCGGTGGTGCTATCGGCACAGGCGACCGATGCAGGCGTCAATAAGGCGACCCGAGCCTTGTTCGCCGCCGCCGACACACCCGAAAAGATGGTCGCGCTCGGCGAGGAGCGCGTGCGTGATTTCATCAAGACGATCGGCCTGTTCCGCAACAAGGCCAAAAATGTCATCGCTCTGTCGGAAGCTCTGATCGCCAATCACGGCGCCCAGGTCCCACGCGACCGCGAGGCGCTGGAGGCCTTGCCCGGCGTCGGGCGCAAGACCGCCAACGTCGTGCTCAACAGCGCCTTTGGCGAACCGACGATCGCAGTCGACACGCACCTCTTCCGGCTCGCCAATAGATTGTCACTGGCTCCGGGCAAGACACCGCTGGAGGTGGAGACGAAACTCCTCGCGGTGATCCCGGGCGAATACCTGCTCAATGCCCATCACTGGCTCATTCTGCACGGACGCTATGTCTGCAAGGCCCAGCGCCCCCGGTGCGAGGCTTGCCCCATCCAGGATCTGTGCACGGCGCCCGACAAGGTGACGGTGTGAGCACGCCGTCCGCCGATGTCCCGACCCTGGTGATGCTCGAGTGCCTTGAAACGTCGCAGCAGATGCATCGACCCTTGATCGTCGATGAGAGAAGCGGCCGGCTCGCCGCCACACTCCGATCACGAGGTGCAAAGCCCGAGATCTGGCTGCGTCAGGCGGCACCTGGAGCCACAACGGCAAGCCCATGGCCGGAGGGGGACGGGTACGACGCCGCTCTGATCAGGTTACCCAAGGCGAAAGATGCGCTCGATCTCGCTTTGCATGCGGTGGCGGGAAAAGTCCTCCCCGGTGGCGTGATCGCACTGTTCGGCGCCAACGACGAAGGCATTCGATCGGCGTCGCAGCGTCTCGAGGCAATGGCCGATGACGTCGCAACGGGGGCAACGAAGCATCATTCCCGCGTCCTGACCGGCCGGCGCAAGGCAACGATCGACGGCCTGAAAGCGTCCCTTTCCGATTGGCGCCGCGTTGGTGAAATCACGATCGCGGGCGTACCACGCCCGTGGGTCAGCTATCCCGGAACCTTCGCCAAGGGCGGGCTCGACGAGGGCACCGCGTTCCTGATCGAGCATCTGCCCACGCCTCGCGCGGAATCACGGATACTCGATTTCGCAGCGGGCACAGGCGTGCTCTCAGCCGCCCTTTCGAGCCTCGCGAACGGTCTCGACATCGATATGATCGAGGCGGATGCGTTGGCGCTCTCGGCCGCCGCCGACAATGTAGCTGGTGCGCGGAGTCTTCTCGGTGCAGACCTCTCGACAGCTGGCGACGCGCGCTATGATCTCATCGTGTCCAACCCGCCGATCCACGATGGCATCGCCGAGAGCCGGCACGTACTCGAGCGGCTGATCGCCGAAGCCCCGAGGCATCTTCGGCCGGGCGGGCGGCTCGTCCTGGTCGTCCAGCGCCGGGTCGCGGTGATGCCTTTGCTCAGTGCCGCATTTGCGGATGCTCGTCTCGTCGCCGAGAACGGACGCTTTACGGTCGCGATGGGAGAGGGGACGCCACGAGATCGCTCGCCGCCTCCCGGACGAGGCGCTTCCCCGCGGCGCGCGGCCGAGCTTCGCGATCCGACGCGGCGGCAAGGCCCGAAAAACGATAGTGGCCGGTAATTCTGTCAACGAATAGCGCGTCCTCGAGTTCCGGCCCCCACCCGCGGTTGTGCACGATCATCGGCCGTCCAGAGGGGGCGATCTGGTCCGTCACGATTGCGATATGCGCAGTTGAGACGCGGTTCTGAGGCCGATGGTACGTCACGATGTCACCTGGTTGATAATCCTCCGCAAGATCCGAGATGGGCAATGTCTGCCCGTACCTACCGAGGAAATGACGGATGACCTCGACGCGGCGATGATCGATGTTGCGGTCACCACGCCCACTGCGCGTTTCCTGCACGAGCGCCTGCAGGTCGATGCCGAGCGAACGATATGCACGAACCACGACGTCGGTACACACCCCGAACAGCGACGGCACGTCGCCCATGGGATATCCGATGCGTAGATATTTGGGGTTGTAGATGACGAACTGTCCGAGTTGACTGCGCGCGGCATTCGACAGGGCGAACCCGAAGTCCACGGCGTTCCTCGGTACCGCAACAGCCGGGCGAGTCATCGCTTCGGGCTCCAGGATCTCAGGTCCCGCGCGGCAGACTGGCGGGGCGGCGGGTAGATCGAACAGCGCCAGTGCCGGCAGCAGAGGCGGCGGCGCCTCGATCAGCAACGCCAGACCCGGCAGCAGAGGCGGCGGCGCCTCGATCAGCAACGCCAGACCCGGCAGCGGAGGCGGCGGCGCCTCGACTAGCAAAGCCAGACCCGGCAGCGGAGGCGGCGGCGCCTCGATCAGCAACGCCAGACCCGGCAGTGGAGGCGGCGGCGCCTCGATCAGCAACGCCAGACCCGGCAGCGGAGGCGGCGGCGCCTCGATCAGCAACGCCAGACCCGGCAGCGGAGGCGGCGGCGCCTCGATCAGCAACGCCAGACCCGGCAGCGGAGGCGGCGGCGCGAGAGGCCTGATAGCCGGTGCAACAGGTGTGATGGCGGATATTACTGGGCTCAGCGCCGCGACCCGCTCTGTTTGACCGGCCGGGGCGGTGGATGCCATCACCCCACCCGAAGGCTGGTCCGCGGCGATGAATTGCGGGGTACGCGACACAGTGTACCGGACCGTGCGCTCAGCGCCGAGCAACAAGGCCATGATCAGAAAGGGCGTGAGAAGCAGCGCCAGCGCAATGCGATCGTCCCGCAATGCCACGGCGATCGCCAAAGGCCCGGCGCGACCGCCAACCGGTTGAGGTCCGCCAGTGGCCCGCGCGGCTGCTGTCGCCCGACGCACTGCGGCAGCTTGAGCGGAGATCGCAATCGTGCCTGGAACGGCGCGCGCGACCGTCGAACCCTCCGTCCGGCGCGGACGGCGGTTTCTCGGCTTCTGACGCCTGATATTCCCCTGCTTCTTCACTGCGTCCGCCTCGGGTCTACCCCCACCCGCCGCACGCGCCAAGGCGCACAGGATGCTCCAAGACGGAGCAACCGGAAAATGATTTATAATCTATTTGTCGAAGGTTACGGTTACAAGCATGTAAATGGCCTCAGGATGTTATCCACATCCATACCGACCATCCGGCACACGTCCGATGCAGTCAGCCCACGCAGCCGAAGGCTGTAGAGGCTGGTGTCGCCGTCTCGTTTGGCGAGCTTGCGCCCAGTCTCGTCCACGATCAGCCGATGGTGATGGTAGACTGGCGCGTCGAGGCCGAGCACAACCTGCAACAAGCGATGGATATCCGTCGCTGCACGCAAATCTGCCCCGCGCACGACATGCGTGATTCCTTGGCGCGCATCATCCACTACGACCGCCAGATGATAGCTCGCCGACGTCTCTTTCCGCTGGATGACGACATCGCCCCAACGCCCGGGATCGACAGTTACCGGCGTGGCGACCAGAGCGTCGTCGATCTCGGCGTAAGTGAGGGGCGAACCGCCGAGCATCTCCGAAACTGTGGCCAGGGCCCGCCCCATATCGAGCCGGAGGGCGAAGGGCTGTCCGGCCGCCTTGCGGCGCTCGATCTCCTCCACACCGAGCCCCCGATGCAGCCCCGGGTATATGGGAGCGCCGTCGGGGTCGAGCCGCGCAGGGATCGCGGCTGCTTGGATCTCCTGGCGGGTCGCAAAGCACGGATAGAGCAGCCCCAAGGACGCGAGCCGCGCCGCCGCCTCCCGGTAGACGTCGAAGTGCTCGGACTGGCGCAAGATCGGTCCGTCCGACTGGATACCGAGCCAGGCGAGGTCCTCGATAATCGCAGCCGTCCACTCCGGCCGGCATCGGGTGAGATCGGTATCCTCGATCCTGATCAGCAGGCGACCGCCCAGACGCCGCGCAAACTGCAGATTGACGAGTGCGGAAAGCGCATGACCGAGATGCAGCCTTCCGGTCGGGCTCGGCGCGAACCGTAGCACGGGCCCCGCGCCCGGGGCCGTGGACACGACCATGGTCATTTCACTGCGTCCCTGGCTCCATTAAGCTGTGCGACGCGCCACAAACTCGCCGCAGTACAGCATCACCGGATCTCGAATGTCCTCGCGTCGTAACAGCCCCCCCAGATTGATCGAAACCGAAGCGGACCTGAAAGACGGCATCCGGGCGCTCAGGCGCAAGTGCGCCGTAGCACGGCTGATGCATGATGCAACCGGAGAGCCTCCGCTGCGGCGGCGGCCGGCAGGCTTCGAGGGATTGGCACGGATTGTCGTTGGGCAACAACTTTCAGTTGCAAGCGCAGCCGCCATTTGGGGGCGAACAGCGGCAACGGTGGCGCCGTTCGGGGCTCGCCAACTCATGGCTACGCCCGATGACAGACTGCGGCAGGCGGGCCTGTCCGTCGGCAAGGTGCGGACACTGCGTGCACTGGCAGCCGCCGTGGAGGCCGGCCTTGATCTCGAAGACATGGAAGGGCTCACCGACGAGGCCGTGCACGAGGCACTTACCGCAGTGACGGGCATCGGCCCGTGGACAGCCGACATCTTCATCATGTTCTGCCTCGGCCGCGCTGACGGGTTCGCGCCCGGTGACCTCGCGTTGCAGATCGCCCTCCAGATGGCGACGGGGCTGGACGCCCGCCCGACTTCCAAGGAACTCGCCCTGTTCGCCGAGCGTTGGCGGCCCTGGCGCGGCGTTGCAGCACATCTCCTATGGGCCTACTACAAGGTACGCAAAGACGGCGGAACGGCCATTCCGATATAGTTTCCGGGGCCAATTCAAACGCTCGCGGGCCTGTCAAGTGCAGCGGTTGACGCCTCGTGACACGTTCGCTACAAGGGAGCGCTTTCGCTAACGGCATCAGATCGCGGCCGCACCCAGCGACTTTGTTGGGTTTGCGCCGCCGTCGGCATTACAAGTGCTGGTTCTGCTGCCGAATGAGCATGATGGGAGTTTGGCCTGACACAGGGCCCCGGCAGGGTGGCGATGCGGCGAATCCGTTATTGCCCGTCAGGGAGTGTCCCGGTCCGAATCGCCCACCATGCCGGTACTTTTGAGATCAGGCGGGACCTCCCCGAGCGGGGAGATACGAGGAGAACAACGTGGCCCGTATCGCTGGCGTGAACATCCCGACGCAGAAGCGCGTCGTCATCGGACTGCAGTACATTCACGGCATCGGCCCCAAATTCGCGCAGGAAATCTGCGATCGGGTTGGCCTTCCAGCCGAGCGGAAGGTCAACGAGTTGACCGATCTCGAAGTCTCGCAGATCCGCGAGGCCATTGACCGCGACTACACCGTCGAGGGCGATCTGCGCCGCGAGGTGGCGATGAACATCAAACGCCTGATGGACCTCGGCTGCTATCGGGGCCTCCGTCACCGCAAAGGTTTGCCGGTTCGCGGCCAGCGCACGCACACGAACGCCAGGACCCGAAAAGGCCCTGCAAAGGCGATCGCCGGCAAGAAGCAGGCATCGAAGTAGGACTTGGCAGATCGCGAGCCGGGTGCCGATGGCGCTCGGTTTTCGTACACCCAACCCGCTGCCACTGCGACCACGCCCGTTCGCGACGGTCGCCGAATCCAGATAGCCCCTCCCTCCCGGAGCCCCGAGAATGGCCAAAGATCAAGCACAGGGCCGCGGCAAGGTTCGCCGCCGCGAAAAAAAGAACATCGCCTCGGGCGTTGCTCACGTGAGCGCATCGTTCAACAACACGATGATCACGATTACGGACGCACAGGGCAACACCATCTCCTGGTCTTCGTCGGGTACGATGGGCTTCAAAGGATCGCGCAAGTCGACACCCTATGCCGCACAGGTCGCCGCCGAAGATGCCGGTCGCAAGGCCGCGGAACACGGCATGAAGACCCTCGAGGTCGAAGTCTGCGGACCGGGCTCCGGTCGTGAGTCGGCGCTCCGTGCGCTTTCGGCAGCCGGCTTCCAGATCACCTCGATCCGCGACGTCACGCCGATCCCGCACAACGGCTGCCGTCCGCGCAAGCGCCGCCGCGTCTGATCGACACCGGGGCCGTCACCGCGGGGCGCACGCGGTGACACATACTTAGCCCCATTCACCGAGGTTTCCGGCGGTCGCTAATCGCGGCCGTCCTATCCGTTTAGGAACCTCGAATTTGCCGCCCGCCGCGCCGCGCACGGCGCGAGCCTCAATCGATGGGTGCCCGCATGTTGCAGAAGAATTGGCAGGATCTGATCAAGCCGTCGAAGCTCCACGTCGAGGTTGGACGCCAGCGCGACCGCGTGGCGACCGTCGTCGCCGAGCCGCTCGAGCGGGGCTTCGGCATGACGCTGGGCAATGCGCTCCGTCGCGTGTTGTTGTCGTCCCTGCAGGGCGCTGCAATCACGTCCGTGCATATTGACGGCGTGCTGCACGAGTTCTCGTCCATCACCGGCGTCCGCGAGGACGTGACGGACATCATCCTCAACATCAAGGACATCGCGCTGCGCGTCCATTCGGACGGCATCAAGCGCATGGTGCTGAAAAAGGAAGGCCCGGGCCCGGCGCTCGCCGGCGATATCGAGACCAGCTCCGAAGTCGAGGTCCTCAACCCCGACCACGTGATCTGCAATCTCGACCAGGGCGCATCCGTGCGCATGGAATTCACAGCTTCCACGGGCAAGGGCTACGTTGCCGCCGAGCGCAATCGTCCCGAGGACGCCCAGATCGGCCTCGTCCCGGTCGACAGCCTTTTCAGCCCCGTCAAGAAGGTCTCCTATCGGGTCGAGAACACGCGTGAAGGCCAGATTCTCGACTACGACAAACTCACCATGACTGTCGAGACCGACGGCTCCGTTCGCGCCGAGGACGCCATCGCCCTCGCCGCTCGCATCTTGCAGGACCAGCTCTCGATCTTCATCAACTTCGAGGAGCCGAAGAAGGCCATCGAGGAGCGTGTCCATCCGGAGCTCGCATTCAACGCGGCGCTGCTCAAGAAGGTGGACGAGCTGGAGCTCTCGGTGCGCTCGGCCAACTGCTTGAAGAACGACAACATCGTCTACATCGGCGACCTCATCCAGAAGACCGAGGCCGAGATGCTGCGTACCCCAAACTTCGGGCGCAAGTCGCTGAACGAGATCAAGGAGGTGCTGGCATCCATGGGCCTGCATCTCGGCATGGAAGTGCCGAACTGGCCGCCGGACAACATTGAAGATCTGGCGAAGCGGTTCGAGGACCAGTACTGAGGCAGTAGAAATTTGGCAGCTGGCAGAGATAAACTCTGCTGCTGTTCCACGCGCGCTGCGGCCGGCTCCCCGCCAGGGGAGTCGCAGCGCGCAACTCAAAACGAGGCGAGGCCGCAGAACCTCCCCGTCGAAACAACGTAAGGGTGAAAAGATATGCGACATAAATCCAAGGGCCGTCGCTTCAATCGCGACAGCGGCCATCGGCAGGCGATGTTCTCCAACATGGCGGCCTCTCTGATCAAGCACGAGCAGATCGTCACGACTCTGCCGAAGGCGAAGGATCTGAGGCGCGTGGTCGAGAAGTACATCACGCTCGCCAAACGCGGTGACCTGAACTCCCGGCGTCTCGCCGCCTCGCGCATGCGCGACGAGGACATGGTCAAGAAGCTCTTCGACGTGCTGGGCCCTCGCTACAAGGACCGCAATGGCGGCTACACGCGCGTCCTCAAGGCCGGCTTCCGCTACGGCGACAGCGCGCCGCGTGCCGTGATCGAACTCGTCGACCGCGACGAAAGCGTCAAAGGCCAGGAGGATCGCGAGCGCCATGAAGCCATGCTCAAGGAGCAGGGCGAGGGCGCGTCTGCGTAAGGGCGTGGGGGCGCTTCGTGCGCCATCGAAACAACGACACGATACTGTAAGCGCAGCTCTCCGGGCTGCGCTTTTTCTATTTCGGGCATCGATACGTGAAGGCCCTTGGCCTCACCCTCCCGTAGCCACCCGCGGACACGTCTCGTGCAGCAGCTTGTTGATCGCCTTGACCAGCGGCTTGCGGAAGAGGCCGAGATTGTCCTCGAGCTTTGCTGCCGCGAAGGCGAGTCCCTTGATCGTGCTGGGGCCTTCGACCGACTTGAGGTTGACCCACACCCGCTTGACGCGTCCGTCCTCGAGCTGAGCCTTGGGCGCCAGCACCGCAGTCACGTTGTCCGGCTTGGTGTCGCGCTCGATGAGGCACGTCACGGTGTGCGCCGGGAACTCGACCGTTGCCTTCTGGTCCTTCAGCGCCGCGACGATCGTCGCCCGAGCAAGCTTGACGTCGACCGAGCAGCGCGCATCGCCGAAACCCCAGCTCAACTTGCCGGATGCTGATCCCTGCTTCAGGTCGGCCTTGGCCCACGTCTTCGACAAGCCGCACGTGAAATCACCGTTGGCTGGCGCCTTCTTCGTGACCAGGTCGCACAATCGCCGCTCGCAAGCCTTGAGGGCTTCTTTCTCACCCTTCGGCACCTCGAGCGCAGCGGCGGTGGAGACACTGGCCGCCACGAGCAAACCCACCACGAAAAATCGCGCGCCGATCGATTTGAGCGTCATGTCATCCCCCAGCCGCGGTTGTCCTGCTCTAAGGTCAGATCGAGGACAATTGCGGCTCGAGCATGATGGCGGTCCGAACTCGGGCTGACAACCGAGCGCTGCGGAAACCCCGGTGCAGGGACTGCGCCTCGCCGCAAAATGTGAACGCCCTCGTGTGACGAAACCGCCATGGAGGGCTTGCGCGAGCAACGATGCTGGGTCCACCATGAGGTTGCCGCGTCCTTGATCTCAGGCGCGGGGCGCGGCATGGCGTCCGGCTGCCTGAGAGACAAAGGAGCGGAGCCATGGGTAATGCCAATGGCGGGGCGGGCCGTAGTGCCCGCTGCATCGCACTGGTCGGACCTTATATGTCCGGCAAGACCACTTTGCTCGAGGCCATCTTGCATCGCACCGGCGCCATCTCGCGCCAGGGCACCATCACCGACGCGAACACCGTCGGCGACGCGTCGCAGGAGGCCCGCGCACACGGCATGAGCACCGAGCTCAACGCCGCCGATGTCGAGTTTCTCGGCGACCGCTACACCTTCATCGACTGCCCCGGCTCGATCGAGTTCCAGTCCGAAGCCGACGCAGTTCTAATGGCCGCCGATGCAGCGGTCGTCGTGACCGAGCCCGACCCCAAGCGCGTACCGGCTCTGCAGGTGATCCTCAAGCAACTCGAGAAGCGCGGCATCCCGCACTTCTTGTTCCTCAACAAGATCGACAGCTTCGATACGCCCGTTCGCGAAATTCTGCCCATGCTGCAGCCTGCGAGCCCGAAGCCGCTCGTGCTGCGCCAGGTTCCCATCTGGGAGAACGGGATTGCGACCGGCTTCGTCGATCTCGCGCTCGAACGCGCCTTCATCTATCGCGAGCATGCGCCGTCCGAGATGATCGAGATGCCGGCGACGGTCGCCGAACGCGAGAAATCGGCCCGCTTCGAGATGCTCGAAAAACTTGCCGACTACGACGACGAACTGATGGAGCAGCTGCTTTCGGACATCGCTCCCCCCCGCGACCGGATTTTCGACGATCTCGCACGCGAGTTGAAGGAAGGGCTCATCTGCCCCGTTCTGGTCGGTTCCGCAGCCAACGGCAACGGCATCCTCCGTCTGCTCAAGGCCCTGAGGCACGAAGCACCCTTTGTCGGTGATACAGCCAAACGACTGGGTCTCGACGGCCACGCTTCGTCAGCGCATGTGGTCAAGACCATCTATACGTCGCACGGAGGCAAGCTCTCGCTCACTCGCGTGCTCACGGGCACACTCGAGGAAGGCGACACCGTCACCGGTAACCGCACCGAGGAGCGGATTGCGGGCGTGCTTTCGCTGATGGGCCAGGATGCGAAGAAGCGCGGCCCGGCCCAGGCTGGCGACACGGTTGCGCTGGCACGCCTCGAAAAGGTCAAGACCGGCGAGACCCTCACCACTGGACCCCGTATAGAGCAACTCGGGGCGCCCGAGCCGCCTCCGCCGGTGCTGGGCGTCGCAATCTCGCTGAAGGATCGCAAGGACGAGGTCAAGCTGACGTCGGCACTCGCCAAAGCCATGGAAGAGGATATCTCCCTCAAGCTCGATCATGTCCACGACACCCACCAGATGGTGCTGTGGGGGCAGGGCGAAATGCATCTCCGTGTCACCCTCGAGCGTCTGAAGCGCAAGTCGGGCATAGAGGCCGTGACCCAGCCCCGCCAGCTCCCCTATCGCGAGACCATCCGGAAGGGCACGACGATCCGCGCGCGGCATCGAAAGCAGTCAGGGGGACATGGTCAGTTTGGCGACGTGGTGCTGGACATCGCGCCGCTCGCCCGTGGTGAGGGCTTCCGCTTCGACGAGAAGATACACGGCGGCGTGGTTCCGCGGCAGTTCATCCCCTCCGTCGAGATTGGCGTGAAGGACTATCTGCAGACCGGACCGCTCGGCTTTCCCGTGGTCGATGTCGCGGTAACTCTCACCGACGGCTCGTACCATACGGTCGATTCGTCCGACATGGCATTCCGGCAGGCCGGACGCCTCGCCATGTCGGAAGGCCTGCCGAAGTGTCAGCCAGTGCTGCTCGAGCCGATCATGCACGTCAAGATCACGGTGCCATCGGATGCGACCAGCCGCATAAATGCGCTGATCTCGCAGCGCCGCGGACAGATCCTCGGGTTCGACGCTCGCGAAGGCTGGACCGGCTGGGACGTTGTCGAAGCCAGGATGCCGGAAGCCGAGATCCAGGATTTGATCGTGGAGCTGCGCTCGGCTACCTCCGGCGTCGGCACATTCACGGCCAAATTCGATCACTTGGCCGAGCTGACGGGCCGCCTCGCCGACCAGGTTCTGGCCGGCCAGAAGCAGGCCGCGGAATAACCGGTCCGCTACCGGTACCCAAAGCAGACCGGCGATCGTCGTCGCCGGTCCGTAAACTGAGGCTGGAAGCTACTCGAGTTTGATGCCGGCCGTCTTTATGACCTCGGCCGTCGCGTTCCAGTCCTCGTCCCAGAGCTTCTGCATCTCCTCGACTGTCAGATTGACTGGGATGTTCGCGACCTGCGCCATGCGCTGCTTCCACTCCGGCGTCGAGCCGATCTCCCGCGCTTTTGCGTTTAAGGTCGCGATGATCTCCTTCGGCGTTCCGGGCGGGGCATAGAGGCCGAACCAACTCGCCATGTCGGCATCCTTGACGCCGCACTCGGTCAGCGTCGGCACATCCGGCAAGTCGGCAAAGCGCGTCGGTGCATTGACGCAAAGCATGATCAGCTTGCCTGCTTTGACATGCGGCAGCGTCGAGGCCTCGTTCATGAGCTGGATGTTGCCGGCCAGCAGATCGTTCAAGCTATCGGCGCCGCCCCGGTACGGGATATGGGCGATGTCGACGCCCGTCTTGAACTTGAGCATTTCATAACGCAGGTGCGGCTGCGTTCCCGCGCCCGACGATCCGAAGTTGAGCTTGCCCGGATTCTTCCGCGCATAGTCCAGCATCTCGGCAAAGGTCTTGGCACCAACCGAGGGATGGATGGTGAAGCCCGACACTGCATTCCCGGTGTGCGCGACAGGAAGGAACTGACGCGCATCGAAGCTCGCCTTGCGCAGGATCGGCAGGCCCACCGTCCCCGTATTTCCGGTGAACAAAAAGGTATGGCCATCGGGCGTCGCCCTGAAGGCGGCCTCGTTGCCGATCATCCCGGACGCGCCGCCACGGTTCTCGATGATGAACTGTTGACCGAAAGCCTTGGTCAAGGCGTCCGCCCAAGGCCGCGCGACCAGATCGGTAGCGCCGCCGGCCGCAAACGAAACGATGAATTTGACTGGGCGGCTCGGCCAGGTTTGAGCGAAGGCGGTCGCTCGTCCGGCAATACTGAAGGCAGTAGCTCCGGCGGTGGCCCGCAGGAAGTCGCGGCGTTTCATCCCAAGCACTCCTGTTTTTTGTTAACGCGACAGGATCGGCTCGGTTGTCCACGACGGTCAATGGCAAAGCTCGCGCACGGCGCACGCGGGCCGGCCATCAACAGTGATCACCTAATCTTTGGAGGATAGCTTCTCGAGCTTGGCTTGCATCGCTGCGAGCTGCGCCTTGAGCTCGTCGAGCTCACTGGGCTTGCGCTTGTCACCCTGCGATGATGAACCCTTGCCAGCAACGGGAAGCGCAGCCGCTCCCGGAGCCTGGGCGCCTGTCGCGGGCGACACAGACTTTCCACTGTCGCCGCGCCCGGCGTCCGCTCGCTCGCTCTCTGGCCGCGGCATGTCCATGCCCGGCATCCCGGGCACGCCCGGAATCCCGGTCTTGCCACCTGAGAACGGGGCGAACATCGTGATGGCCTGCTCGAACATCGCGAGGTTCTTGCGCGCCTGCTCCTGATAGGCCTCGAAAGCGCCGTGCGGCGTAAACGCGGTGGTGAACTGTTTGCGGAACCGCTCCTGCTCCTTGGCCAGCGTCTCGAGGCTGACTTGCAGGTAGCTCGGGACCATGCGCTCCATGGTGTCGCCGTAGAACCGGATGAGCTGGCGGAGGAACGGCACCGGAAGCAGCGTCTGGGTACCGGCACGGCTTTCCTGCTCGACGATAATCTGGGTCAGCACGGTGTGCGTCAGATCCTCGCCCGATTTCGCGTCGAAAACCACGAAATCCCTCTCGGCCCGAACCATGGCTGCCAAGTCGTCCAGCGTGACGTACGTGCTGGTCTCGGTGTTGTAGAGGCGGCGGTTCGCGTACTTCTTGACGACGACCGGCTCCTTCTTGTCCCCAGAGGGTTCAGGCTTGCTCAGCATGTGTTCGACCGCGCCGTTACTGCACCTGCGAAACAATACCACATGGACGTCGCCGGGGAAAGTGACCGTCGGACCCATTCTGCAACACCGCAACAGCCCGCAAACAGGCGCTTCCAGCCGTCATCCGTCAACCCATCAATGCGATTTGCGCGCTGCACGCGGATTGCGGCCGATCAAGGAAGGCACTATCGATATCTTTAGGTTGAGCGCACAAATCCGGGCTTCTGCCTGGCAACTTCGATTGGCCGCACAATCAGTGGCCGGCGCATCACCCAAGGTGTGACCCCGAGCTTGTCCCGGCCTTCGGGCATCAAGGAGCAATCGCATGAATCCGGACACCACCATCGTCATTGCCAGCGCAGCGCGCACACCGGTCGGCTCGTTCAATGGTTCCCTGGCATCATTGCCGGCACATGAACTCGGCAAGGTCGCGATCGAGGCGGCGCTGCAGCGCGCCAATGTCGAGGCCGGAGACGTCAACGAAGTAATCATGGGCCAGATCCTGACGGCCGCGACCGGCCAGAACCCGGCTCGCCAAGCCTCGATCGCCGCTGGCATCCCGGTCGACGCGCCAGCCTGGGGCATGAACCAGCTCTGCGGCTCGGGTCTGCGTGCGGTCGCTCTCGGCGCCCAGCAGATCCTCGATGGTGCCACGATCGTCGTCGCCGGCGGCCAGGAAAGCATGAGCCAGGCGCCCCACGCCATGTACCTTCGTGATGGCACGAAGATGGGCGACACCAAGATGATCGACACCATGATCAAGGACGGCCTCTGGGACGCCTTCAACGGCTACCACATGGGCACGACTGCCGAGAACGTCGCACGCCAGTGGCAGATCACCCGTGACGAGCAGGACAAGTTCGCCGTCGCCTCTCAGAACAAGGCCGAGGCCGCCAAGAAGGCCGGACGCTTCAAGGACGAGATCGCCCCGGTCGTCATCAAGACGCGCAAGGGCGAGACCGTCGTCGCCGAGGACGAGTACATCAAGGACGGCGTGACCCTCGAGGGCATCTCCAAGCTTCGCCCCGCATTCGATCCGAAAGAGGGCTCGGTGACGGCCGCCAACGCCTCCGGCATCAACGACGGCGCCGCTGCCGTCGTCCTGATGACCGAGGCCGAGGCGAAGCGCCGAGGCATCAAGCCTCTCGCGCGGATCGTGTCGTGGGCCAATGCTGGCGTGGATCCCTCGATCATGGGAACCGGCCCGATTCCTGCCTCGAAGAAGGCCCTCGAGAAAGCCGGATGGACCGTCAATGACCTGGACCTCATCGAGGCCAACGAGGCGTTCGCCGCGCAAGCCTGCGCTGTGAACAAGGGCCTCGGCTGGGACACCTCGAAGGTCAACGTCAACGGTGGCGCCATCGCGATCGGCCATCCCATCGGTGCCTCCGGCGCGCGCGTCCTCACCACGCTGCTTTACGAGATGCAGCGCCGTGACGCCAAGAAGGGCCTCGCAACGCTCTGCATCGGCGGCGGCATGGGCATCGCCATGTGTCTCCAGCGCGACTGAGTAACCGTCTCTAGTGGGCGCGGTCACTAGCCCCGAGTTCACCACCTTCACGAGTTTTCCGGGAGCGATGGCATATCGCCCTCGGACGGTGACGCTTCGCTGTAGACTGATGACTTTACCCACTACGAAATAGCCGGCACGAACTGAAAACCCGGAGGGAGGAGATTATGGCCCGCGTCGCAGTCGTCACTGGAGGAACCCGCGGCATCGGCGAAGCGATCTCGATTGCGCTCAGCCGCAAAGGCTACCGCGTCGCGGCCACCTATGCCGGCAACGACGAGGCTGCCCAGCGCTTTTCCGCCGCGACCGGCATTCCTGTCTACAAGTTCGATGTCGGCGACTACGACGCCTGCGAGAAGGCTGTGGCGCAGGTCACCCACGACCTCGGGCCGATCGACGTCCTCGTCAACAACGCCGGCATCACGCGCGACGCCCCTTTGCATCGCATGACCAGGGCCTATTGGGGTGACGTCATTCGCACCAATCTGGACAGCGCGTTCAACATGACCCGGCTGGTGATCGACAGCATGCGCGGACGTAACTTCGGGCGCATCGTCAACATCTCCTCGATCAATGGCCGAAAGGGGCAGTTCGGCCAGAGCAATTACGCCGCCGCTAAGGCGGGCTTGCTCGGCTTCACCAAGGCGGTGGCTCTCGAGGGGGCCGCCAAGAACATCACCTGCAACGTCATCGCACCGGGCTACATCAACACCGAGATGGTGGCTGCCGTGCCGAAAGACATCCTGGAATCGAAGATCCTGCCGTTCATCCCGGTCGGCCGCCTCGGCACGGCAGAGGAAATCGCCCGTTGCGTCGTTTTCCTTGCAGCCGACGATGCGGGTTTCATCACCGGCGCCTGCCTTGACGCCAACGGCGGACAGTATATCGCGAGCTGAAAGAACGGCTGGCGGACGCCGGCCATGTGACAGCGCCCCGGCCGGCATGCGATAATGACACCATGCAGGAAACGACATCCCACCTTAAACCGGACGGCGGCGAGCTGCGGCGCGCCCGTCTCGTGGTCCGCCGCGCTGAGCCGACCGATATCCCAGCAATCGCGGCCCTCAGCCGGCGCATCTATCATCCCCAGCCGGCGCTCACCCCGCAGATGGTGCGGGGCCATCTCAACAATTTCCCGGACGGGCAATTCGTCGCCGAACACGAAGGCCTGATCGTCGGCTATTGCGCCACCTTCGTCATCGACGAGGCTACGGCGCTCGGGCCGCACACCTGGAGCGGCATCACGGGTGGTGGCTTTGCCGCCCGGCACGACCCGAAGGGCGACTGGCTCTACGGCATGGACGTCTCTGTCGATCCCGGCCATCGACGACTGCGCATCGGCCAGAGACTTTACAATGCACGCAAGGCGCTCGCCAAACGCCTCGGGCTCAAAGGCATCGTCTTCGGCGGTCGCATGCCGGGGCTGGCACGGCGTCTGCGCGATATCGGCTCGGCCACGGCTTACCTCGAGGCCATCAAGGAGCGAAAATTCACGGACCCCGTGGTGAACTTCCACATCGCGCAGGGCTTCGTTGCGGAAGGCGTCCTCGAGGGCTACGAGCCGGGTGACCGCGAGTCGCTCGGCATTGCGAGCCTCATGGTCTGGCGCAATCCCGAATATGTGGAGGGCCGCAACCAGACAGCCTCGACGCTCGCACGGCCGAGCAAGGTCCGCGTCGCGGCCGTGCAGTACCAGATGCGTGGTATCGCCGATCGCGACGACTTCAAGCGGCAGGTCGCCTACTTCGTGGACGTGGCGGCCGACTACAAGGCCGATTTCGTGGTGCTGCCGGAGCTGTTCACGCTGCAGCTCCTTTCGCTGGAGGAGAAGCCCCTGCCACCGCTCGAAGGGATCGAGCGCATCACCACCTACACCGACTGGTTCATCGGCTTCATGCGCGACCTCGCCGTCGAGCACAACATCAACATCATCGGCGGCACCCAGCCGACACGCCACGAGAACGGCACCATCCGCAACGTGGCCTACGTCTTCCTGCGCGACGGCGCGGTCTACGGCCAGGACAAGATCCACCCGACGCCCTCCGAGGCCTATTGGTGGAACATTAAGGGGGGAGATACGGTCAACGTCATCGACACTGACTGTGGGCCGATCGGCGTACTTATCTGTTACGATGCAGAGTTTCCCGAACTCGCCCGCCACATCGCCGACCAGGGCGCAATGCTCCTGTTCGTGCCGTTCTGCACGGACGATCGGCGCGGCTTTCTGCGCGTCCGCTACTGCTGTCATGCGCGCGCCATCGAGAACCAGATGTACGTGGTCATGGCGGGTGTTTGCGGCAACCTGCCGAACGTCGAGAACATGGACGTCCACTACGCTGAAAGCGCGATCCTGACGCCATGCGACATCCCGTTTGCGCGCGATGGTGTCGCCGCCGATACGGCCGCCAATACCGAGACGATCGCCATCGCGGATCTCAGCCTCACCGATCTCGAGGTCGCACGCCGCGAAGGCAGCGTTCGCAATTTCCGCGACCGGCGCTTCGATCTCTATCGGGTGGCGTGGGCTGGTGAGCCGCCCACACCGCCGCCTGAGGATGCGAATCGGGTCGTGGCCCCTCCCGGTCCCCCGAAAGGCGGTTGATAAGACACCCGCGTCCAGGCGCGGATATCCAAGCCTTGCACAGGGCTGAGCAGGTGCAGATTGACTCCCCGTTGGTCGCCTCTATCCTGTCCATTCCGCCGTTACAGGCCGGCGGAAGAGACTGGATCGAGGGGGCCTACCAACTCGATCCAGCGCCGAAGGAGCAACCGCCCCGGAACCTCTCAGGCAAAAGGACCGCCGGCCGATGGCACTCTGGAAAGCAGCGGCATCAGTCGTTCGCCGCTCACCGAAGGGGTAAGGCACTGCAGTTCTGGCACCTGGCCGCGCGAGTGGCCGTGACAGGCATCGGCGCCGAATTCTCTCAGGTTCCGTGACAGAGGGGGCTTCCGCTCGTGCGCAATCAGGCGCTCGATCGTGAAGCTGTCACGAGATGCGACCATGGCCGAGCGTCCAGCTGCCACGCCAGAGCCCTTGAAGCGCACGCCGCTCTACGACCTGCATGTTGCCGCTGGCGCCAGGATGGTGCCGTTCGCGGGCTATGAGATGCCGGTGCAGTACCCGATGGGCGTGCTGAAGGAGCATCTTTGGACGCGAGAGAAGGCCGGTCTTTTCGACGTGGCGCACATGGGACTGTGCTTTCTGCAAGGGCCGGATCACGACACCACAGCCCGCGCACTCGAGTCGCTTGTTCCAGCCGACATCGTAAACCTTAAGCCCGCCCAGCAGCGCTACACGCAGCTTCTCGCCGAGGACGGCGGCATTCTCGATGATCTTATGGTGACGCGCTCACCTGGCCCCGTCGAGGACGGCAATCTCGTTCTGGTCGTCAACGCGGCCTGCAAGGACGCCGACTACGCTCATATCCGCACTCGTTTGCCCGACACCGTGAAACTCTTCGTCACGGATCGGCGGGCGCTGCTCGCGTTGCAGGGGCCCGCGGCAGCAGCTGTTTTGGCGCGTCACATCCCCGGCATCGACCAGCTCGCCTTCATGTCCGGCACCTTCGCGTCTCTCTTGGGCCAGACCGTGTTTGTCACTCGATCCGGCTACACAGGCGAGGACGGCTTCGAGATCGCGGTCCCGGATACGGACGCACCAGCCATTTGGCAGAATCTGGCGTCCGAGCCGGAGGTCGCGCCCATCGGCCTCGGTGCCCGCGACTCCCTTCGGCTGGAAGCCGGCCTTTGCCTCTATGGCCACGACATCGATACGTCCACCTCACCGATCGAGGCCAATCTACAATGGTCGATCCAGAAACGCCGCCGCGCCGAAGGCGGCTTTCCAGGCGCGGCCCGCATCCAACGCGAGCTGGCCGACGGTCCGGCGCGCAAGCGTGTCGGCATCAGACCGGAGGGCCGCGCACCGGCCCGCGAAGGCACCGAGATCCTGTCGGCGGACGGTGAACCGATTGGGAACATAACATCTGGCGGCTTCGGCCCCAGCGTCAATGGGCCGGTCGCGATGGGCTACGTGTCAGCAGAGCACGCCACGCCCGGCACGAGATTGCAGCTCGTCGTGCGCGGCAAACCGATGCCGGCCGAGGTTGCGACCCTGCCGTTCGTCTCACACCGCTATTTCAGGGGAGCCCGCTCGTAGATCGGGTGGTCGCGGCCACCGTACCGCAACCCCAAAGCTGAATGTCGGAACCGCGCGCAAACCAACACCGAAAACTGCCCCAACCTTGAGAAAACGGCACCGCACCGAGGAACACCGCCCATGCCCATCACCAAATACACCAAAGAACACGAATGGATCAGCGTCGATGGCGATGTCGCCACGATCGGGATTACCGCGCATGCTGCCGAGCAGCTCGGCGACGTCGTATTCGTCGAGGTGCCTGAGGTGGGACGCGCCGTGACGGCAGGTGAAGCCTGCGCGGTGGTCGAAAGCGTCAAAGCCGCGAGCGACGTCTATGCGCCGATCTCGGGCGAAGTCATCGAGGCGAACGCCGAACTGGCTGGTCGGCCTGCTGCCGTCAACGAGGGCCCGGAAGGCGGGGGTTGGTTCTTCAAGCTCAGGCTTTCGAACGCCGGCGAGCTATCCGCACTGATGGACCGCGCGGCCTACGACCAGTTCGTCAAGGACAACGCCTGATGCGCTACCTTCCTCTTACGGATGACGACCGCCGCCAGATGCTGGCGAAGATCGGTGTGGCCGGCATCGACGATCTGTTCGTGGCCGTACCGCGCGATAAGCTGATGCACGAGCTGCCGGCGCTGCCGCGGACCATGTCCGAACTCGAGGTTGAGCGCGAGATGGCGAAGCTCGCGGGTCTCAATACAGCCGCCGGTGCAGTCCCGTTTTTCGTGGGCGCGGGCGCCTATCGTCATCATGTTCCAGCGACCGTAGATCATCTGATCCAGCGTTCGGAGTTCCTGACGAGCTACACACCCTACCAGCCGGAGATCACTCAAGGGACGCTTCAATACCTGTTCGAATTCCAGACGCAGGTGGCCAATCTCACCGGCATGGATGTCGCCAACGCTTCGATGTACGACGGCTCGACGGCTGCGGCCGAAGCCGTTCTGATGGCCCATCGTATTACGCGGCGAAAGAAGGCCGTGCTCTCGGGCGGACTCCACCCACAATATGGCGACGTCATCCGGACGCTCGCCCACCACGGCGGCTCGGCCGTCGATACGCTCCCCCCGGACCCGACGGGAGCCGAGGACATCGCCCCCCGCATAGATGGCGAGACGAGCTGTGTCGTGGTCCAGTATCCGGGATTTTTCGGAACCGTCCGCGATCTCGAGCCGATCGCGCAGGCGGCCCACGCCAAGGGCGCGCTGCTCGTTGTGGTCGTCACCGAGATCATCGCACTAGGCCTGCTGAAATCGCCCGGCGAAATGGGCGCCGACATCGTTGCGGCAGAAGGACAATCGATCGGCAACGGGCTGAATTTCGGCGGCCCCTACGTCGGGCTCTTCGCAACGCGCGACAAGTACGTGCGCCAGATGCCCGGCCGTCTCGCGGGTGAAACCGTCGATGCCGAGGGGAGGCGCGGCTTCGTCCTGACGCTCTCGACGCGCGAACAGCACATCCGGCGCGAGAAGGCGACGAGCAACATCTGCACCAACTCCGGACTGTGCGCCCTCGCCTTTACGATCCACATGACCTTGCTCGGCGAGGCCGGTTTGCGACGGCTTGCCGAGATCAACCACGCCAACGCCTGCGAACTGGCGGACCGGCTGGGGCGTTTGAAGAATGTGGAAGTGATCACGCCGGCATTCTTCAACGAGTTCACTGTGCGCATACCGGCCAATGCTGCCGAGGTCGTGGAGAAGCTTGCACGGAATGGCGTACTCGCAGGAGTGCCTGTTTCTCGTGTGATCCCCGGCACGCCGGAGTGCTCGGATCTGATGGTCGTAGCCTCGACGGAAATCAATACGGACGACGACCGGGCGGCCTTCGAAAAGGCGTTGGCGACGGCACTTGAGAGCTGACAGGGGTTGCTGGGCCCGCAATAGAGGAACTCGTCCCGCATGACCATCAGGAGAGAGCTGAGCTGAAATGATCAAGGTCCAGACGGAGCATGAGCAGCTGGCCCAACAGTTTGGCGCGATCCGCGTCAGGCTCGAGGCGTGCCGCACCATGGCCGCTGCCAACGGTAACGACGCCGATGCGCTCGCATCGGCCATTGCCGCGCATCTCCTGACACTCGATCCGACCACATTGCCCCCTGCAGCTCACGTGGTGTGGACGGAGCGGGTCGCACGCCCCCTGAAAGCAGAAGCGGCAAAACCTTTGTCGGCGCGAGCGGTCGCGTCGATCCGCTCTTGGCCGTCGGCGCGCATTGGCCAACTCGTCGACGCGTTGAGCGATCTCGAAGCTCTGGTCCTCGATGCGGAGAACGACGCTGAGCACGAGGTGATCTACGCCGAGATTTCAAGAACGTATTCGTGATGGGGCGGAATGACATGACACTTGCGGCCTTCGCGAAGTTCCTCGCAGACACCAGCAGCGGAGAGAGTGCCGAGGCGGCAGCGGCAGCGTCGATGCACCTCGCTCACACGACTGTCGAAGCGTTGCCCACCTTGGCCCAGGCCCACTGGCGCGATGTGGCACGGCTGTTGAAAGTACCGGCTGACAAACCGGTCCCAGAGAAAGCCGTGGCCAGCATCAAGTCCTGGCCGGCCACGCGCGTGACCGAACTTCGCGAACACGTTCGCCAGATCCACGCCGTCCTCGAAAAGGCCGAGAATGATCGGCTGGAGGATGAGATCCGCGACAGCATCCGACGCCACTATCTTTGAGAAACGGGCATCACAGATGGCAATGAACACGCAAGGCCGTCCAACCGCACCCGGCAGCGCCGGCAGAAGCGAGGCTTCGACATTCACCGGCAACCGCGGCCTCGACCACGAAGAGGCGCTGATCTTCGAGATTGGCCGCGCGGACACGACGGGGGTCGATCTGCCTCAGCCGAGGCAGGTCAAATCCCGCCTCGCGGGGCTCGAGCGGCGCCAGCCGATCGGGCTACCGGGCCTGACCGAGCCTGAGACGATGCGCCACTACGTGCGGCTGTCGCGAAAAAACTACGCGATTGATTCCGGGCTCTATCCGCTTGGCTCGTGCACCATGAAGCACAATCCGCGCCTTAACGAGAAAATGGCCCGGCTTGCCGGTTTCGGCGACATCCATCCCCTAGCCCCGCAAAGCACGGTGCAGGGTGCGCTGGCTCTGATGCAAGCCCTCTCGGGATACTTGCTCGAGTTGACGGGCATGCAGTCCGTGGCTTTGTCGCCCAAGGCCGGCGCCCATGGCGAGTTGTGCGGTATGCTGGCGATCAAGGCCGCGCACGATGCCAAGGGTTCGAAGCGCAACATCGTTCTGGTGCCGGATTCGGCGCACGGCACGAACCCGGCGACGGCGGCGTTCATGGGCTATCACGTCAAATCCATACCCGCCCGGGACGACGGCACCGTCGCCGCAGAGGCAGTCAAGGCCGCGCTCACCCCAGACGTCGCCGCGATCATGCTGACCAACCCGAATACGTGCGGCCTCTTCGAGCCGGAAGTGGCCGAGATCGCGCGAGTGGTGCACGAGGCGGGCGCCTATTTCTACTGTGACGGCGCCAACTTCAACGCCATCGTCGGCAAGGTTCGCCCCGGCGACCTCGGCGTCGATGCCATGCACATCAACCTGCACAAGACGTTCTCGACACCCCATGGCGGCGGTGGTCCCGGCTCGGGGCCCGTCGTCCTGTCGAAAGCGCTGGCGCCCTTTGCACCGGTACCGTTCGTCGCGCGCGACGGTGAGGCCTACAAGCTGGTCGAGCACGAAAGCGAAGCCCGAAACGGAATGCAACCGCTCGGACGCTTGACAGCCTTCCACGGCCAGATGGGCATGTTCGTCCGCGCGCTGGCCTACATGCTGAGTCACGGCTCGGACGGCATGCGACAGGCGTCGGAGGACGCCGTGCTGGCAGCGAATTACGTGCGCGCATCCCTTCGCGACGTCATGAGCCAGCCGTTCGGCGACCAGCCTTGCATGCACGAGGTGCTGTTCGACGACGCGTGGCTGAAGGACAGCGGGGTGACCACGCTCGACTTCGCCAAGGCGATGATCGACGAGGGCTATCATCCGATGACGATGTACTTCCCGCTGGTGGTCCACGGCGCCATGCTGATCGAGCCGACGGAATCGGAATCCAAACAATCGCTCGACCTGTTCATCGCCACTCTGCGCGACCTCGCAAAGGACGCAACCACCGGCAACGACAAGAGCCGCTTCAAGGAGGCGCCGCGGTTGGCGCCCCGCCGCCGCCTCGACGAGACCAGGGCGGCGCGCGAGCCGCGGCTCAGGTGGCGGCCACCCGCACGACCCGAGGCTGCGGAATAGATGCCGCTCAGCTCAAGCTGTGGATAAGATGCCTGATCCCCAGGCCGCTCGTGACGATCGGTGGACGGCCACGATTTAGACCTTGGCAGGCCATGTTGGTTGCCTATCAAACGGAGTATGGCCGACGGGGACGATTTCCAACTTTTCATCGATCTGGATCACGCCGAGCGCGAGGCTCGGCGTGTGGCGGGTCTTCTGCGCTCGCTGCAGAAGCGGCACGATTTGTCACGCTTTGAGTTCACCAAGCTGGTTCGCGTGCAACCGGCAGGCGCAACGCACAGCCATCCTATCCTGACACTGGGAACGCGGTTCGCCGAAACCGAGGATTTTCTGCTCTCGACCTACCTGCACGAGCAGATGCACTGGTACCTCTGGCGTCTCGGAGGACCCGATCATGATCCTGTCGCGCCCTTCTTCGACGAGCTCGTCCGGAGGTATCCGAAGGCGCCGACGAGGCTGCCGGAAGGCGCCCGAAGCTACGAGCAGACCTACCTGCATCTCGTCGTATGCTGGTTGGAGATTGCCGCCGCAACCGAGCTGATCGGGCGCGAACGGGCCTCGGGCATCGTCCATGCTCCGTGGGGATATCGGTGGGTCTACCGGACTGTCCTGGACGACTGGGACGAGATCGGCGCGCTATTGGAGGCGCACGCCATCCTGCCCATGCGCACGCCGGAGGAACTCGACAGGGAAGATCGGCAGCGCAAGCGAACGCCCGTCAACGGCGAACGGAAAAGAAAGACACCAGCAAAGCCGCCGCCTCGCTCGCGCACATCCCCCCGTAAAGCTCGGGGACGTGATGGCAGGTCGGGTGGCTGAACACACGCGGCCCGTGCTCCACCCCACCGCCTTTCGGGTCGTCCGCGCCCCAGTAAAGCCGTCTGACCCGCGCGAGCGATATAGCAGCCGCGCACATGGGGCACGGCTCCAGCGTTACATAAAGGCTAACCCCGACAAGACGTTGCTCCCGGGCTGTTTGGCAAGCAGCCCGCAGGACCAGCATCTCGGCGTGCGCCGTAGGATCAGACAGTTCGCGCGTGCGGTTGCCGTCCGCCGCCAAAAGGGTTCCGTCGGCGGCGACCAGCACCGCGCCAACGGGCACCTCACCACGTTCCGCAGCTGCCTTCGCCTCAGCCAGAGCGCGTTGCATGGGAGTTGGACCCGCTCCTCGTGGGAGCTTTGCAGCGTTTAACGCATCAATCACGATAGCTTCCTGCGACTCGTCGAGGGAACTATATAGCTCACTCAGATTATTTGATGGGTATGGCGGACGGCTTCGATCAAAAGAGCGTACGGCACCACCTCTGAGCGGAGCATACGACACCGATGGCAGAAACGACCAAGGTGGCACCGCGGCCGAACCGGATCCGGCGCCTCCGATCACAGCTGCGACGCTTATACTTCAGCTCCGAGCCCGGGGCCCGTGCGTTTCGGCTGGTCATGTTGGCTATCGACGTAGCGCTGCTCGTCTATTTCATTGCGGCATCGTTCCATTATCAAGCGCCATGGCACGTCAAGGCGGATTTCGTTATCGCCGTCGTGCTCACATCGGAATGGCTGGCGCGATTGTGGATCTATGATCTGAGGCTCAAGCTCTTTCGACAGATCTCCACTTGGACCGATCTGCTGGTGATCCTGTCGCTGGTGGCGCCCCTGCTGAACGAAAGCCTGCTGTTCCTGCGGGTGCTCCGATTCATGCGGTTGCTTCACTCGTACCACACGCTGCGCGACCTGCGGGAAGTGTCCCCGTTCTTCCGGAAGAACGAGGACGTCATCGACGCGATGGTCAATCTCGTGGTGTTCATTTTTGCCATGTCCGCGGTCGTGCACGTCACGCAGGTGCGGACCAATCCCGGAATCAACAATTATGTCGACGCCCTGTATTTCACGGTTACGACTCTAACGACCACGGGCTTCGGTGACATCGTCATGCGCGATGTGCTCGGCCGACTGCTGGCTGTAGCCATCATGATCTTCGGACTCGGTCTGTTCCTGCGTCTGCTCCAGGCCGTTTTCCGGCCCGCCACCGTCCGCCATCCGTGCCCGGACTGCGGGCTGCAACGGCACGACGCGGACGCCGTTCATTGCAAGCATTGCGGCCGCGTCATGAACATCAGCTCGGAGGGATACCCTGAGTCGTGAGGGCCAGCCGTGGGCTGGCCCCCTTAATCCTGTGCAGCACCTCACCAGCGTGAGTAGCGGTAGTGACTGCGGTGCCGATGATAATACCGCGGCTGGTACGAAGTCCGGGTGCGATAGTAGCGACGTGCATGGTAGTGGCGCGGTGCATAGTAGGTGCGTGACGTGTAATAGTGCCGCGGCGCATAGTAGCGGCGAGGCACGTAGTAGCTCCGCGCCGTATAGTAGTTGGGCCCACTGTAGTAGTACGGATAGCCGCCGTAGTAGTAGTCGCGGCGGTAGTAGTGCCGGTGGCCCGCGTGCGCCAGCGTCCCGAGCACCAGGCCGCCGATGATTCCGGCAGCGATGTGGCCGCCATGGTAATGTCTCCGGTGCGCCTCGGCCTGAGGCGCGACGACCGAAGTTGCAACGGCGATCACCGCTGCCGCGAAGAGTGTCTTCAACCGGTTTTTGAACATGATCGAGATCCTCCTGTCCTGGCCAGCAACACGCGGTACGTGCGGATAGTTCCGTGATTTTGCAAGACCTTGGAAACGATCGGTCGCCGTCCGACCAACGTCCACGTCCGTACCCCCTGTCGTCCGTGGCCGCCCTGCCGACCTCGGTGACACTGCCGGCCGCAGTTGCCACTTGTGGCGTGTGTCCGCTTCGTGGTTCACCAAGTCGGAGCATGCCTCCATCGACACGACGCACGGCATTGATGGTAGCGGCTCACCCGGGCCCCCAATTGGGCCATTGCAGCAAAGCCGGTATCCATGAGCAGCAACGATAAACCACGGCGCGGACCTCGAAGTGGCGATGAGCGCCCACAACGGGCGTCCCGACCCGACCGGCACGAGTCGAGGCCGGAAGCACCGCCACGCCCCAAGCCGCGCCCCGCCCGAGGGCGTCCGCAGACCGTGGTCGCGCCATCCGGCGGAGCGGCCGAGCCGATGCGCATCGCCAAGGCCATGGCCCGCGCGGGTCTCTGCTCACGTCGGGATGCGGAGCGCTGGATCGCGGACGGTCGCGTCGCGGTGAACGGGCATGTCATCCGCTCGCCTGCGCTCGATGTGAAGCCCGAAGACAAGGTACTGGTCGATGGCCGCCCGCTTCCGGGCGTCGAGCCGCCGAAACTTTGGCGCTACCACAAGCCGAAGGGATTGGTGACGACGCATCGTGATCCTGAAGGCCGTGAGACCGTGTTCGACAAGTTGCCGGCGACTCTCGGCCGGGTCATCTCGATCGGGCGCCTCGACGTCACCTCCGAAGGGCTGCTGTTGATCACCAACGACGGCGCGCTGGCACGACACATGGAGCTGCCCGCGACGGGTTGGCTTCGGCGGTACCGGGTTCGCGCACACGGGCGGACGACGGCCGCAGCGCTCGATAAACTGAAAGACGGCATCGAGGTCGAGGGCGTCAAGTACGGTCCGATCGAGGCCACTCTGGACAAGCAGCAAGGTGCCAACACTTGGCTGACGATCGGTCTGCGCGAAGGGAAGAACCGCGAGGTCCGTAAGGTGCTCGCCGCGCTCGGTCTCGACGTCAATCGGCTGATCCGCATCTCGTACGGCCCCTTCCAGCTGCTGGACCTTCCAGCGGGTGAAGTCGAGCCGGTGAAGCGGCGCGTGCTGGCGGAGCAGTTGGGCCCGACCCTCGCCCGCGAACTCGGCCTCATGGAAGCGGCGGATGCGGACAAGGAGCGGCGCACCAAGGCGAGGGACGCCGCCCGCCACGAACGGACGCGCCCAGGCGGCCACACCCGCGCTGGCTCCGCCAAGATCGTGGACGAGGACGACGGGCCGTGAGGGTGATTGGCGGCAAGTTGCGTGGCCGGGCACTGGCGACACCGGATGACGGCAGCATCCGGCCGACCTCAGACCGGGTGCGCGAATCCGTGTTCAACATTCTCGCTCACGGCATCGACGGCTTCGATGTCGAAGGCCGTCGCGTGCTCGATCTCTTTGCCGGCACCGGCGCGCTCGGCATCGAGGCGCTTTCGCGGGGCGCCATCTTCTGCCTTTTCGTCGAGGAGGACGCGGCAGCGCGCGGGCTTATCCGGCGCAATATAGAGACGTTCAGCTTAACCGGGCAGACAAGGATCTACCGGCGCGATGCCACGAGCCTCGGCCCCGCACTGCAGCGCGAACGCTTTGGTCTCGTGCTGGCTGACCCGCCCTACGGCAAGGGTCTCGGTGAGCGGGCCATCGCGGCAGCGTCCGAAGGCGGATGGCTCGAGCCGGGCGCCGTCGCGGTGCTCGAGGAACGGGCCGACGTCACGGTTGTTTGGCCCGCAGGGTTTGAGGCGCTCGACACGCGTACGTGGGGCGACACCGCGGTTCACTTCGCCAGATGGCGCGACGTCTCTGAATGAATGCCTTATCGAGGGGCGACCCGCCCGTGGATAGCCAAACGACGCGTCCGGGCCGCGACGGCTGGATCGAGGCCGGCTTGTTCTCGATCGCGCTCGCAGTGCTCAATGTCTCTTACGGGCTAGGCCAGCAGCTGGGCGTCAATCCCATCGCCTTGCTGTTCTGGGCGATGCCCGTGGGCGCGATTGCGCTACTGCTGGCAAGCGGGCTCGGGCCGGACTGGCGATCCGTCGTCTCGCATCCGCTGAGCCTCGTCGTCGGCGGCGGCATCATCGCCATGGAGGCCGTCTATTACGTGCTGCTCGGCCTCGTTACGCCCACCGACGGCAGTGTACTGGTCCGGCTCGGTGTCCCGATCGCAATGTTGCTCGGGTACTTCCTCGTCGGGCGGCGCCCGAGTCGCCTCGGCATCCTTGGCGGCCTCGTCATCATCAGCACCATCCTGTGGTACGTGCCGCGCATGGAGTCGGCCTCGCCGATCGGCGGGCTACTCCTCGGCGCGGCATGCGGCTTCATCATGAGCGCGCGCTCATTCGCCGCTGAGCAGCATCCGTGGAACCGCGCTGCGCGAACCATTCCCGAAAAGATGCGCGTGACGGGACTGGTGCTTTTGCTCGCCTGTGGTGTTGGCACGATCTTACTGTTTCTCGCCATGGCCGGGGCGGCACACGAGCTTTTCACAGCGCCGAAATGGCTGCCTGAGCCGCATCATCTGATTGATCCGTCCGCCATCTGGCTCGGTCTTTTCGTCGGGGCGATAGTGCTGACTGCGATGCAGTATCTCGGCTTCTCGGTAGTGGTGAAGCTTGGCGCGGAAAACTTCGTCGCAACCACGGCGCTGATCCCGGTGACGACACTCGGAGTGCAGCAGCTCGCGGTGGCGGCCGGCCTGCTGACGCCGATCGCTGTCGAATGGCAGGTTTTGCCGGCTATGGCGGGCGTGATCTTCGGCGTGATGCTCATCATCGGGGGCGCACGGCGGAAGTCCTGATCGCTTGCGATTGACAGGTGCCGGGGGTGCGGGCCGATCATGGGCGACAACGATAACCCGGAGGACGCCCCATGATCGACACCCAGCGCAGCATTCCCCTGCCCCAAGCCTTGAGCCTCGTCGGCAAACGCATCGTCGTGACCGGCGCCGCCAACGGCATTGGCCGCGCGACCGCCAAGGCCGCCGCCCAGCTCGGTGCCACTCTGCTCCTCACCGACCGCGCGCCGCTCGCCGAGGTCAAGGCCGAGGTCGAGGCCATGGGCGCTACGGTGGACACGCTCGAAGGTGATCTCACCGAAGACGGCTTTGCCGAGAAGCTGATCGCACGCGGGCCCGTGGACGGACTCGCGCATTGCGCCGGCATTCTGGGACGCACGCCGCTGCTCAAGGCCGAGAACCCGCGCCAACGCTTCATGCAGACGATGGACGTCAACGTGATGGTGCCGATCCTGCTTGGTTCGGCGATGATCGAGCACATGGCGGCACGCGGAGGCGGGTCGATCGTTATGATCGGTTCGGTGGCGGGCCGCACGGGCGGCACGTCGCTCTCGACGCCACTCGATTATTCCGCCTCCAAAGGCGCGGTGCATGTGGTGGTGCGATGGCTGTCGCGGAATGCGGTGGGGCGCGGCGTCCTCGTCAATGGCGTGGCGCCAGGGCCGGTGCTGACCGCGATGACGAAAGGCAACACGACCGATTACTCGACGCTGCCACGCGGAAAAATCGGCCAGCCGGATGAAATCGCATGGATGATCATGATGCTGCTGACGCCGGCCGCGTCCTACGTGTCGGGCGCCATCCTCGATTGCAATGGGGGAAGCTATGTTGGGTAACTCACGGACGATCGATTAGTCGCCGCCCCTCACGGCGCTTTCGCCACTGACCAGGAAATACCCCACAGTAAAAACCCCAATTGCCAACCGCAACCGACATCGCGATTCTCGGATGGCTTCGCTGAATGAAAACCGACACCGACCGTTGAAGCGCGCGCGGGAAATGCTGGATGTTCAAGCCGCACCCGTCTTTGTATGGAAGGCTCGAATTCGTGCTGCAAATCCCGTGGGCGGCTGGGAGCTTAGCTTGCTCCCGAGCCGGGGGCATATATCAATTGCTTGTTGCAGGTTGAGCAGCGGCTGAACCGCGGTCGGGTCATTGGACGGATCCGAACCGCACAGGTAGACCATCCGTGACGTCGGCGCGAAGCGCAACGTCGCCATCACCGACGATCGGGAGGCCATGTTAACCAGCGCTGTCGTTCTGGTTCCGGTGGTGGGGGCCATCATCCCGTTCATGCTGCGTAGAGCCGGTCATGCGGCCTGCGCTAATGGCGCTGCTGCGGTAACACTCACGGCGCTTGCCATTCTCCTGTCGTATGCTCCCGCCGTTTGGTCGGGTCAGCCGGTAGGTTCGCGCTTTGACTGGGTGCCTCAGCTCGGCCTGTCGTTCTCCTTCTTCATCGATGGCCTGGGATTGTTCTTCGCCGCCCTGATCCTCGGCATGGGGCTGCTCGTCATCCTGTATGCGCGAAACTACCTTGACGATAGCGAGCCGGTCGGTCGCTTCTACGCGGTACTGCTCGTTTTCCAGGGCGCTATGCTCGGCATCACGCTGAGCGACAACATCCTCGTCATGCTCGTATTTTGGGAGCTGACGAGCCTCAGTTCGTTCCTGCTCATCGGCCACTGGTCGCACCGCCCTGAATCGCGGCAGGGCGCTCGCATGGCATTGATCGTGACGGGCGGCGGCGGTCTGGCCCTGATCGGCGGCATGCTGATTCTCGGACATGCAGCCGGAACCTACGAGGTGACCGAACTCCTCCAGCGCGGCGCCGAGATCCGGGCACACCCCCATGCCCCGGCCGCCCTGGCATTGATCCTGATCGGCGCCTTCACGAAGTCGGCCCAGTTCCCGTTCCACTTCTGGCTGCCGAACGCCATGGCAGCCCCGACGCCGGTCTCCGCTTACCTGCATTCCGCCACCATGGTGAAAGCCGGCATCTTTCTTCTGGCGCGCCTGTGGCCCGTGTTTTCGCCGATGGAGATGTGGCTTACGATCGTGCCGTTGGTCGGTCTAGCGACCATGCTGATCGCAGCCTCGATCGCTCTCTTCAAGCGCGATCTCAAGCAACTGCTTGCCTATTCGACCGTCAGCCATCTCGGCTTGATCGTAATGCTGTTGGGCCTCGGGACACACGCGGCAGCCGTCGCGGCAATGTTCCACATCCTCAATCATGCGCTGTTCAAGGCCGCGCTGTTCATGAGTGCCGGTATCGTCGACCACGAAGCAGACTCTCGGAACCTCGAACGCATCGGGGGGCTCGCCCGGCTCATGCCGATCACGGCCGCGCTTGCAACGATCGCGGCCGCATCCATGGCTGGCCTGCCGCTTCTGAACGGCTTCGTCTCCAAGGAGATGATGCTCGAGCAGGCTTTCGGGACGACCTACGCCGGCATGCCGTGGCTGTTCGGACTGGTGGCAACCCTTTCGGCCTGTCTATCGGTCGGCTATTCCGCGCGGCTGGTCCATGGAACGTTCATGGGCAAAACGCGTCATCCGGAGACCGCACACCCGCATGACCCGCAAGTGGGCATGTGGCTACCCGTGGCCATACTTGTCGTTCCCGTGGTGATCATCGGCTTGTTGCCGTCGCTGGCCTCACCGATCGTTGACATGACGGCACGCGCGGTGACGGGCGGCTTGCCCAAGCCGGTCCAACTGTACCTCTGGCACGGGTTCACCATGGCGCTTGCGGCAAGCATGGTCGCCTTGATCGCCGGCGTCCTGCTCGTCCGCTTTATGCATCGCCTCGAGGCTCTGCAGAGCACATTCCGGCGCCCCAACGCCACGCGGATCTTCAACGAGACGCTCGTCGCGATCGAGGCCGGGGGGCGCGCAGCCATTGACCGGCTCGATTCGCGCAGCCTGCCACGCTATGTAGCGGTCTCGATCGTCGCCGTCTTTGCGCTCGGCTTGTACGCGTTCCTCGGCGGCACGCACGGCCCAGGCAACAGGGCTGCACTCTCTCCTGGCCTACCCGCGACTGTCGGATGGCTCGTGCTCCTCGCAGCATCAACGGTCGCGGTGCTCAAATCACATGATCGCCTGATGCTGATTATCATGACGGCGTCGGTCGGCTTTATTGTCTCGCTCGCCTTCCTGCAGTTTTCGGCTCCGGATCTGGCGCTGACTCAGATCTCGATCGAAGTCGTCACCACGATACTCATGCTGCTCGCACTGAACCTGATGCCAAAGATGGGCACCGACGTCGCAACGTCCTCACGCAAGATGATCAACGGCGCCATCGCCGTGGCATCGGGCGCCGCAGTGGGCGGGCTTGCCTACGCCGTGATGTCTCGCAGCTATCAGTCGATCTCCGACTATCACCTGGCCCAATCCAAGCCGGGCGGCGGCGGCACGAATGTCGTCAATGTGATCCTGGTCGACTTCCGCGCTTTTGATACCCTCGGCGAGATCATGGTGCTCGGCATCGCGGGCATAGCCATTTTCGCGCTGTTGGACGCAGCGCTGCGGGGGCGCTCCGGTCAGCGCCTCGAGCACGTCCAACCTGAGAAGCCGAGCGGAAGTCCCCACAGCCTTATCACCACGGTTGGCACGCGCTTGCTCCTGCCAATGATTATCACGTCGGGCGTTTTCATCTTTTTGCGTGGGCACAACGAGCCGGGGGGCGGCTTCATCGCCGGCGTGCTGGTGGGCATCGCCTACATCATGCAGTACGTTGCAAGCGGCTATAATTGGAGCCAGGAGCGGGCCCGATTCGATCCGCATCTGATGATCGGCGCTGGCATTACGATCGCCGCGGTGAGTGGCCTCCCCTCGTGGCTCTTTGGCTACCCCTACCTTACCAGCACCTTCGGCTACGTTCCGATCCCGCTCATCGGCACGGTTGAGATCGCCTCTGTCATAGTATTCGACATTGGCGTCTTTCTGACAGTCGTCGGAATTGTGCTCATTTCACTCGCCAATCTTGCCCGCGTCGAAGATAAGCGCCCGGCAACGAGCGATGGCGTCGGCACGCCGGATGAGACACCGGTTCCTCAACCACCACGCAATCCCGCGCCTCAGGAGACGACCTGATGGAGCTCCTGCTTTCGAGCGCGATCGGCATCCTCATGGCGGTCGGCGTCTATCTCCTTCTCGAGCGGCGCATGCTGCCGGTCATCGTCGGCCTGACCTTCGTATCCTATTCCGTGAACCTGTTTCTGCTCGCGATGGGGCGGCTGACCATCGACAAGCCGCCGATCATCCGACCGGGAATCACCGACTACACCGATCCTCTGCCTCAGGCGCTCGTGCTGACGGCAATCGTGATCGCGTTCGGAATGACTGCACTGATCGTCGTACTCGGCCTTCGTGCCTACCTCGAGACCGGTTCCGATGCCGCTGAGGTAGAGCGCACCGACATGGTCCGTGAGTTCGGTAGCGTTGGGCAAAAGGACGGCCGATGAATCACCTGATCGTCGTCCCGTTCGTTCTGCCCGCGCTTGTGGCGACCGCCTTGCTGATAGGCGCCCGTGAAGATCTGTCCCGTCAGCGTACTGTGGGCGTCGCATCCGTTCTTGCACTTGTCGTGACGAGCATCGTCCTGCTCGTGCAGGCTTCGAACGGGCCGAGTTCCTACGCCATCGGGAACTGGCCTGCGCCCTTCGGCATCGTACTGGTGCTGGACCGGCTTTCCGCGATGATGGTGGCGTTGACGAGCTTCATCGCGCTGGTGGCGATCCTGTATGCGATCAATGGCTGGGACGCACGCGGCAAGCACTTTCACGTGCTGTTCCAGTTCCAGTTGGTCGGCATCAACGGCGCATTCCTGACCGGCGACATTTTCAATCTGTTCGTCTGCTTTGAAGTGATGCTGATCTCATCCTATGGCCTGATGCTGCATGGCGACGGAGCATGGCGGCTGAAGGCCGGCTTCCAATACGTGACGCTCAATCTTATTGGATCGTCACTATTCCTGATCGCGGTCGGCCTCATTTACGCAGCCACAGGAACGCTCAACTTGGCGGACCTCAGCGGGCGCTTGGCAGCGCTCGCCCCTGGCGACGTCGCGCTCCTGCGCACGGGGGCATTGCTGTTGTTCGCGGTCTTCGCAATCAAGAGCGCGATCGTCCCCCTGCATTGGTGGTTGCCGGGCACTTACGGCGCGGCATCCGCGCCCGTCGCGGCATTGTTCGCTCTGCTCACCAAAGTAGGTGCCTACTCGATCTTGCGCTTTCACTCTGTCGCATTCAGCGGCAACGAGGCTGGCGTCTCGGCGGCGTTGACTGCGGTGTTGATGCCAGCGGCCGCAGTGACGCTCGTGCTGGGCGCCATCGGCGTTCTTGCCAGCCGCTCCATGCTCGAACTCGCGTCCTATTCGGTCATCGCCTCGATGGGCACGCTTTTGCTGGCTGGTGCCGGACTTGAGCCGCGCCAGTTGACGGCAGCGCTCTATTACATGCTGCACAGCACGCTCATCGGTGCTGCTCTGTTCCTGCTCGTCGACGTGACGGCGGCCGGTCGTGGGCGAGCCGGGGATCGGCTGACCCCGACGCATCGTATGCCGAATGCATCGTTGCTAGGTCTTCTCTTTTTGCTCGCAGGCATTGCAAGCGTCGGGCTGCCACCTCTGTCCGGCTTCATCGGCAAGCTCGCGATACTCGACAGCCTCAGAACGCCCGGTATGGGCACCGTCGCCTGGACCGCAATTCTGGCGAGCAGCCTCCTGATGATCGCGGGGTACGCTCGCGCAGGCTCCACACTGTTCTGGGCCGCTTGCGAAGAGCCCAAGACGGCCGACCATGAGCCTTCTGCAAAAACGCCGCTGGCCCCCGTGGTCATAGTCGCAGTTCTGATCGGATTGAGCGCCGCGCTCAGTGTGTTGGGCGGTGGCGCCATGACAGATCTCGAGGCAACGGCGCGGGAAATGTCGACGCCCTCGATTTATATCGATGCCGTCCTTCGCAAAACGATCTCGCAGGTACCCTGATATGATCGAGCGAATACTGCCCCATCCCGTTCTCACCGCTGTACTGGTGGTCGTCTGGATCATGCTCGTCAACGCCCTGACACCTGGCTCGGTCGTGATGGGCATGATCGTCGGCACCGCTGTCGCTAAGCTGACAAGTGTCTATTGGCCTGAACGCGCAAAGATCGGTAGGCCGCTGCTGGTCGCGGAGTATATCGGCATCGTTCTGTACGACATCGTCGTGTCGAGCCTGCAGGTTGCCCGGCTCATCCTGTTCCGCAATCCCCACACACTGCGGTCGCAATTCATCACGGTGCCGCTCGATGCCCGTTCACCCGAAGCCATCGTCGCTCTGGCCGGCACGATAACGTTGACCCCGGGTACTCTGTCGGTCGATGTCTCAGACGACATGCGCTCGTTGTCGGTTCACTGTCTCGACATAGACGACCCGGCGGCAGTGGTCAGCGACATCAAGCAACGCTATGAGCAGCGCCTGATGAGGATCCTGACATGATTTCCATTGCCCTCGCAGTATCGGCCGCCGCTATATCTTTCTCCGTCGTGCTGAACCTGTGGCGTCTGCTCGTCGGCCCAACGCCGACAGATCGCCTGCTTGCGCTCGACACGATGGTGATCAACTCGATCGCCTTGATCATTCTCTTCGGCATGAGCTACGCGACCTTCATCTACTTCGAGGCCGCCCTGCTGTTCGCGATGGTCGCATTCGTCGCGACGATCTCGTTCTGCAAGTATCTGTTGCGCGGCAACGTGATCGAGTGAGGCTGGTATGAGCATCGTGGGCGAAATCATCATCTCGGCACTACTGCTGGTTGGCGCGGGGTTTATGCTCGTCGGTTCGCTGGGACTTGCGAGATTGGCTGATCCGCTGCAGCGCCTTCATGGACCAACGAAGGCGACGACGGTGGGAATCGGCGCAATCCTCATGGCATCGATGCTGTACCAATTCGTTGGCCACGACAAAATCAGCTTCCATGAATTTCTGATTGCGCTTTTCCTGTTTATCACGGCCCCCATATCGGCCCACCTTCTCGCGAAGGCTTACCTGCACATGAATCGGACGGATCGGGAGTGATCTCGTTCGGCTCGCAGGGACCATGAGACTTTTCTTTACAACTGATGCGTGAGTTTGCCTTTCAAGCCCCCTCTGCTTCTATTCCTGGTTTCGCCTGCGAGGCTAAAAGGCTTGGCGGACGTTCTCGCTCTTGAGCGACATCAACGGCTTTGGGCGCGCTCCCACGTAAAAGGTCATCCTGGAAGCTAGTCGCTCAACTTCGACGGACCCGATCCGGAAACAGGACGGTGAACATCTGGTCGTTCACCGTTGAGCTTTCAGTCGAGGGCAAGGACGGAACTGATGAGCACCGCCGACATGTCCACAACATCGTCGAGCTGCGCGGCAAGCCGATCCGAACAGCCGGGTTGGCACGCCAGGCCGCAGAGTGATGCCCTGGCGCATCTGAGCGCATCCACGGACGGTCTCTCGGCAGCCGAGGCCGCACGCCGTCTCGAGCAATACGGCCGCAATGCGCTACCCGCCGGCGTCGGGAAAACGGCCATTCAGAGGCTTTTAGCGCAGTTCAACAATCTGCTGATCTACGTGCTGCTCGCCGCTGCCGTCGTCACGGCGCTGCTGGGTCATCCGCTCGACACGGCCGTGATCCTGGGCGTCGTAATACTGAATGCCTTCATCGGCTTCGTTCAGGAGGGCAAAGCGGAGGCTGCCCTCGAGGCGATCAGAGGCATGATCAGCCCTAAGGCCTCCGTTCTCAGAGCTGGTCGCCGAGTTACTGTCGATGCCGGCGAGGTCGTGCCCGGCGATGTCCTGCTGCTTGAGGCCGGCGATCGAGTGACAGCCGACGTCCGGCTCTTCAAAGCTCGCAACCTGCGTCTGGACGAGGCCATCCTGACGGGCGAATCGGTCCCGGTCGAAAAGGATACGGAACCGGTCGCCGCAGAGGCCCCACTCGGTGATCGTCGGTCGATCGGCTTCTCGGGAACTCTGGTAACCGCGGGGCAGGGCTCAGGAGTCGTCGTCGCAACCGGCCGTCACACCGAGCTTGGTCGGATCAGCGCGCTACTCAGCCGGGTCGAGCAGCTCGAAACGCCGCTGATCCGGCAAATGAACACGTTTGCGAGCCGGCTGACGATCGTCATCGGGGCGCTTGCGGTCGGTTTGTTCTCGATCGCGGTGCTCGGGCGGGGATACGAGCTGAACGAAGCGTTCCTTGCCGTCGTCGCCATCGCCGTTGCGTCTATTCCCGAAGGGCTGCCGGCCGTGCTCACCATCACGCTCGCAATCGGTGTCCAGCGCATGGCTGGTCGGCACGCCATTATTCGAAGATTGCCAGCAGTCGAGACGTTGGGGTCGATCTCGACGATCTGCACCGACAAGACGGGCACCCTCACCCGTAACGAAATGACCGTAACCAGCATCGTGCTCGCCGATGCACGGATCGATGTCGGCGGTGTCGGCTATGAGCCGCGCGGCGGCTTTGCCCTCGACGGTCGCGAAATAGATCCAATCGCCCATTCCGGGCTGGCGAACATTGGTCGCATCGCGCTCCTGTGCAACGATGCGGCGATTCGTAAGGGGCCAGGGGGCTTTATCGTCGACGGCGACCCCATGGAGGGCGCGCTCGTCACATTGGGGATCAAAGCGGGCTACGACCACGAGAAGCTTGTCGACGAACTGGCGCGGCTCGACGAAATCCCCTTCGAAGCTGCCAACCGTTACATGGCCACCCTCCATCGAACCAAGACGGGCGAGGTGCTCGCCTGCGTAAAAGGTGCCCCGGAGCGGATTCTCGCGATGTGCCGCTGCCAGCGTGTCGGTGCCGGAGAGATGCCGATTGACCTGGCTTATTGGCTCGCCGCGATCGATGACCTTGCGCGACACGGGCGTCGCGTACTTGCACTAGCCTCTCGTCCCTGCCCCAGCGACAAGCGGGATCTCAGGCTTGGTGATGTCGACCACGGGCTTACGCTCGAAGGACTAGTAGGGCTAATGGATCCGCCCCGACAGGAAGCGATCGAAGCGATTGCGGAATGCCAGCGCGCCGGAATCGCGGTCAAGATGATCACGGGCGACCATGCGGCCACCGCCGCAGCCATAGCCGCCCAACTCGGACTTCCGCGACCCACAACGGTCTTGACGGGACACGATCTCGATACCCTCAGCGACGTCGATCTCCGTCGCGTCGTGCTCGAGACGAACATCTTTGCAAGGACCAGCCCCGAGCACAAATTGCGTCTCGTCGAAGCACTGCAGGCGGATGGTGCAGTGATTGCCATGACCGGCGACGGCGTCAACGATGCCCCCGCGCTGAAGCGCGCCGACGTTGGCGTTGCCATGGGACGCAACGGCACGGAGGCTGCCAAGGAGGCATCCGACATGGTCCTCGCCGACGACAACTTCGCCTCGATCGTAGCCGCCGTGCGCGAGGGACGAACTGTCTATGACAACTTGAGCAAGGTCATCAGCTTCATCCTTCCTATAAACGGCGGGGAAGGCATCGTCATAGCCACGGCGATAGTGCTGGGACTTACGTTACCCATCACCCCGCTCCAGATTCTCTGGGTGAACATGGTGAGCTCGATCGCCCTGGCATTGACACTCGCCTTCGAGCCGACCGAACCGGACGTCATGCGTCGTGCGCCACGCAATCCCAAGGAGCCGCCGATCTCGGGTTTTCTGGTCTGGCGGGTAGCACTTGTCGCGCTCATGTTCGCGGCAGGTTCTTTCGCGGTTTTCAGCTGGGCCGAGCAGAATGGCCGTTCGATCGAGGAGGCACGCACGCTCGTCGTGAATACGATCGTTGTAATGGAGATCTTCTATCTCTTTTCCGTTCGCTATTTGCGTGGACCGTCGGTTACTGTGCAAGGCGTGCTGGGGACGCCTGCGGTGCTGATCGGCGTCGCTTGCGTTGCCGTCCTGCAGCTGGCCTTTACCTACCTGCCGCTCATGCAGCACCTTTTCCATACGCGCGACGTAGCGATGATCGACGGGCTGATCATAGTAGCTATTGGGGTGATGCTGCTCATGGTGCTCGAGTTCGAGAAGCGGATCAGGCAGCTTTGGCTACGTCGGCGGCGAGCCGCCGGTGCGCCCGCAGGAGGCACGGCATGATGAGTTGGTCGATATCTATCGGACGCATCGCCGGAACCGAGGTGCGCATCCACCTCACGTTCTTTCTTCTCGTCGCTTGGTTTGCAGTCTCGGCTGGGTCGCGCGGTGGTCAAGCCGCGGCAATCGAGGCCGTCGTGTTTCTGCTGGCGGTGTTCGCCTGCGTCCTCGCCCACGAGTACGGTCATGTACTGACGGCTCGGCGCTTCGGCATCGGGACACGCGACATTACTTTGCTCCCCATCGGCGGTGTCGCAAGCATCGAGCGGATGCCGGAAAAGCCCGGACAGGAGCTGTTGATCGCGCTCGCAGGGCCGGCAGTGAACGTCGTCATTGCCTTCCTGCTTTTCACGGTTTTCGGCGCGCGGATCGATGCAGAGCGCATGGCTGCCGCCGTCGAGGATCAGAAGATCGATCTCGTTACACGGCTCGCGCTCGTTAATGTGATGCTGGTCGTCTTCAACATGATCCCGGCATTTCCGATGGACGGCGGGCGGGTCCTGCGCGCTCTGCTATCCTATAGGCTGGATCGTGCCCGAGCGACCCGGATCGCTGCCTCCATCGGACAAGCCGTCGCCTTCGGCCTCGGTTTCCTGGGCTTGTTCGGCAATCCGCTACTGCTGTTTATTGCCTTATTCGTCTTTCTTGCGGCCAGCCACGAGAGCTACGCGGTCGAACTCGGCGAGGCGACCAAGAACGTCACCATGCGCAAGGCCACGATAACGTCCTTCGCGACGCTCGACACGCAAGCCTCGGTGGGACAAGCCGTCGAGGCACTGCTCGCAACAACGCAGCGGGAGTTCCCGATTACCGATGGCGCCGGCAAGCTACGCGGTGTCCTGACCCGAGACGGCATGATCCGCGCCTTGGCGGCGACCGGCCCCCTGACGCCGGTGCTCGATGTGATGGAGCGGGACGTGGTGACGATCAATCGCCACGCCCCGCTGTCGGAGGCGGTTGCAGCACTCCAGACGAGCGGCCAACCGCTCGTCGGCATCGTCGACGATGAGTCACGAGTCGTCGGCATCATCACTCTCGAGAATATCGCCGAGTACATGATGGTCGTTGCCGCCAGGCGAGAGTGGCCCGGCAAGGAGCAGTAAGGCCCTAGCCACGGACAGGTCGACCTCTTCCCGCGCTGATTGAAACACTCACGTCACACGGCGACCGTCGACGATGCGGATCTGGCGGTCTGCCCGGGCGGCGAGGTCCAGGTCGTGGGTGACCATGACAATAGCGCGGCCGGTCTCGTCGACAAGGTGGCGAAAAATGGCGAGCACCTGCTCACTGGAATGCGTGTCGAGATTGCCGGTCGGCTCGTCGGCGAGGATGACGAGCGGCTCATTGGCCAGCGCCCGCGCGATCGCGACGCGCTGACGCTGGCCGCCCGACATCTGACCCGGGAGCTTATGCGCATGATCCTCGAGTCCGAGGGAGGCGAGCAACTCTAGGGCGCGACGCCGCATCGCCGCATCGTCGAGCCGGCCCAGCGCGCGCATGGGCAGCATGATGTTCGAAAGCGCCGAGAACTCGGGCAACAGAAAGTGGAACTGGAACACGAAGCCGAGAAGCGAGAGGCGCAGGTGGGCGCGCGCGACTTCGTCGAGGCGGCTGGCCGGACGCCCCTCGACTAGTACATCGCCGGATGTTGGGACATCGAGCAGTCCGAGCAGGTAGAGAAGCGAGCTTTTCCCCGAGCCCGACGGCCCTGTTACGGCCACGAACTCGCCCGAGCGCACGACCAGATCGATATCCTTGACGAGCGTTGTGGCGACGCCATCGCCGATGGTCTTGGTAACGCGGCGGAGTTCGAGGAGGTCGCGCGACACCGACGGCTTACCAGGCGCGCTCATCACGAGGCACCGCGTATGATCTCGACCGGGTGCACGCCTGCAGCCTTGCGAGCCGGTAGGTAGCCAGCGATGCCCGAAGCAGTCATGGCGACGGCGGCGGCCATAAGATAGTGCGACGGCGAGTAGTAGAGAGGCAAGGTCGTGGCGTCCATGAATGGGCTCTTGAACTCGACCGAGCCCAGCATCAGACAAAGCACGAACCCTAGTATCCAGCCGAGCACCGTACCGGCTAGACCGATGATGACCGCCTCGACGAAGAAGATCGAACGAACCGTCCTTTCGGTGAAGCCGAGCGACTTCAGAATGGCGATGTCGCGGGTCTTCTCGTGCGTGATCGTCGAGATGATGTTGTAGGTGCCGAACGAAGCCACGAGCAGAATGGCCCCCACGACCGTGTACATGATGAAATTGCGGACCTGGAACGCCGACAGCAGATCCTCGTTCGCCTCCTGCCAGGACACCGACTTGTAGCCAGTCTGCGCCTCGATGCGCGCCGCGACATCGCGAGCCGCCAGAATATCGGTGGTGCGGATGCGAATGGCATTCACCAGCGCCGTCTGCCCGGTGAGGATCTGCGCGGTCTTGATCAGCGTGTAGGCTTGTGTCTCGTCGGTCTGGCTGATGCCGGTGTGGAGGAGTGCAACCACGGTGCAGGTGAGGATCTGCCCCGTTCCCGAGACAAGCGCGATCGTATTTCCGACGCGAGCGCCGATCTTGGCCGCCAGCTTATCCCCGAGGATCACCGCATTTGAGGATTTGTAGAGGCTATCCAGTGTCCCTTCACGGATCTGGCTCGCGAGCTTGGAGACAGACACTTCTCGGCGCGGGTCGATGCCGGTGACATTCGCCGCCGTGTCGCGGCCGGCGTAGCGGATCACCGCGCGCGTAGCGACGGACGGAGCAACGGCTCCCTGGAGCCAAGTTTCGACGGATGCCATGATTGCGTAGGGATTGCGAATCCCGGGGCGAATGACGGGTGTTCTCAGGCCCGAGAACTGCACCGCAGCGTAAACATCTTCGGCTGGCTGGCGCGGCGGATGACGGCGCTCGTCGCTGATCGTGATATGCGGCAGGCTATCGACGAGTTGCGTGACGAAGTCACGCTGCGAACCCTCCATCAGCGCGGCCATCATGACTGAGAAGCCGACACCCATCGCAACGCCGAACATGCCCACCAGGGTCTGGCGAACGCGCGCCAGCACATGCGTGACCGCAATGTCGAGCACGAGCCTCATTTGGCGCTCGTCGGGATCGGCCTGACGCTTCGTCCGTCCGCGACATCGGCCCGGAACGGTGCCGCGACGCGCTCTGATTTCGCAAGGCCGCTGCGGATTTCCGTCATTCGGGTTCCGCGAATGCCGGTTTCGACAGTTCTACGGTGGAGGCGACCATCGACAATCACCTGCACGACCTTGTCGGAGACGGCTTCCGAAGGAACCAGAAAGGCGTCCTTTACGTCGGCGACAACGATATTCGCTTCGACGCTCATGCCGATTTTTAGCGGAGTGTCATCAGAGAGCGAAAGGTAGACGCGGAAAGTCTTGGTCTGCGGATCTCCCTTTGGCGTAACGCTGTCGACCATCGCACTGAGGGGGGTACCCGTGTGGCCCTCGTGACGTAGCAGCGCGCGCTGGCCGGTTCTGACGCGAGCGATATCGTCTTCGTTGACCTCGGCAACCACGCGAAGCGGACGCGGCTGGCCGACCCACAAGAGCACATCATTGGCTCCCGTGCCTGCGATTTCACCCACTTCTCCGTCGCGACGCAGGACAATGCCATCCATCGGCGCCTTCAATAGCAAAAGGTCGATGCGATCCTTCTGGGCTGACACACGAGCTTCGTACTCTTGAACCTGGGTCTCCTTTTCATCGAGACTGGTCCGTGGCGTTACGTTACGCTCGACGAGACCTCGCAGACGCTCGGCGTCTTCGCGATAGCGCCGCAGACGCACTTCGAGCTCTTTGAGAACGGCACGCTCCTCGTCGTCGTCGAGGCGCACCAAAACCTCGCCCTTGGTGACCGGGCGGCCCTCGCAGCGACAGATGTCGACGATGCGCTTGCGTTGGAGAGCGGCCACCTTGGCCCAATGCACGGGTTCTACGTTCCCGGTCGCATAGACGACCTCCGCTGCATCGCCACGAACCGGCGCAATCACGCGGACCTCGGGGCCACGGCCGATCAACCACCACACGGCAGTTGCCATGAGTGCAAGAGCAAGGATGGCCGCGATCCAACGTTGCCCACTGCGCGCAGAGGCAGCAATAGCCGTGGTATCAGTGCCCGCGCCACTCTCCGAGGATTTCTGCAACTCTTGAGGGGGGCTCGACTCTGACAGCGGTCTTTGCATGAATTCTCTAATCGAGGCAGCGTGGTCGCGATGTTGCGCTATCATCGGGCGCGCTGATCTGGAAACTAGCCCAGTTCCGGTCCGGTAGCACGCCGGCAGGTGACATGGATCAAATTGCTGCCCTCGCGCGTTACCGCGACGGCCCGTCGGGCACCCGCGGCTCCAGTCCTTAACGCACGCCGTATAACCGCCACGTTTCGGGAGCTTCCCAGCGAGCATGACCCTATTCGAACTCAAGCACCCCGACCGGTTGGCGCTCTTTCTGGATTTCGACGGTACATTGGTCGAGATCGCCGAGAAGCCGGATGCAGTGCAGCTTGCAGAGACGACGCGCGAGACATTGACCCGGCTGAAGCGGGCATTGGACGGGGCGCTTGCAATTGTCACCGGGCGGGACATCGAGAAGATCGACGCGATGCTCGCGCCGTTTCGTTGTCCGGTTGCGGGCGTCCATGGATTGACGCGACGCGACGCGTTGGGACGCGCCCATGGAGCATTGATTGAGGCGACCTTTCTCGACGAGGCCCAACGGCGCCTGGAGCGACTGGCCCGCACCGAGGTCGGCCTTCTGATCGAACGCAAATCACATGCGATCGCGATTCATTATCGTGGCAGGCCAGATCTCGAGCACGCGTGTCTCGAGGTGATGGAAGGCATCGCTCGGCTCGACGACCGGGTGCGTCTGGTCCGTGGCAAAATGGTCATTGAGGCGCGACCCACTGGTGGGGACAAGGGCATGGCCGTGGCCGATTTCATGATGGAGCCGCCATTTTCCGGCCGGCAGCCGCTCTTTGCCGGCGACGACGTGACGGATGAAGACGCCTTCGAGGTCGTCAATCGCCAAGGTGGCCTGACCTTGAAGATTGGCCCAGGCGAGACATGCGCCCAGTACAGGGTCGCAGACACGGCCTCGTTCCTCGCTTGGCTTGGCGAGACGGCTGACACACTCGAGAAGGGACACGCCATTGACTGAGCGGACCGCCACGCCAGCCCAGGCACCATCCTTGAACCTCGGCATGATCGGCAATTGCGCCATCAGCGCGCTGATCGATGAGAGAGGCAGGATCGTGTGGGCCTGCTTCCCGCGCTTCGATGGTGACCCGGTGTTCCACGGCTTGCTTGGCTCGTCCGACGGCGATCCCGAAAGTGGCGTTTTTGAGATTTCGCTCGAAGGCTTCACCGTCGCCAGTCAAGCCTACGTGCCGAAGTCGGCCATCCTGCGAACGGTGCTTGAAAGCCCCGATGGCGCCATCGAGATCACCGACTTCGCGCCCCGTTTCAAGTGGCGGGAACGATCGTTCCGCCCTCAGACGCTCGTACGTCGCGTCAGGCCCATCCGCGGCAGCCCCCGCATTCGCGTTGTGATCCGTCCGGGATTCGACTGCGGACGCGCGCCCCGAGCCATGACTCAAGGCTCGAACCATCTCCGGTTCGCAGGCTCGGACATGACATTGCGCCTCACCACGGACGGCCCGATAGACTATCTCGCGAGCGGCACACCGTTCATCCTCGACGAGCCGATCAGCTTGATACTCGGACCGGATGAAACGCTGGAGGGGGGCGTCGCGGAGACGGCACGCGACTTCGAGGAGCGGACGCTGGACTATTGGCGAACGTGGGTGCATCGCCTTGCCCTGCCGCTCGAATGGCAGGATGCTGTGATCAGGGCTGCGATCACGCTGAAACTGTGCAGCTACGAGGCGACGGGCGCCATCGTCGCGGCGGTCACGACGTCGATCCCCGAAGCACCCGGTTCGGGCCGGAACTGGGACTATCGCTTCTGCTGGATCAGGGACGCTTTTTTTGTCGTCCGGGCACTCAACTCGCTCGCGGCCGTACGTACGATGGAACTCTATTTCCGCTGGATGATGAATGTCGTCGCAGGCTCCAGCAGCGGCCACATCCAACCCGTCTACGGCATCGGACTTGAGACACGACTGGATGAGCGGATTATCGCCGGCTTGCCGGGCTATGGCGGCAATGGGCCCGTACGCGTAGGCAATCAGGCCTATCTCCAAATGCAGCACGACACGTACGGCAACATTATCCTGGGTGCCGCACCGGCGTTCTTCGACAAGCGTCTCTACATGGCAGCAGGCGTGGAGGAGTTCGAGCGTCTGGAGGCAGTCGGGGAGCAGGCTTGGCTTTTGCACGACAAGCCGGACGCCGGCATCTGGGAACTGCGGACACGAATGCGACCACACACCTCCTCGGCGGTGATGAGCTGGGCCGGTTGCGACCGCCTGGCAAAGGTTGCGGCCCATCTCGGTCTCGCCGAGCGTGCCACGCTTTGGCGTGAGCGGGCTGACGTTGTGAAGTCTGCCGTTCTGCGACGGTCGTGGTCAGCGGAACGAAATGCCTTCGTCGAGAGTTTCGAAGGTCGGTTTCTCGACGCGAGTGTGTTGTTGATGGGCGAAGTTGGCATGATCGAGCCCGGTGATCCGCGCTTCGTCGCAACGGTGGAGGCTCTCGAGAAGACACTGGCTCGAGGGCCGTTCATGATGCGCTACGAGGAGGCGGACGATTTCGGTGCGCCGGAGACAGCCTTTAACGTCTGTGCATTTTGGCGAGTGGATGCCTTGGCCCGAATTGGACGGCACGAGGAGGCCCGAGAAATCTTCGAGGCCCTGCTCGCGTCGCGTAACCCGCTGGGCCTCATGTCGGAGGATACCGACTCCCTGACAGGCGTCGCTTGGGGAAATTTCCCACAAACCTATTCGATGGTGGGAATTATCAATGGCGCGATGCGCCTTTCGAAAACATGGGAGTCCACACTATGAGCCGGCTGATCGTTGCCTCCAACCGAGTCGTCGATCTCGAGAAAGGCATTCAGTCGGGCGGTCTTGCCGTTGCGCTCGGTGAAGCCCTTCAACTTGGGCGTGGCGTATGGTTCGGATGGGATGGAACGATCGTCGAGAGCGAGGGCCAACTCGGCCTGAAGCTGTCGCAGCAGAACTCCATGCGCACAGCGACGGTGCCCCTCACGCGCGAAGAGTACGAGTCCTACTATCTCGGGTTCGCCAACAAGGTCCTGTGGCCCGCGTTCCATTATCGGCTAGACCTTGCAGTCTACGATTCGTCCTTCATTGAAGGCTATCGTCGCGTCAACGCACGTCTCGCCGCTCAGCTGGCGGCTCTGGTCGAGCCCGAGGACCTCATCTGGGTTCACGACTATCATATGCTTCCGTTCGGCGACGAATTGAGGAAGCAAGGCTGTCGGCAGCGCATCGGTTTCTTCCTTCACATCCCCTTCCCGCCACCGGAGATCTTCCGCGCTGTTCCTGAAAATGTCGCGTTGGCACGTAGCATGTTCGCCTACGATGTCGTCGGTTTCCAGACGGCTGGCGATACCAACAACTTTGTTCGCTATATCGTCGAGCAATGCGGCGGGGAGATCCTCGACGACGACCGCGTCCGTTGTTTCGAGCGCACGATTACGGCAAGCGCATTCCCGATCGGCATCGATGCAGATGCGATCTATGAGATGGCGCACACGCCGGAGGCGGAGGCGCACATCAGCCGCCTCCAGCGGCGCAGCATGGCGAACATGTTCGTGTTGGGGGTAGACCGGCTGGACTACTCCAAAGGATTGCCGGACCGGATGAAGGCTTTTCGGCGCCTACTCGAGATGCATCCCGAGATGCGAAAAGCTGTCACGATGATGCAGATCGCCCCTCCAACGCGGGAGGACGTGGCCGCATACGCCGAAATCCGTCACGAACTCGAGGGGCTCTCGGGCGCCATCAACGGCGAGTTCGGCGACTTCGACTGGACCCCCGTCCGCTACATTCATCGAATTGTGCCTCGAGGAACCTTGGCCGCGCTGTTCCGCGGCAGCCATGTCGGTCTGGTCACGCCGCTCCGCGACGGGATGAACCTTGTCGCCAAGGAGTATGTGGCGTCGCAAGACGCCGACAATCCGGGAGTTCTCGTGCTTTCGAAGTTTTCGGGCGCCGCCGAGGATCTCGAGGAGGCCATCCTGGTCAACCCGTACGATACCGACGAGATGGCCATTGCTCTCCATCGGGCATTGACCATGCCTCTCGAGGAGAGGCGGTCGCGCCACGAGGCGCTGATCGACCGGGTAAGACGGCGCGACGTGAAGAATTGGCGCGACTCCTTCCTCGCCGCGCTGCGCAGCGAGCCGTTATCTGGGGCACGCAGGGACATGCCTCCGATCGCAGCAGCTGCGGGCTGACCGCAGCCGCATCGGGCCTCACCGCATCAGGAACATCGGACACTCGAGCACGGAGCAGAGTGACCGCAGATCTCCACGCCGCGGGATCAGCAAGCCACCGAAGCGACCGACGATGAAGCCCGCTGACAAGCGCCTTAGCAGTTCCGCTGCCATCGCAGGCTCTGATGGTGCGATGCGCGCGCGCATGATCTCAACCGTTTCATCATCCCCGATCGCGAGTCGGGCCTGATCATCCATGATTTGAGCTTCTTCTTCGGACTCGGAAACCAGTAGCAGGACCAGCCGCGAATTCTCATCGCCGCCATGGAGACGGCGGGCCGTTCTCAACACGACATCGAAGTGACCGATCTCCTCGACGACGGCCACGACCCGCCCCCCGACGCGTTTTGCCATCGGGCCGACGACGATAAGGCCTGTCGTTCCGGTCACCAATGTCAGCATCTCATCGAGACGCTCCGCTGTGGCTGTCGACAGCGGCTCGCCAAGCGCCACCACGTTCCAAGGGCCACGCGTCGCACAGGCCTCGACCAAGGCCGCTACCGGATCGTTGCGGACCACCGTCACATGTACCGGCACCTCGGCTTGCCGGGCGAGTTCGGACAGCTGACGACCGATGGCAGCCGCTGCAGCGCGCATCTGGCGAGCGACCACCTCCGGCGAGATCTCCCGCCGATGGCGGCCGGAGAGAGAAATTTCGCAGGCAAACGGCAATGCTGCGATATCGAGTAACGTCGCGTCCTCGACGAAAAGGCTTTCGATCTCGGATTGGAAGGCTTGCGCAACGCGCACTGCGGCCTGGATCGCAATCGGGCTCGTCGCGGCCTGCGTCAAATGCAGGACAACGCGCCCCCGCCCTTCGCCCGCCTCCGCAACGTGTGCGATCATGACGTTCGATCTCCATTGCCGCCACTACCGCCGCCGCTCCGGGCACCGAATGCCCGGGCACGCTCGGCGAAGGCCCTGAGCTTCTCCTCGACCATTCGATTGACGCTGCCGGGAGGAAAGTTTCCATCGGTTCCACGATCACCGGCCATGACGCCGGTCAATATCTCGATGCCCTGATTGATGTGCTCGACCGCATGAATGGCGAACTGACCGTCGCGGGCCGCTGCGACGACGTCTTCGCGGAGCATCAGATGCTGAACATTGGATTTCGGGATCAGGACGCCCTGGCCGCCGGTCAGTCCGCGCGCGCGGCAGATATCAAAGAAGCCTTCGATCTTCTCGTTGACGCCGCCGATGGCCTGCACTTCGCCCGACTGATTGACCGACCCGGTGACGGCGAAAGATTGGTTGATCGGCACCTCCGAGAGGGCTGAGAGAAGGGCATAAAGCTCGGCGGATGAGGCACTGTCGCCGTCGACGCCGCCATAGGACTGCTCGAAAACCAGCGTCGCAGCGAGCGCGAGGGGTACGTCCTGGGCATAGAAGCCAGCAAGGTAGCCCCAGAGAATCATTACGCCCTTGGAGTGCAGCGGCCCGCCCAGATTGACCTCGCGCTCGATGTCGGTCACACGCCCAGCTCCCATCCGTGCGCGCGCCGTGATGCGACTCGGACGGCCAAAGGCGAACGAGCCGAGCTGCAGCACCGATAGGCCGTTGATCTGGCCGACCTTGGCGCCTGTCGTATCGACGAGCACGATCTCGCGAGAGATGGCCTCTTGTGCACGGTCTCGCAGCCGATCCGAACGCTGAGCATGTTCCTCGACCGCGCGTACGACCGCCTCGCGAGTGATCTCGGCACTTCCGGCAGTACCCGCCCAATAGTCGGCCTCGCGGACGACGTCGGCCAGATGGCCGATCTGAATCGAGAGTTTTTCGCGGTCGTCGGCAAGCCGTGAGCCTTCCTCGATCAGCCGGGCGACGGCAGCCGCATCGGCGTGCCTCAGCCCATGCTCCCTGATGATCGACGAGATGATCTGAGCATAGGCGAGGTGGTTCTCCGCGGACCGGGAGATCGAATCGTCGAAATCAGCCTGGACCTTGAAGAGACCGGCAAAATCGGGATCGTGCATGGCGAGCAGGTAGTAAAGCTCGCGGTCTCCGAACAGGACCACCTTGATGTCGAGCGGAATCGGCTCGGGATCGAGCGATTGGGTAGAGATCAGCCCCGAGACCTCGGACGGCTGCTCGATGCGGATCTCGCGCGCCTTGAGCGTGCGCTTCAAGGCCTCCCAGGCGAAAGGTGAGAGCAGCAGCTTGCGAGCATCGACAAGCAGATATCCGCCGTTGGCACGATGCAAGGCACCGGGCTTGATCAACAGGAAATCAGTCACCAGCGCGCCCATCTGGGCGATGTGCTCGACCCGCCCGACGACATTGCCGTAGGTGGGATTCAACTCCTCGTGGAGTGGCGCACCTTCCTCGGGAGAGTCGCCGTTGCCGACCATGACATTGACCAGATAGCGGCGGAAGCGCGGGTCACGCGCTGTGTCGGCAGGCTGCTTGACGATCTCGCTCTCCTCGCCCGACTGGACGAGAAACAGGCCGACGTTGCGAACGAGATCGTGGCCAGCCGCCTCGAGATAGGATTGTACCTCGGCCTCTCCCGCGAACATGGCGGCGACATCGTCCAGCGCCTCGCGTACGACGACCGTGGCGACCTCCGTATTCAGATCGCTGACGCGCTGACGTCGCACCTTGTCGGACTTCGGCATACGCTCGAGAATGGTCTCAAGCTCCTTTTGCAGGGCCTCGATGCGAGTCTCCACCTCCTTGCGCATCGCCTCGGGCAATGTGCTGAACACCTCCGGCTTTACGATCTTGCCCTCATGGGTCGGCGCCATGACAAATCCGGTCGGGGTACGAACGATCGCGATGTTCTGCTCCATCGCGCGCTTGTTCAGCGCCTCGAACGCCTGCTCTTGACCGGAGCGGAACTCTTCCTCGATGGATCGCCGACGAGCCTGGTAGTCTTCGCCTTCGAAGGTCGCGGGAATGGTCGAGCGAAGCTCGTCTATGACGCTGATGATGGCCTTGGCGAGAGGCTTTGCCCGACCAGTCGGGAGGCGAATAGCGCGCGGACGGTTCGGGTCCTCGAAGTTGTTGACGTAGACCCAGTCGGCAGGTGGACTTTCCTCGCGGGCTTTATTCGTCAAGTACTGCTTGACAGCCGTGCTCTTGCCCGAGGCCGGTGGCCCGAGTACGAAGATGTTGAAATCGTTCGCACGCATGGTGGCACCGAACTGAATGGCCTTCAGCGCGCGTTCCTGGCCGATCAAGCCGGAAATTGGCTGCAACTCGCTGGTGCTCACAAAGCCGAGCGATGCAGGGTCGACGGTATGGCGCAATTCGGCGACCGGCAGCGGGGCGTGGCCAGCCACGGGCGTGGTGCCGTCAGATTGAAGCTTTGCGGCGTCGGGCTGGCTGCGCTTGAAGAACATCGGTCCCCGCTTTCGTCTCTTGTATTGATCCGGGCGCACCAAGAAGACGGCAGGGTGCCCTGTCAGTCAATCTTTGTGCACAGTCGCGCTGATGTTCTGCGCCGCAGTTGACGGCCCAAACCTATCGCATCAGCCGAAACATGCCCAACGCGCTATCGGGAATAATGGTGGCAAGACGATGAGACCGCACCACGACATGTCGCAACCGGCGGACGGACGTCAATCGGAGCGGGCACGCGACATCAGCCGCGGAGCGCAGAGAACGCTGGCACTGCTGGGGTTCAGGGCCATTCCGGAACTGTCGCTCGCCGATGGCCGGCGGGCAGATCTCGTCGCGGTGAACGATGCGGGCGAGATCTGGATTGTCGAGATCAAGTCGTCGCTCGAGGATTACAGGTCGGATTCCAAGTGGCCGGACTATCGGGCCTGGTGTGATCGTCTGCTGTTCGCAGTCGCGCCCGACTTCCCGTTGCATGTCCTTCCAGAGGACACGGGCCTGATCCTGGCGGATCGGTACGGTGGCGAGATCGTCCGGACGGCCCCCCCCGAGCATCGGTTGGCCGGCGCGAGGCGAAAGGCCATCATGCTGCGGTTCGCTCGAGTGGCAGCCGGACGCCTGATGACGCTCGCCGACCCGGAATCCGCCTACGAACCCATTCCGCGAGCCTGAGTCCGCGAGGATAACTGTCCAGCATAGCTGACTTGCAGAGTGGCGCCTTGACGCCAACTCGGGCACGCGGTGAATTGCCGGTCCGTTGCGGACCAATGACCGCATTTCGCAGGGAGTTCGAAACGTGACGTCAAAGCTGCCCGACGTGTCGACCACTGTGAACGACCTGAGGAGCCGTGTCGCCCGATGGCGAAATGCCGGTGAGGCGGTTGCCCTTGTCCCCACCATGGGCGCGCTCCATGAAGGACATCTGTCGCTCGTTCGGTTGGGGCGTAGCCGAGCGCGCCGCACCGTAACCTCGATTTTCGTGAACCCCACGCAGTTCGCACCGACGGAGGACTTCGACAAATACCCGCGCACATTCGAGGACGATTTGGCGAAATTGGCGACAGTCGGTTGCGACCTCGTCTGGGCTCCGAATGCGAAGGAAATGTATCCGGAGGGATTCGCTAGCCGCGTCATACCTATGGGCCCGGCCGAGGGCCTCGAGACCGACTTCCGCCCACATTTCTTTGGCGGTGTCGCGACCGTTTGCACCAAGCTTTTCATGCAATCGGGCGCTGATTTTGCATGCTTCGGCGAGAAGGACTATCAACAGCTCTGCGTCATTCAGCACGTCGTTCGCGACCTGAACTTGCCGCTCGAGATTCTGCCCGGGGAAACGGTGCGCGAAGCCGACGGTCTCGCGATGTCGTCGCGTAATCGATATCTCTCGCCCGACGAACGTGCCCGCGCGGTAGTGATCCACGACGTCATCCGGAGGGTCGCCGCAGCAGCGCGGAGCGGAGAGCATCAGGCGGCAATTGCCGAAGGGACCACGACACTGACGGCAGCAGGCTTCGGGCCGATCGACTACCTGACGGTGCGGGATGCCCAGACCCTTAAGAGCTGGTCGCGTGTCAACGGACGACCGGGACGCGTGCTGGTCGCCGCGTGGCTGGGCAAGACGCGTCTGATCGACAACGTGGGGGTCTGAGGCGTACCCTTTTGCGCTACCGAACGCGCGACAGAAGGCGTGTCATGATCAGCACCGACCACGTCCGCACCATGGCCCGTTACAATCGCTGGCAGAACCAGTCTCTTTTTGGCGCGGCTGACACACTGACCGACGCCGAGCGACTGAAGGATCGCGGCGCGTTCTTCGGGTCGATCCATAACACTTTGTCGCACATCCTATGGGGCGACCAACAATGGATGAGCCGCTTCGCGCCAGATCTCGTGCAGAAGCCGCCGATGCTCGTGCGGACGGGCGCCGGAAACTATCCTGACTGGGCCGATCTCACGGCGCGACGCATGGCATTCGACGAGATCATCTCGACATGGGCCGAGCGTTTGGCCCCGGCTTGGCTCGAGGGCGATCTGGTCTGGTACTCGGGCATCGCCAAGGCCGACGTCAGCAAGCCCAAGTGGCTGACCGTGACGCATCTGTTCAACCACCAGACGCATCACCGCGGCCAGGTTCACGCCATGCTGACAGCCGCAGGCGCCAAGCCTGACGACACGGACCTCTTCCTCATGCCTTGAGAAGTCCGTGCCGCAGCCTCGGTCTCAGCCCAAGCCGAGATCAGTGCTTCTTGTGGCCGTGGTGCTTCTTGTGCCTGTAAACCGGCTTATAGCCATAGCTATAAACCGGCGCGTAGCCATACGAGGGCGTCGGCGCATAGTGATAATGCCTGATGTTCACTTGCCCCTTGGCATGACTGCCGCGCGGGCCCTCGAACGCGTTGGCCGCCCACTCGGGGTGATTGCAGTGGGTGCCGCGGGCGCTGCAGGCCTGGGCATCGGCGCTGATCAGGTTGATGCCCCCGACAACGGCAAGGATCGCAAGAATGGAACGCATGTCTGAGTTTCCCGAGGTTCGTTCTGGTTGCTGAAAAAGAACATCGTTCAAAAATACCGGCGAAGCAAGCCAACCTCAAGCGTCCGTGATCGAATTGGTGAATTCGTGAACAACGCTCACGACGGTGCAAGCTGATGAGTCCCGTTCCGCGGTCGTGGTGAGGACGGGCAAAACCGAAAGTTCCGTCAACCACGTCTTCTTGGCCGCGCCGAGTTCGGCTAACGTCGCCGCCGTCCCTGTCGCTCGGAGGCCGCGCCCATGCAGCAACGCACTTCTCCCGCCGTCGGTTACTCCGTCTGTCCGCACGACTGCCCATCCACCTGCGCCTTGGAGATAGATCTCCTCGGCAACGACCGCATCGGGCGCGTGCGCGGGTCCGAGGCGAACACGTACACGGCGGGCGTCATCTGCAACAAGGTCTCGCGCTACGCGGAGCGGGTACATCATCCCGACCGGCTGCTCTATCCGATGAAGCGGACGGGGCCGAAGGGATCCGGTCAGTTCGAACGCATCTCATGGGACGATGCCCTCGATCTGACGGCCGAGAAATTCATAGAGGCGGAGCGAACGCTCGGCGCGGAATCTGTGTGGCCCTACTTCTACGCGGGCACGATGGGTCTCGTGATGCGCGACGGCATCCAGCGCCTCAGACACGTCAAGAAATATTCGCAGATGTTCCAGTCGATCTGCACCACGGCAGCATGGACGGGCTTCATCGCGGGAACCGGCAAGCTCGCCGGTCCCGACCCGCGCGAGATGGCAAAGAGCGACCTCGTGGTGATCTGGGGCACGAACCCGGTCAATACGCAGGTCAACGTCATGACGCACGCGACCCGGGCGCGAAAGGAGCGCGGGGCGAAGATCGCGGTCGTCGACATCTATCAAAACGGCACCATGGCGCAGGCGGACCTCGCTCTCTGCCTGCGGCCGGGTACTGATGGCGCGCTGGCGTGCGCCGTCATGCACGTGCTGTTCCGCGACGGCTACGCGAACTGGCCCTACCTGGAACAGTACACCGACCACCCTCGCGAACTGGAAGCGCATGTGAAGTCCAGGTCACCGGAATGGGCAGCCGCGATCACGGGATTGACCGTTGCTGAGATCGAGGCGTTCGCAAAGATGATCGGCACCACGCAGCGCACCTATCTGCGTCTCGGCTATGGCTTTTCGCGGCAGCGCAATGGTGCCTTCAATATGCACGCGGCCTCGTGCATTGCATCGATCACGGGCGCCTGGGCGCACGAGGGGGGCGGCGCCTTCCACAACAACGGTGCCATCTACAAATGGAACAAGTCGCTGATCGAGGGGCTCGACGTCTTCGACCCGCGTACGCGGACACTCGACATGAGCCGCATTGGTCCAGTGTTGACCGGCGACAGAAGCGACCTCGGCGATGGGCCGCCGGTGACGGCGATGCTCATTCAGAACATGAACCCGGTGCAGGTGGCTCCGGAGCAGAGATTGGTGAAAGCTGGCTTCGCGCGCGAGGACTTGTTCACGTGCGTGCACGAGCAGTTCATGACGGCGACCGCGAAGATGGCAGACGTGGTGCTGCCGGCGACGATGTTCCTCGAGCACGATGACCTCTACCAGGGCGGCGGGCATCAATACATCTCGTTCGGCCCCAAGCTGATCGAGCCGCCCGGCGAATGCCGTTCGAACCACGATGTGCTGGTGGGGATCGCGAAACGGGTTGGCGCCAAGCATCCGGGCTTCGAGATGACACCGGCCGAGATCATCGACTGGACCCTCCAGAAGTCGGGCTGGGGAACGCTCGAGGAACTGAAAGCCAAGCGCTACATGGACGTGCAGCCGGATTTCGAGACGGCCCACTACACGAAGGGGTTCGCCTACCCGGACGGCAAGTTCAAGTTCAAGCCGGACTGGCCGAAGGTACCCGCCGGCCGCCGCCACGACTGGGGCATCGCCCACACGGTGCCGGCGCTACCGGACTACTGGGACGTCAACGAGAAGGCGGACACGGAGCATCCGTTCCGGCTGGCGACCAGTCCGTCGCGCAGCTACCTCAACTCGTCGTTCAACGAGATGCCGTCGAGCCGCGCGCGCGAAGGCAAGCCGCGCGTGAAGATGCACCCGCAAGACATGGCGGCACTTTCGATCGTGGACGGCCAGACGGTGCGAATGGGCAACGAGCGGGGCGAGATCCAGCTTGCCGTCGAGGCTTTCCCTGGCCTTCAGCGGGGCGTGGTCATCGTCGAGTCGATCCCGCCGAACGACGATTTCGAGGGCGGGGAAGGCCTCAACACGCTGACCAGTTCCCGCCGCATCGCACCCTTCGGCGGCGCCGCATTCCACGACAACCATGTGTGGGTGAAGGGGGCGTAGCGCCTAGTCCGACGGCCGTTGACGCATACTCCAGACCAGAACAGCGGCGCCGAAGAGAGCGTAGACCGTGAAGATGCCGTAGGTGAACGCATAACTGCCGACAAAACGGTAGATGGTCGCGAAAGTGGCCGGTCCGAGCACGATGCCGAAGAACGTGAGGGCGAGCACGCCGCCTGTGGCGAGGCTCACCTCGCCGGGACTCGCCGCCCGAGCAACCTCGGCCAGCCAAAGACCATTCCAGCCGACGAGGCAAAAACCGAAACCGAAGACGATGACGGCCATCCACCACGCCGGCCAATCGGGCGATGCATAGGCCAAGGCCAATCCAAACACGGCCGAGCCGAGCCCGATCGTCACCAGGATGGACAAGCCCTGTCCGATCATGTCGGCGAGCACACTCCAGGCGATACGGCCGACGACTCCACCGACCTGCATGACGGTCGCAGCCCCACCAGCAGCCACGAGGCTCCAGCCGAGGTCCGTGACAAGCATGGTGATGAGGAAAGTGAAGAGGCAGAACTGCGACGATGCATACGCCCACCCCATGATCGCCAGTGCGCGCAGGCGGGGCGAGGCGAGCACCACCCGGATGCCCGATAGCACACCCCCGACGCCGAGGGTCGCCGAAGGGGCGCGGTCGTCGTCGAGGGAACCGCGCATCATGAGAAGAGGGACGGCGATGAGTGCCATCAAAGCAGCACTCGCACCGATTGCGATCTGCCATCCGTAAGTCTGCGCCAGACGGGGCAGCAGGAGCGCGGCGAGAATGCCTCCCAGGGGAACGCCGGTTTGCTTCAGCGCGAAAACGATGTTCTGGCGGTTCCGCGGCGCGAAACGAAACAGGAGATGGGACGCCGCCGGGTTGGTCAGACCATAGGCAGCTCCGATCAAGCCAGACGCGATCACAGCGATGAGGATGCTACCCGTGGCGATTCCGACGAGGCCGGCCGCCGAAAGCGCCAAAGCGCAGGCGCTGATCAGCGCAGCGCCATATCGGCGGACGTAATAGCCGGAAAAACTGGATAGAAAGGCCGCAACCGCATAGATGATGCTGATCTGATAGCCGATGCTTTCCGGACCAAAGCCGAAGTGCGGGGCCGCCAGTGTGGCGAGAGTGGGAAGCGCGAGGACCGCGAACGTGGCGAGCGCCTGAACACTGGTCACCAACCCGAGCAACGCAACGAGGCCCGATGTCGTGATCGCCGGAGCACGCGCATCGGTCGGCGCGCCGCGAGATGCCTCATGATTCACTTGTTTCCGGCCTCGCTGCCGTTTGTGTATAGTTGTCCGGACATTCCGTTTATAACTCGGCGACCTTCTTGGCCAGCCCCAACGGAACGATCAACAGAGGACCGCCGTCACGGTCCCCAACACCAAGCGCGATGGAGGGCTCATTGAACGCGAAAGCCAATTCTGACCTGAAGGGGTCGACCGACATTGCCGATCCAGCGAAAGTAGAGCAGGCCTTCAGTCGCCTGCCCATAACGCAAGCCCTTGCTCAATTTGCCACACGGACGCGGCACGACGATATCCCGGCGAACGTACGCTTCCGCGCGTTGCATCATATGCTCGACGCTGCCGGCATCGCGGTCGCAGCCTCACGCTACGATCATTCGCAGCGCGTGCTGACCGCGATGCGAGGCCTCGGCGGCGAAGGTTCGGTGCCGGTCATCGGAATGCCTGCCCGACTGTCTCCGCGGGATGCCGCGATCCTCAACGGCTACCTCTGCCATGGTCTCGACTTTGACGATACGCACGTGGCCGGCATCATCCATCCGACATCGAGCGTCTTTCCTGCCGTGCTCTCGGCCGCCGCCCACGCCGGCTCGTCGGGCCGCGACCTCGTGACGGCCTACATCATCGGCGTGGAGGCTGCGGCGCGGATCGCATCGGTTGCCAAGAGCGGCTTCCATCAGGTGGGCTTCCATCCGACCGGAATCGTCGGTGTGTTCGGTGCCACGCTGGCAGCCGGACGCTTGATGGGGCTCAATGCCCGCGCGCTCGCGATGGGGCAAGGTATCGCCGTATCGATGGCCTCAGGAAGCCTCGAGTTCGTCGAGGACGGTGCCTGGAATAAGCGCTTGCATCCAGGTTGGGCAGCGCAGGCCGGTATCACGGCGGCAGCGCTCGCGCGCGAGGGCTTCGTCGGTGCGACGCGACCTTACGATGGGCGCTTCGGCCTTTTCACCTCGTACATGGGAAGCTACGCGGCGCAGGCCGACCATAGCCTCGCCACGGCCGGACTCGGCTCGACCTGGGAGCTGATGCAGACGGCGATCAAGCCCTATCCTGCTTGCCACTTCACACATGCCTGCATCGACGCGGCGCTCGTTCTACGCCGGCAGGGCGTGACAGCCGACAAGGTGCGCGAAATCGAGGTGCGGGTTCCAGCCGGCACGCATAAGGTGATCTGCCTCCCGGAAGCCAACAAGCTGAAGCCCGCAAACAGTTACGATGCGCAGTTCTCCGTGCAGTGGTTGACCGCAGCAGCGTTCGTCACCGGGCGCCTCGGCCTGGCGGAGCTGGAGCCCGACCGGATCGGCGACCCCGAGATTATGGCGCTGACGCAGAAAGTCCGTTTCACCGACTATCCCGACAGCCCGTTCCCGATGGCCTACTCGGGTGAGGTGATCGTAACGCTGAATGACGGATCGAGACTTTCGCACCGCGAGCACATCAATCGGGGCGCGGCTGAGCGGCCACTCTCCAACGGCGAGATTGTAGAGAAATTCCGGGCCAACGCGGCCACCGCCTTCGATGATCTGACCGTCGAGAGAATGGAACGAGCCATGCTCGGACTCGAGACTGCAGGCGATGCCGCAGCGGCGCTGGAAGCGTTCTCACCGATGCGAGGGGCGGGAAATCGATGACGAACCAGCCCAGGACGGACGATGCGGACCATATCGACGAGGCGGCAGAGGGCGACGTTCTGAAGCGTGCGGACGGCGATGGTGGACTGCCGCTTTACGTGCAGCTTGCGCAGACGATCGGCGATCGTATCGCGAGCGGTGCTTACCCGGTGGGCAGTCTGCTGCCGACCGAGGCCGAGTTGGGGATGAGCTTCGGTGTCTCGCGCTATACTGTGCGGCAAGCCATCCAGCACCTGCGCAACCGTGGCCTCGTCTCGGCTCGTAAGGGCGTCGGCACACGCGTGCAGGCGATCAGCGCCGAGCCGAGTTACACGCAGTCGATGCGCTCTCTTGGAGAACTCCTGCAGTATGCGACCGAGACGCGCCTGGACGTGATCGCAGTCGAGGAGGTGGCGGCGCGTGGCGCTCTCGCGGAAGCGCTCGGCTGCCGGCCCAAAAAGCCGTGGATTCGGGTTGCCGGCGTGCGCCATGGTGCACACGGCGAGCCGCCGCATTGCTTCAACGAGGTGTTCGTCGACGAGGCGTACCGGGGTATCACGGAGGAGGCGGCAACGCTTCGAACCGCCATCTGGTCGCTGATCGAAACGCGCTACGGCGAGACGGTGATCGAGGTCGACCAGGAAATCGAGGCGACGGTGCTCGATGCCGAGCTGGCCCGCTTGCTCCAAGCCAAGGCCGGAGCGCCCGCGTTGAAATTTACTCGCAGGTACTACGTAACGGGCCGGCGGCTGGTGGAGCTGTCGGTGAGCGTCCACCCGGCCGATCGGTTCTCCTACAAGATGACGATCCGCAGGGACGCCGTCCACGGATAGCCGATAACGGCCACAGAAATAGTGCACGAGACGGAAGGGAGAGACAGCGACGATGTCCGCAAGCAAGGTAGCAATCGATGTCGAGAAGCCCGCGCAAGCGCTCGACTTCGACGTCATCATCATCGGCGCGGGCATTTCGGGAATGTACCAGCTGCTCCGCCTCCGTGAACTCGGCATGCGTGTCCGCGTGCTGGAGGCCGGTACCGGCGTCGGCGGAACCTGGTACTGGAATCGCTATCCGGGAGCACGCTTCGACTCGGAAAGCTATTCCTACCAGTACTCGTTCTCGAAAGAGCTGCTCGACGAGTGGAACTGGTCGGAGCATTTCGCCGGTCAACCCGAGACGCTGCGCTATCTCAACCACGTGGCCGACAAGTTCGACCTGCGGAAGGACATCCAATTCCGGAGCCGGGTTAAGTCCGCCCACTATCAGGACGGCTCAAGAAGCTGGAAGATTTCGATCGAGGACGGCAGCAGCTACACCGCCCGCTTCCTCATCACAGCGGTCGGTCCGCTGTCGGCACCGACTATGCCCCGCATCCCGGGCGTCGATACGTTCAAGGGTGAATCCTATCACACAGGCCTGTGGCCGCATCACCCCGTGAGCTTCGAAGGCAAGCGGGTCGCCGTCATCGGAACCGGCGCTACCGGCGTCCAGACGATCCAGGAGGTGGCCAAGACAGTAGGCCACTTGACTGTGTTCCAGCGCACGCCCAATTGGTGCAAGCCACTGAAGAACGGCAAGATCAGCGACGAAGAGCAGAAGCGGATCAAGGCCAGCTACGACGAGATCTTCAAGCGCTGCGACGAAACCTACTCGTGCTTCCTGCACACGCCCGACCCGCGCGGCACCTTCGAGCTGTCGCCGGAAGAGCGCGAGGCATTTCTAGAGAAGCTCTACGAGACGCCCGGTTTTGGCATGTGGCAGGGCAACTTCCGCGACATGCTGACGAACCGCGAAGCGAACAAGGTCATCTCCGACTTTGTCGCCAACAAGATCCGCCAGCGGGTCAAGGACCCGAAGGTGGCTGAGAAGTTGATACCAAAGAACCATGGCTTTGGAACGCGCCGAGTGCCGATGGAGACGAAGTACTACGAGGTCTACAACCAGCCGAACGTAGAACTCGTCGACATCAAGGAGACGCCGATCGAGCAGATCACATCGACGGGTCTCAAGACGTCGGATCGTAAGTTCGAATTCGACATGATCATCTATGCGACCGGGTTCGATGCCGTTACGGGCAGTTTCGATCGCATCGACATCAGGGGTGCAGGCGGCGTCGGCTTGAAGGAGAAGTGGCGGGGAGGGATCGAGACGTTCGTCGGAGTGCAAGTCGCCGGCTTCCCGAACATGATGATGCTGGTGGGGCCGCACACCGCACTCGGCAACATACCTCGCTCGATCGAGTATAACGTCGACTGGGTCGCAGGCTTGCTCGGCTATATGAAGGAGCACAACCTCACGCTTGTGGAAGCCAAGTCTGAAGCCGTCGATGCCTGGACCGACTTTGTCAAAGAGAAAGCCCAGGGCTTGCTCTCGAACGAGATCGACTCCTGGATGACTGGCGTCAACCTCAACGTCGAGGGCAAGAGCAAGCGCATCGTCGCCCGCTACAGCGGAAGCGCCCCCGACTATCGCGCTTGGTGCGACCGGGTCGCTGCTGCCGGATACAAAGAGATGGCTCTTTCATAGCGAGCGGCGGAAGGGAGTGAAGCCTGCAACAGCGCTTTACCCCCTTCCACCCTTGTCGGACGGCCGCCAGTACCCGACCATCGCCTTAAGTTGATGGCGTCAATGAGCCCGGGCCGCACGCCAACCAGCAGCGATCGCTTCGTCCTCTGAACAAAACCAGCGCTCGCCCTTCGCTTGGTCCATGCGGATGCGCCGGTACCACGGGCTCCACGGCAAATGATAGATGCGGCCGTTGGCCGTGACGTTACCCTTGATCGGGCAGCCTTTGGGGGCGTCGGTACCCGATTCCGCTGCGCTCCACCTCGCGGCCCTGTAGTCCCATGGAGGCTGAGCCGTACCGGACCAGATCCCTGCGCGCGCCGCTCGCGCATCGGCCTCCACTTGGACGTAGCTCCGCGAGTACCGGACGAACGCCCAGGCCAACCCTCGACGGACCATTGCAGCGTTGATATCCACGTCGCCAACCCGGCATACGCCGAGGACGCGCTTGTACTTGTCGAGCCCCCGTTCCTCACACCTCACGATGGCTCCAGCCACGAGACGTCCCAGGGCACGATGCGCCTCGACGCCGCAACGCCAGTCTTGGCCGTTGGCCAATCGGCAGAGTTGCTCGGACTCGGGCGCATCGATTCCTTCGAGACGAACGCGGATGCCACCGACGAGCAGGGTGTCGCCATCAATCGCATCGGCCAGTCCGGAAAGGGTCGCGTGGCCGCGAGCCGTCAGGGGCGGCTGACGAGCGTCAGAACTGTCGATGCTCGTGAGAAACGCAACGACGGCGACCGCCAGGGCGACACTGAGGGTTGCCCGGGTTGTATAATCTTTTACAGTTGCATACAGCATGGCTTATGCACCTCCTGGTTGAATCTGAGCGATTCGGGAGGACATAGCGAGGCTGAACAATGTCAAATATGTGCGCTCGAAAGTTCAGACGAAATCGGAATTAACTCATGTATTTCATATGTTTAGTTTTGATTTAGTGATCCTCATGACACATGCCAGTCCAAAGTATGAACATGAATTGCAATTTAAAATTGTAACAAAGGTGGCGTAACAAACTGTGATAGGCACACGCGCAGGTTTTAGTGCACCATCTTTTCTAAGAGGCTGGGATCAGTTCCGCACAAGCTGTCAGGTTTCGCGTAGCGTGCACTGCGGGCTGAGACCGGCCTCTTCAGCATCAATCCCGATCAGCGCGAGACTGTGGACACAGTCGCGGCGATCAATCGCGCGCCGACAGCTCTTCTTTCAGGAGCTCGAGTTCGAGCCATTGCTCCTCGGCGGCAGCCAGCTCGGTCTGGGCGGCAGCCAAGCGTTCGGACGTGGACTTGAACGCCTTCGGATCGGATGTGAAGAGCCTGGGGTCGGCCAGGCGTGCGGAGAGGCCAGCGATCTCCCGCTCGAGGCTCGCTAGCGTCGCGGATAGCGTGTCGAGCGCATGCTTCTCTTTGAACGATAGCTTTCGGCGCTGAGTCGTCGGCGAGCCACGCTCCCGCTCCCCACCGCCGGCCATCGCACCGTTCGTTTGCGAGCCGGACTTGCGACCTGTCGCCATCTTCTGCACGTCATTGCCGCGACGCTGCGCGCGCATGTCCGTGTATCCGCCCGCATACTCGGTCCAGTGACCATCACCGTCTGTCGCGACAACGGAGGTGACGATACGGTCGAGGAAATCTCGGTCGTGACTGACGAGCAGCACTGTGCCCTGGTAATCGGCGAGCAGTTCCTGCAAAAGGTCCAGCGTCTCGAGGTCGAGGTCGTTCGTTGGCTCGTCCAGCACGAGGAGATTCGAAGGCTTGGCGAGCGCACGCGCCAGCATCAGCCGCCCGCGTTCGCCGCCCGAAAGCGCCTTGAGCGGCGTTCGCATCTGCTCTGGAGTGAACAGGAAATCCTTCATGTAGCTGGCAACGTGACGCGCCTTGCCGCCGACGATGACCTGATCCCCCCGGCCGCCCGTCAGCGCGTCGGCGATGGTCCAGTCTGGCCGCAGCTCTTCCCGGCGCTGGTCCAGGGTGACCATCTCGAGGCTGGTACCGAGCTTGACCGTGCCGGTATCGGGTTCGAGTGCGCCCGTCAGAAGGCTGATGAGCGTCGTCTTTCCGGCGCCGTTCGGGCCGACCAGACCGACACGATCGCCGCGCGCGATACGAATCGAAAGATCGCGCACGATGGGACGGTCGTCATAGGTCTTGGAAACACCCTTCGCCTCGATGACGAGCTTGCCGGAGGCCGCTGCATCCTGGCTCTCCATCCGCACATTGCCGATTACGGGCCGCGCATCTCCGCGCTGCTGGCGCATCTCTCTGAGTTCCGCCACGCGACGCACATTGCGCTTGCGCCGGGCTGTGACGCCACCGTGCATCCACTCGTTCTCACGGGCGATCTTTCGGTCGAGCTTGTGCCGCTCGAGTTCCTCCTGTGCGAGACGGTCGTCACGCCATGCTTCGAAGGCGGTGAAACCCTGATCGAGACGAACCACGCGACCCCGATCCAGCCAGACGCAGATGCGCGTGAGGCGCTCAAGGAAGCGGCGATCATGGCTGATGAGAACGATAGCGGCCGTGGAAGCGACGATCTCGGCCTCGAGCCATTCGATGGTTGGCAGGTCGAGATGGTTCGTGGGCTCGTCGAGCAGAAGTACGTCCGGCGACGCGGCAAGCACCTGCGCGATCGCGACACGCCGGGTCTCGCCGCCGGAGAGGTTGTCGGTCGCTTCGGCTCCAGTGAACCCAAGGGCCCCGAGCAGGGCGCGGGCACGCGCTTCGTCGTCGGTTTCACCGAGATAGGCCAGCACCGCGTCGAGCGTGGTCGCATGACCGGAGAGGTCTGCCTCCTGAGCGAGCGTCGCGATGCGCGCGCCGGGATGGGCGAAGCGCGTACCGCTATCCGGCTCGATCAGTCCTGCGGCGATCTTGAGAAGGGTCGATTTGCCCGACCCATTGCGGCCGACCAGACAAATACGATCGCCCGGGCCGACTGACAGGTCCGCGCCTTCGAGGAGCGGTGTCGACCCGAACGTGAGGTGGATATCCTTGAGGGCGAGAAGCTCGGCTGCCATGAGGCGTGGTGTAGTGGGTCGGGCGGAGGAAGGGAAGAGGCACGGACGCCGCCGACGAACTGCCAAGACGAGGTAACTACCGACTATTCGTTGCTGGCGCGCAAAGCCGTGTGCATGTTAATTTTTTTGGCGTTGAACGAAGATGCTCTCTCAGAATGGAGGCACATATGACACTTCGCAGATTCATCATCGAGCGGAATATTCCAAAGGTGGGCAGCTTTGAGCGGGAACAATTGCGAGAGGCCGCAGGGGCTTCGAACAGCGTCCTTCGTCAGCTCGGGCCGGACATTCAATGGGTGGAAAGTTATGTCGCTAGCGACAAGACGTTCTGCGTCTATCTGGCCAAAGACGAAGACATCATCAGAAAACACGCTGAGATCAGCGGCTTTCCGGCCACCACCATTACCGAGGTGCGGAAGATGATTGACCCCACGACGGCGACCGCCGCCTGATTCTGGAACTCGCGGGGACACTTGGGCGAATGCCTCGGATGCCCTAAGAGGGCATCCGAGGACAGCCTGAGCCCGGGAAGACCCATGACCACCGCGACGAAGCTTGCTGATGACATCTGCCGGGTGGGCGCATCCCTGTTCAACCGGGGGCTGACACACGGCTCGACGGGCAACATCTCGGTCGCGCTCCCGGATGGGGGCTGGCTGATGACGCCGACCGGGTCATCGCTCGGGACACTCGATCCCGCGCGTCTCTCGCATCTCGATGCCACGGGACGCCACATCGGCGGCGATAAGCCGACCAAGGAGGCGTTCCTGCACACGTGCATGTATCGCGAGCGGCCGACGTCGGGAGCCGTAGTGCATCTCCACTCGACACATTCAGTAGCGGTATCGTGCCTCGAAGGCGTCGATCACACGAACTGCCTGCCGCCGATCACGGCCTATTATGCAATGCGCATCGGCACGCTGCCGCTGGTGCCTTATTTCCCACCGGGCGACGAGGCGCTGGCCGAAGCCGTCGCAAAACTCGCCGGGCGTCACCACGCTGTGCTGCTCGCCAACCATGGGCCGGTCGTCGCGGGAATGTCTCTCTCGGCCGCCCAGGACGCGGTCGAGGAACTGGAGGAGACAGCAAAGCTGTTCCTGCTGCTGCGCGGCGAGCGGGTTCGGGCGCTGACGGAGGCGCAGGTGGCGGAGTTGAGGAAAAGGTTCGGTGACTGAGCTGACCTGATTGGCTAGCTCGATCCTACCCGTTTGCGGCGCATGGACTGGCTCGATGATGCGATCAACGCCGTGCAATGCATTAGTCGCCATCGCATTTGCGCTGTTGCCGCTGCCCGCCATGAAAGTTCTCGATTATTGGAACAAGGGCTGCGGCGATGGCCTTTGCGGATTTTTCTCAGGCCTTCTAATCCTCGGAGGACTCGCCGCGGCGACCGTGATTTTTATCGTTCGAAGCGCCCGCCACAACGAACCGCCCCCTGTGATCAGACTGGTGCCCCTCGTCCTATGGCTGGCATCGATGTACGCATTGACTATCTGAGGAGTCGGCTGGCGGTCGGGCCGGAGCCGTTGCCGCCGTTGCCCGCACAGCCGCATCGCAGGCGCAGGCTTGCAACTTCCAGTTCACGCGCCGATCATTGACCTGCAATCATGAGCGAGCCCATCAATGACGCCGACCGAGATCCTGAGCCATCCGGCTATCGCCCTCACAGAAGACCAGCGGCGCCAATACTTCGAGCGCGGCTTTTTGGCGATCCCGAACGCGATCCCCGATGACTGGATCAAGCGGCTGCGAGAGCTGTCCGACGAGTTTCTCGACGCGAGCCGCCGCTTCGACACCAGCGATGAGGTGTTCGATCTCGGACCGAACCACAGCTCGACCACACCGCACGTTCGTCGCCTGAAAGCGCTGGTCGATCGCCATCCCGAGTTCTGGGCCTTCGCCAGCCGCTCCCCCCTGACGGATATCGCGGCCGATCTTCTCGGCCCCAACGTCAAGTTCCATTCGAGCAAGCTCAACTACAAGTGGCCGGGCGCGGGCGAGGTCGTGAAATGGCATCAGGACATCACGGCATGGCCACACACCAACTACTCGCTGGTGACGCTCGGCGTGCATCTGGACGAGGTCACGTATGACGAAGGCCCGCTCAGCTGCGTTCCGGGTTCGCACGAGGGACCGCTCTATGTTCATCGGGACGGACAAGGGCGCTGGACCGGATCAATCGCCGACACCGACCTCGTTGACGCAGGCCTCGAGCGGACCGAGGACATGCTCGGAGGTCCGGGAACCGTAATCGCCATCCATTGCCGGGTGTTGCATGCTTCCAGGGCCAATCTGACGAAACGCGTCAGAGCGCTTCCTTTGTTCGTATTTTCCTCGGCCGATGCCTTCGCCTGGATGCCGCCGCCGTCACCGACCCGGAAGACGGGGCAGATCGTGCGCGGCGTGCCGGCAACGGTGGCGCATCTCGATCCGAGACCTTGCCCAGTGCCGCCAAACTGGGTCGAGGTCGGCTATAACTCCATTTTCTCCGCACAAAAGAAGTGAAAGACCACGCCATGCCGAACGCCATCGACTTGAAGAACCGCATCGCCGTCGTGACCGGGGGCGCACAGGGAATCGGCAAGGCCGCGACGGAGCGGTTCGTCGCGTCGGGCGCCAAGGTCGCGATCTGGGATCACGACATCAAGCTCGCGGAAAAGACGGCGGCCGCGATCGGTCCGGCTGTCAAGGCCTACGCCTGCGACGTGACTGACTTTGCAGCCATCGCGAAGGCGCGGGATGCCACGATCAAGGATTTCGGACGGATCGATATTCTTCTCAATAATGCTGGTATCGCGGGCGCCAACGCCACCGTCTGGGAGACCAGCGTTGAGGAGTGGCGCAAGGTCATGCGCATCAACCTCGACGGACCGTTCCTGTGTTGCAAGGCCGTGGTGCCGGGGATGATCGCGCAGGACTACGGACGCATCGTCAACATCGCCTCGATCGCCGGCAAGGAAGGCAACCCGAACGCCGCCCACTACTCCGCATCGAAGGCGGGTGTGATCGGACTGACGAAATCCCTGGCCAAGGAGACGGCGGGAAAGAACATCTCCGTCAACGCCATCACGCCCGCCGCCGCGAAGACAGCCATTTTTGACCAGATCACACAGGCGCACATCGACTTCATGCTGTCGAAAATCCCGCGTGCGCGGTTCGTGACCGTCGAAGAGGTGGCAGCGCTGATCGCGTTCGCGGCGTCGGAAGACTGTTCTTTCACGACCGGCAGCGTGCTCGACATCTCGGGCGGACGCGCAACGTACTGAGAGGCGAAGCCGGAAGCGCGAGGCTCGGGCCCTTTGAGGCTCGAGCGGCTCGGCGTCCCGCCGGCGCCGCGCTCAGGATGTCTGCTCGAGCGACTGGCGGCGCGCGGCCGAGGTGCGCCAACGGCTGTCGACCTTGGCGGCGACCAGCGCCAGGGCGGCGGCCCAGCCGGCAAGCGCGACACCGGCCACCGCCAATGAGGCATCGCGCAAGGCCACGGCGCTGGCGGCGGTCATCAGCATCAGCAGGTAGGCGTTGAGCGCGAGCCGCCGGTGGCTCCAGCCCATGCGGATGAGCCGCTGATAGTAATGCGAGCGGTGCGCCTGGAACGGGTTCTCGCGGTGGACGAGACGCTTCGCCAGCGTCAGGCCGCTGTCGGCGATGAAGGTCGAGAACACCAGTACGGGGAACCAGAAAGGCCAGAGCCCGCGCTGCCAGCCCGCGACGCCGATTGCGGCAGCCATGAAGCCGAGCGGGATCGAGCCGGCGTCCCCGAGGAAGATGCGGGCGGGATCGAAGTTCCAGACGAGGAACCCCGCTGCGGCGGCCGCAATGATGGCGGACAGAAGCGCGATCTCGAGTCCTGCTGCCGGATGAGCGCCATGGGCCGCCAGCGCGTAGGCACCGAAACCGATCACCGCCATACCGCCGGCGAGGCCGTTCGAGCCATCCATGAAATTATAGAGATTGGCCGACCAGACGATGCCCAACGCCAGCACTGGCCAGAGCAGCCACGGGTAGGGCCCGCTCGCCCAAAGAAAGGCGAATGCGGCGGCGAACTGAGCTGCGAAGCGGGTGCCGACGCCAAGGCCACGGATATCGTCGACCAGGAACAGAGCGGCGAGCAGAAGCGCCGGCACCACGACGCTTCCCGGGCCGGTGCGCGTCGTGAGCAGAGCGACCGCCGCCGCGGCCATGAGGCCCACACCGCCTGTACGGGGCGTCGGGCGCTCGTGAAGCGAGCGGTCGTTGGGAACGTCGAGGACGAGGCCGGCCAGTCGGTCGCTCCAGAGAGCGCGTACGAACCCGGCCGACAGCGCGAACGTGCCGAGGATCACGACCGTAATGGCGGCATAAATAATGTATAGCATGACGCCGTCCCTCGACCCGGCCCCTGTCACGACGAGGCCGCCGGATTTCGCCAGCGGCCTCTGTCACGCTCGTCACGCTTCACGACGGTTCCGGGGCGCCGGAACGCCCTCGGCCGGCACGATCAATCCCAGTCGGGCTCCTTGCGCTCCTTGCGCTCGGGACGCTCGCGACGCTGAGGGCGCCGATCGCCACCTTCCTGGAACTCGCCTCCGCCGAGGAAGTCGGGCGCGGCTGCGCGAGGAGGTCCGCGATCGCCACCACGATCGCCGTCGCCGCCGCGATCGCGATCACGAGGTGGCCCACGATCGCCGCCGCGGTCACCCCCACGGTCGCCGCCACGATCACGACCGCGGAAACCGCCACCGCCACCGCCGCCACCACCACCGCTACCGCCGCGATCATCGTCCACCGCGCCGGGGATCTCTTTGCCGGTCGCCTGATCGATGATCTTCATCGACAGTCGCACCTTGCCGCGATCGTCGAAGCCGAGGAGCTTGACGTAGACCTCCTGGCCTTCCTTGACGACCTCACCGACGGTGGCCGGCCGGCCCTGCGTCAGCTGCGAGATGTGCACGAGACCGTCCTTGGCGCCGAAGAAGTTCACGAAGGCGCCGAACTCCATGATCTTGACGACCTTGCCCTTGTAGATCTGGCCGATCTCGGGCTCGGTCGTGATGCCACGGATACGCTTCAGAGCGGCCTCGATCGACTCGCGCCGGGCCGAGGCGATCTTGACGGTGCCATCGTCCTGGATGTCGATCTTGGCCCCGGATTCAGCCACGATCTCGCGGATGACGGAGCCGCCGGAACCGATTACCTCACGGATCTTGTCGACCGGAATTTTGATCGTCTCGATCCGCGGGGCATGCTCGCCCAACTCGGCCCGCGCCGCATTGATGGACTTCGACATCTCGCCAAGGATGTGCAGACGACCCCGGTGAGCCTGCTCCAACGCGACCTTCATGATCTCCTCGGTAATACCGGTGATCTTGATGTCCATCTGAAGCGCTGTGACACCGCGCTCGGTGCCTGCGACCTTGAAGTCCATGTCACCCAGATGATCCTCGTCGCCGAGGATGTCGGACAGGACCGCAAAGTCGTTGCCTTCCTTGATCAGGCCCATGGCAATACCGGCGACGGGCGACTTGAGAGGCACACCGGCATCCATCATGGCGAGCGAGGCACCGCAGACGGTGGCCATGGAGGACGACCCATTCGACTCGGTGATCTCGGAGACGACGCGGATCGTGTAGGGGAACTCGGCCTGCTCGGGGAGCAGTGGGCGAACTGCGCGCCACGCGAGCTTGCCGTGACCGATCTCGCGGCGGCCGGGCGAGCCCATGCGGCCAGTTTCGCCAACAGAGTATGGGGGGAAGTTGTAGTGGAGGAGGAAGCGCTCCTTGCGAGTGCCTTCCAGTGCATCAATGAACTGCTCATCGTCGCCCGTGCCCAGGGTTGCAACCACGAGGGCCTGCGTCTCGCCGCGGGTGAACAGCGCCGAGCCATGGGTACGAGGCAGCACTTGAATCTGCGACGTGATCGGGCGAACCGAGACCAGATCGCGACCGTCGATGCGACGCCCGGTGCGGATGATGTCGCCGCGGACCACATCGGCCTCGAGAGCCTTGAATACGCCGGCCATCTTGACCTGCTGCTCGGCATTCGCATCAGCCGGGAGAAGGGCCTCGAACGCCTTTTTCTTGGCAGCGTCGACGAGCTCGTGGCGCTTCTGCTTCTCAGCCGTCTGGAAGGCGGCGGAGAGATCGGCGCCGATCAGGTCCTTCATACGACCCTTGAGATCGCTGGAATCGGTGGGCTGGAAGCTCCACGGCTCCTTGGCGCACTTTTCGGCGAGGCGTATGATAGCGTTGATGACGGGCTGGAAACCACGCTGGCCGAAGACGACGGCCTCGAGCATGCGCTCCTCGGAAAGCTCCTTGGCTTCCGACTCGACCATCATGACCGCATCGGCAGTGCCAGCGATGACGAGGTCGAGGGTGCTGTTGGCCATTTCGTCCATGAGCGGGTTCAGGACCAGCTCGTTGTTGACGACGCCGACGCGGGACGCGCCGATGGGACCGAGGAACGGCAGGCCTGAGAGCGTCAGCGCGGCCGAGGCGGCGACCATGCCGACGATATCCGGGTCATTCTCCATGTCGAAGGAGAGAACCGTGATGACCACCTGCGTCTCGTTCTTGAAGCCCTCGACGAACAGCGGGCGGATCGGCCGGTCGATCAGGCGCGAGGTCAGCGTCTCCTTCTCGGAGGGGCGCCCTTCACGCTTGAAAAAACCGCCCGGAATTTTGCCGGCCGCGTAGGTCTTCTCCTGATAGTTGACCGTCAGCGGGAAAAAATCGATTCCCGGTTTGGCGCTCTTTGCCGCCACAACGGTGGCGAGAACGCTCGTCTCGCCATACTGGCAAAGGACGGAAGCATCCGCCTGCCGGGCCATGCGGCCGGACTCGAAGCGCAGCTTGCGGCCGCCCCACTCGATCTCTTCCGTGTGAATTTCGAACATCGCTCTTCTCGGTCTCTCAGCGTTCAGTGTCGGCTGGCGGGTCCTGGAATTGATTGGACCGGCCAAATGGCGAATGCGCCGCGAGCCTCCCCGTGGGAGCCGGCGCATCCGAACTCGAGCTATGTCTGCGAGCCCACCTTAGTGGGGTAATGACAGCCCCGACGAGCCGCGTTAGCGGCGCAATTCGAGACGCTCGATGATTTTCTGATAGCGGGCCTCGTCCTTGGCCTTGACGTAATCCAGCAGTTGCCGGCGCTTGCTGACCATTTTCAGCAGGCCGCGGCGCGAGTGATTGTCCTTCTTGTGCATCTTGAAGTGCTCGGACAAACCATTGATGCGCTCGGTGAGGAGTGCGATCTGGACCTCCGGTGAACCGGTGTCCCCTTCCTTGCCGGCGAAATCCTTGACGATCTGACTCTTGCGTTCAACGGTGAGCGACATCGGGTTGCTCCTGTTTTGTCTTTGAGGCTCGGAAGCCCAGATGCCCCAACGGCAAATCGGCTTTCGGTGCGGCCACAGCCGGGATGTCGTCCAGCAGGGTCGCGAGCGGCGTGACCTGCGAGCAGGACCACGCGCTGGCCCGCTTATACACGAATGACGCGTTCCGGCGAGGGGAAAACGTGCCCGCCCGCAACTCGACACCATCTCACAAGCGGTAACTGAATACCCGGACCGGAACGATCTCGCCTTTGTCCATCTCGCACAAGGCAATGAGCGTGCCCTTGCAGACGGCAAAGGCTTCCCCCGTCGTCATCGGTGCATCGCGGCCCCGCATCAGAACGGACTGACCTCGAGCAAGTCGGGCCGCATCTTGCGGGCTGACACTGATCTCGATGAGATCGGACAGAGCCAACTCGATGGGTTGCAGATAACCCGCCAGCGCGGCGCCGCCATCGTCCGCGTCGTGGGCGGCCTCCAGGTCGGCAATGGTCACGGCATTGTCGGCGGAAAAGGCCGCAACCCGGGTTCGGCGAAGTTGCGTAACGTGACCGAGACAGCCCAGGCGGCGGCCCATGTCACGGGCGAGCGCTCGAACATACGTGCCGCGACCGCATTCCGCCTCGAAGACGCTCGTGGCGGCATCGGGCATGGCAACCAGATCGAGCCGTTCAATCATCACGGGCCGCGGCTCGAGTTTCACCGTCTCGCCTGAGCGGGCGAGATCATAGGCGCGCTCCCCCTGGATCTTGATCGCGGAGAACTGCGGAGGCGTCTGGAGGATTTCGCCGTGGAAGTCAGGCAGAATGCTCTCGATCTCGCCAGCGGTGGGGCGACTGTCGGACGTCTCCATGACGCGCCCCTCGGCATCGTCGGTATCGGTCTCGGCGCCCCAGCGTACGGTGAACTCATAGGCTTTCACGCCATCGACGGCGTAAGGGACCGTCTTGGTCGCCTCGCCAAGAGCAATCGGAAGGACACCTGTTGCTAGTGGGTCGAGCGTGCCGGCGTGGCCGGCCTTTTGGGCCTGGAACAGCCAACGCACCTTGCCGACAGCCTGGGTGGACGTCATACCCACGGGCTTATCGAGAATGACCCAACCGTTGATCGGGTTGCCTTTTTTGCGTCGTGACATTTTTGCCCGAGGAATGAGTGAAGAGAAGTGGGGAACCGAGTTGTGAGGAGCGCGCTCTCTTTTCTCGCTCCTCCTTGCTCACTCCTCCGTCTTGCCCGTGTCCTGCTTGACCTTCGGACTCGCAAGCAGCGCATCGATGCGGGCCCCCTCGTCGAAGGTCGCGTCGAAGCGAAAACGGAGGTCGGGCGCGTATTTCAAGTTGATGGCGTGCGCGACCTCGCCGCGGATGTAGCGCTTGTTGCGATCGAGCGCATCGAGCACCGGTTTCACGTCCTGTCCGCCGAGTGGCATCACGTAGACGGTTCCGAGCTTGAGGTCGGGCGACATGCGAACCTCGGGGATGGAGATGACATGCTTGGAAAGCACGTCATCGTGGATGTCGTGTCGCGCAAGCATGTCGGCGATCTTATGACGAATCAATTCACCGACGCGGAGCTGGCGTTGTGTCGGACCCGCTGCCGGACCTGCGCCGGCACGTGCGCTACGTTTTGGCATTGTGTGGTTCAGCCCCGGGGTCGAACCGGAGCAGCCTCTTGTTGGTGGCGCGATTGAACTCCTCTGCGAGGAGCCGGCCGGATCGCGCGGGGGCGTTCATGGGAGGGCGCTTCATCGCGCCGTTAGGACGTCGCGTCAACCCGATTTAGGAGATGTGGCCCGCACCATCAGGAGCACGTCGTGGTCGATGCCGGCATGGCGCAGGCCAGCGGGCTCACGGCCGTACTCGAGGAAACCCATGCGGCGATAGAATCTGACGGCGCGATGATTGTCGGCGTTGACCGAAAGATGGACCTGCTCGACCAGCGTGGAGGCGTGGGCCAGGACGGCCTCGACGATGGCCGCTGCGGCGCCGGTGCCGCGCAAGTCGGGCGCGACGTACATGGCAACGAGCGAGCCGCGGTGCACCAGATTGGCTGCGGTCTGGCGGAAAAAGGACGCCATGCCACGCGGCTCTGAGCCAACGAAGGCACCGAAGGACGGATGAGTGACGAGCCACTGCTGCCAGCTTTCGATCGAGCGTGCCTCATCTTGCGCATAGCCCATTCCGAAGGCCTCTGGCGTGTCCATTAAAGCAAGGAGGCGGATCTGCCGGAGCAGAGCCGCCTCCCCAATCTCGAACCGGCGTACCGCATAGGGTGGCGCCATTGACGAAGCCTCACAGCGAACGCGCAATCGTCTCCACCTGGAAGCACTCGATCTCGTCGCCCTCGCGGATATCCTGGTAGTTGGCGAAAGCCATGCCGCACTCCTGGCCGACGGGAACCTCCTTTACGTCGTCCTTGAAGCGCTTGAGGATCGAAAGCGTACCTTCGTGAATGACGGTCTTGTCGCGGAGCAGGCGTACCTTGGCGCCGCGCTCGACCTTGCCCTCGGTGACGAGGCAACCGGCGACTTTGCCCTGCTTCGAGATGTCGAACACCTTCTTGATGCTGGCGTAGCCGAGGAAGTTTTCCTTGGTCGTCGGTGCGAGCAGGCCGGACATGGCCGCCTTCACCTGATCCACCAGATCGTAGATGATCGAATAGTAACGGATCTCGATGCCGAGGCTGTCGGCGGACTGCTTGGCCTGTACGTTCGCACGCACATTGAACCCGAGAATGATCGCCTTCGAGGCTTGCGCCAGCGAGACGTCCGACTCCGTGACCTGACCCACGCCGGAATGGACGATGCGAGCCATGACCTCGTCGTTGCCGACCTTGGCAAGCGAGCCGAGGATGGCTTCGATGGAGCCCTGCACGTCACCCTTGATGACCAGCGGGAACTCCTTGCGGCCAGCTTCCTTGAGCTGCTGCATCATGCCTTCGAGCGTGCGAGCGGTACCCGCCGAGCCCAGCGCTTCACGCCGCTTTCTGACGCGATAGTCGGTGATTTCGCGGGCCCGGGCCTCGTTCTCGACGACGGCACACTGATCGCCGGCCTCCGGCGCCGAGTCGAAACCCAGCACCTCGACCGGAACCGACGGGCCGGCCGAAACGACGTTCTTGCCTTGCTCGTTGATGAGGGCGCGAACGCGACCCCAGGCCGAGCCGGCAACGATGATGTCGCCGATATGGAGCGTGCCGCGTTGCACGAGCAGCGTCCCGACGGGGCCGCGACCGCGCTCGAGCTTGGCCTCGATGACGAAGCCTTCCGCCGAGCGCTCGGGGTTGGCTTTGAGTTCGAGCACCTCGGCTTGCAGATTGATCGCCTCGAGCAGATTGTCGAGACCGGTCCGCTTCAGCGCCGACACCGGCACGTCGATGGTCTCGCCGCCCATGCTTTCGACGACGATCTCGTGCTGGAGCAGATCGGTGCGCACCCGCGTGGGATCGGCACCGGGCTTATCCATCTTGTTGATCGCGACGATGATCGGCACGCCGGCAGCCTTGGCGTGATTGATCGCTTCGATCGTTTGCGGCATCACGCCGTCATCGGCTGCCACGACCAGCACGACGATGTCGGTCACCTTGGCGCCGCGCGCACGCATGGCGGTGAACGCCTCGTGGCCCGGCGTGTCGATGAATGTGATCGCGTTGCCATCCTTGACGACCTGGTAGGCGCCGATGTGCTGAGTGATACCGCCAGCCTCGCCGGAGGCCACGTTGGCCTCGCGGATGGCGTCGAGCAGTGACGTCTTGCCGTGGTCGACGTGTCCCATGATGGTGACGACCGGGGCGCGCGGCTCCAGGTGCTCGTCGGTATCCTTGGTCCGGATGAAACCTTCCTCGACGTCCGCCTCGGAAACACGCTTTGGCGTATGGCCGAACTCCGTCACGATCAGCTCGGCCGTATCGGTGTCGATCACGTCGTTGATAGTGTGCATCGCACCCTGCTTCATCAGCAGGCGGATCACATCAACGGCCTTCTCCGACATGCGGTTGGCGAGTTCCTGAATCGTGATGACTTCAGGAATGGTCACCTCGCGCACGATCTTCTCGCGAACCTGCGCAATGCCGCTTGCGCGGCGCTGATCGCGCTCGCGCTTACGGCGCAGAGAGGCGAGCGAGCGCTCACGCTGCTCGTCGTTCAGGAGCTTGTCGACAGTCAGTCGACCGCGCTCACGGCGATCGTCGGTCTTGACGGGCGCGCGCGGCGCCTTGACGCCAGGACCACCGGCCTTACCGCGCTTGGCGGCCTCCTCCTCTTCCTCCTCAATGGCGCGACGACGCGCGACCGTGGTGGAGGCGGGAACGCCGGTCACCGTCTTTGCGGGTGGCGGTACATTCTCCTTGCCCCGGGCGGCGGGTGCGGACGCATCGCGTCGCGCATCGCGGGCGGGCGCACCCGTTGACGGGCGCGCGCCGGCTGGCGCTGACGACCCGGCACGCTCCGCCGTGGCCGGTGTCGCCTGCGATGGTGCGGCAGGAGCCTCGGACGGTTTCGGCGCAGCGGGCGCTCCGCCAGCGGCGATACGCTCGGCCTCGATCCGCGCGGCTTCTTCTTCATCTTTGCGCCGCGCCTCGTCCTCGAGACGACGCGCCTCGGCCTCGGCCTCTTCGGCAATACGCCGCTGCTCGGCCTCGACAGCACGCTGCTTGGCCTCCTCTTCCTGCCGCTTTCGCTCGAGCAGGACGGCCTGTGCACGTTTGTCGACCTCGCCGACGGAAAGACCGCCGCGTCCAGGCCCGGCTCCACGCTGCGCCCCAGCCCCGGCACGGCCCGGCGCGCCAGCGGCACCACCGGATGCGCCGTCCTTCCCGGGCACGTTGATCGTGCGCACCTTCTTGCGCTCGACCACAACCACGTTTTTGCGCCCGTGGCTGAAGTTCTGCTGGACGTGACCGGACTGCTCGGTGCGCTGCGTGCTCACCGGTTTGCGGGCACCTTGTCGACGGTCGGTTTCCTTGGTTTCGGTCATACCTGTTCCGTGTTGGATCTTACGCGGGGCGGCTGCCAGCGGCAGCGGAAGTGCTCGATCGGTAACGCCTGAGGCGCTGGACCTCGGTCAGAAAATATTGCGCGGCGCCGCCTTTGATCACCGCAGCATGTACCACATTCTCGCGGCCCAAGGCCAAGCTCAATTCATGTCCGGCGAGATCCGTTACGATTTCCGGCAGACGCGGACCCGCTGCGACCCCCCGCGACGTGGCTGGCTGTGTGTCGGAAGTCGACGCCCGCACGGCTAAACCTTTCAACGCCGTTATCGCGCGAAGGCGGCCGTCCAACTTACCGCTACCATCCGCGGAAGCCTCGGACGCGTGCACGAGAGCGGCGATGCGTCCGGCTGCAATGGCGGACTCGACCTTGGCGAAACCGGCCACGACCAATCCCGACTTATTTGCGATCGCAAGCGCCTGAATACAACGGGCGGCAAGCAGTTTCTCGACCAGACCGGCCAAGTCGTCGGGTATGAGGACCGGTTTCTTCAAGCTCCGCGCGAAGGCGTTGCGCGCGGCGGCCTCAGCGACGACCGCACTCTGGGCAGTGACCCAGACGCCACGTCCCGGGAGGCGATGGGCGAGATCGGGCGTGATGGTACCGTCCGGGGCGCGAACGAAGCGGATCAGCTCTTCGGGGGTGAGCTTGGCACGCGTGACGGCGCAAGTCCGCTCCGGCGTTCCGCCGGTCGCGTCCTCCACCTCAACGTGCACTGGCTCCAGGTCACCCATTCGTGCTGTTCCGCTCCGTACAACATCGTCAAACCTGAGCCGGGGCGGCGTTATCGCCCGCCTGCTCGCCTTCATCCCCAACCTCGCCCTCGGCGGAATCCTCCGACTCGGGCTGAGCCAAGTCCTCGGCCGTGATCCAGCCGGCCGCGATTCGCGCGGACAGAATCAGATCCTCGGCCTCTGGGCGTCCGACTTCGAGGCCCTCAAGGAACCCCTTGTGGCGGATGGACTCGGCGTCCTTCTCCTTTTTCCGCTCGGTCCACCCGATCAGATCGTCGGTCGAACAATCGGCAAGATCTTCGACCGTCTTGACGCCGTTTTCGCCGAGGGCAACCATCATCGCAGAGGTGATGCCGGGCACTTGCGCAACCTCGTCGGCCACACCGAGTTCGCGCCGGCGCCGGTCGCGCTCAGCTTCGATGCGGGCCAGATACTCTTGAGCCTGGCTTTGGATGGCGGCAGCCGATTCCTCGGTGAAGCCTTCGATCTGGGCAATCTCGGAGCTATCCACGAAGGCGACTTCTTCGACGGACGAGAAACCCTCGGTGGCAAGCAACTGCGCGATCAGCTCGTCACAATCGAGCTTCTCCATGAACATCTGCGTGCGCTCGGTGAACTCTTTCGTACGCCGCTCGCTCTCCTCGGTGTCGGTGAGGATGTCGATGTCCCAGCCGGTGAGCTGCGAGGCGAGGCGCACGTTCTGGCCACGGCGTCCGATCGCAAGCGAGAGCTGGCGCTCGTCAACGACGACCTCGATGCGATTGGAATCCTCGTCGAGCACGACCTTTGAGACCTCGGCTGGCGCCAGCGCATTGACGATGAAGCTCGCGGCGTCGTCGTTCCACTGGATGATGTCGATCTTCTCGCCCTGAAGCTCGTTGACCACGGCTTGGACGCGCTGGCCGCGCATACCGACGCAGGCGCCGACCGGATCCACGGAGCTGTCCTTGGAAATCACGGCGATCTTGGCGCGGGAACCGGGATCACGGGCGCAGGACTTGATCTCGACGATGCCGTCGTAGATCTCGGGCACCTCCATGGCGAACAGCTTCATCATGAACTCGGGCCGCGCCCGGGAGAGGAAGATCTGAGGGCCACGCTGCTCGCGGCGCACATCGTAGATGAAGGCACGGACACGATCGCCAAGGCGCACGTTTTCGCGCGGGATCATCTCGTCACGTCGAATGATGCCTTCGGCGCGAGCCAGATCGACGATCACGTTGCCGTATTCGACCCGCTTGACGGTGCCGTTGACGATTTCGCCGATGCGATCCTTGAACTCGGCATGTTGGCGATCGCGTTCGGCCTCGCGAACCTTCTGGAAGATTACCTGCTTCGCATTCTGAGCAGCCACGCGCCCGAAATCGAGCGGCGGCAGCGTCTCGGTGAACGTGTCGCCTACGACCGCGTCAGGCTTTTTGCGGCGAGCGTCCTCCACGGACATCTGCTGGCTTTCGTTCTCGACCGGATCGGCGACCGTGACGACGCGAGTCAGGCGCGTCTCTCCGGTGCGCGGATCAATCGAGCAGCGAATGTCGTTCTCCTGACCGTAGCGCTGCTTGGCAGCCTTCTGGATTGCGTCCTCCATCGCCTGGATGACGATCTTTCGATCGATCGTCTTCTCACGTGCGACTGCGTCCGCAATCTGCAGCAGCTCGAGACGGTTTGCGCTGACGCCAGCCTGAGACATGCCTTGGCACCTTCCTGTCGCTCGATCGTAATCGTCAATTCTTGCGCTTCGACTCCGGCGCTCGTCCGGGCCTGCGCTTGCCACGCTTCTCCCGCATCCGTCGCGAGGCGGTCTCGCCACGCGCCTCGATAGCAGTTCCGCCGTCATCCGTCTCGTCGAGGCTGCCGCCTGCAGCATTGGCCTCTGCGCTGGCGATGGCCTGGGCCTCTTCGAGTTCGGACAAAGCCCGCTTGGTGCGCCGCAGAGATTCCCGAACCAGATCGTCCGTCAGCACCAGCTTCGCCTCGCCGATCAGCGAGATCGGCAGACCGATAAGCTTTACGCCCTGATCCTTGCCGAGGTCCACCTCGATCCTGACTTCCCCGTCCTCGAAGCCCTCGATCACCCCGCGAAAACGACGGCGGTTGTCGACCAGCTCCTTCAATTCGATCTTGGCCTCGAACCCCGCCCATGTATCGAAATCGATCGGTCTCACGAGCGGGCGATCAATCCCGGGTGATGACACTTGAAGCCGATAGCTGCCCGGCAACGGATCGTGAACGTCGAATATGGGCGAAAGAGCAAGCGATACGGCCCTGCAGTCATCGATCGTCATGGAGCCGTCCGGCCGCTCCGCCATGATTTCCACGATGGTCCCTTGCCCTGACAGGATACGGGCCAGCACGAGGCGAAAGCCGAGGCTTTCGAGCACAGGCTCGGCCAAATCCGCGATGGCGGCAGCAGCGCCTGTCTCGCGAATGAACCGCTCGTCCGATACGCGTGTTTCGGCCATCGGCCCGCTCACGCTGCCCATCCCCGCTCATCAATTTCGGCATTGCTCTGCTCAGAGCACCGCAAACAAGAAAAAGAGCGGACCACGAGGATCCACTCTCAGAGTTGAGATGATCATGAGCAAAGACATGCTACAAAAATGTGACGTGGAGCGCAAGCGTTCCGTCACAAAAATTTGCGTTGCCTGCCCCAGTTCCAGCTTAAAGGCGCACGAAGCGCAAATAATAGCAGCGGCGGCCTTCCCGCAGCGCCTTCTGCTGGTAACGGGTCTGAGGCCAGTCAGCGGGACGCGCCCGCCAATCCTCGGGTCCGCTAGCACCCCAGACGAAGTCCGGACAGTGCTGGAACGCCATCAGAATGGTGCGGGCGTAATCGCCGATATCGGTGCCGATGCGTAATTCGGCACCTGGGCGCATTACCCCCGACAGCAGGGCGAGGAGTTGTCCGTTGACCAGCCGGCGTTTCTGGTGGCGACGTTTCGGCCAAGGGTCCGGGAAGAGTATGAAAACGCGAGAAAGCGAGGCTCTCGGCAACCAGCGAAGCAACCCCCGTGCGTCATCGGCATGCACGAGGATGTTTCGGAGGTGCTCGTCCTCGATCGCGGCCAGAACCTTGACAACCCCGTCCTCGAACGGCTCGGCCCCGATAATGCCAACGGCTGGGTTTTTGCGTGCCTGCCACAGCAGATGCTCACCGCCGCCGAAACCGATCTCCAGCCAGATTTCTTTCTGGTGCGCCTCTGATTGCCCATTCGCACCCGACTTCTTGCTTTCACATTCGGATACCCGTGGCGCATCTGGCGCCCGAAACAACATGGACAGTGAGACCGGTGGCGCCCCGTCGAGCTTCGGCGATACGAGGGGCAGAAACTCGGCCATCAGCCTTTCCTGCCGCGGAGAGAGCTTGCGTCCGCGGCGACGGCCGTAGGAGCGCAACTCGGTCGCCTCGGCTAGCTCATCGCTGTTAGCCGGGTCATCTTCGATCTGGCTCATGACTCCCTCGGTTGACTCGACCGCGCTCGTCGCCTCTTTACCTCAGCCCCATCACTTAGGAGAGACGGACCGCGGGAGCGGATGGCGGCGCTTAGAGTGTAGCACCCCGACCAAAACGACGACGGCGCCCGAGGTGCCCGGACGCCGCCGCACGCTTGCAACTACCGCATCGATCAGCTGCCGCGATGCAGCGCGCAGATCTTGTTGCCGTCGGGATCGCGCAGGTAGGCGAGATAGAGCTTGCCACGTGGGCCGGGTGGGTCCTCGATCGACGTGCCGCCATTGGCGACACCGGCGTCGTGGAAGGCCTTCACCTTCTCCGCGCTGTCACAGGTGAAGCCGATCGTGCCGCCGTTGGCGTACGACGCGGGCTTGCCATCGATCGGCTTCCCGACGCCAAAGGTGCCAGTTGAGGTGCGCCACCAGGCACGCCCCTTGGGATCCATGCTGGCAGCCGGAATGCCGAGCACGCCGAACACGGCATCGTAGAACTTCTTGGAGGCATCGACGTCTTTCGCGCCGACCATAATGTGAGAGAACATTGGAACTCCTTGTCGCTGAATGGGTCCCGCGCCGGGCAGATACCCTCCCCCGCACACCACTCTCGTGCTGGGCGGTGTCAGGCTGGGGCCAGACACCGGGGCCGTCAATCGCTGGATCGCTTAGGCTCCGACCGCCTTCTTGATTGCATCGGCGAGGTCGGTCTTCTCCCAGGAGAAGCCACCGTCGGCGTCCGGAGCGCGACCGAAATGCCCGTACGCCGCGGTCCGCTGATAGACGGGCTTATTGAGCTGGAGCTTGCGGCGAATGTTCGTCGGGCGCATTGGGAAAAGCTCCGCCAGCACCTGCTCCAGCTTGGCGTCGAGGTCGGCGCCGTGCTTGCTGGTGCCTTGCGTGTCGACGAGCAGCGACATGGGCTCCGGGCGGCCGATGGCATAGGCCACCTGGATCATACAGCGCTCTGCGAGGCCCGCGGCGACAACGTTCTTGGCCAGGTAGCGTGCAGCATAGGCTGCGGAACGATCGACTTTGGTCGGATCCTTGCCGGAAAACGCGCCGCCACCATGTGGCGCATAGCCACCGTACGTGTCGACGATGATCTTGCGGCCGGTCAGGCCGCAATCGCCATCCGGACCGCCGACCACGAAGTTTCCGGTCGGATTGACCAGGAAGTCAGCGCCGGACTTCGGCATCCACCCCTTCGGCAGAGCAGAGGCGACGGCATCGCCGATCATTTCTTTGACCATTTCGGGCGTGTAGTCACGGCCCTTTCCGTTCGACTTTCTGTGCTGGGTCGATACGACAACCTTGGCTGCGCCGACCGCTTTGTCGTCCTCGTACTGGATGGTCACTTGGCTCTTCGCGTCGGGCAGCAAGTCGCCGAGCTTGCCAGAACGGCGCTGCTCGGAGAGCACCTTGAGAATCCTGTGCGAGAAGAAGATGGGCGCAGGCATGAACGAGCCCTTCTCGTAGGCTTCGCTGTCGGTACAAGCGAAACCGAACATCATGCCCTGGTCGCCAGCACCCTCCTCGCCCTGCTTCTCGTCGACGCCCATCGCGATGTCGGCAGACTGGCCGTGGAGGAGCACCTCAACGTCGGCGCCATGATGCGAAAAGCCGACCTGATCGTAGCCGATATCCTTGATCACGCCGCGAGCGATGTCGGTGATGAGGCCGCGATCGACGACCCACTCGCTCTGGCCGACGAATTGATGGCTGTCGAATTTACGGAACAATGGGGCTTGCCCTCGGGCCTCGCCGGCAATGACGACCTTGTTGGTCGTGACAAGTGTTTCGCAGCCGAGGCGGGTGTTGATGGCGCTATTGTCCGCGATCCCAAGTTTGACGTCGTTCGCAATGAAGGCATCCAGGATCGCGTCCGAGATTTGATCGCTCACCTTGTCGGGGTGGCCCTCGGAAACAGACTCACTGGTAAACAAATACGACTTGCGGCCCACGGCATCATCCCCACGGCAAGAGTTCTAGGCTGGGGCCGAGTGTTTGCAATCTTTACCATTGGGGGTCAAGCCATCGCCGATCGGACCAATGGACTGAACGTCGCAGTCCTGTTGCAGCGACTAATCCGATCCATTCGCATTGCCCGTCGCACACGAACTCCATACGCCGCCGGCCGACCTCATGGGTGCCACAGGTGACCAACGGATGACCGAGGATGCACCTCGAAATCGCAATTAAAAAACAACCTCGCCGTCGCATCGGTGAGCGACGGCTGAAGTGATCGACCGATAGTGGATCTTCAGGCGAGCGGATCGGCGCCGGTCAGACCGTTGTCGTCCTCTCCCTCGACGCCCGCGAGAGAGCGGACGAGATCAAGGATTGCCCGCCGCGACTTGGGATCCTGAATGCGTGCGAATGCACGGTTCAACTCCAATCCTTCACGGGTGGCCAGGAATTCGAGCACGCTGGAATCTGTCGAAGGTGCCTCAGCAAACCCCGGAATCGGCTGCACCCGCGCCTCGCTGGCTGGTGCGTCCTCGTAAAAAAAACTGATCGGTACACCGAGCACCGTCGAAAGGTCGAAAAGTCGACTGGCACCAATGCGGTTGACGCCCTTTTCGTATTTCTGAACTTGCTGAAATGTCAGACCAAGCCGCTCACCCAGCTTTTCTTGACTTATGCCGAGCAACATGCGGCGAAGCCGCACGCGGCTGCCAACGTGCGTGTCAATAGGGTTGGGCCGGCGCGAGCCCTTATCGTCGTTCTCGCCATCTTCCATTGATTTTCGGCCTATAAGCATCGGTAAATTTTCGCTCCTAGATCGGAGGTGGGCACCGCAATTTCTAGGTGCACAATGAATGCCCGTCAATCGATTGCATAGAAAATACTCAGGGTATCAATATGCAATCTAAGGTTGATAAATATAAAGTAAACCCCAGAGATTGTGCATCTGCCATCAAGGGCGGTCGCTACGGCTAAGTGTGCGCTTCGAGCCTTGTATAGCTCCCACCCAAACCGCCAAGACGACGATCGAAAAACCGAGAAAGACTGCGAACGGACCATCTCCGAGCCGCGCATACACTGTGGGCGGGAGGCGACCTGGCAACTGGACATCGATAACGCCAGTAACGTCGAGATCCAGCTGCGTCACCACACGGCCAAAAGCGTCGACGACGGCGGAGATGCCATTGTTGGCCGAGCGGATCACGGGAAGTCCTTCTTCGACGGCGCGCACCCGCGCTTGGTGTAGATGCTGGCGCGGCCCCGTCGTATTGCCGAACCAGCCGTCATTTGTGACGTTGAGCAAGGCAGCCGGCCGCTCCGAGGATTGAACGACAGTCCCCGGAAAAATCGCCTCGTAACAGATTAACGGCGCGAAAGGAGGCAACCCCGCGATCCGCATCAGGGGACGCGGAGTCGGCCCCACGTCGAATCCGCCACGGATACGGGTCAGTTGCTCCAGCCCGATCGCTTCGAGTGTCGCTTGGAACGGCAAGTACTCCCCGAACGGAACGAGGTGGGTCTTGTCGTAAACTGCGACCGGCATTCCCCCGGGGCCGAACGCAACCAGGCTGTTCAGCACCCGGCGCTTTCGGGTCGCGGCCAGCGGCGGAGCCGTTTCGACGCGGAGTAGGCCAGCGACGAGATGGCCGTCGGCAGGAATGACCCGCCCAAGCGCCTCGAGCGCAGCCGGAGTATCCAGCGGCAGGAACGGCATTGCCGCCTCGGGCCAGACGATCAGTTGAACGCTCTTGGCACCATCGATTTCACCCGCGGGATTCTGGAGCGTCAGCTCGAGATGGCGTTCGAAGTTGCGTCGCTGATTCTCGCTCTGCCATTTCTCGCGCTGCGGGATCGATGGCTGCACGAGCCGCAAACGAACCGCCTGCTCCGGAGGAGGGTGTCCCGTGAGGCGCCACGCCCCCCATGCGGCGAGAAGCGCAAGACATGCCAGACAGGCAGCAGTCGCGGGGAGAGCGGCTCGGACAGCAGCCGTCGGCGCGACGCGCGCACCCACACGCGCATCGGACCAGGCGACGAGCGGTGTCGCGAGAAGCAGCACCGTAATCCAGGTCAATCCGTAGATGCCGAGCAGGGAAGCCGACTGCAGCAAGGCCTCGGACGCCGTCAGCGCGTAGCCGAGCACATTCCAGGGAAACCCCGTGAGGACGTGCCCGCGCAGCCACTCGGCACATGAAAGAGTGATGGCTAAAACGAGAACACGGACCCACCCGGGTCGCCACATCACGCTAGCGATAGCCGCCGCACCAGCCCAGAACAGAGCGAGGCCGGCTGGCATCGCCATGACGGCGAACGGCATCAGGGCCGCAAACTTGTCTGCCTCGACAAGGAACGCCTCTCCGATCCAGAAGAGGCCCGCCAGAAAGTAGCCGAACGCGAACAGCCAGGCGATACCAGCGGCATGCGCGGCGGGCCGTCGCGGCGCAGTGGCGACCGCCCCGTCGATCAGAAAAACAAGAACCGGAAGCGTGAGGAAAAGAACGGGCCACAGGAAGAAGGGGGCCATCGCGAGCACCGAGGCAGCACCAGCTGCAATGGCGAGCGCTCGGCGCGACCACGGTGACAGGCGCGCCAGGAACGGCAGGTGCCGATCGGCCTGCATGGCTCGATGATCCTCAATACCTGGAATTCCGGTCACGGATCACGACGTGTGCGCGCGACTGCCGTCGCGGCGTAGTCCCCTTGCCGCGTCCCAATCCCCGGTAGACGCGGGACAGGTGCCATACCGATACGGTCACGCGCAAGCGGCACACGTCGACAGTGATGTCTCAGTCCCTCGATGACGATAGCCTCCGAGACGCCGTCACGGCTCCATCACGGCTTGAGCGGACGCCGCACCTTCCGCGATGTCTGGGCCGGTGCCGACTGGCGACGTTTTCGCTGCGTCCGCGATGGTGGTGGCTTGGCGGAAGATGTGATTGCCGCAGTTGGAGAGGCCAGCGCCTGCTCGACCACCAACTCGGCATAGCGAGGCAGGGCGAATGCGGCGATATGCACCGAGGGCGTCCAGTAGCGCGTTTCGATGTTTCGCTTGTCGCGGCGACGACCGAGCTTTTTCACCGAAATGTCGAGGTGCGAGGCATCGTCGGAGGCCCAATTGAGAGCGAAGGGGCCACCGAAATAGCAGGGCTGTGTGCACACGTATGGTGCAACCTTGGCGAACAGCCCACCCAATGCCCGAGTCGTCCCGGCGAGATGATCAGGAAACAGGAAGGGCAACCCATTTTGCGTGACGAGGATGCCGCCATCCCGTAGCGCGCGGCGGCAATCGGCGAAGAATTCAGGCGTGTGCAGCACCGCCGAAGGACCGATCGGCTCGGAGCTGTCGACGATGATGGCGTCGAACTTCTCGGCGGTCCCGGCGACGTACCGCAGACCATCGGCAATGACCAGATCGCAGCGAGGATCGTCGAAGCAGCCACCGGCAATCGCGGGATAATGCGCAAGCGATAAGTCGACGACCGAACGATCGATTTCGCAGAGCGTGGCCTTCTCGATCGACGGATGCTTGAGCACCTCACGCATGACTCCACCGTCGCCACCCCCGACGACGAGGACGCGTTTCGGAGCCTTCAAGGCCATCAGCGGCACATGGGCCATCATCTCGTGATAGACGAACTCGTCCGACGTGGTGAGCTGGCAGACGCCGTCAAGCATGAGGACGGTACCCCACGTCGCGTTCTCGAAAATGACGAGGTGCTGGTGGTCGGTCTTGACCTCGTGCAGGATCTTGTCGGCCTGAAGCCTGACACGCCAGTGCGGGTGGAATGTCTCCTCGATCCAGCGATCGGGCTTGCTCATGGGGGCCTCCCGGCTCCAGGGGTGGGCGAGACTATGGACGACGAACGTCGCACCAAAACGACAGCGCGCCCAGCCTTTCAGCCGGGCGCGCGATCGCATTTGGACATGGCGGGATCAGGCTGCCGCGACGCGGCGCTCCTTCTCACGCTTGGGCATGCGAACCGGCGCCTTTTTGGGGGCCGCTGCCTGCCACTTGAGCTGCTCGAGCTCCTCGCCGCGAAGGTGCTCCTTCACGACGACATCCTCGGCCTCGAAGGCCTCCTTCAGCACGTTGATGGCCAAGTGAGGCTTGGCATCCCCGCACATGAACACATCCAGGGCCGCATAGTCGGCCTCGGGCCAGCTGTGAATCGAGATGTGGCTCTCCGACAGCACCGCCACGCCCGACACGCCGCCATTCGGCGTGAAGTGGTGGAGGTGGATATGGAGGAGAGTTGCTCCCGCTGCTTCCACACAACGCTTCAGCGTCCGCTCGATATGCTTGAGGTCATCAAGCTTACGGGCGCCGAACAGGTCGATGATGAGGTGCGTTCCCGCAAACCTCACGCCATCGCGCTCAATGAAGAAGTCCTTACGGTCTTCGTCGTTCTTCTGCGCGATCTGCGCGATCTCGATAGAGTCTTCCTTTTGGGCGGTGCTTGAACGAGTCAAGTCCATCCCCAATTGGAAGAGGGTGTCATTAAAGGCCATATGACCCTCCCCAACCAGTAGACAGATTGTGACCCGCCCGCTCCTTACCTTTGGGGTTTGGGGATGTTCCTTGACCTTAAGGGCAGGTGGTCGAACGGCAGGGGGGGATATGAGGCCAATCCCCCCCCGGCGCAAGAACTATTTCCCCCCTGGGGCCAAAAAAATTCTGTTCCCTCGTAACCCCTCGTTAGGAGCTGCGTCGCCGCCGAGGGATCATTGAAAATTACCAAAGCCCGCCAGTGCCTTACGAACACTATTGACGAGATGACCATTCATCGTCCGAGAATGCCCCGGAGTAGCTCTTTCGCTTTGTCGATTTGCTTGTCGGCCTTCGGACCGTTGCCCAGTACACTGCGCAACGCACCGTCGATGTTGCCGTCCTTGAGATGGCGGACGGCTTCCTGTGCCTGAGGCGATTCGAGAGCACGGTTGACGTCGGGAACGACACTTGGATTGTCCCAACTCCCAGCCACCCGAATCGGGATCTCGATACCTCCGCTGGCGATACGCGGCTTGACGATCAGATCGATGTTCCGGTCCACGATGTTGATGGTACCCGTACCGGAAGCCGTCACCGTGCGGCTGTCCAACTTGAGGTCCCGTGTGCGGGCTACCCCTTTGGCAATGTTGAAGTTTCCAGAGAGCTCCTTGAACGGCGTCCGTGCGTTTGGATCGCGACCGCTGGACGGCATTTGACCTTTGCCGACACCCGCGACGATGGCATCGGCATCCCAGCCAATAAGTGCCCCATCGGCGATTTTCACTTCGGCTCGCCCTGCCAGTGTCGAGATCAGTTCGCGCTCACTGCCACCTTCGGCACTGACGGCGACGACAAGCCGGCCACGGCCGTCAACGACGTCTGTGCCGGTGAGCGCCATGACTTGCTTGAGATCGAGCCTCTCGCCCGTGAGGTTCGCTCCGACGACCAGCGACGGCTTGCGCGCGTCGATCGAGGCCAAGCCGCGCACAGTTCCCCCGGCGATTTGCACGTCGGTGAGTGTCAAACGGAGCACTCCGCCCTTTAACTCGACCCCTGCCTGGAGTTGACCCGCCTCGAGCGCACCGGCTCGTAGCGCAGCCACCTGAAGGCGCGCATCTGCATCGAAGTCGCGAAGCCAATGGGCCTCGATGGCATCGGTCTCCCATTGATTGCCGGCACGCTTGCGGTAGCCGTGGACGCGGGTCGCCGGGTTGGTCGAGGGCTGAGGTGCCAAATCCTCTCGCTCCAGCAGGTCGCCGATCGAGCGCGGCGGCAAAGAAGGTTGCGCGGGTGGGCCAACCGGAGCCGCGAAACGGCCCGGCGAACCCGGCTCCGATGCCTGGGGAGCCACTCGGGCTGCTGAGGTGAGGGCGGAGAGCTGGTCCAGATCGACAACGCTGAGACGCAGGTTGGTGACGAGACGCGGACGCTCGCCGCCGAACTCGATGCCGAGCAGTCCAGTGCCCGCCGTCGCGCCGCCCATTAGGGTGGCAGACGTGAGCATGAGGCTCGCCCCGGTTGCCCGCATTTGCCCCTCGACGGAAAGCGCGCCTAAATCATCTAGACCTGTCAGGGGGAGATCCAGCAACCGAGCCAACTTCGCGGCTGACGACGCTTTCAACGCCACGCGGCCATCGACGAGAGGTTGTATTCCCCCCGTAAGCTTGCCGTCGTAGCTTGCCGAGACGGCGTTTCCCTCGACATTGACTCGCACGGGAACGGATCGGTCGGCGAGAAAGTCGCCAAGCTGCTCGAGGCGCAAATCGATTGCAATGCGTTCTCCCGCCAGCGTGGCATGGCCCTTTGCAGAGAGCGGACCACCAACCGACGGAAGTGATAGGGTCGCGTCGATGCCCCCAAGCTCGCGGGCAAAGCCGGATCTCCGATCCGCATAACGTATGCGACCTTCCTCGACGCGCACGTCGGCGAAAGAGAAGGCCTCCAGCCCGAGACGATTTTCGTTGGCGCTCGACGCCTTCGGCGGTGAAGCGTTCCGCATGAAATCCGCCAGCTCGGGAGGCGTTGAGCCAGCATCCGTCCTGGGACCCGGAATCTGCGCGTACTGTAAGGGTGGGCGACCCTGGCCGCCTGCGGCAAAGTCCCAGCTGCGCCGACCATCATCATCGACGCGCAGATCGATCACCGGCCTGATGAGCGTAAGCCGGTCGACCTTCACCTCACGGAAAACGAGGGGAAACAGGGCAAGGCTCACCTCGATCCGTTCGGCGGCGAAAAGCGGTGCACCGGCCATTGTCGGGGGTGCAGTCAGTGTCACTTTGCCGAGAGATACACCGAGACCGGACGCGAAAGACACGCCAGCCGCCTCGATGACAAGCTTGCGCCCCGTCTGGCGCTCGACAGCCGCAGCCACGTGAGCCCTGACGAGATCGACCGGCGGAGCCGCCACGAGCGCACCAAGCCCCAGGGCCAGCAGACCGACCACTCCGAGGAAAGCGTAAACCATCGTCCGGCCCCCGCGGCGAGGCGGATGGTCCAGCGAAGCATCCACCGAATAGTGATGCATGCTCGCTTGTCTGTAGGCTCCAGCGGCAAGCGTCCGCTGCGGCGGCGGAGCATGACCGTCGCGATCAGGGCGGACCTGGCCCAGACGAGGCGGTGGACGGGGACTGGCAGCATTCGGCGGCATGACGACGTCTCTGATCGGGCCTCAGGGTCCTGGCAGTGCGCATTACGGACAAAACAGGGCCGCTTCCATCTTTCCCATGAATACCGCCGAAGTATGTCGCGACCCGAGGGGTGAGGATTTAGTTGGTGCTCGTTCCCTGTCCTTCTAGGTCTGCAAGCCTGACCATCGCCAAAGCATCAGCCGTCGGCGCCGTTGGCATGAGCTTGTTCGCACCAGACAGAATCACAGGCGTGGCCGAAAACTAGGCGGCGAGCCTAACCCTCTCTGGCTCGGCGAGGCTGACGTGTTCCATCCACTTCCCCACCCGCTCAGCCGCCGGCGCCGGCGTCGAGCGCAACACGCTTTGACCCTCCCGCGTCCCGGCGAAGCGCAGAATTCCTGCACATACGCTGGATGTATCCGCATCGACGAGGCTCTCCAGCGACTCGAAACCTGCGCCGACCAGAAGCTGCGCGTGCGTACCCCTGAGCCAAGGAATCGTGCACACGAGCCGTGACTGGGCTTTCCAGGCCGTGATCCGATCAACGCTGACGTAACGTGAGGCAACGCGCGATGCGACATCGCGGGGGTCGCACAACAGCAGGTCGCGCACTGTCACGATTCCGGCGGCAGTGAGACGCTCTGCCGTACGTGGCCCGATCGACGGCGCGCGCTCCACTTCATCGCTCAATGAAAGGTAAAAGCGCTTAGGACGCTCGCCAAAGGCCCCGACCGGCTCGAGATCGTCCTCGTCCTCGATAGGCTCGGAAATGTCCTCGTCGAGGTCCACTGTCGCCTCCAACGTGGACATGCGCGGTTCCAGGCTCGTCTGGCCTGCAGGTGCCTCGACGGGTGCGAGGGCGCGAACGTCACCGGCCGTCGGGAGAGCGTCCACCGCCGGGAGTGACATCGTGCGTCGCGACCAGGAAATCCGCCGCCCGTCCGACCTCAACAGGAGACGCAGACGGTCCCGCCTGCGCTGCCGCAATCGGAAGCGGAGATGTCTCCGTCGAATCTGCCTCAGCCGCGACCGCGCGGCCTTACGGTTCGCGCGGCCACCACGAGTCCGCTTGGAACGACCGGCACCGCTCGTTGCGACCGCGGACCCGGCGAACTGCTCCACCCGTGCCAGTGCGGTCGCCTGTGTCCGGCCGAGTTCCAACGCCTGCGCGAGGCGCGCCGCCAGCGTTTCAGCCTCATGGGACAGGGCGACGATCTGGCGCCGGAGCTCCGTGAGATGCCGTTCGTGAGCATCGATACGGCTCTCGAGACCAGCGCTTTCGCGGCGCTGAGCGATTTCATTAGCGCTGATCCCGGCCTTGATCTCTCGCACGGCGCCACCCGGGTCGCGCTCTGTGAGACGTTCGAGTCTCTCAGTGAGAATCGCAATCTGCTCGGCGAGCTCGCCGGTCTGTCGTTGAAGCGGAGCGAGGTGGATTTCGTAGTCGCTCAAACGCTCTGTGGCCACATTGGGGCCGAGATCGATCGCGGCACTCCCCGTGTAGTCTTTGGCGCGTTTACGAAGCTCGGTCTCGCGCGGTTCCGGCCACCGTTGCCTCCGCGCCATCTCTGGCGCCGGAGCGACCGCCTCGCGAGTATCCGGAGGCACGCTTTGCCGCCACTTTGGAACAGCAACCCCACCGGGCAATTCGCGCTCTTCGCGGCTCCATGCACCGGCCCGCGCATCCGTACGCAAGCTAGGGCCGGCCGGCACGTTCGATCGCACGTCGGATGCTTGCCCGACCGAAGACCTGACGAAGGCCGCAGAGCTGAGATCATCCGCTTCGAGCAGTAGGACGTGAATGAAATCGCCGGGTGTCGCACAGGTGCGTCCGAGCCGGTCGGCGATGCTCTCGGCCCGCGTCAGCAGGATCTTGAGCTCATCCGCTGTACGCGGCCCCCCGAAGCCCCCGAAATCCCGCCGCGTTCGGCCATCGCCGGCGCCGCTGCGGCTAGCAATCGCGCTGCCGTGTCCCCGGCAAGTTCGATCTCGCGCGCCCAGCGCGACGAGGAGGCGATGCACCAGGCGAGATCCGCAATCCCAACCTCGCGAACACCACGACGCGCGGCGCGTACGTAGGCATCGTTGCATAACCCAAGGAGCGCATCATCGACCCGCACCGTCTGCCGGCCATCAGATTGCACAGGCTGTCCGCAGCAAGAGCAATTTTGCAAAGGTCGCATCCATCGGTAGCGGCCCGACGCAAGGCCGCAGTTCGCTGACAAGCAGCGACCTTAACCGACTCGCGAAACCATGCAGTTGCTTCGTCCACAGAATCAGCGTCGAGGTCGCCGCTCTATTGCCGATCGACCACAACGATCGGCGCTCGCGCATTGAGCGTCTCGCGATCAAATCCCGCCAGCCGCTTGTAGCCTGCTGCCGCGCCCTCCAGCTCCGACACAGAAAGCACGTCCTCGATGCGCGAGTAGCCGCTCGGTGCGCGCTCCTCGACGAGTTGCATCACCTGCTCCGGGCCATTTCCCCGATTAGCGAGAACGATCCGTGCCGTAGCAGGATTGCGCTCCGCCTCGTAGGCCTCCAGAGCTGCGGTCGTCGGTCCCTTGTTCTGGATCTCGCGGGTCAACACGCGCGCATCGAGGATACCCTGCGAGGCGCCGTTCGAGCCGATCGGATACATCGGGTGCGCCGCATCGCCGAGCAGTGTGACCCGACCGCGCGTCCAGCGCTCCAGTGGGTTGCGATCCACCATCGGGTACTCGAAGCAGGCGTGGGCCCCACGGATGAGACCCGGAACATCGAGCCAGTCGAACTGCCAGTCCTCGAACTTTGGAAGGAATTCCTCGAGCCGCCCGGGTCGGCTCCAGTCCTCGCGGCGCCACACGTGATCAGGCTTGAACTTCAGCTCCGCGATCCAGTTGAGCACCGCTCTGCCTTGGTCGTGCGCCTGCCGCGAGATCGGGTAGCACACGAACTTCTGCCACTCGTGTCCGGCCATGATCATCGACCGCCCGTCGAGGAACGGCCGGCCCTCCGTGACGCCGCGCCAGAGAATAGCCCCGTTCCATAGCGGCGGCCCCTCGTCCGGCACGAACTGGGCCCGCACCGTCGAGTGGATTCCATCAGCCGCAATCAGCAGGCTGCCCTCGGCGGTGTCGCGCGCTTCCCTCGTACGACGGTCGACGAAGCGCGCGCGAACACCCTTTGCCGTCTCCTCGAAGTCGGCGAGATGATGCCCCGTAACGATGCTGTCGCGGCCGAGACGGGCCAGCGTCGCGCGATGCAGGATCATCTGCAGCTCGCCCCGGTGGATCGAGAATTGGGGCCAGCGGTATCCCGCCGCGACGCCGCGCGGCTCCGACCAGATCGCCTGTCCGCGCTTCGAATAATAAGAAAGTGATGACGTCGGAATGGCGACACGCGCCAACTCGTCCTGAAGACCAAGTTCTGTCAGTTCTCGGACAGCATGCGGGAGCAGATTGATCCCGACGCCCAGCGCCTCGAGCCGGTCAACGCTTTCGTAAACCCGGGCCTTCACCCCGATCTGATGCAAGCTGAGCGCGAGCGTCAGACCGCCAATCCCGGCCCCGGCGATCAACACGGTCATGCGCGTCTCCTTGGTGCGTGACAGCCCCGCCACCGGCTGCCATCAGTCGAACGACTATTCCACGACGAGCCGCAACGGAACAATCCTCGAGGTCGCCATGCCAGTCACCAACGGCCGAGCGGATGATGAGCTTGTCTCGGCCAAATCCGATCTCGTCCTCACTCACGGCGACGGCCCCGGGGCGATTGTCATGCTGCACGCCGCGGGCTCCGGCCCCCGAGCCTTGGATCGCTCGGCACGCGCGTTGGCTGGTTCTGGCTGGATGACAATCGCGCCCGTCTTTGAGCGCGGCGGCAGATCCCTGATCGACGCGACGGCCAGCGACCCGTTCGCCGAGGCTGTCGCCCTGACCAGGACCCTACTCGAAGGACGCTCCGAGGGGGCACGCCTGCTCTTCGGCCATTCCATGGGCGGTCTGGTGGCCCTGAAAGCCACGCTCGCCGGAGCCCCAGCCGACGCACTCGTGCTCTACGAGCCGATCGTCTTGTCGCTGCTCGAACGGGGCGACCCGAAAGACGCGTCGGCCCTGGTCTGGGACGCCGCCTGCATCGCCGATTTTCGGGACGCCATCGACGCCGGCGAGCCCGAAGTCGGTGTCCGACGTTTCATCGAAGCCTATGGCGATCTTCCATGGGACACTCTGCCCGACACGGCCCGAGCCGACCTCGTAGCTGGAGCTGTCAGCCTATTGGCCGAAGCCGAGGCGACCAACCGGGCCATCCTGCCACGCGACGCCCTTGCTCACCTTTCGCTGCCGGTGCTCGTGATTCACGGCACCCGTTCGCCGCCTGTACTGGAACGAATGGTGCGCCGCCTCGCAACCCTGATGCCGTCCGCCGAAATCGCAATCATTTCGGACGCGGGTCATATGGGCCCCGTCACGCACGCGCGCCAAGTCGCCGAAGCCATCTTCCGATGGCGCACCGCGCGCTCTCCCCGACGCAACTCACTCACCCCACCTTGAAATGCTGGCGCACGGCCTGGAGCGCGGGCTGGCCGTCATCGACCGTCAGATCGAATGGGTTGGGCGCCGACGGCGCATTGACGAAATCCTCGACCGCGCAAGGCATCACATACGCCTCGCGATCGTCGTCGTAGTCGAGCATCGACCAGGGCACGGGATAGAAGTTGTCGGTCACCGTGAGGGCCCCGCTCCTCGCTACGACCGCGAACAGGATGCGATCCGCCGTCTTGTCGAGGATGACGTCCCCGACCTTGCCGAACTCCTCACCCGACTTCGTAAGCACCATTGCCCCGATCACCCGCGATGCTGCGATGGCGGTGGTATGGCCTGAGGCTGTGGGCATCGTTCTGACTCCCGACTTGCGCTGCGCAGGGATACGCACGCGCCATGTTGCGGGGTGGGAAACGAGCGGAAGTCGCAACGGGTTCCGGCGGAAGTACCGAAACGGCATTGGGTTGACCGGGCGCTGACGAGCTTTCCACGCGCCGATCGGCGCAATCCGGGGCCACCGCCGGCCTATCCATTCGCGATGCCAGCCATGTGCCTAGAGCAAGCCCGTCATCGACGGCGGCGGCATGCCGATCAAGTGATCTGGGTCTTCGCCAGAACCTGATTTCTCAACTCGCTCTTGAGAACCTTGTTGGCAGGCGACAACGGCATCGGTTCCTGCCTGAAGGTGAAGCCACGCGGGCATTTATAGCCGGCGAGGTTTTTGCGGCAGTGCGCAACGAGTTCGTCCGCTGAAACTTCAGCGCCCTCGATGAGGATGACGACGGCGTGAACTGCTTCGCCCCATTTTTCGGAAGGCACGCCGATGACGGCTATCTGCGAAACGGCGGGATGGGAGGAGATGACATCCTCGATCTCGGTCGGGTAGATGTTCTCTCCGCCCGAAATGATCATCTCCTTCGAGCGGCCAGAGATGTGGAGAAATCCTTCGCGATCGAAGTAGCCCATGTCGCCGGTATGGAACCAGCCGCCGCGCAACGCCACGGCGTTCTCTTCCGGACGGTTGAGATAACCCTTCATGACTGTCGGCCCCCGCGCCACGATCTCGCCGATCTCGCCCTGCGGCAGTTCGCGGTCATCGGCGTCGAAGATCCGGATGTCGAGGCAAGGGACCGGCCGGCCAACCGAGCTGAGCTTACCTGCGTTCGGACCATCAAGAACGTGGTATTCGGCAGTCAGCGCCGCCAGCATCGGAGACATCTCCGTCATGCCATAGCCGTTGTTGAGCTTCACTGATGGAAACGCGGCAATGACCTTCTCCAGTAGATCGCGAGGTGTCGGTGATCCGCCGAGTGTGATCTGCCCGACGGAAGACAAGTCGTAACGACCGAAGTCGGGATGAGCGAGAATCATGTGCATCATTGTCGGGACGAGTGTCAGCGAGTGAACACGGTGCCGCTCGATTGCCGCCATCATCTCCGTCAAATCGAAGCGCGGCATGATGACGGAATGAATGTTCATAAGGACGGCAGAGAAAATTCGCGACCCCGGCGCGAGATGGAACATGGGGCCTACAACGAGCTGAGCGCTGTTGCGCTCGTTGCCCATAATATGCGGCGCGCCCATGGCGTTCGCAAAGAGGTTCCAATGGGTAAGCATCACGCCCTTGGAGCGTCCCGTCGTTCCGCCCGTGAAATAAATGATGAGGGTATCGTCATCACGAGATCTTGGCGTGGCAGGTGTGCCAGCCCGCGTCGCAAGGTCTTCGTAGGCGACGGCCGGCGCGACGACGGATGATGCAACCTCGATCATCTGTGGCGACTGTCCCGCCTCGATGACCGCTCGCCCCGCCAGCTCGGCGTGCGCCTCGTCGAAGATCAGAGCTTTGGGCTCGCATTCTCGCAGGGCGGCCGCGCACTCGCGAGCCGACCAACGGAAGTTCAGCACGACCGCCTCGAATCCGGCCAGGGACGGCGCGAAGTAGCACTCGAACAGCGCGTCGGAGTTGAAGCCGAGGTACGCGACCCGATCTCCTCGCTTCAATCCGAGTTGCTCGAGGCCAGCCGCCAGGTTCCGGCATCGCTCGTAGACCTCGCGCCACGACTTCGTACGGCCGCCTGAGGTCACCGCCGGATCATCCCCGTATACTCGGGCAGCTTTCTCGAGTAGGTCCCCAAAGCAGACGCTCATGAAGTGATCCTCGTGCGGGTTCTTCGCATTCGCGCGGCGCGTGCGATCTCGCCAAAGGTCGGTCACAAAACCAATCGAGCGTCAAGCAAGCCATCAGCCGGCATCACGACCGATTGGACAGGATGACGAACCGCAACCGTTGCCGGTCATCGTACTCTCCACTACCGTGAGTCAGCCCACTCTGGAGACCCTTTGTCGATGGATGTTCTAGACGCCATTCGCACGCGCAAGTCGATCCGGGCATTCAAGCCTGATCCCGTACCTCTCGCGACCATGAACCGGCTATTGGAGATTGCTCAGCGCGCGCCGAGCGGCACCAATACTCAGCCATGGCACACCTACGTTTGCGCGGGTGACGTCAAGAAGGCGATCAGCGCGGACGTCATGGAAAGGGCACGTGGCGGGCAGGGAAAATCCTACGCCGACTTCGGCTATTACCCGGCGAAGTGGAGCGAACTCCACAATTCCCGCCGTCGCGAGCTCGGTTGGGCGCTATTCGGATTGCTCGGCATCCAGAAGGGCGATCGCGAGGCCGGCTCGCGCCAGGCCCTGCGCAACTTCGAGTTCTTCGATGCGCCGGTCGGACTATTCGTGACCACCGAAACTTATCTCGGTCAGGGAAACTGGGCCGACGTGGGAATGTACATTCAATCGATCATGCTGGCGGCAAAGGGACTAGGCCTCGAAACTTGCCCGCAAGCAGCGTGGGTTCCTCATCAGGAGACGATCTTTCGCCATCTCGACGTGCCCTCCGACCAGATTCTCGTGACGGGCATGAGCATCGGCTATCCGAAAGAGGATGCGATCGAGAACACGCTGGTCAGCGACCGCGAAGACGTCTCCAATGTGGTCAAGTACTTCGGGTTTGGCTGACCCGGAAAGACTGACGCCGGCTTGGCAGACGCCGGCTGACGCGACAGCCAGTGTCAGGAGCCTCCAAGGCCGTTGACCCCCACCAGTTTGATGCCGGCGCTGATTTCCATTGCCAGCAAACCGGATGGGATCACGTACCATGCCGCACGCAGGCTGCTCTCAGCCTACGTTAGAGGCGGGCCAGGCCCATCGGCCAACTCCCGCGTTGTTTCGCAAACCAGGCCCAAGCCGCCGCGCCCACCGCGCACTCTCTGTCATCCCGGGCACAAGGCCCGGGAAGACATCGGTGGGTGGGGGACGGCCGAGCAAAGACGTGCCGCCTCACTACCCCCCGATATCGTACGCCGCAATCGCCGCCATGTTGAGGATGTCCGCATCCGTGCTGCCCAGCGGGCAGATCTGCACGGAATGGGTGAAGCCGGTCACCATGGGCCCGATGATCGTGGCGCCGCCCAGCTCTTTCAGCATCTTCGTCGAGATCGAGGCGGCGTGGAAGGCGGGCATCACCAGCACGTTCGCCGTGTCGGTCAGGCGGCAGAACGGATAGAGCTTGCGCAGGTCCGGGTTCAGCGCCACGTCGGCCGCCATGTCGCCATCGTATTCGAAGTCGACGCGGCGCTCGTCGAGCAATTCCACCGCGCGGCTCATCTGGTCCGAGCGCTCGCCACGCGGCTGACCGAACGTGGAATAGGCGAGCAGCGCCACGCGCGGCTCCATGCCGAGACGGCGGGCGGCACGGGCGGCCTCGATTGCGATCTCGGCCACGTCCTCGGCCGACGGCATGTCAGTGACGGAGGTATCGGCGACCAGCACCGCGCGCCCGCGGCAGAGCGCCAGCGAAATGCCCACTGGGCGGCGGCCGGGGCGCACGTCGAGAACGCGCTTCACGTCGCCCAGGATGGACGTCCAATTGCGGGTAACGCCCGAGACCATGGCGTCAGCGTAGCCGTGGACGACCATCAGGGCGGCGAAGATATTGCGTTCGTTGAGCACGAGACGCAGGCAGTCGCGGCGCAGATAGCCCTGGCGTTGCAGGCGGGCATAAAGGTAGTCGGTGAATTGCTCGGTGTAGGGCGACTTGCGCGTGTCGATCAGGGCAATCTCTGACTTCTGCTTGATGCCGAGTTCCTTGAACTGCGCCTCCACCGTATCCTTCGTGCCGACCAGCATCACGCTGCCGAACTCGTTGCCGAGATAGGCGTTCGCCGCGCGCACGACGGCCGGTTCCTCGCCCTCCGCAAAGATCAGGCGTTTCGGTGCATTCCGAACCTTGTCGTAGGTCGACTGCAGCCACCCGGCCACCGGATCGAGACGTCCTTCGAGCCGCGCAATGTAGCCGTCCATATCGACGATCGGACGGCGCGCCATGCCCGTCGCCATGGCGGCCTCGGCGACGGCGGGCGGCACGTGGCTGATCAGCCGTGGGTCGAACGGCGCGGGAATGATGTAGTCCGGCCCGAACGTGGGGCGCCGGCCGTGGAATGCAGCCGCGACCTGATCCGGAACCTCCTGCCGGGCGAGATCGGCGAGTGCCTTGACGGCGGCGATCTTCATCTCGGTGTTGATGCCTTTCGCCTGCACGTCGAGTGCGCCGCGGAAGATGAAGGGAAACCCCAATACATTATTGATTTGATTGGGATAATCCGAGCGTCCGGTGGCCATGATGGCGTCCTTGCGGACGGCTTCGACCTCCTCCGGCGTGATCTCCGGGTCCGGGTTCGCCATCGCGAAGATGATCGGCTTCGCGGCCATCGACGCGACCATCTCGGGCGTAACAGCGCCTTTGGCCGAGAGGCCGAAGAACGCATCCGCACCATCCAACGCCTCGGCCAGCGTGCGTACCTTGGTTTTCAGCGCATAGGCCGACTTCCACTGGTTCATGCCTTCCTTGCGGCCCTGGTAGACGACGCCCTTGGTATCACAGAGCATGATGTTGGCCTTCGGCATGCCCATGGCGACCAGCAGATCGGCACAGGCGATGGCCGCCGCACCGGCGCCGTTGATGACGAGGCGATGGGTCTCCAGGCTGCGTCCGGTCAGCTCCAGCGCATTGACGAGGCCCGCCACAGCAATGATCGCCGTGCCGTGCTGGTCGTCGTGGAACACCGGGATGTCCAGCAGCTCTTTCAGCCGCTCCTCGATCACGAAGCAGTCCGGCGCCTTGATGTCCTCGAGGTTGATGCCGCCGAAGCTGGGGCCGAGATAGCGGACACAGTTGACGAAAGCGTCGACGTCCTCGGTGCTGACACACAGGTCGATGGCGTCGATATCGGCGAAGCGTTTGAACAGCGCCCCCTTGCCTTCCATCACGGGCTTTGACGCAAGCGCGCCCCGATTTCCCAGCCCCAGAATCGCCGTACCGTTCGAGACGACAGCGACGAAGTTGCCCTTGCTGGTGTAGTCGTAGGCGAGCGCAGGGTTCTCGGCGATGGCGAGCACGGGCACGGCCACGCCCGGCGAATAGGCGAGCGACAGGTCGCGCTGAGTGGCGAGCGGCTTCGTCGCGGAAATCTCGAGCTTGCCGGGCTTGCCGCGCGCGTGGAAGTCCAAGGCCTCGGCATCGGTATAGCGGGCGGCAGGAAACTTCTCGGCCATGACGAACTCCCTCGGCAATCCGGCCACGCGCCGGAAGCCGGGGAGATTAGATGTTGCGGCCGAATACTGGAAGGCTGGATTGCACCGCGACGTCTTGGACGCGATGGCGTGGGTCTTACCGTCCTTTGAACCGCGGTTGGCGCTTCTCGGCGAACGCCGCAGCGGCCTCCTTGTGATCCTCGGTGTTGCGCGCCGCCGCGAGGTTGGCGCTTTCCATGTCGAGGCACTCGGCGAATGTCGCATTCAAGGCACGGTTGAGGTTGTCCTTCAAAAGCCTCTGCGCAACCCGCGGGCCATTGGCGAGGCGCTTGGCGAGCTCCATCGTCCGCGCCTCGAGTTCGGCCCTCGGCACCACCCAGTTGACGAGGCCGAGACGCAGCGCCTCGCTCATCTCGACTCGGTCAGCCAGCAGGTAAAGCTCACGCGCCTTGGCTGTACCGACGAGCTGCGTCAGCAGATACGTGCCGCCGTAATCGCCGGTGAGGCCAACCTTTGCGAAAGCCGTCGTCATGGTGGCGGTGTCGGCTGCAATCCGCATGTCGCACGCGAGCGCTAACGAAAAACCCGCGCCAGCCGCAGGCCCTGGAATCGCGGCCAGTGTCGGTTTACCCATCTGGTAGAGCCGCAGCGACGTGAGGCGATGCGACTGGCGCTGCTTTTCCATGCGCAGCAGCGGATCGGGGATGCCACCCGCGGCGTTGTTGCGCGCCATGACCTTCACGTCACCGCCCGCACAGAACGCATCGCCCGCACCGGTGAGCACGATGCAGCCGACATCGCTGTCGATTTCCGCAGCAGTCAACTCCGCGGCGAGCCGATCGAGCATGGCCGGTGTCAGGGCGTTGCGTGCCTCGGGGCGGTTGAAGGCCAGGGTCAGCACGCCGTCTTTTCGGGTGACGAGCAGGTCGTTGGTTTCAATCATATCTTTGGACATGAACGGACGCTTTCTGTAGCGGAATCGCGAGCAGCGTGAACCCACCTTTGCGGGGACGATCGGAAAACAGGAAGCTCCCGCTCACACCTCGTCGACGATCTTGTTCCTCAAAATGCCGATCTTCTCGATCTCGATCTCGACGGTATCGCCGGCCTTCATCCAGGCGGGCGGCTTCCTGGCGTGCGCCACACCAGACGGTGTCCCCGTGGCGATCAGGTCGCCCGCTTCCAGCGTCATGAACGCTGAAAGCGTCGCGATGATGTTGGCCACCGTGAAGATCATGTCGGACGTGTTCGACGACTGCATGGTCTCGCCGTTGACCCGCGTCATGATATTCAATCCGGACGCGCCGGCCGGCAGCTCGTCGGCGGTCACGACGCACGGGCCGAGCGGACCGGTGCCGTCGAAGTTCTTGCCCGGCAGCCACTGCGAGGTTTTGCGCTGGAAGTCGCGGACCGACACGTCGTTGAAGATGGTGTAGCCGAACACGTGGTCGAGAGCGCTCGCCTCCGGGATGTGGCGGCCACCCTTGCCGACAACGATCGTCAACTCGCACTCATAGTCCAGGTGCGTCGACACTTTCGGCCGGATCACCGCTGCCTCGGCGGGAACGAGCGAGTTCGACCACCGCGGGAAGAACGAGGGATAGGTCGGCGGCGCATGCCCGCCTTCCTTGGCGTGCTCGAGATAGTTGAGGCCGACGCAGATGAACTTCGGCGGCTTCGCGATCGGCAATGCAGGCACGAGAGACGAAAGAGGAGATTTGGTCGAAGGCGGAGCCCTGGACGGGATGTCCCGCAGTCGTGCCAAGGCCAAATCGCCGGCCTGGATCAGCCCGAGCAGATCCGCTGGAAGGCTCGGATCGGCGGCCGCAACATCGATCACCGTGTCACCCGTAACCAATCCCAGGCGGGTATCCCAGCCCCGCTCCAACATCATCAGCTTCATGTATATTTCTCCCTCGCCCGACACTGCCTGGCGGCCACGGCCTGTGACAACAGCTAAGCAGACTTGCGGGAGAGTGCCAATGGAGGGACTTACGCTTGCGATGGCGATTGCGAACAAGCCTCAAGGCTTGGACTCGCCCGAGTCCGCGACCCGGAGCCAGCCGTCGAGATCCACGGCTTTGGCGTAATGGCGATAGCCGCCAGTCTCGACTCGCGGCTCCGTAAGAGAGCCGTGCTCCAGGAGGTGGCGGACGGCGCCGCTCACCGCATGCATCGCCGCGAACAACGGCAGGTGCCAGTAGACAACCATTTTTACGCCCATCGATCGCCACTGCTCGCGCGAGTAGTCCGGCTGCACGTGGTGGTAGTCCGGATCAGCGGCACACACGATCAGCGGCGCCTGAACTGCGCGGGCGATCCGCTCGTATTCGGTTGCCGAGTAGAAATCGCCGAGCATCGCGGCATCGGCACCGTGATCGAGGTAGCGCTTCAAGCGCTCTATGACACCGTCGATTCCGTCCGCCTCCTTGGCGTCGGTCCGCGCGATGATCGCGAAGTCTGGGCCGCGCCGCGCGTCACTCGCCTGACGGATCACGCGGGCAAATGCATCGGGCGCGACAACGCGCTTGCCTGCCAGGATTCCGCACCTTTTCGGGAAGACCTGATCCTCCAAATGAATGGCACTGACACCCGCCGCCTCGAAATCTCGCACCGTCCGGATTACGTTCACCGGGCCACCGAAGCCGGTGTCGGCATCGCACACGATCGTCCGCTCGACGACGCGGGCGATCGCACCCGCCCTCCGAACGATCTCCGTCGAGTTTGTGAACCCGAGATCAGGCAGACCGAGATCGCTCGCCTCGTTGGCAAGGCCACTCAAGTACACGATGGGACAACCCGCCTGCTCGATTAGGCGTGCCGAGAGAGCATCGTAGGCGCCCGGCACTTGCAGGATATCGTTCTCCCGCAAAACCTGCTGGAATGTCTTCCGCATTTGTTGCTCGGCCATGCTTGCCTCCTCACCCGCGCCACGTCTCGCCTTCGTCGCGGCGAACTTGGGCCAGCGCCGTCTCGCGGTGCTTCAACCACCAGGAGTACTGCTCCGGCCAGCGGTCCATGGCGTCCGACGGTTTCACGCCCAGCGCAATCTCTGCCATTTGCGGCCAGCTCGGATTGACGAGGGCCTCACGGCCAATGGCGATCAGATCGGCACCGCCGTTCTGCAGAACGTCCTCAGCGTGGTGCGGATCGAGGATCAGGCCGACCGCCATCGAGAGCACACCGGCCTCTTTCCGCACGCGCTCGGCGAAGGGCACTTGGAAGCCCCACGTGCGCTTGATGCGCGCCGTCGTGGCCGAACCCTTTAGACCACCCGACGAGCAGTCGACGAGGTCGATGCCCCTCTCCTTCAACAGCTTGGCATAGGCGACCGTGTCGTCCATAGACCAACCGCCATCGATGCCATCCACCGCAGAGACGCGCAGGAACACCGGCGTCCCTTTCGGAACCGCGGCGCGAACAGCCTCGACGATCATCAGGGGAAACTGAGTGCGACCATCGAAGTCGCCGCCGAAGGCGTCGTTCCGCTTGTTCGAGATTGGAGAGAGAAACTGGTGCACCAGGTAGCCGTGCGCATTGTGGATCTCGACGATCTCGAAACCGGCGTCGATAGCGCGCTTGGCCGCGTCGCCCCATTGACCTGCGAGCGACTTCAATTCATCGGCAGCCAACGCATGGGGCGCGATGAAGCCCTCGTCCATGGGTTCCGCAGTGGGCCCTACGATATCCCAGACCTTGTCGCCGCGCGCCTTGTCGGCGTCCGTGATGGGTCCGTTTCCGTGCCAGGGACGCTGCATCGAGCCCTTGCGGCCGGCGTGCGCCAACTGGATCGATGGAACGACGCCCTGCGCTTTCATGAAATCCACGAGGCGGCGCATCGGGGGAATGTGAGCCGATGACCACAGCCCCAGATCACCGTTGGTGATGCGGCCCTGAGCAGTTACGGCCGTCGCCTCGACCATCAGGCTGGCGGGCTGTCCCAGCGCAAGGCGCCCGTAATGTGCAAGGTGCCAGTCATTGGCCAGCCCCTCGACCGCGGAGTACGTGGCCATCGGCGAGATGACGATGCGGGACTTCAGGGTGACATCGCGGATGGTGAGCGGCGAGAGCAGCAGCGGGTTCGACATTTCGGTGTCCGGTCTGAGAATTGACGGCGCGCAACGCAGCAGTCGAAAGGACCCGCGTCAATTGCGCCAATCGTCTTCCGATTTCGGACCGATCCGATCGCGGTGCCGCCGCCCACTGCTATTCCCGTTGCGGCCCCTCGCCGTGCACATCCTCTTCGAGCGGGATGTGCGCGTGAAGCCCTCGCTTCACCAGCGCCTCCCAGCCTTCCTCGGCATCATCGACGATGTCGAACAGCGTAAGGTCCGCCTCGTCGATCGTTCCGTACTCGACCAGCGTCTCGAGATTGAGCGCACGGCTCCAGTAGTCTCGACCGAACAGTACCACGGGCATCGGTGGCGCCTTCCCCGTCTGCAGCAGCGTCAGGATCTCGAACAATTCGTCCATCGTCCCGAAGCCGCCGGGAAAGACCGCCAGCGCATTCGCCCGCATGGCGAGATGCATCTTACGCATCGCGAAATAGTGGAATCGGAACGTCAGCTCCGGCGTCGACCAGCTGTTCGGTGCCTGCTCCATCGGCAGCGTAATGTTGAAACCGATGCTCGGCGCGCCGCAGTCGGCAGCGCCGCGATTGGCCGCCTCCATAATCCCGGGCCCGCCTCCGGTAGCGATGACGTTGTCGCGAACGCCCGTGCCCCGAGCCAGCGCGCCGCCCCTCTCCGAGACGATCCGGCCGAAACGGCGCGCTTCGACATACCATTTCGACAGCCGCGCCCGCCGTTCGGCCAGCTCACGCGCCTCGGGGCTAGTCGCGGCCCCAAGCAAGGCTTCGGCTATCTCCGGCGATGGAATGCGGGCGCTCCCGAACACGACGACGGTCGATCGAACTCCCCAATCCCGCAGCAGCAACTCCGCCTTGGCGTACTCCATCGCAAAGCGCAATGACCGCATCTCGTCACGGAGCAGGAAGTCGGTATCCTCGACCGCGAGCTTGTAGCTCGAGGACTGCTGCTGTGCATTGGTATCGGCCATAACTACTCCCTGTCGACGCGGCGGGCACGGCCCTGCCCGGCGGCGTGGTCCTGCAATTGAACGACTTCAGCGACGCGTAAGGAGCCAGCCGTCACGCGTGTTCTCGAGGATCAACCCCTGTTGCGCCAGCGCCAGCGCAAGGTTCTGCGGTCCACCCGGATAGCGGAGAGCGACCCTTGCCCCGCGCGCCGAAAGCCCCAGCACCTCGAGCCCGGCGATTTCCGGCGTATGGGCGAGCTGTCTGCTGATCGCCTGCCATTCCTCCATACCGCGGAACGCCACGGCGATCGTGAGCGGTCCTGGCCCGTCGGCCGAGGGCCCGGCGGAGCTACCGCTCTCGGCGCGCGGTGCTGGAGTTGCCGGGTCCCAGGACGAACTCGGAACCGACGCAGGCGCTCCCCTCACATTGATCGCCTTCCACCGGCCTTCCAGGATTGACAGCGAGATCACAGCCGCCAACTCCGCCGTGTAGGCGAGATCGCCCTCGAGACGATAGGTTCGCTTCAGGTACAGATTTTGTACCGCGTCGCGGCCCACGAGAACCACGTTCAGTTTCTTCTGCCCCGCCTCCGGCTCGAGAACCGCCAAGACAACGGTCTCCGTGCCGTAGGACTGCGCCAGCGTACGCAACATACCGAGATCGCCCTCGGCGAGCTTACGCACCGTGTCTGCATGCACATCTGGTTTGAGCGGCTGCAAGGATCCGGGCGTCAGCGCGTTGCCGAGGTCGAGCGCCTTCCACGCATAGAGCCACGCGTCGGATCCCGCTGCGGCCGCGAACGTGGGAGGTAATCCCTTGGCCACCTCCGGCGCGACGCGATAAGCGGGCACGATCGTCACCGCCGGTGCCTGACGATCTATGTAGGGAATGCCTTCCTTGTCGAGCAGCCGGCGCACGGGGTCCGGCGAGAACACGAAGTCGTAGCTGGCGATATACGCTGTCGACGAATTGCGCTCCGAACGCACGGCGAAACTCTCGATGAAGCCGGCCGCTTTCACGCCTTTCAACTGACTTAGGTGCTTATAGGATGTGACCGGTACGATGCGCTTCAACAGCGATCGGAATGCCGCCTGCTGCCCCTCTGCGATTGCTCGATCCTTGGCCGCGACCGCATTTTGGTCGCGTGCCTCGAGCGGATAGTTGCCGATCGTGAAGACGCGATCTTCCTTTGACGCAGCCAGCACCGGCGTGTGAGCAAGCCAGATCACCGACAGCAGCGCCAGCGCTCGCACAATTGTCATTCCGCGCTCGCTGATACCTCTACCCTTCGCCATGCCAGCCGCCCCCCTGCCACCCTTAACCGAACGAGGCTGCGCGACCGATGGAACCCGGCTTCCGCGCAGATCAGTCTGCTCCCGCCGTCGGTCACGATCGCGGACGACACGGGTTGCGGCACTTTCACGGGCGTGCCACATGGGGCGGACGATCCCACATCCACCCGAGACGACAGATGACTGAGCCCGGTCCGAAACGCAACGATCCCGTTACCTATCGTGACGCGGGCGTGGATATCGACGCCGGCAATGCGCTGGTTCATGCTATCAAGCCGCTCGTCAAGGCAACGCGACGCCCCGGCGCCGATGCTGATCTCGGCGGCTTCGGCGGTCTCTTCGATCTGAAGGCGGCCGGCTACCGCGACCCGGTTCTCGTGGCCGCCAACGACGGCGTTGGCACCAAGCTTCGTATCGCCATCGACACCGGCCTGCACGATACGATCGGCATCGATCTGGTCGCCATGTCGGTCAACGACCTCGTCGTGCAAGGCGCTGAACCTCTGTTTTTTCTAGATTATTTCTCCTGCGGCAAGCTCGATGTCGAGACGGCGCGCCGGGTCGTCGGCGGCATCGCCGAAGGCTGTCGCATGGCGGGCTGCGCCCTCATCGGAGGCGAAACGGCCGAGATGCCGGGGATGTATCACGGCGCCGATTACGACCTCGCAGGATTCGCTGTCGGTGCTGTCGAGCGCGGCGAGATCCTGCCTCGCGCCGACATCGTCGCCGGAGACATCCTCATCGGATTGCCGTCCTCCGGCATTCACTCGAACGGCTATTCCCTTGTTCGCCGCCTGGTCGCCCGAGAGCTGTTGGGCTGGGAGACACCGGCTCCCTTCGCCACCGGCAAATCTTTGGCCGAGGAACTGCTGACACCGACTCGAATCTACGTGCGTCCTCTGCTCGCGGCACTCCGGGCCACGGGCGGCGGCGGCCCAGGCGGGGCCATCAAGGCACTGAGCCACATCACGGGCGGTGGTCTAACCGAGAACCTGCCGCGCGTCATGCCATCAGGGCTTGCCGCACGCATCGACCTGTCGAGCTTGCCGGTGCCGCCAGTCTTCGGCTGGCTCCAGCGCATTTCCGGGCTCGACGAAGCGGAGATGCTGCGGACATTCAACTGTGGTGTCGGCATGGTAATGGCGGTTGATGCCTCTCGGTCCGATACCGTCCTCGCCAGCCTGGCCGCAGCGGGCGAAATGCCGTTCGTGATTGGTTGCGTCGAACCAGGTCGCGGAATCATGTCGGAGGCCAAAGGCAAAGGATTGGCCGAGGCGGTTCACTACACCGGCCACATGAACTCTTGAACCGGCCTACCTGAGCATCATCGACGACGCCGTCGGCACCCTAAGTGCGCGGCACTGCCCTCCCGACCGACGCGCGGTAAGCGCAAGCCGCACCTGTCACGCCGTGCGGCGCACCGCATCGAGCGACATGCGCGGAAGTGCACCCTACTTCGGCGCCCGCTTTGCGAGAATGCGTTGCAACGTGCGTCGATGCATGTTGAGCCGCCGAGCTGTCTCCGACACGTTGCGATTGCACAGCTCGTAGACGCGCTGGATATGCTCCCAGCGAACCCTGTCTGCCGACATCGGGTTCTCCGGCGGCTGTGCCTTCTCGTTGGCGGGTGCCAGCAGGGCGTCGGTCACCTCGTCAGCATCGGCCGGCTTCGCCAGATAGTCCACGGCTCCAAGCTTGACCGCCGAAACCGCCGTCGCGAAGTTGCCGTAGCCTGTGAGCACAATGGCTCGCGAGTTTGGCCTGACACGCGCCAGCTCCGCGATCACGTCCAGCCCGTTGCCGTCTTCGAGCCGCATATCCACGATGGCGAATGCGGGTGGAAGCTGGCGAATGAGGTCCAGACCCTCACCGACCGAGGAGCCCATACGCACCTCGAATCCGCGCTGCTCCATTGCCCGCGCAAGCCGCTGCAGAAACGCCTTGTCGTCGTCGACGATGACGAGGCTACGGTCAGCCGGAAGCTCGTCCTGGCGGAACGAGAGATCTTCTGTGTCTTTCTTGTCCATCGTCTGATTATAGCTGCCGCAGTGCTGGCGCCAAGTCGTCGCAGCTATGTAGCGGGAAAAATTTGCAGCTTTGGTTGGTCGCCGACAACGCAACGTCCACGAATTAACAGGTTCTCAACCGGTTCTGGCGAAGGCAGTCCGAACAACGGCTTCGGATGGACACGATGGGCGGCTCGTGCCAAACTTTCTTCGTCTGCAATTCGATCAAGGAGAGCAGGATGTCACTAGCTACCCATCTCGCAGAGCTGGCCGAGAAGCACAGGGTCCTCGATCGTAGGATCGAGCAGGAAATGTCCCGCCCCGCCAAGGCCGACCACGAGATCATGCGCCTGAAACTCGAGAAGCTGCGCATTAAGGAACAGATCGAGAAATTAGAGGCGCAGTCGCGTCCACACTGAAGTCCTATCGGTCCACTTGCCGGCCCCGAACATCGGCGGCCGGCGTCCGGACCCCGAAGCCTTTCCGGCCGCCCTTTCCGGCGCGTCGCTGTCGATCGAGTGATGCATGAGCCGACAAGCGGCCGACGCTGCGAGTAGAGACACTCGTCCTAGGCCCTTGGCCGAGGTCGGGGTCCATGAGGCCCCACCTGAGATCGCGGCGATCTATGACGAACTCTCGCGCTTTTCGGGCATCCCTCTTCCGGCACTGATCTGGCGGCACTTGGCGACCTACCCGGCAGCCCTTCCTGCAGTGTGGCAGGCGCTCCGCCCATTCTTTGCATCCGGCGTTGTCCAGAAGGTTGCCTGGCGGACCGTCGGCAGGACACTGGCTGGGAAATCCGCAGGCCCTGATCGTCAGGCGCTACGCCTTGCGGGCCTCGATTCCGACCCGACCGAAGCCTACGAGCGGGTGCTGCAATCCTACAACCGATCCAACCCGGTCAACTTCGTCGGCGTCCGACTCTTGTTGGCTGCGATGGGCAAAACTGCTGATCCATCGCCGGCGACAGCAACGATCGACCGACCCTGGACCCCGCCCACCCCAATCGCCGAGATGGTGCCGATGGTGCCCGTCTCCGCAATTCCGGCGGATGTTCGAGCCCTCATTGATGGCATAGCCGCCGACCCCACCGTAGATCGTAACCTGGTCGTCCCAAGCCTGTACCGCCATCTCGTGCCATGGCCGATACTCCTCCGCCTGATCCATGACGATCTCGTCCCGAGAATCCCAACTGGCGAGCTGCCCGCCCTCACGAAGCAGGTTGCGCACGCTCTGCAGCAAGAGGTCGACGTTCTGGCTCGGCACATCGGCCCATTGTCGGGGCTAGCCGCGATTGAAGGTGTAGCCGACACCCTCGTCCGCTTCTCCGCATTGATCCCGGAGATGATCGTAATCGGCACCCTGCTCGAGCAGGGCGTCGCAAGCGCGCAAGACTGAAGAATTGACCGGTAAGGTATCGCCGGGCTTCCCAACCGAGCACCCGAATACACCCGGCCCGCCACTCTAGGCCGGCTTCACTGCGCGGGCCCCGGTCTCACCCGGCCGTGCTGCCGGTGCTGTGCCATTTGCCATGCCCGAAACACTGTCGATGCCTTCCGTCGCCGCCGCCTTTCGAGATGGCGCACCGGCGGCAGCGCGCTCCGCCGGGCGCTTGACCTCGTGCGGTTGCACTTGCGATGCCGCATTGGCAGTCCGTCGCGCTTCGGCCGCCGCGAGCCGATCCAGAATCTCGGCAGTGAGCCCTCGCAAAGCAATTCCGATCTCGCCAGGATACTTGGCTCCGAGCGATCTCTCTTCGCTTTGGAAGCGAGCGGCCTGCTGCAGGGCATTCACCCGGGGTAGGACCTGCTGGAAACACCGATTGTCGGCATTCCCGGCCAGCCACCGATGATAGTCCTCGTCCTCGGCCGATTGCCGGTCCTTCATGTTGACCAAAACGCCGAGATTCTCAGCGAACCCCATTTCCGGGTTGAGCTGTTTGAATCGCGAGAAAACGTCGAGGCCGCATACGGAGATGTAATCGGGCTTCGTCGGCGAAAGATGAAAATCCGCTTCCCGAAGCCAGGATTCGGTCAAGACCGAGAGCCCGGGCGGACAATCGATCAGCACGACATCGAATACGATCCGTGCCCGGCTGAGTAGACCTCCAATGGAGGCCCTGAGTCGTCCGTGCAGGGATTCCTTCGACACCTCGCGCTCGAGCAAAGTCAGTTGCATATCACTCGGCATGACATAGACGGAGCGCGCGTCGTCGACGTCGGAAACGCCACCTACGACGAAATCCGTCCACTCGACTTGCGTATCACGCAGAACCGCTGCGACCAGATAGTCGACGAGAGTGCGTCCATCCCCCTGCAGCTTCCTGAGGCTTGTCGTCGCCATCAGCATCGCGCTCACGCTGGCCTGGGCATCACTGTCGATCACCAGCACATTCTTACCGTGGTGCGCCGAGAGCGTTTCCGCGATAGCGAGCACGATGGTCGACTTGCCGACGCCGCCCTTCGTGTTCATCACCGCGATCGTATTGCGCATGGTCCCGACGCCTCCCGTTACCCCGACCCCCGACGCGCTAATGATCGCGATGATTACCAATCGCTCCCACGTCGCGGCGGAGCCCCGTCATCCTTACGGTCGCGCCCGAGTGCGGCCCACATGTGACGGACGAGCAGCGCGATGCTCTATCTTTGCACAATCGGGCCGTGCAGGCACCACGTCCCCGAGACACAAACTTTGCGCCAAGTGCTTGCCGGGTTCCGTCCAGCGGTGTGACAGTGGGAAAGGGTACCAAGCAGCGAACGGGTGTGGGCATGCGGTCCCAAGGGAGGTCGGATGGCCACGACACGCGGCATCGATAGTGGCGAGGCTTGGCGCATTGCCGTCGTCTCACTCGTCATCCTGTCGATCTCGTTCGGCTCGCCCTACATCACGACCGTCGCACTCAAGACGATCGCGGCGGAGCTCGGCGGCGAGCGCTCCATACCGTCCGGCGCCAACGCGCTCGCATGGCTGGGTACGGGTGTTGGCGGACTGATGATGGGTCTCATCGCCGAGCGCATCGGAATACGGGCCACAGTGGTCGTCGGGGCGCTCAGCGTCGCCGTCGGGCTTTTCCTATCCTCGGGCGGCACCGCATGGCAGCTTTACGTTGGCCACGGCCTCTTCATCGGGCTGATCGGCAACGGTGCCATCAACGCCCCGCTCTACGTCTACGTCTCCCGCTGGTTCGAAGCTCGTCGCGGCACGGCGATCGCACTCATCGCCAGCGGGCAGTACGCCGCCGGTGCGTTCTGGCCACCGTTGTTCGAACGGGCCATCGCGATGTGGGGTTGGCGCCAGACAATGGTCGGTTTCGGCATCGTAGTGGCATCGCTTGCCGTCCCTCTCGCCCTCGCAGTGTTGAAGCCGCCGCCCGCGCCGACGACCGATGGCTCGCCCACGACGACCACCCTGAACGCATCAGGCCGGCCTCGCTCCCACGGTTTGCCCCCGAACCTTCTTTTCGCGCTGCTGGCCATCGCCTCGTTCCTCTGTTGCATTCCGATGGCGATGCCATCGGCGCATCTGATCGCCTTTTGTGGCGATCTCGGCATGGCGCCCGCCAAAGGCGCAGCGATGCTTTCGTTATTGCTTATCTGCGCCTTCTTCAGCCGCCAGTTCTGGGGCTGGTTGTCCGATCGGATCGGCGGGCTTTACACGCTCGTCATCTGTTCCACGGCCCAGGCCGCAGCAGTCAGTGGTTTTTTATTGACCCAGGACGAGGCTGGCCTCTTCGCGATCGCCGCCGCATTCGGCTTGGGCTTCAGCGGCCTGATACCGGCGTACCTCCTGACGGCGCGTCAAGTCTTCCCCGCGCGCGAGGCCGCGTGGCGTCTCCCCGCACTGCTGCTGACAGGCACCACCGGCATGGCGACAGGCGGCTGGCTCGGCGGTGTCATTTACGATCAGTTCGGCTCATACGCACCGGCCTTCGCGACAGGCCTCGCCGCCAACCTCGTCAACCTCGCCATCCTCGTCACATTGGTCGTCATCTGGCGTCGCTCGCTCGCGGCGGAAACGGCGATGCGCATCTCGGCATAGGCGCGGCAGAACTCGACTGCCGCCTCACAGTGAAGGCACCGTGTTTCCTCGATGGCGGGCCGTCGCATTTGTGACTAGCATATTTGTCGCAGGCTCGAAGAAGCGCCCAACCCGAGCCTATGCGAGCCGCAGCGTTATTCGGGCCGGACTAGGTCCATCCGCCGCTCGCTTCGATCAGGGGCGCAAGACACCGGCACTCATGACCGGGTCTCGACAATGGGAGGAAGCCTTGTTCAGAGAGTTCGCAAAAAGCGCAGCTTGCGCCGCACTGCTCGTCGTAGGTGCACATTCCGATGCACTGGCCCAGAAGCAGGGCGGAACCCTGCGCATGTACCTGACCACCAATCCACCAAGCACCTCTCTACATGAGGAAACGACCATCGAGGTCGTGCAGCCGTTCTCGGCGATCTACTCGAATCTCGTCCGGTTCGATCCCGCCAGAAAGAGCAACGAGGCCGCCAACGTCATCCCCGAACTCGCCACGAGCTGGACCTTGGATGAGGCTGGCACGAAACTGACGATGAAGCTGCGTGAAGGCGTTAAATGGCACGACGGACAACCGTTCACGGCTAAGGATGTCCAGTGCACGTTCCACCGTCTCAACGGCAAGGAGCCCAAGTTCTACCGGCGCAGCCCACGCGAGGCTTGGTTCGACAATTTGGCCGAGGTCACGGTCAACGGCGACCATGAGGCGACGTTCGTTCTGAAACGTCCGCAAACCTCTTTGCTATCCATGCTAGCGGCAGGTTACACCGGCATTTATCCGTGCCATGTCGACGCCAAGACGATGCGCACGGCACCCATCGGTACCGGGCCCTTCAAGTTCGTCGAGTTCAAATCCAACCAATCGATCAGGCTGGAGCGCAATCCGGATTACTGGGACAAGGGCAAGCCCTATCTCGATGCCATCGAGTGGCGCATCGTGACGAGCCGCTCAACCCGCATCCTCGCCTTCTCGACTGGCGAGTTCGACATGACTCGCACGGCCGACATCACAGTACCTTTGCTGGGCGACATCCAATCCAAGGCACCTCAAGCGGTCTGCGAACTCCAACCGACCAACGTCACGACGCACATGCTCGTCAATCGGGACGCACCGCCGTTCGACAAGCCGGAATTGCGTAAGGCCATGGCCCTCGCACTCGACCGACAAGCCTTTATCGACATCATCAGCCAGGGGAAGAATTTCCTGGCGGTAAACATGCAGGCCCCTCCGAAGGGCAAATGGGGTGTGCCAGTCGACGAACTGAAGACCTGGTTCAGCTACGGCGACCCGGAAAAACAGCGCGCCGAGGCCACCAAGATCATGGAAAGCCTGGGCTATGGACCGAACAACCGGTTAAAAGTGAAAGTCTCGACTCGCGACTTCAACAACTTCCGTGACCCGGCCGTGATTCTGGTCGACCAGCTCAACAAGATCCACTTCGACGCAACCCTCGACGTAATCGAGTCGTCGCAATGGTATAATAAACTCTATAAGCGCGACTACGCCGTGGCGCTGAATCTGGCCGGTGCCGGAGTCGATGATCCCGATGGCGTGCTCATGATGGGCTTCAAGAGCGACTCGGATTCAAACTTCACAAAGTACAGTAATCCTGAGGTCGACAAGCTGCTCGATCAGCAGGCCCGAGAGACGGATCCCGTCAAGCGTAGGAAGATCGTCTGGCAGATCGAGAAGATTCTCGTCGAGGATGTGGTCAGGCCGATCATTTTCCATGGCAACAACGCCACCTGCTGGCACCCCCATGTGAAGGGCCACGTCCAACCCGAGAACTCCATCTACAATAGCTGGCGCTTCGATCAGGTCTGGCTCGATAAATAAGCGACAGTGCAAACGCGAGGCAGCGGGCAGTCGATCAGGTCGCCCGCTGCTCTCGAGGCGCGCTCGTGCCGAAGCCGCAAGTCTGGAACCTTCTGATGACGACACCCGAGCCATGCTACGCCCACGGCACCAGCAGCATACCGCTCCTTGGCGAAACCATCGGCGCCCAATTCGACCGCACCGTCACCCGTTGGAGTGACCGGCCAGCCCTCATTGGCCGGCAGCAAGATGTCCGCTGGAGCTGGCGGCAGCTGGGCCAGAAGGTCGATGCATTCGCCGCCGGGCTGTTGGCACTCGGTCTCGAGCCGGGTGACCGCATCGGCATTTGGTCACCGAACAACGTCGAATGGGTCGTCACTCAGTTCGCCACGGCCAAGGCCGGTCTGATCCTCGTCAACATCAACCCTGCCTATCGTCTAGCCGAACTCGAGTATGCGTTGAACAAGGTCGGCTGCAAGGCACTCGTCACAGCGACCCGCTTCAAAACGAGTGACTACATCGGCATGATCACGGGCCTCGCACCCGAGTTCACGACCGCGGTACCGGGCGCCTTACGATCGAGCCGCCTGCCGGAGCTTCGTATTGTGATCGAGATCGCGTCCGAGCCGTCGCCAGGAGCGTTCGCATTCGAGCACATCATCGCCTTGGGAGGCTCGTCCGGGCACACACGACTCTCCGAAACCGGACACCGGCTCCAGTTCGACGACCCGATCAATATCCAATTCACTTCGGGCACTACCGGTCAGCCGAAAGGCGCCACGCTAACCCACCACAACATCCTGAACAACGGCTTCTTCCTCGGCGAGCTGATGCGCTTCACCGAGTTGGACAAGGTGTGCATCCCCGTACCGCTCTATCACTGCTTCGGCATGGTGATCGGCAATCTTGCCTGTCTCACGCACGGCTCGGCGATCGTGTTGCCGGGCGAGGGCTTCGATCCACTCGCCACGCTGCAAACCGTCGCCGAGGAGCGCTGTACGGCCCTCTATGGCGTACCAACCATGTTCATCGCCGAACTCGATCACCCTGAATTCCGCAAGTTCGATCTGACCAGTCTACGGACTGGCATGATGGCCGGCTCTCCGTGTCCTGTTGAGGTCATGCGCCGCTGCATCAGGGACATGAGCCTCACCGAGATGACCATCGGCTATGGCATGACGGAGACGAGCCCCGCCTCGACGCAGACACGCATCGGCGATCCGCTCGAGAAGCAAGTCGGGACGGTCGGCCGCGCGCACCCGCATGTCGAGATCAAGATCATCGACGGCGAGGGCCGCATCGTGCCGCGTGGCCAGCCGGGCGAATTGTGCACGCGCGGCTACTCGGTCATGCTCGGCTACTGGAACGACCCCGAGCGCACCGCAGAGGCGATCGACCGAAATGGCTGGATGCACACGGGCGATCTCGCCACGATGGACGCCGACGGCTATTGCAATATCGTGGGGCGCATCAAGGATATGGTCATCCGTGGTGGCGAGAACATCTATCCCCGTGAGATCGAGGAGTTCCTCTACCGGCACCCCGCCATTCTCGACGTACAGGTGTTCGGCGTCCCCGACCCGAGATACGGCGAGGAGCTATGCGCTTGGATCAAGGTCCGATCGAGTGAAACGCTCGCCGCTGACGATATCAAGGCGTTCTGCCAGGGCCAGATCGCCCATTACAAGGTCCCTCGTCATATCAGGTTCGTGGATGAGTTCCCGATGACCGTGACCGGGAAAATCCAGAAGTTTCTCATGCGCCAGCAGATGACCGAAGAACTCGGTCAAGCAGAGCAGAGGACCGCCTGACACCGGCCTCCTTGAACCTCTCCCCTCTGGCATGCCGCAAGCAGGCATCCTAGATTGGCGATCATGAGCACCCCTACTCTCACAGCTTCCGAGATCGAGCGCTACAAGCGCCATCTCGTCCTCAAGGACGTCGGCGGCCAGGGCCAGCAGCGGCTTAAGGCGGCCCGCGTGCTGTGCATCGGCGCCGGGGGGCTGGGCAGCCCGCTGGTGATGTATTTGGCCGCCGCAGGCGTCGGCACGATCGGGATCGTCGATGACGACCACGTTTCCCTGTCGAATCTTCAGCGCCAGATCGCCCACGATACGCCGCACGTCGGCGTTTCGAAGGTGGAGAGCGCCCGCGAGATGATTGCGCGGCTCAACCCCCACGTGACCGTCGAGACGCACGATACCCGCATCGACGCCGCCAACGCCATGGATCTCGTCAGTCGTTACGACATCGTCGCCGACGGATCGGACAACTTCGCAACCCGTTATCTCGTGTCCGATGCCTGCTATCTGGCGCGCCGCCCGCTCGCTTTCGCCGCCGTCGGCCCGTTCGATGGCTACGTCACGACTTTCAAACCGCATGAGACCAAGCCCGACGGCACGCCTTGGCCCACGTATCGCTGCCTCTTCCCCGAGGCACCCCCACCAGGAACGGTCGCCAATTGCGCAGAAGTCGGCGTCCTGGGCGCAGTTGTGGGCGTCGTCGGAACACTACAGGCGACCGAAGTCCTGAAAGAGTTGATCGGTATCGGCGACAGCCTAGCCGGCCGCTTGATGATTTATGACGCACTGTCGGCGCGTTTCCAGGAGGTCCGTTACAGCTGGGATCGCTCGAACCCGCTCTCCGGCGATACGCCGACGATCCGCGATCTCACTGTGCACGCGACAGCCGCCCTGGAGCCCGTTTGCGCCGCGCCGTCGGTGTCGGTGTGAGCCTGAGGTGAGCGCCGCACTGTCGCGGAGGAAATCAGGGTCTGGGCCCTAGGGAAAGTGATAAGCGTCGCTACCGGAATTCGAGAGCCTGGCCTGTCCGGCGAACTGAGACGGTCTCTGCGATGTCGCACCCTGCGCCGCCACGTTTGCGACTGGCACCGCATCCTTGACGCCGTGCTTGTAAATGTAGCGCATGGCCATTTCGATCGATTTCGACCAGAGGGCCCAGCTATGGTCGCCATCGACGATCCTCAGCTCGGACAGTTCCGGCTGATGCTGGTACAAATGCCTGAAAAGGGTCATCGTTTCGAACGCGATGCCGTACCGATCGTTGTCGCCCGAAACCAGGAAGAAGGCGACGCGCTGCTTTTGGCGACAGTAACGATCAAACAAACTAGTGTAGTTGCGGGCCTTCCAGGCCGCCTCGTCGAAACTACCGTCGCCCCTCAGGAATGGTGGTTGCACACGCGCCGATGAGATGGCCGGCGGCGTATCGGCATAGACCGCAGGGCTCAGTGCCGCCGCAGCAGCGATGCGCTCCGGATACTTCATCGCGAACCGCACTGCCCCGTAGCCCCCGGCCGACAACCCGGCGACAAACCGACCTTCGCGACTTTCGATCGTCCTGTAGCGCCGCTCGATGGTAGGCACCAGGTCACTCCAGAATGCCGTTTCTGCCTTATCGACGGCACCGTCCACCCACCAGCAGTCCCGGCACCCGGGCATAACGATGATGGAAGGAGGTATCTCTCCACGCTGGATCAGGCGGTCAGCAGTGGCCTTGATCCCGCCTTCCGTCTCCCACGTCATCTCGTCGCCACCGGCGCCGTGCAGGAGATACAGCACCGGATACCGCTGCTCGCTCCGGGCGTAACCGTCAGGAAGATAGATAACGAACGGGAAATCGCGTCCCAGCGCGGCGGAGTGGTGCGTCTCCCGCGAGAGAGTACCTTCGGCATGCACAGTCAGGCATGTGGCCAGGAGCACCAGGACGGCGCTCAGCATTTGGAACATTGCGGGCTGCCCCCGACGACAAACAAGCGGAACTAACTAAATCCTAGAGTGTGCTGAATTCATCTGCAATAGCCGGAGGTACGAATAGCTCAGGAATACCAGTCGCTAATGCTTAACCGCAATCGAACGGACAAGCACCGCGATCTCCCGCTCAGGACTATCTGCCGCGTTATGGCTTGGTTGCCCCGGGAGTGTCGATCGGCTTGGCATCCTTCGCTGTCCCAGCAATCGGCAAGATTTCCCCTGGTGCGCCGCCTCCTTTCGACCTGCCGAACAGGCCGACCGCGAGTGCGCGGCTTAGGAAATCGGCGAGACACACCGACCCTGCATCGGTCAGATCGAGTTCGCTTGCTGCTTCACCTTCTTGGCGCCGCATCCGATCGATGGCCTCGATCGACTCGTAGTGGCCGACCCGCAGAATGGCATGCTCGCGTACCACGTCGCGAATAGCCCTTCGGAGCTTCTGAAAGCCTTCGTTACTCGACAAACTCCGTTGGTATTTGAGTCCGATCAGAACAACATCCACATTGTGCTCTTGCAGCCACACGACGGTTCGCGACAACGTCTGCTTGAACTCGTTCGCTGGCGTCAAGGCCAGAGCATCGGCGACGCCCACCTGCCAGAACACCAGATCGGGTTCGACCAGTGCCACCTCGGTCTTGATGCGTGCTGCCCCGTCCCGTGCCATCTCTCCGGAGACGCCTCGATCGATGATCTCGACGTCGACCCCCTTGAAGTTGGTCTCGAGCACCTTCTCGACACGCGCATAGTGTCCCTGCTTCTGATCCCGCTCGTTTAGCGGAGTCGCACCGATAGCAAGGACTTTCAAACGCTTTCGTTCGCGCAGCGCTTTCGCGGCGTGCGCCAGGGTCACCGGCCCAAACCCAACTTCCGCAGCCTCGGCGCATTGCTTCTGAATGACGCTCTGCGGTGCCCCAGACGGCAGCGACTCCGCCGCGGCCCCTGAAATGAGGGCCCAGCCGAGCAATCCGAATACGGTAGCCACGCACCGCATACCGACTAGTCCCTTCGCACTCGCCATTCGGCCAACCACGCCACTAAGCCAAGCACCGCGATTCCCGTGCCGATGAGAATCGTATCGACGACCAATCCACCCTCGTAGGCGAACCTGATGATCTGCCCGCCCAGGCTGAGCAGAGAGCCCACGCAAAACACCGGAAGCGAATTGCGCCCCATTCGCGATAGGAAAGAGACGAGTCCCGGTACAACCCTCACAATATACGGATATGCCGCCGACAACACTGCGATCAAGGCCAGAAACTGAATAAGGCGAATCGGCGTGACGAACGTCTTGCCAATGATGAACAGCAGCTTCGGATCCGGAACCCGCGTCGGGTCCCACCACAGGTTGAAGATGCTCATGATGCCTAGCCCGATGACGATAGGCGCGGCACAAATGCGGATCCACCCAATGTTCCGCTTAACCCAGCCGCCCGGTCCGCGGTCCCGGCTCATCGAGAAGCCAAGAACGAAGATGAGCTGCCAGCACAGCGGATTGAAGAACCACTGCCCGCTGACCGGCCAAGTCGGCATCGTGATGCCGAAAACCAGACTGATCACGTAGATAGCGAACGAGATCGGAAGCAACGCGTTGGGAGCGTGGCGGTGAATGATCGCCACGAGCGGAGCGCTCATCAAAAGCACCACGTAGAGCGGCAGAATATCGAAATAGCCGAGCTGATGGCTGAGAAGAACGACCCCGATATGCGCCCGTACCGGATCGTAGAAGATCGCCGCCGCGTTGTGCCACTCAAGGAACAAGGGGTTGGCCAGGACCAATGACGCCGATGCCAGCATCGCCACGGCGATGAGTGCGATCGCCAGTTGTGCGACGTAGAGCGTGACCGCTCGTCCGAGCAGGCGGTGCATCAGTGCCGAGGTCGGCTTAGGATCTTCCGGCCGCCCCACGACGTGACGAAGCGACCAGCCCGCGAGGAACACGAACAACTCGGCCGAGTCCGACAGCGAGAAATGCTTGTGAGTGAACTGCTCGTAGAAGTTCTGGGGGATGTGGTTGATGAAGATCGCCACCAAGGCATAGCCGCGCCAGAAATCTACTGCATTGATTTCGCGCTGCATGCCCCACCCCTTGCGATCGATGCTAGCTAGCCGATCACCTGTTTGTTGTGAAGCCGTTCCAGCACTGAGCCCATCACTCAGCGTCGGCGATCACGACATCATGGTCAGCCCGGGAATTGGGCTTCACGGCTTCCCGCCGGCCGGGCTACGCTTCGGTCTCGCCGTCTCGATGAGGAATCCTGAAGCTATGCCGAGCCGATTGCCGCTTGCGGGAGTGAAGGTACTCGACGTCGCTTCCTGGATCGCGGCTCCGGCCGCCGCTGTGGTGCTCGGTGATTTTGGCGCGGACGTGATCAAGGTAGAGCCGCCCGGCGAGGGCGATCCCCATCGCGCCAATGGCGAAACATTGACCAGCGTCCCGAAGTCGGCGGTGAACTACCTGTGGCACCTCGACTCGCGTAACAAGCGTTCGGTCGCCCTGGACCTGAAACATCCGGAAGGCCGCGCCGCACTCGATCGTCTCATCCGCTGGGCCGACGTGCTGATCACCAACTTCCCCCATCCCGTACGCGCCCGCCTACGCCTCGACTACGATGTCGTACGTCACGTCAATCCCGGGTTGATATACGCCTCCTTCACCGGTTACGGGGAGACCGGCCCCGACAAGGACCAGCCCGGCTTCGACTCGACCGCCTATTTCGGTCGCTCTGGCCTCTCCGATCTCGCCCGCTACGAAGGCCAACCACCAGGCGTGCCCCTTCCCGCCCAGGGCGACCGAGCCTCGGCTATGGGCCTCACAGCCGGCATCTTGATGGCCTTGATCCGCAAGCAACAGACGGGCGAGGGCGGTCTCGTCTCCTCGTCGCTCTATGCCAACGGCCTCTGGTCGAACGGCATCATGGCTCAGGCTGCCTTGCTCGACGCCTACATTCCTCCGCGACCACCGCGTGAGATGCCGCGTACGGCTCTCGCCAACTACTACGAGACCGGAGACGGACGCTGGATGCTGCTCGCCGTCATCAACGAGGACCGGATGTTCCCCGTCCTGTGCAAGGCCATAGGCCAGCCGACGCTCGCGGCCGATCCGCGCTTTGCGTCAACGCCCGAGCGGCGCCGCAACGCGGCGGCGCTCGCGGCGATCCTCGATTCGGCTCTGAAGCAGCGCACCTGGAACGACTGGCACGACATCCTGTCGGCGCAAAACATCACGCATACATTGATCGGCAAAGCGAGCGACATCCCGACCGATGCTCAAGCCGTCGCAGCCAAGGCCATCGTCGAAACCGATATCCCCGAAATGCCGCGCACCATTGCTGCCCCCTTCGACCTCGAGGGCTCACCCCCGAGACGTCCCGGACCGGCACCGGCCATCGGTGAGCACACGGATGCGGTCCTGTCCGAAGCAGGGTTTTCCGCCGCTGAGATCAAGGCACTGAGGGAAAGTGGCGCCGCTGCGTGAAGGTGGAGGAGGAAACATGATTGGCAGAACGAGATGCGCACGCGTCGCCCTGGCCTGGATCATCCTGCTCGCTGGGGGCGCCAATTGGCTTGGACCTGCCCGCGCGGCCGAGGATCGCTGCATTGCGGTCGCCGAGGCCCCGGGCGTCCGATACGTGCACCGCGCTCACTATGCGGCTGCGGCCCTGAAGCCGGGCGAGGTCAACCTCTCCTACATCGGTCACTCGACCTTCCTGATCGAGAGCGCCAAAGGCATCCGCATCGCGACCGACTACAACGACTATGTCCGTCCCGCCACCATTCCCGACATCGCCACGATGAACCGGGCCCACTCCACCCACTTCACGCTGACGCCCGATCCTGCCATCCGACACGTCCTCAAGGGCTGGAACCCCGAGGGCGGTCCTGCCCAGCATGACGTCACCGAGAACGACGTCCGCGTTCGCAACCTGCCGACCAACATTCGCACGTATGGCAGCGGCGGCACTGACGAGTTCGGGAATTCGATCTTCATTTTCGAGATCGCGGGCTTGTGCATTGCGCACCTTGGTCATCTCCATCACACCCTGTCGGCCCAGCAGATCGGCCGCATCGGCCAGATGGACGTCGTGCTCGCTCCCGTCGACGGCAGCTACACATTGGACACGCCCGGCATGATCGAGGTCCTCCGCGACCTGAAGGCACCGCTGATCATCCCGATGCACTACTTCTCCAGCTACACTCTGAGCCGTTTCCTCGACGCCGCGCGCCCCCACTTCGAGATCAAGACCAGCGCCGAACCGAGCATCGTGCTCTCACGCACCACATTGCCGCCCACCCCCCAGATTCTCGTGCTGCCCGGCAACTGACGCGCTACGATCGCTCCCACCGCGAGACGCGGCCAGTTCCCCGCAGGCGATGCGCCTCGCGCCACTACAAGGAGTTTCCCCATGAGGTTCGGCGTCAATATCCTCTCCCGCGGGCCGATGGCCAATCGCGCCGGCTACAAGGCAGTCGCCACCGCCGCCGAGCGCCTCGGTTTCGATTTCGTCTCGGCCAACGACCATGTCGTCGTCCCCGCCGACATCGACAGCCGCTACCCCTACAGCGAGGAGGGCGACTGGGCCGGCCGCAACACCGGCGAATGCCTCGACGTGCTCTCCACTCTCACCTTCCTCGCCGGATGCACCGACCGCGTGCGTCTGCTGTCATCCGTGATGGTGGTCCCGCATCGCCCCGCCATTCTCGCCGCTAAGATGATCGCAACCGCCGACATCCTCTCCGAGGGCCGCATGATCGTCGGCGTCGGCGCCGGCTGGATGAAGGAGGAGATCGAGGCCCTGGGTGCGCCGCCATACGCCGAACGCGGCAAGGTCACCGACGAGTACATCGCCGCCTTCCGCGAGTTGTGGACCAACCCGCGGCCTGAGATGCGGGGCAAGTACGTCGACTTCGGCAACATCCTGTTCGAGCCGAAACCCTATGCCAAGCCGCACCCGCCGATCTGGGTCGGCGGCGAAAGCGAGCCCGCCATGCGACGCGCCATCCGCCTGGGCGACGGCTGGTATCCGGCCTCCTCGAATCCCGCCAACCGCTTGGACACCGCCGACCGCGTGGCGAACGCCATGGCCAAGTTCAAAGCCATGTGCCAGTCAGCCGGCCGCGATCCCAAATCCATCTCGCTGGCCCACGTCGTCCTGTGGCCCGTCAACTGGACAGCCGAGACCGCCCACTCTGGCGGCCGCCGCACGTTCACGGGATCGTCCGAGCAGATGCGCGAGGACGCAGCCACCCTGAATGCGGCCGGCATCGGCGACGTCAACGTCTCCTTCCCTGCCCCCACGGTGCAGGAGACACTGGAGAAGATGGAGCGGTTTGCGAAGGAAGTGATGGGGTAGGGTGCCCTCCAGGCGCGAATAGTCCGATCACGCAAAGTGCGTGTACGTGCATGCGCCCCGTTGCGGCTGATGAAGCGGCTTGACGATGCATGCACCTTCGAGCGGACTGGTGAAAAGCCGCCGTGCTTTGCTCGAAAACAGGAGGAACTGCACGTGCCGCTTACTCTTTTTGCTTCACCGGGCTCGTCCTCGTTTGCGCCGCATGTCGTGCTTCAAGAGATCGGGAAGCCGTTCGAGCTTGCGCTGATCACGCACCATGGTCCGGGAGCCGGCACGCACAAGCCGGAATTTCAGAACATGAACCCGAAAGGGCGTGTGCCCGTGCTGACTGACGGCAAGTTCGTGCTGACGGAGTCGGCTGCAATCCTCATACATCTGGCCTCGCAGAATCAGGAGGCTGGTCTCATGCCGGTTGGCTCTGATGGGCTGGTGCGCGCGGTGGAGTGGTTCAATTGGTTGTCGAGTGCCGTGCATGCCGTCGCGGTGCGGATGGTCTGGCGCGCGGATTTCTTTTCAGACGATCCGGCAACACATCCAGCAATCGTGAGCAAGGGGCATGAGCACCTCGCCCATGCGCATGCGCTCATCGAGCAACGCTTACAGGACCGCGACTTCGCCGTCGGGAATGCCTACTCGATCGTCGACCCGTATCTGCTCGTCTACTTCCGCTGGGGCAACCGGATGAAGCTCGACATGGCCCGCCGCTTCCCAAGCTGGACCGCCCATGCACGGCGCCTTGAAGCCCGTCTTGCCGTACAACGTGCGCTCGCTGCCGAGAAGGTTTCGCTTTGGGGTTAGTCGGCAGCTCTTTTCCGTGCTTCCCGCTTACCTCCCCACGTGCATTCCCGGCACCCGCCCGCTCCACGGCATGGCCTGCTCCAGCACGGTCGCTAGCTGCAGCAGCAGGTGCTCCGTCGCTGGCCGGCCAGCGAGTTGCACGCCGATCGGCAGCCCGCTCGAATGCTGCGCGAGCGGCAATGAAATCGCAGGTGTTCCCATGATGTTGTGTGGAACGGAATACTGGCAAGGCACGCGATAGATCTTCTCGACCATGTCCTCCATGGTCACGTCGGTGCGGCCGAGATTGTAGTTGCCCCACGGCTCCGACACCTTCGCGATCATCGGCGAAAGCCAGATGTCGGCCGTCTCGTAGAATTTCCCGAGCTTGCGGCGCGCGCTGTTCACCTCGGCCACGGCCGCGAAGAAGTCCGCTGCCTTCAGCCGCTTCGCATGCTCGTAGACGGCGAGCGTCACCGGCTCGAGCGTTTCCGGTCCCACTTTGCGACCGGTCTTTGCGGCGTAACCCTCCATGCGCGCATCGAAACCGAAGAACCACATGTCAGTGAAGCGCTTGACGCTGGCAACGCCGTCGAACTCGGGATCGTGCTCGAAAACGTCGTGCCCCGCCGCCTCCAGTGCCTTTGCAGTCGCCTTCACGGCCGCCACGATCTCCGGATCCACGGCGATGCCGAGCAACGGCTTCACTGTCCACCCGATGCGCAAGCGGGGGGCCTTCTGCTGCGCGACAACCGCATACGGCTGCTCGGGCTTGGGGATTACGAATGGGTCACCCGTTTGCGGCTTCGCGAGACAGTCCAGCATCGCCGCCGCATCACGAACGGTGCGCACCTGCACGAAGTTCATCGATAGTCCGAACCCGTTCTCGTCGAGCGCAGGTCCGAACGAGATGCGCCCCCGCGACGGCTTCAAGCCCACGCCGCCGCACCACGAGGCCGGAATGCGGATCGAGCCGCCGATGTCCGAGCCGTGCGCCATGGCGACGATACCCGATGCCACCGCCGCCGCGCTGCCTCCCGACGAGCCGCCCGCCGAGTAGCCCTTCTTCCACGGCGTCGAGGTCGAGCCGTAGAGCGCCGTTTCCGTCGTGCCCGTCAGCGAGTACTCCGGCGCGGCCGAGCGCCCGATGATATTGAGGCCCGCCGCCTTCACCAGCATGCAGTAGTAGCTGTCCGACGCCGCCATCATGCCTTCGCACAGGCGGCTGCCGAATTCGATTTTGCGTCCGCCCTCGTGGCCGAACACGTCCTTCATCAGGAATGGCACGCCTCGAAACGGACCGTCGCCGAGGCTCTTCTCGTCCAGTCCATCGATGCGGTCCGGATACGTTTCGACCACCGCATTGAGACCGCCGTTGATCTTTTCGATGCCGGCCATCGCAGTCGCCGCAAGCTCCTTCGGCGTTACCTGCTTGGCGCGGACGAGATCGGCAATCCCCGTCGCATCGAGCGCGGCATATTCGGCAAGAGAGAGCGACATGGATCTGGCTCCTTGGCGGCTGTGTCCCCGACGTTACGGGGCGCCCGGCCGATCAGCAAGGCGTACTGACGTCCAGTTTCGGGGCTCCCTGCCTCTTGCCTAGTTCGGCGGCCTCATGTGACTTTCCACGGCAACCGCACCACCAACCTCGACATCGGCATCAGGAGCGCGCCCATGGACAGCTACCGTGTAACCGCCTTTGGCGCTCCCCTGACCCTTCAGTCGGAGCCGACGCCCGTCCCCACCGGCCGCCAGATCCTGGTTCGCACCACCGGCTGCGGTGTCTGCCACAGCGACGTGCACCTGCACGAAGGCAGTTTCGACCTGGGCGGTGGCAAGAAAGTCGACATGACGCGATCGCTCGGCCTGCCGCGCACGATGGGGCACGAGATCGTTGGCGAAGTCGTGGGCCTTGGCGAGAGCGTCAAGGCCACCGAGGCCGCCGTCGGCGATCACCGAGTCGTCTTTCCGTGGATCGGTTGCCAGCAGTGCCCCGTCTGCAAGTCCGGCGACGAGCACCTGTGCAATCAGCCCCGCGCGCTCGGTATCAATTGCGACGGCGGTTACGCCACCCACGTCCTGGTGCCCGACCCCAAGTATCTTTTCGCTTTCGACGGTCTCGACGAGAATCTCGCAGCCACCTACGCCTGCTCGGGCCTCACCGCCTACGGAGCGCTGAAGAAGGCGCGCGAGGCCGTCAGGAACGGCGGCGAACTCTTGATCATCGGCGCCGGGGGTGTCGGTCTTTCCGGTGTGCGCATGGCCGAGGCTGTCACGGGCGTAAAGCCGATTGTCGCCGACCTCGACAAGTCGAAATGGGCCGCGGCCCGCGAGGCCGGCGCCAAGGAGATGATCGATCCCACCGACCCGGAAAGCGGCAAGGCGCTCTACCGATTGACGAACGGAGGTGTTGCAGCCGCCATCGATTTCGTTGGCGCCGCGGCCTCCTTCACCTTCGGCTTCAACGCGCTGAGAAAAAGCGGCCGTCTCGTCATCGTCGGCCTGTTCGGCGGCTCGGCCTCGCTGCCCGTCCCCATGATCCCGCTGAAGAATGCCACGGTGATGGGCTCCTACGTCGGCAACCTCGATGACATGCATGAGCTGATGGCGCTCGCCAAGAGCGGCAAAGTTCCGGGCCTCCCGATCGCCACGCGCCCACTCGCCGACGCCAACGAGGTGCTCTCGAGCCTCGCCGCCGGCAAGATCGTCGGCCGCGTCGTGCTGCGGCCCTGACTCTTAGAAAGCGAGGTTATGTGCACGTGCCCTCTCCATCGGGGAGAGGGTTAGAGCCAGGCGCGTGCCACGTCGCAACCGTCGTGGTGCGCGTCACACGACCAGCGGCAGGCCTTCCCCGCGGCGGATGTCGTTGATGACCTCTTTGACGCGCTGGCGCAGCGGCTTGTACTGCAGACCGAACTCTTCGACGAGCCGACGGTTGTCGATCATGAAGTTGCCCGAGATCGCTCGCCCGCCCGTCTGCTCCTTGAAATTGATTTCGGCGTTCGGCAGGAATTCACGCACCAATGCCGCCATCTCACCCATGCTGACAGTCGTGCCGCCCGAATTGTAGGTCGTGTGCTTCGGCTTGTCCGAAAGCGCCACCCGCGCGAACGCCTCGGCCATATCTTCGACGTGGATCACGCACCGCATCGCATCAGCGTGCGGGAACGTGATCGACTGTCCGCGCGCTGGCTGGCACATGCAGTTGACGTGATCGATCGAGCCGAACTTCTTGTCGGGCCCCGTCACGTTCGCCGGCCGGATGCAGGTGATCGTCATGCCGTAGGCGCGACGATAGTCCTCTGCTTGCCACTCGTTCATGATCTTGTTGACGGCATACTGCGTCTCGCCGCGCCGCTCGTCCGTTTCGTCGACCAGCCTCTCCCCGAAATGCGATTGCTGGCCGCTCACCGCCACCGAGCTTGCGAACACCGTATGCTTGACGCCGAACCGGCGCGCCGCCTCGAAACAATTATCCATGCCCTGGATGTCGAGCTTGAACGCGACGTGTGGCGCCAATTCGCCGATGAAGTATGAAAGGTTGATCAGGCGTTCGGCCCGCGATTCCTGCACAGCGCCACTGACGTCGTCGAACTGCGTCACGTCTCCGCGCACGACCTTCACCTTGTCGCCGAACTTGGCAAACGCGGCTGTAGCACCGGCGACGTCGATGTCCATGCACGTCACGCTATGGCCACCCCCCGCAAGGATCGGAATCATCCGTCGCCCGATGAAGCCCGCTCCACCAATCACCAAAATCGACATTCGTGCGCTCCCGTTCCCTGGCCCGTTCGCATAAGGCTAGCAGCACGGTGATCGTTCGCGAAAGCCGCTTTCTTCTTGGACTACGCCGTCGGGAACGTCGCAGCCTCCAACCGGTTGCCGTCGGGATCGCGAACGAACGCACCGAAATAGCTGGTCATCGCCGCCGCTCTTGGCCCAGGCGCCCCATCGTCCAAGCCGCCGTTCGCCAGCGCCGCCGCATGAAAAGCCCGCACCGCATCCTCGCTGCGCGCGCGAAGACAGATATGCGTGCCGTTGCCTTCGCCAAGTGTCGCCATGCCGGGCCGATGGTTGAGCCACACTTCCGGATAGCGTTTGCCGAATCCAACCGTTGTCTCGCGCTCCACGAGTCGCAGCATTCCGATGGCGCCGAGTACGGCTTCATAGAACGCCGCGCTCCGCGCGAGATCCGACACTCCGACGGACACGTGGTCGATCATGGGGGTACTCTCCTCACCGCGATGCAATGACGTTGCGCCATGCGCCTTGTCGTACGTGCATTGTGTGCCTACGCTGGCGCCGGATGCAATCCGAGCCGGCATCTCAACCAGAGACGAGGAGACGACCCATGGCCGACGGCAGCAAATCCGACAAGTCACTCGTGAAGCCTGGACACAAGATGGCCCACGCGACGGCCGAGAATGCGCCGCTCGTCGCGGGCCGGCGCGAATTCTTCAAGTATCGCGATCTCGGCGTCAACGCCGCGAGCGGGGGCCAGATGAAAGCCCAGGTCATGTCTGCCGTCAAAGGCATGACCGAGCCGACCGGCTGGCACTATCACAAGTGCGATGCTCAGTTCGTTTATGTCATGAAGGGCTGGGTCGATCTCGAATTCGAGGACGGGACTCGCTCGCGCATCAAGGCCGGAGAGTCGTTGTTCATCCCCGGGGGCATGAAGCACAACGAGTTCGGTACGTCCGACGATCTGGAGATCCTGGAAGTCGTCCTCCCCGGCGAGATGGGCACCGTCGCGTGCGATCCGCCTGCGGGTATGAAGGCCTGAGAAGCGATGAAAGGCTGTAGCGGTTCCGGAACTTCTTTCCGGCACCGCCCCCTTCCCGCCAATGGTCGCCGCTTCGCCATGGCGCCATCGGGTCCGGCTACGTCCACGGCACGTTCGTTATACGCTCACCCGGCATGGTGTGTGTCGCGCCTCGATCCTGCTGATGCCGGCGATGTCGCAGACGCTTGACGAGCGTCACGGCGACGATGGCCAAACATGCGCCCGCGTTTCCAAGAAACACCAGCGCCATGATCCCGTCGCCCAGACACACGAGTGCGTAGGCGGCCGTAGCTAGATTCGAAACGAAGAATAGGCCCCACGTCGTGTAGGAAATGGCCGAAGCCCCGTTTCGGTCCGCCGCCGCCTGCAGGAGTTGGGGGATGTAGGCAAAGATGCGAACCGAGCTGACTGCGGTGAACAGGGCGAGCGTTGCAGCCGACGCCCAGGGATAATAGATCTGAGCCTGCACCTTGGTGAAAAGAGCAAAGTCATTGAGCGCATGCAGCGCACTCCAGAAACTGGTCATGCAAGACCTCGGAATATCTGCTCAAGAATGAAACAAGCGGCACGTCGAATAATACCGCTCGTTTATACTCGAAACTGAAGCCGAGGCTAATCAAAACTTCACGAAAAAGCAGCCGGTGCGAGAACTCGACCCGCACCAGCAGAAATGATGCAAACGTCCTTATCGGGTCTTCAATCCGGCGTCTTCGTCGAGTGCCACACGACCATCTGCCACTTGCCGTTGCGCTTGGCATAGACGTCGGTGAAGCGCACGCCGAAGTCCATCGCCTTGCCGCCCGAGTTGACCTTGATCCGTGCCGAGCCCGTCAACACCACGGCGTCACCAAGATCCTGAGCCTTCACGTCGGACGGCACCACCGATTGATAGACGGTCGAGCCCGATTGCATGTTGCCGATCAGGCTGGCCTTGGTGTCCAGACGCGCCGACGAGTGCGTGTAAACGAGGTCATCGCCCAGCACCTCGCCGAGGAACGCGACATCCTTGGCAGCCATGGCGTCCATGCGCTTCTTGTCGAGATCGATGATCATCTTGCCGTTGTCAGCCATGGCGCAACCTCCGCTTTGAAATTTGTTGTGCCATCCAGACTGCCTCTCGCCTCGGCATCGAGCAAGCGCGATCGAGCACCGCAAATCCCCGCTGCCCATTGCCGACCGCTCTCACCCGATCTGCATCCGGAGCGCCGCCGCCGCCGCCAGCGGGCCGAGCACCATACTGGCCAGGGAAATCGCAGCGAGAATGAGGAACGACGGCCCGAAGCCCCCCGTGCCGAAGGCTGAGGCCTGCATGGCCGAGATCCCGAAGATCAGCGTCGGGATGTAGAGCGGCAGCACCAGCAGCGCGATCAACAATCCGCCGCGCCGGCTTCTCAGCGTCAACGCGGCACCGATCGCGCCGATGAAGCTGATCGCCGGCGTGCCGACCAACATCGTGGCAATCAACACCGGATAGGCGGAAAGCTCGAGGTTCAACATCAAACCGAGCAGCGGCGCCATCAGCGTCAGCGGCACACCGGTCGAGAGCCAGTGCGCCAGGGACTTGGCCCCGGCCGCCGCCTCGAGCGGCAACGGTGCCATCGCCAGCACCTCGAGCACGCCGTCCTCATGATCCGCCTCGAAAAGCCGCGGTAATGACAGAAGTGCCGACAGCAACAATGCTACCCAAAGTATCCCGGCCGCGATCCGGGTCAGCAGATTGAGATCAGGCCCGACGCTTAACGGCAGCATCGCCACCACCACCAGATAGAAGCCGAGCGCCGTACCGATGGCTCCCCCCTCGCGAACGGCGAGCTTGAGGTCGCGGCCAAGCAGAACACCGAAGCCGTTCATGGCGCGCCCTCTTCACCGATAGTGCTCGAGGCGAGTCGCTCGGTGACCGCGAACCGACCGAGTCGATGCTCGCGTGACGGCACAAAACCGAGCGGTTGATGAGTTGCAGCCACCACGATACCCCCGCGCGAAAGATGCCGGTTAACCGCATCGGCCAGAAGTTCCTGGCTGGCAACATCGAGCGAGACGGCAGGCTCATCCATCAGCCACACCGGCCTCGGCGCGACCAGAAGCCGGGTCAATCCCAACCTTCGCTTTTGCCCGGCAGACAAATAGGCCGCCTGGATGGGAGCGAGATCGGCCATCCGAAGCTGTTCGAGCGCGCTTGGCACGCCGTCTGTCGGCCCACCGAGGTAACGGGCCCAGAACGTGGCGTTCTCCGCGACCGTCAGCGCCGGCTTTATCCCATTGAGATGACCGACGAAATGGCAGCTTTCTGCAACGCCTTCGCCCGCCTCGGCCGCGCTCCCGTCGAGCCGGATGGCGCCGTGTGCGATCGGCAGCAGACCCGCAATCGCACGCAGCAGCGTCGTCTTCCCGGCCCCGTTCGCCCCCGTCAGCAACACGGCCTCGCCTGCCTTGGCCGATAGCGAAAGCTCCGCAAGGATGGTCCGGCCACCCCTCGCTACGGTCAGATTTTCGATATGGAGGGCCATCGCCAGATTGGCTGCGGATTTGGACAACAAGGAAGGGGACTCCGTCAGCCATCTGCCGCCCTCCCCCTTGGCGGCAACGGCATTCGCGCCTTATAAGGCCCGAATGAGCCCGGAGGCCAGCCGTTTGGCGAGGCCCTATGCCGTGCACTCGCGTGCCCGGGTGGCATCACGGCTTCGAGGAGATCGCTGCGCATGAGCCTCACCCCAACATCTCTCGACACGTTCAAATGCAAGAAGACGCTGACTGTCGGCAGCAAGACCTATGAGTATTTCTCACTGCCGGACGCCGAGCAGAATGGCCTCGCCGGCATTTCGAAGCTGCCCTTCTCGCTGAAGGTCCTGCTCGAGAACCTGCTGCGTCACGAGGACGGACGTTCTGTGAAGGCGGACGACATCCGCGCCATGGCGAAGTGGCTGGAGACAAAAACCTCCAAGGCCGAGATCGCCTATCGCCCGGCTCGCGTGCTCTTGCAGGACTTTACTGGCGTCCCCTGCGTGGTCGATCTGGCCGCCATGCGCGACGCGATGGCCGCCATGGGCGGCGACCCGGCCAAGATCAACCCCCTGGTTCCCGTCGATCTCGTCATCGACCACTCGGTCCAGGTCGACTATTTCGGCTCTGCCGACGCCTTTAAGAAGAACGTCGACATCGAGTATGAGCGCAACAAGGAGCGCTACGAGTTCCTCCGCTGGGGCGGCTCGGCCTTCAACAACTTCAAGGTCGTGCCCCCGGGCACAGGCATCTGCCACCAGGTGAACCTCGAGTACCTTGCACAGACGGTCTGGACCAAGCAGGGCCAGAAGCTGGAGCAGGCATTCCCCGACACCTGCATCGGCACCGATAGTCACACCACCATGGTCAACGGCCTCGCCGTCCTCGGTTGGGGCGTCGGCGGCATCGAGGCCGAGGCCGCCATGCTCGGCCAACCGGTCGCCATGGTCATCCCCGAGGTGATCGGTTTCCGCCTCAAGGGCCGACTCAAGGAAGGCATCACGGCCACCGATCTCGTCCTCACCTGCACCCAGATGCTGAGAAAGCGCGGTGTCGTCGAGAAGTTCGTCGAGTTTTTCGGTGACGGCCTCGACCATCTGTCACTCGAGGACCGCGCGACCATTGCCAACATGGCACCCGAGTACGGCGCCACCTGCGGCTTCTTCCCGGTCGACGCCGACACGATGAAATATCTGAAGGCGACGGGCCGCTCGGCCGATCGCGTCGCCCTCGTCGAGGCCTACTCGAAGGCCCAGGGCATGTGGCGCGAAGTGGGCCACGAGCCGGTCTTCACCGACGTGCTCGAACTCGACATTTCCACCGTTGAGCCGTCGCTCGCCGGCCCGAAGCGGCCGCAGGACCGCGTCCTCCTGTCGGACGCAAAGACTGGCTTTGCCAAGTCCGCGCCCGAGATCGTGAAGGGCGCCGAGCCAGGCCGCAAGGTCAAGGTCGAGGGGGCAGACTTCGAGTTCGGCGACGGCGATATCGCCATTGCCGCCATCACGTCATGCACCAACACTTCGAATCCCTCGGTGCTGATCGCGGCCGGCCTGGTCGCCCGCAATGCCCGCGCCAAGGGCCTCACGGTCAAGCCGTGGGTCAAGACGTCGTTCGCCCCGGGCTCGCAAGTGGTCACCGACTATCTCGACAAGGCCGGCCTCACGGCCGATCTCGACGCGATGGGCTTCAACCTGACCGGCTACGGCTGCACGGTCTGCATCGGTAACTCGGGTCCCTTGCCCGAGCGCATCTCCAAGGCGATCCACGACGGCAATCTGGTGGCCGCCGCCGTCCTGTCGGGTAACCGCAACTTCGAGGGGCGCGTCCACGCCGAGGTAAAGGCCAACTACCTCGCGTCTCCCCCGCTTGTCGTCGCCTATGCCATTGCCGGCACGATGAACGTGGACCTGACCAAGGAGCCGCTTGGTAAGGACACTGACGGCAAGGACGTATTCCTCAAGGACATCTGGCCGTCATCGGCCGAGATCGCCGATCTCGTCCGCACCAACGTCACGCCGGACACGTTCGCGAAGCGCTATTCGGACGTCTTCAAGGGCGATGCCCAGTGGCAGGCCATGGGCAAGGCTCGCGCCAGCCTGACCTACGTCTGGAACACCGGCTCGACCTATGTCGCCAACCCGCCCTACTTCGAGGGCATGACCTTGGAGCCGGCGCCCGTCGACGATGTCGTCAACGCCCGCATTCTCGGCATGTTCGGCGACTCGATCACCACCGACCACATCTCGCCGGCCGGCTCCATCAAGCGCGACGGCCCAGCCGGCACCTACCTGATCGAGCGCCAGGTTCGCCCGAACGATTTCAACTCCTACGGGGCGCGCCGCGGCAACCACAACGTCATGATGCGGGGCACCTTCGCCAACATCCGCATCAAGAACCTGATGATGCAGGGCCAGGAAGGCGGCAACACCTTCCACATCCCGACCGGCCAGCCGCTGTCGATCTTCGATGCGGCCATGAAGTACAAGGAGGAGGGCACACCGCTGGTCATCTTCGCGGGCCGCGAGTACGGCACCGGGTCGAGCCGCGACTGGGCCGCAAAGGGCACGCGTCTCTTGGGCGTACGCGCCGTCGTCGCCCAGTCCTTCGAGCGCATCCATCGCTCGAACCTTGTGGGCATGGGCGTTCTCCCACTGGTCTTCAAGGACGGCATGTCCCTCGCCGACCTCAATCTCCAGGGCGGTGAGATCGTCAACATCGTGGGGCTGGCCGACCTGAAGCCGCGCCAGGACGTGATCGTCGACATTACCTATGCCGACGGCACGTCCAAGCAGGTTCCCGTCCTCTGCCGGATCGATACCGAGGACGAGATGAGCTACTACCGCCACGGCGGTATCCTGCCCTACGTGCTGCGGAACCTGGCTGCGGCCTGACGATCAGCCTTAGAACGACCTGAAAGAAGGGGCCTGCGCGCAACCGCCGGCCCCTTCATGCTATCAGTGGCGGCTCCGTCGAGTATTGAACTTTCTAAGGCCACGCCGAGACGTCCGAGTGTCACCCATTCGTGACTCGCAATTGAAGCCCGAAGCCGCGATATACGGGGCAACCTGATGCGAGCACTGCCACGATCTTGGATTGAGCCGCAGATCAGACATCAACGGCGGTGAAATGCCCATTCCGACCTCGACATTTCTGCCTTTCGCCGTTGTCCTTGGCGTGCTCGGCGTAGGCCAGATGGTCACGCCCGCAGTCGGGCAATCCGAAAAGGCCGGCGCCAGCTCGAATGGTGTCGAGGTGCGGGCTGTGCTCGAGCTATTTACGAGTCAGGGTTGCTCGTCTTGCCCACCCGCAGATGCCCTTCTCGGCAAGTATGCAGCCCGAAAAGACATCATCGCGCTGAGTCTGCCTGTCGACTACTGGGACTATCTCGGTTGGAAAGACACGCTGGCCAACCCGAAATTCTCGGCCCGGCAGAAGCACTACGCCAAGGAACGCGGTGACGGCCGGGTTTACACGCCTCAACTCGTAGTCAATGGTCTCACGCACGTGGTAGGCAGCAGCGCCGACGCCATCGACGCGGCGATCACGGCGACAGCTAAGAAACTCTCGGCGAGCCGCGTGCCCGTCAAGGTGAGGATCGACGGAACGCGGTTGATCATCGAGACGGGTGACGCACCGGCCGGTACCACGGCCCAGGAATCCACGATCTGGCTTGCGATGGTGCACCGCGAATTCGAGGTCAAGATCGAGCGCGGCGAGAACCGCGGCAAGTCGATTAAATATGTCAACGTAGTCCGCGATCTCAACCCGATCGGGATGTGGTCGGGCAAGGCGACGACCCATACTCTCAGCCGGGAGGCCGTCTCCGAGCCGGGCAATGAATTCTGCGTGGTACTCCTTCAGTCCGGAAAGGCCGGCCCCATCATTGGCGCGGCCGCCGTTGGCGGGCTTTGATCGAACGGCCGGCGTAAAGCGGTTGGCAATCCACCGGCTACGCTCCACGACTCACTTGGCAGAAGTCTCAAATCCACCGACACGATGGTTCTTGAGCACCTCGGGCTTGAACGCTAGGCCGTGTCCAGCCGCCTGCGGTGGCGACACCATGCCATTCAGCGGGATCACGGGCGTCACCCACAGATCGTCGTTCCAGTCCATGTACTCGAGATAGTTCGCGTTCGGGATCGAGCACAGCAGGTGCACGGTCAGCTCGTGGAAGCAGTGCGGTGCGATCGAAATTCCCCAGGTGTCGGCCGTGGCCGCGATCTTCCGAAGTTCCGTCAAACCACCGCGCATCGGGTCCGGCTGCAGGATCGGCGTCGACGGCGTCGTGAAGAACGGCCGCATTTCGTAGCGCGTGTAGTGCGTCTCGCCACCCACGATACGGGTGCGAAGGGCAGCGGCGATGCGCTGGTAGCCCGGAATGTCCTCACAGACGACCGGCTCCTCCATCCAATAGACATCAGCCTCGTCGAAGTAGTGCCCGGCCTGAATCGCTATGTCGGCCGTCCAACCCATGTTGACGTCGATCATGATCTCGATGTCGGGACCGAGCGCATCGCGCATCGCCTGCACGTTCCTCACGTCTTCGCGCCACGGCCGGATATAGGCCGCCTGCATCTTGATCGCCTTGAAACCGTCGCGCGTGAACCGGCGTGCACGATCGATCATGCCGTCACGCCCGAGGCCGCGCCAGCAACCGGAGCCATACGCTGCCACCTCGCCGCGGGACGCGCCCCACAGGCGATAAAGCGGCATCCCGGCTTTCTTGCCGACGATGTCCCAAAGCGCGATGTCGACGGCGGATTGGCAGAACACCGTGATCCCCATCCGGCCGATCCAGTAGGTCCCCTTCCAGATTGATTGCCAGATCGCCTCGATATCGGTCGCATCGCGCCCGATGACGATCGGAGCAATCACTTCTTTCAGGCACATGTCGAGCGTCTCGAGCCCTCCGGCGAGGGGCTGGAGATAGCCCATCCCGGTAATCCCACCGCGGGTATGCACCTCGAGCACGAGAAACTCCCGCGCCGCCGGCGGCATGATGCCGTTGGCCGGCGGGTCTCCGGCCCAAGGCACGCGCATCAGCGTGGTACGAAGGCCGGTGATGGTCGTATCGGACATGATGTCTCTCTTGCTCGCAAATGAGGGTCTTGCCGAGCATGCCATGCGACAGCCCTCGCGTGAACGGCCAAGCCCTTGCTGACCGCGACCGAGCCGCTACTGTAACCCGCGCAGGAGGCCGCATGGCCGGCCGGCGACCGGTTGAACGTGGCCCCGCGCGAGGATCTCTGATGGCAGACGTGAAAGGCATCGCCTCGCTTGGCATCGATATCGGCGGCACCTTCACCGACATCGTCCATCTCGATCACGCGACGGGCCGGCAGCACGCCCTCAAAGTGCTGACCACGCACGCCGATCCGTCGCGCGCCGTCATCGAGGGAACGCGGACGCTGCTCGCGCGCCACGACCTCGCTGTTGGCCGTATCGGCCGCGTGATCCACGCCACCACGTTATTCACGAACGCTTTGATCGAGCGCCGTGGTGCGGTCACGGGCCTCATCACGACGCGAGGCTTCCGCGACACGCTCGAGATCGGACGCGAGCGAAAGTACGAACTCTACGACATCGCGATCGACAACCCGGCTCCGCTGGTTCCCCGGAATTTGCGCCTCGAGGTCGACGAACGCATCGGTGCCGATGGACGCGTCGTGATCGCGCTCGATCGCGAGGGTGTGGGCCATGCGGCCCGCACACTGGCGGCGGCCGGGGTGACATCCATTGTCGTCGGCTTCCTGCATGCCTACGCGAATCCCAGTCACGAGATCGAAGCGGCCGCCATCGTGGCCGAGGCCGTGCCCGGCATGGCCGTCACCACCTCGCACGAGGTTGCCCCCGAGATCCGCGAATACGAGCGCCTCTCGACCGCCGTGGCCAACGCCTACGTCAAGCCACTCGCCGCCTCCTACATCGGCGCCCTCTCGCGTGACCTCGCTGGCCTGGGCATCGCCGCGCCCTTGCTTCTGATGCTGTCGAGCGGCGGCCTGACTCACGCTGCAGAGGCGATGCGTGTGCCCGTGCAACTGTTGGAATCCGGCCCCGCCGCCGGAGCCCTCGTCGCTGGATACTATGGGCGTCTGGAGAACGAGGCGCGCCTGCTCGCCTTCGACATGGGAGGCACCACCGCCAAGCTCAGCCTCGTCGATAACGGACAGCCGCTCGTCGCCTATTCCTTCGAGGCTGCCCGTCAGAAGCGCTTCGCCGAAGGCAGTGGCCTTCCCCTGCGCATCTCCACCGTAGAGTTGATCGAAATCGGCGCTGGTGGCGGCTCGATCGCTCGCGCCGACGAGATCGGGCTTCTCAAGGTCGGCCCGGATAGCGCCGGCTCGGAGCCGGGACCCGCTGCCTACGGTCGCGGCGGCAGCGAGCCGACCGTCACGGACGCCAACCTGCGCCTGGCCATCCTCAACCCCGAGACGTTCGCAGGCGGCACGATACCGCTCGATCTCAGCGCCAGCGAGCAGGCTCTGGCCGGTCTCGCCTCATCTCTCGGCCTCGATGTCGATCGACTCGCGCTCGGCATCCGCGACGTCGTCAACGAGAGCATGACGGCGGCGGCCCGCGTCCACATCGCCGAGCGCGGCCGTGATCCGCGGGTGTACGCCGTGCTCGCGACGGGCGGCGGTGGCCCGGTGCACGCCGCGGCGCTGGCGCGAAAGCTCGGCGCCACTCGCGTCATCTGTCCGCCCTCGGCGGGAGTCGCCTCCGCTCTCGGGTTGATCATGGCCCCCGCCCGAATCGACCGCGTGGCGACCATCGGCTTTCGGCTGGCTACCGGCGACCTCGCGAGCCTCGAGCAATCCTTCCGTCGCATTGAAGCGGAAGCCCGCGCCCTCGTTGCCGACACCGGGGTCGATACGTCCAACGCCGTCGTCTCGCGCCTCGCCGACGGCCGCTTCGTTGGCCAGGGTTTCGACCTCGTCGTCCCGCTACCGGACGGCCCCTTCGACACCGGCGCCCCTCAATCCCAGCGCCAGCGCCTGACAGCAGCGTTCGAGGCCGCCTATCGTGAGAAATTCGCCCGCACTCCACCGAGCGTCGCCATCGAGTTCATCTCGATCCGCCTTTCAGTGTCCGTCGCCGTCGCGGACACGGCCGTTGTTGCTGAAACACTCGACCGCCCGGCGTCCGCGCCACGCCGCCGCTTAGCGCGTCTCGGAGATGGCCGCGGCGACGCCGTCACCGTCGACGTCTACGATCGGGCCGCTCTGCGGCCTGGAACGAGGCTTTCGGGGCCCGCACTCGTCGAGGAGGAAAGCTCGACACTCGTCATCCCCGCCGGCGCTACCGCCGAAGTGCGACCATCCGGCTCGATCGTTATGACACTCGCCTGAGACGCCTGCCGGTCGTGAACGCCGCGGGTTCCCACGCGCCTTCAGCTCCGCTATCCGTAGCGCCACAGACGAGGTCGGGGACGAGTCTATGCGGCAGCGAGCGAATCCGGAGGGAGAGGGAGGCACTGACGGGTCCGGGAGCGACCGTCCTGTCGCAGCCTGTTCCCCCGTTGACGCCGCGCCCGCGCCCATCGTCCCGGCTGGCGTGACGCCCTCCATGGCGCAATTCCTGGAGATTAAAACCGCCAACCCGGATTGCATCCTCTGGTATCGGATGGGCGACTTTTACGAGCTCTTCTTCGAGGATGCCGTCGTCGCTGCCGAGGCGCTCGGCATCGTCTTGACCAAGCGCGGCAAGCACCTCGGTCAGGATATCCCGATGTGCGGGGTGCCGGTCCACCGCGCCGACGAGTACCTTCAGCGTCTCATTCGCCGCGGCTACCGCGTGGCCGTGTGCGAGCAATTGGAGGACCCGGCAGAGGCGCGAAAGCGCGGATCCAAGGCCGTCGTCAAACGCGACGTGGTACGGCTCGTCACCCCCGGAACACTGACCGAGGAAAGCCTGCTCGACAGCAAGGCCCGCAACTACCTGACCGCCGTATTTCCTTTACCGGGGACCGGCGCGGCCACGTCGTCGGCGCGCCTTCTGGCGCTCGCCTCCATCGACATTTCCACAGGCGAGTTCGAGGTCGGCGAGGTCGCCGCTGCCGATCTCCCCGGCGAAATTGCGCGCCTCGCCCCTGGCGAGATTCTCATACCCGACTCGAGCTTCGACGATACGTCCATCACAACTCCAGCCCGCCATTCTGGCGCCGCTAGCACGCCAGTGCCCGCGGTCTCGTTCGACAATATGGCCGGCGAGCGTCTGTTGAAGGAGCGCCTCGGCGTCACCGAACTCGGCGGCTTCGGAACCTTCGGACGCGGCGAATTGGCAGCCATCGGCGCTCTCCTGCGCTACATCGACCTGACCCAGCTGGGCGCCAAGCCCGCGCTGCGTCCGCCGCGCCGCACCGGCCCATCCGACATCCTGCTCATAGATGCCTCAACCCGAGCCAGCCTGGAGCTTTTGCGCTCGACCTCGGGTCAGCGCGACGGCAGCCTGCTCGCCGCCCTCGACCGCACGGTGACCGGTCCGGGCGCCCGCGAACTCGCCGCCCGCATCGCGAGCCCCCTTGCCGACCAGAAGGCCATCGGCCAACGTCTCGACGCGATCGCCTTCCTGATCGAGCGTGCCACGCTTCGCGACGACATCCGCGCCGCACTCCGTGCCTCGCCCGACATCGCCCGCGCGATCTCGCGCATAACGCTCGGCCGCGGCAGCCCTCGCGATCTGGGCCTCGTCCGCGATGGCCTCGCAACAGCGATGACGATCCGGTCCCTGCTCGATCGGGCAGCCGGTGCCATGGGGCTTGCCGGCGACCTGGATCCCATCAGCGGCCGTCTCGCAAGCGTCGGTGATGAACTCGCCGGTCGCCTGAGGCAAGCGCTTGTCGACGACCCGCCCCATCAGAAGAAGGATGGCGGCTTCGTTCGCCCCGCCTACCGTCCCGATCTCGACGACGCACTACAGTTGCGCGACGATAGCCGCCGCGTCATGGCGAATCTCGAATCGCGCTATGTCGAGACCACGGGCGTCAAGAGCCTGAAGGTTCGCCACAACAACATCCTCGGTTTTTACATCGAGGTGACGGCACTCAACGCGCGCCCGCTTCAGACGCCGCCGCACGACGCGCTTTTCCGCCATCGCCAGACCATGGCCAACGCCATGCGCTTCACCACGCCTGAGCTGGAGGAAGCCGAAGGCCGGATCGCCTCAGCCGCCGAGACCGCGCTCGCGATCGAACTCGAGGTCTTCGCCGAGCTTGAATGCGAAGTCCGCAGCTTCGAGCGGGCCCTCGGCGACGTGGCCGCCGCGCTCGCCGATATCGATTGCCTCGCGGCCTTGGCGGAACTCGCCGAGACTGAAGGCTACGTCCGGCCCGAGATCGCTACGGACACAGGCTTCCAGATCCGAGGTGGCCGGCATCCGGTCGTCGAGCAGGCGCTGAAATCTCAGAAAGCCGGCCCGTTCGTCGAGAACGACTGCATTCTCGGCCGCCACGAGCCACTGCCAGAGCAAGGACCCTCGGCGAACCGTCCGCCCGGATTCGACGAGACGGCTGAGGGCCGAATCTGGCTCGTCACTGGCCCCAATATGGCGGGCAAGTCGACGTTCCTGCGCCAGAATGCGTTAATTGTCGTGATGGCCCAGATGGGCTCGTTCGTACCGGCGAAGGCGGCCCGGATCGGTCTGGTGGATCGGCTGTTCTCCCGCGTCGGCGCCTCCGACGACCTCGCCCGCGGCCGCTCCACCTTCATGGTCGAGATGGTCGAGACGGCCGGCATCCTCAATCAGGCGACCGACAGAAGCCTCGTCATTCTCGACGAGATCGGCCGCGGCACCGCGACGTTCGATGGTCTTTCGATCGCGTGGGCCACTGTCGAGCACCTGCACGAGGTCAACCGCTGCCGCGCCCTCTTCGCGACGCACTATCACGAGCTGACCACCCTCGCTTCACGCTTGCCCGATGTCGCCAACGCCACGATCGACGTCAAGGAGTGGCACGACGAGATCGTCTTCCTGCACAAGGTCAAGAGCGGTGCCGCCGACCGTAGCTACGGCATCCAGGTGGCCAAGCTCGCCGGCCTGCCCCGCGCCGTCATCGACCGCGCGGCCGAGGTTCTGGCCGTTCTGGAGCGGGGCGATAGCAAAGGCCGAAGCGGCGGCAAAGGTAAGGCCGCTGGCCCGATCGTCGCCAGCTCCGGCGGCCTCGACGAGTTGCCCCTGTTTGCCGCCGCCCGCCCCAAGTCGTTTGTCGCCGCCAGATCGGAGCCCAGCCAGATCGAGGCTGCGCTCGCGGCAATCAACCCGGACGAACTCACTCCGAAGGCCGCGCTCGAGGCCCTCTATGGACTGAGGCGTCTTCTGGCGGGAAAGGCCTGACCGAGTGCCATCCGCCGCCATCATCGTCACTGGAAGCGACAGCCGCTACTTCCCGCTCATGCGCGAGATGATCGCCTCCGTTCGCGCGAAGCCCGAGAGCGCGAGCGTCGATCTTGGCGTTCTGGATTGCGGCCTCGCACCGGAAGAGGTCGCTTGGTGTAACGATCAGGCCGCGAACGTCGTCGAGCCCGGGTGGGATGTCACGTTCGGCCCGGGGTTGTCGGTGCCCCCGAGCTTTCGCGCCATGACGGCCCGACCGCATCTGCGTCGATACTTTCCAGGATACACCACCTATCTCTGGCTCGACGCCGACGTCTGGGTTCAGGACTGGAGCGCCGTCGCGCTGTTCCTCGATACGGCACGTCTCGGAGATATCGCCCTCGTGCCCGAGGTGCATCGGTCCTACGCGAATTTCCGTGACGGCCGCGACGACTTCGAAACGGCCAACGGCCGCGCCTACGCCGACGCTTTTGGCGCCGAAGCGGCGGCGAGGCTCATCAGGCGCCCGCTCAACAACGCCGGTGTTTTCGCCATGTCCGCGTCTTCGCCTGCCTGGGAGACGTGGGCCCGGTGGATGGCTGATGCCGCAGCGCGCTCGACCAACATGATCGACCAGATCGCACTGAATGCGGCCATCTATCACGGCGCAGTCCGCGAGATCCGCCTGCCCGCGACGTGCAACTGGATCACCCATCTGGCGACGCCGGCATGGGACGAGGCGCGACGGGTATTCGTCGAGCCCGACCCGCCCTTTACCGCCATCGGCATTCTCCACCTGACGCTTGGGACGAAGTGGGCACCATCGCTTCAGATCCCGATCGCGGGCGAACCCGGTCGATCGATCCCCCGATCGCTTCGCTTCGGGACCTGAGCGGACTTACCTCTGCCGCGGCGGCCTTATCAGCAGGCACAGCGGTACGGCGAGCGCCGACAACACCGTGTAGAGAATGAAGGCGTTCGTGAAGCCGATCATGGTCGACTGCCGCGCCATCTCCTTCGAGAGCCGGGCTATTCCCGTCAGCGTCTCCGTCGTCCACGCTCCGGTGACCCAAGGCAATTGCCAGACCTTGTTGTAGGTCGTCGCCAGCTCTGTCATCCGGCTGTAATTCGCCCCGGCCGTCCGCACGATTTCCGTCACCGCCACCGAGATGAACAGACTGGAGCCCAGGTTCCGCAGGAGATGGAACACGCTCGAGCCCTCGGCCCTGTATTCCGGCGCCAGAGTGGAGAAGGTGGCGACCGTCAGCGGCACCCAGAACACGCCAACCGCGAAGCCTTGCATCAGGCTGTTGATGGCGAGCGTCGTCTCGTCGACGTCGAGGTTGAGATGGGCGATCCAGTAGCCGGACGATGTCTGCACCAGCGTCGCGAAAATCATCGTCACGCGCGGATCGAGCCGCTGCAGCCACATCGCCGTGAAGAACCCGAGACCATTGCCGACACCGCGCCAGGCCACGTACATGCCGATCGCGGAATCCGGAAAGCCCGCGTGCTGCTGCAATAGCGGCGGCATCAGCACGATCGGCGCGAAGTTCAGCATGCCGTAGAGCGTCACCAGTACGCAGCCGATGGCATAGTTGCGGTCGCGGAAATGCCCGAGGTTGAGGAACGTGTTCTTTGCCGTCAGGCTGTGCGACATGAAGATGTAGAACGCCACCACCGCGACGACGGTCGAGATCCAGATCTCCGTCGAGTCGTACCAGTCGAGCCGCTGCCCACGGGACAGCACGAGCTGCGCCGAAGCGATAGCCGCGGAAAGCGAGAGAAATCCGATCCAGTCGAGTGGCGCGCCGCGCTTGCTGAGATCATCGGCGGGAAGGAAAAATCGGAACAGGATGAAGGCCAGCAAGCTGACCGGCAGCACCATGTAGAAGCCCCACGGCCATCCCATCTGCTCGCCGATATACCCGCCGAATGTCGGCCCGATCACGGGCCCCAGGATGTTCGACATCCCATAGAGCGACATAACCATGCCGTGCTGGCGCCGCGGATAGATGTCGAGCAGCAGCGTCTGGCTGAGCGGCACCAGCGGCGCCCCGAGCCCGCCCTGCATGACCCGCCAGAACACCAGCATCTCGAGCGACGTCGACGCCCCGCACATGAACGTCGCGAACGAGAAGCCCGTCAGGCAACCCATCATCGTCATGCGCCGGCCAAATCGCGCAACCAGCCAGCCCGTCATCGGGGTGCACACGGCCGTCGCGATGATGTTGAACGTCATCACCCACGAGATCTCGTCCTGCGTCGCCGAGAGCCCACCTTGCATCTGCGGGAGCAGCGTCGTCGCAACGAGAATGGTCGCCGTGTAGCAGGTCGATGCCAGCACCACGCCGATCAGAACGACAATGCGCCCGGCCGGCGACAGATCATAAACGGCCCTATCGGCATCGAGTGTCATTGGGTCGTGCGCTGTCCGTGTTGCTGGTGCTCGTGCCGCTTCGGCAAACAGGACGCACCTCGGCAGACAAAACGAGCCCTACCACACCCCCCGAGCCACCGGAACGCGCCATGGTGCGCGGGGATGGGCAGGTGCTACGCGCGGAGCACATGGCTGCGGATCGAGCGGTGCCGCCTTAAAGGCGGCGGCAAAGGAGCTGCAGGCAAGCCTCAACTGTCATCGCGGGGACACGCACGGGGATGCCTCTGAGCAAGTGGAGATGTCTCTTCTTGGTCCAATCCCCTCCTGGCCTCTCCCTACCCCCGCCTTACCACCGGCCTCGGCAGCCCCAAATTCTCCCTCAGAGTCGTGCCCGCGTAGTCCTTGTGGAACAGTCCGCGGCGCTGCAGCTCGGGCACCACGAGGCGCACGAAATCCTCGTAGCTGCCCGGCACGCACGGCGCGCCGACCACGAACCCGTCGCAGGCCGGTGTCGTGAACCATTCCTCCATGATGTCGGCGATGTCCTTGGGCGTGCCGACCCACGGATGCGGCAGCTTTCCGCGCCGCGTGATCTCGATGAAATCCCGCGGTGTCGGCATCCGCTTGCCGGCCAGCGTCTTCAGCACGCGGTCCTTGTTGCCCTGCGTGCCGGTCATGGAATCGAGCTCCGCTTGCGTGAACGGCTCGTCGATCGGCTTCGAGCCGAAATCGAAGTTGTTGTTCTCCGAAAGCAGCATCAGGCTGTCGACCTCGAGCGGCAGCGTCTCGATGAAGGCCCGCTTGTCCTCGGCCTCGGCCTTGGTCTTGCCGACGATCGGATGGCACAGCGTCGCAATCTTCATCTGGTCCGGATCGCGCCCCCGAGCGGCGGCATCGGCCTTCATCTCGGCGTAGGCCTTGGCCGCATCCTCGCGGTTCGGGTTCGACGTGAACACAACCTCGCCCCACCGCGCCGCGAATTTGCGGCCCCGGCCCGACTGTCCGGCCTGGATCACCACCGGCTGTCCCTGCGGCGTCCTCGGCACCGTGAACGGCCCGCGCGAGGCATAATGCTCGCCCTTGTAGTCGATCCGCTCGACCTTGGAGGCATCCGCAAACCGCCGCGATTGCCGGTCCACGATCAGCGCGTCGTCGGCCCAGGTGTCCCAGTGCCCGTGCACGATCTCCATGAACTCGTCGGCGCGATCGTAGCGGCTGTCATGCGGGGGCGCGGCCCCGGCGCCCATGTTCATCGCCTCGATGTCGTTCATCGACGTCACGACGTTCCACGCGGCCCGCCCACGCGTCATATGGTCGAGCGTCGCGAAGAGGCGCGCCACGTGATAGGGCTGGTAGTAGGTGACCGAGTACGTCGACCCGATTCCGATCCGGCTGGTCGCCATCGCCATCGGCATTAGGCAGGCGATCGGGTCCATCTTCACGCAGCGGATGCCGTTCTCGACCGCTTCCGCGAAGCGCCCGCCGTGGAACTCGGGCATGCCCAGCCGATCATCGAAGAAACAGAGCTGGAATTTCCCCGCCTCCAGAGTGCGCGCGATGTTGGCGTAGAACTCGGGATCGAGAAAATCGAGCCGCGACTCGGGGTGCCGCCACGAGCCGGCGAAATTCGAGCAGTTCTGTGCTTGCAGGAAGCCGACGAGCACGATCTGGCGCATGCGCACCTCCGTCCGGGACCGATCCGATCCGATGCATCAGCCGAAGTGTAGGGAGCAAACCAAGTCCGGCGCAACGCCGTCACTGCACGGCCACCTGCGACCGCTGCGCGCGATGACTGGATAAGGGTGTGGCAGAGGTACTCACGGTGCTTCGAACTCGGTCTCCGCCGCCATGTACCAGTCATCGATATGGTCGCGAACCAATGGCTCGAAAATCTCGTTGAGATGCAAGATGTACGACTCTGTCTGCGCCACGCTGATCTGCCCGCGCGCGATCTCAATTGGCGGCAAGACCGTGATGACGAACCGCGCGCCGGGCTTGCGCGTGCAAGACACAGGCAGCAACCGCGCGCCGGTCGCCGCCGCCACGCGCACCAGCTTGCCGATGGCGCTGCGATGATCGGGCTTGCGTCCGAAAAGCGGAAACCGGCGTCTGACCGGATCAGCCCCATCGACCGGCGCGACGAAGACGCTGTTTGGCTGCGCGAGGCATTCGAGGATCTGTTTCCAAACCCGTGGGCCTTGCGGAAGCAACTCGATCGGCAGGCTCCGTCGGCACTTGTCGGCGATCGCCATTCGCACGGGATTGTCGATTTGCGCATAGACGGCGAAAACGCGTCGGACCCCAGCGATCGCCGGATGCGTGGACGCCGTGGCCGCCAGCACTTCCCAGTTCGCCAAATGCGGATACACGAGGATGAAGGGCCTCGGATCGGCGGCGACCTCAGTGCAGATGGAATCACCCACCCACCGCACGCGTGCGCGAAGCTTTTGATAGACCGCGAATTCCGTGAATGTCCGGCCGATGTTCCCGAACGCGCGCCGCACCATCGCCTCCTGCTCGGCTGGACCGAGATCCGGCCGGACCGCCCGAAGTACGCTGCGAATATTGGCGCTCATCGAGGGAGATAGCGGATAGCCCACATAGGCGCCGATCCGCTGGCCAATCGCCGAGCAAACGGCTGGCGAGGTGAAACGCAAAGCGTTGAAGACCGCCATCTGCGCGCGATCGAGCCCGTTGAGTTTCACCCTGCTCACGACTCGAGAGCTCCAGCGTCGAGAACCATCGGCAGGTATTCGCCTGGACGCAACGAAAGGCGAGCGCACGGCATGACGGGATGGCCCTCACGCAGCTTGGGGCGCGCGACTTGCGCGAGCGTCGCCAGACAGATCACTGCCTCCGTCAAAGCGAACGCCATGCCCGTACATATCCGCGGGCCGATGCTGAAGGGCAAGTAGCAATAGCGGTCGGGCGCGCCGCCACCGTTCGGCATGAAGCGCCAGGGATCGAAGAGATCCGGCTCACGCCAGAGCTTCTTGTGCCGGTGCAGGAGCCAAGGCACAGCTGCAACGAAGCTGCCCGCGGGCACGTGGTGGCCTTCGATCTCCCGATCCTCGCGCGAGCGGCGCGCAAGGATCGGCACCGGCGGAAACAGCCGCAGGGTCTCGTCGATCACCGCGCGCGTGAACCGCAGGCGCTCCACGTCGTCGAGATCGACGGGCGGCCGACCGAGCGACCGCAATTCGTCGCGGAGCTCGTTCCAGCTCACCTCGTCCTGCGACAAACAATACCACGCCCACGCCAGCGTATTGGCGGTCGTTTCGTGGCCTGCCATGAGGAGCACCGTCGCCTCGTCGCGCACATCGCCCGGAGCGACGCCTTCGGCGCGGAAGGCGTCGAGCATCATGCTCACCAGCCCCTCGCGTTCGCCGGGATCGATCGCGTCGAGCGCGGCGATCATCTCGGAGACAAGGGCCTTGATGCTCTCCGCGGCCCGAATTGTGGCGCGGCTCTGCCAGCGCGGGAAATAGTCGGGAAGACCGAGCATGGATGCAAGGTCGAGCGTCCCGACCGTCCGCTGATAGGCGCTGAAATTCTGCACGATCTTCTTGGCGGCGCCGACGCCGAGCTTGCCGCCGAAGACCGCACGGCCGATCACGTCGGCGGTCAATTCCGCCATCTCCGCGAGTATGTCGATTTCGGTCCCGCGCGCAGCCCGCCACTGCTCCGCACGGTGCGCTACGGCGCCGCTCATCGCCGGCACGAATTGGGCCAGGCGCGAGATATGTGTCAGCGGCGCGATGATGCGGCGGTGCTTGGCCCAATGCGCGCCCTCGGACACGAACAAGCCGTTGCCGAGCAATGGACGCAAGACGTGGATCATCTGTTGCGACTTCGGCTCGACATTGGCGGCGTCGTCGATGAAAACTTGACGCACGGTTTTCGGCGAGTTGCAGAAGAAGAGCACCTGATTCAGGTATTTTCGATGGACGGTCTCTGCTTCGAACATGCTCGGCGTCAGGACAGCGATGAAATTGTCCCTGGCCGCGCACAAAGTCGCCAACGGTCCGCCTACACTCTTGCGCGGAGGATAGGGCGGCGTGAACGGCATTCCGACAACTCCCCAAAGCTGTCGACCAACGGCGGCGACAGGTCATTTCACAGAGCGTATCAATCCGGGTCTGCGGCGAGCAACTCGCCCTGATTGCCTGTGGAGAATGATCGGGAGCGATGTCCGGTGGCCAAGCTGTCGTGCCCGCTTAAAGGTACTGCGGAGACAGCTTGCGGCGCCGCACATACGGTTCTGCCGGTGTCGGGCAGTCTTTCAACACGGGTGTTGAACACCGGCACTCAGTCCGGTGGGAGTCACTCGCGTCGCCGCTCGCGTGCTTCCCAGGCGTGCCGCGCCACGCCCCCCAACCCACCTTCCCCACCATGCCTGGAAAGGTACACGCACTCGGGGATAACTTTCGTGCGTTTTGTCGAAGCCGGCGAGTGCAAGCCGAGCCCGTCAGCCGTCGTAGCCCTCGATCACGATGACGTCCCCGATCGAGTTCTTGTCGCGGACGGCGCAGGCAGCCTTGTATTCGGGGCTGTCGTAGCAGGCGAGGGCGGTTGCATAGTCCTTGAACTCGAGTACCACGTGCCGTGCGCGCGGCGTGCCCGCCTTCGCCGTGAACTGCCCGCCGCGCACCAGGAACTTGGCGCCGTACTTCTCGAACGCCTTGGCGTTCAGCGCCACGTACTCCTTGTACCCCTCCGGGTTCGTGACATCGACGTGCGCGATCCAGTAGCCCTTGGCCATGCGTCTCTCCCTCGGTTGTCGTCTAGTGTAGCGCATCTGACGTTTGGTACCTGCGCTCGACTGGGCTCGTCACCAAACGTCAGATGCAAAAGCTACACTAGAATCATGATGTTGTTAGTGTTCCTCTGGCGCCGACATTTGCTCTCGACCCAGCCGCGACGGGAAGCAAATGTCGCGCCGGAACACTACGCTCCAGCGATTCGCCGGAGGATCTCTGTTGCGGCGGCGCGCGGATCGGCCGCTGCCGTGATGGGCCGCCCGACCACCAGATGGGAGGCGCCTGCCCCGATCGCCGCCTCGGGCGTCATCACACGCGCCTGGTCGCCGACGTCGCCGCCAGGCAATCGTATGCCGGGCGTGACGATCAGGAAATCCTCTCCGACCGCCGCCCTGACGATCGCCGCCTCTTGCCCCGACGCGATCACGCCGTCGAAACCCGCCTCACGCGCCAGCCGAGCCCGATGCACGACAAGACCGGCCGGCGCCATCCCGGCAATGCCCTGCTCGCGAAGATCTGCATCCGTCAGGCTCGTCAGGACGGTAACGCCCAGGAGCTTCAGCTTTGAGGCCCCCCTCCCCTTGACCGCCGCATCCAGCGTCTGCCGATCAGTCGCGTGCACCGTCAGGTAGTCGAGCCCCAGCGCCGCGATGTTCGCTGCCGCCTTCTCGACCGTATTGGCAATGTCGAGCAACTTCATATCGAGAAACACGCTGCGTCCGGCCGCCTTCAGCCCCTGCGCGAACTCGAGACCGCCGCCGAACAGCAGCTCGAGCCCGATTTTGTAGGCCGTCACGCTGTCGCCGAGGTCCTCGACCAGCCGTCGTGCCCGGTTCACATCCGCCACATCGAGCGCGACGAACAGCCGGTCTCGGGCCTCAACTGCAGCTCTCATGCCCCTTCCTCTCCCCTCATCACATGCGCCGCCCGCGCCAGCTTCTGCACCACCGTTTTCAGAATCTCCATCAGCATCTTGTCTTTGAGGTGCCCGTCGTCGTCGAAGGCCTCCGTCGCCCGCGGCACGGCGATCTGATCCGGCAGCACCAGCGCGCCGAGGCCAAGCTCCAGCGTCTGGCGCACCGCGATCAACCCGCGCAAACCACCGATCGCCCCCGGCGACGCGGAGCCGAGCGCAAAAACCCGCGTCTTGTAGACTGCCAGCGGTGCCTCGCCCTGATCCTTCACCCGCCCGACCCAATCGAGCGTGTTCTTCAAGAGCGGCGTGATCGACGCGTTGTACTCCGGACACGCGATGAAAATGCCGTCATGCACGCTCATCAAGGACTTGAGCTTCTTGGCATTGTCCGGCTGCCCCTCGCGCTCCTCCAGGTCGCCGTCGTAGATCGGCATGGGGTAGTCGCCGAGGTCGGCCAACGTCGCGGCAATACCATTGGCCTCGGCTACGTCGTGCGCGAGCCGCGCCAGCCGCTTGTTGAGCGAGCCCTCACGGGCCGAGCCGGCGAAAAAGAGCAGTCGTGTGGTGTGGGGCATGGGCGTCCTCTGGGATTGGAGGGCTGACACGGATTTACCGGAGCCGGCCCACATAAGCCAGCATGGCAGGCATTACGTATCGGCCCCTTGCAGCAGCAGAACGGCTGCGCGACGTTGCGGTTCACTCTACTCGCCCGCCAGCCGGCCGGAGGCCAACCATGACGAACCATTCCGCGCTGCAGCGAGCCGAAGCCTTTTGCACTGCATACGGTCTGCGGCTCCCCGTTTTGATGGCACCGATGGCAGGCGCATGCCCGGCTTCGCTCGCCATCGCTGTGGCCCAGGCCGGTGGGCTTGGAGGCTGCGGTGCCTTGCTGATGAAACCGGATGCGATCCGCGCCTGGGTGGCCGATGTCCGCGCCGCCACCAACGGCGGTTTTCAGCTCAACCTCTGGATCCCCGACCCGCCACCTGCACGCGACCCCACGCACGAAGCCAAGGTCCGCACTTTTCTCGGCCAATGGGGCCCCGAAGTCCCACCCGAAGCCGGCGACGCGACGCCCGTCGATTTCGCGTCTCAGTGCGACGCGATCCTGGACGCCGGCCCCGCTATCGTCTCCTCGATCATGGGCGTCTATCCCGAGCCCTTCGTTGCCCGCTTGAAAGAGCGCGGCATCAAGTGGCTCGCTAACGTCACCACCGTCGGAGAGGCGCGCGCGGCCGTAGATGCCGGCGCCGACGCGGTCGTGGCCCAAGGCATGGAGGCGGGCGGCCACCGCGGCGCCTTCGAGGCTAGCAGGGCGGGTGAAGCCCTCGTCGGCCTGTTCGCGCTGCTCCCCGCCGTGGTCGATGCCGTCGGCGACCGTGTCCCCGTCGTCGCCACAGGCGGCATCGCCGACGCACGCGGCATCGCCGCTGCTCTCGTCCTCGGCGCCTCCGCCGTCCAGATCGGCACCGGCCTCCTTCGTACCCCAGAAGCCAAGCTCGCGCCGGCCTGGGCCGACGCCATTGCCACGGCGCAACCCGAGGACACTGCCGCCACCCGCGCCTTTTCGGGTCGCCTCGGCCGCAGCATCGCCACCGCCTACGTCAGAGCCGCCAACGCCCCGGACGCACCATCACCCGCGCCATATCCCGTCCAACGCGGCCTCTCGCAGGCCATGCGCGACCAGGGCACCAAGGCGAACGACATAGACCGCATGCAGGCTTGGGCTGGCCAGTCTGCCCGCCTCGCCCCCGCCGAACCCGCCGGCGACTACATCCAACGCATCTGGACCGAGGCGAGGGGGATGCTGTGATGATGCGCGGCGCTCACTTCCCCTTCTCCCCCAGATAGGCCGTCGCATCGATCTCGACCTTGTAGGCAGGGTTCCCGAGGCCAGCCACGATGCACGAGACGCGATGCGGCGGGTCTTCCGTGAAATTCGCGAAATAGACCTCGTTCATCGGTGCCCAGTCCTCGCGACTGGTCACATAGACCGTGCACTTGACGATATCTCGCATCGTCCCGCCCGCCTCCTCGATCAGCGCGCGAATGTTATCGAGGCACTGCTGGGTTTGCACCTTCGGGTCCGGCGAGATGTTGCCGTCCTTGTCGGTCGCGACACAGCAGACGAACATGAACCCGCCGGCTACCGTCGCCTGCGCGAACGGCAACGAGCCCTTGAAAACCCGCTCGGATTCGATGATGCGCTTCGGCATGCGTGCTCCCTGAACCTCAAACTGCTCGTGACCCGTCTACACATCGAGCATGGCCACAGATGCGGCAAGCGCGAACGATGAGCGCGCTGCCCGATCGCTGATCACGCCCCTCCCCTCACACTCTCAAACCGGCTTGTCACCACACACGGTCACTCGATAGCCGAGCCGCGACTGCGGATAGTAGTCCCACAATGCATAGTGCTGCGTGCAACGGTTGTCCCAGAACGCCAGCGACTTCTCCCGCCACCGGAACCGGCACTGGAACTCGGGCGTGCGCACATGATCGAACAGCATGTCGAGGATGGCCCGGCTCTCCTTCTCCGACAGCCCCTCGATCCGCGTCGTGAAGCCGGAGTTGACGAACAGCGCCTTCTTCCCGCTGACCGGATGGGTGCGCACGACGGGGTGCAGCGAGCGCGGCCACTCCGTCAGTCCCTCGCGCAATTTCGTATGCCCGAGCGTCCCGCGATGCACATGCTCGCTCTCGTGCCACGCCTTGAGCCCACCGAGGAACTGCTTCATCGGCTCGGTCAGCCGGTCGTAGGCCTCGTACATGTTGGCGAACATCGTATCGCCGCCGGACGGCGGCAGCTGCCGCATGTGCAGGATCGAGCCCATCGGCGGCTCCGCATCGCACGACACATCGGAATGCCAGCGGTTTCCCGCAATCGCCTTCGACTTCGCATCCGCCTTGATGATCAGCACTTCGGGATGCCCATCGGGCGCCGGCGCTGTCGGGTGGATGTGCAGCTTGCCGAAGCGCCTCCCGAAGTCCTTCTGCTGGTCGAGATCGATCTCCTGGTCGCGAAAGAAGATTACGAGATGCTCTGTCAGCGCGTCGTGGATCTCTTTGAACTGCTGGTTGCCGAGCGGCTTCGACAGATCGACGCCTCTGATCTCGGCCCCGATGACAGGGCTCAGCGGCTCGACAGTAATCGTCTCATAGGACATGGACAGATCTCCCGGAGATGGACCCGCTCTTCCTCGTGGCGGCTTCACGGATTGAGACTAGGCCCGCCTGGCTTGTCGAGCCAAGCCCATTTGCCCGACAGTGCGCGAGAATGCCCCCCGCAACCAATCGGCACCGCACTTCGTTCTCCAGACATGGAGGTGTCCCATGACTGGCTGGATGTGGCTGCTGGCAACCGTGATCGGCGTCGCGATACTGGGCGCGGCGATCTACTATGGTCGACGCCAGGTGCAGAGCTATGAGCGAAAGCCCGGCGCGGTCCGTGAAAGCGAGCGGGCGACGAAGAAGCTCTATGAGGACGAGGAGCGCACCACACGCGAAGGATGAAGTCGCGTCCTTATCCCTCGACTGCCGCGCTCGGTCGCCACACCCGCCGCTTGAGCGACCGATAGGCCGCGATGCCGCCCGGATAGCTCACCAGTTCGAGCTGCTGCCCCCAGGGCGCCGTGAAATAGAGCCATGTCAGCCCAGCGCTCGGCCCTTCGGTCATCTCGACAGGACCACTGAGGATCTGGCAGCCATGTGCCTTCAGCTGAGCCAGCGCGCGATCCATGTCCTCGACATAGAAGGCGATGTGCCAACCGGCGGGGCTTCCCGTCGCGCTGCCGTGTGACTGTGTCAACTCGATCAATTCGATGGTCGGCCCGTTGGCGATAGCCATCACACGCATCCGATGGATGTGCGCCCCGCTCGATCCTGCGAGATGTCCGGCCATCCAATCCTCGGGGCCATCGAACGGCCCAACGTCGTAGAGCGACTCACCCCCGAGTACGGTCGCAAAGAACTGCGTTGCGGTGTCGAGTTCTGGCACGACGAGGCCGATGTGCTCCACACCGGCGAGACCTGGCACGGGTCCAGGTACGGGCTGAGGCACGGGCACTGCGTTGCTCATCACCGTCTCCTTGAGTGCGGTCGATTCGATGCTGCCCGCTTATATCACTTTCAACGTTTGCAATAATTCCGCCCGAATTGCTTTGTACTCGGAGCGCGCTTTAGGACGCCTTGGGTCCGGGCTCGCTGAGTCCCGGCTGGCGCGCGCCGCTTTGCGGTGGTGTGTTCCGCTGCCTATTGCTCCCGAAGGTGTAGCTCAGTGGTTAGAGCGCCGGAGCAATCCGGAGGACGGGGGTTCGATTCCCTTCGCTTTCTCCTCTCGCGACTAGCTCAGCTTGGTAAGAGCAGCGGGGCTTGCCCCGCGGGTCGTGGGTTCGACTCCCACGTCGTGAACCATGTGGCTGATAACCACACTCGGTTTAGGACCGATTTGACGTCATGGGGAGCCGGCACCTTCCCCGGCCCGACCAAGGCGCCCGAGGCTTCGGCTGAGGATGCGGCGGAAAGGCGAGCGCCGAGGGCGCTCTGTGGCCGCGTGGATACCGCCCGCTCGACGGCGGTCCAAGGCTCGGCACCGGCAGCGCCGCCCTCGGGCGAGCACTGGACGCGCCGTGCGGCGGATCGCTCGACGGCCGGCTCAAGCGCGGTCCCGTTCCCTCGCCGTGGGGCGGGAGCCGGCGACTCGTTTTGGTGCGCCTTCGGATGCCCACACAGCATCCGGCGCGGTTGCGCCTTCGGATGCCCACACAGCATCCGGCGCGGTTGCGCCTTCGGATGCCCACACAGCATCCGGCGCGGTTGCGCCTTCGGATGCCCACACAGCATCCGCGGTGGCGAGACTGACCGAGAAGAACAAGAAACGTATTGGAGACGTATGATGAAGCCGTTCCGCCATTTGACCCTTGTCGTGAAGGACGACGAGCGCGCATTTCTGACACGCGATGGCCGTTTCGAGCGTTTGCTCGGGCCGGGCCGCTTCCGTGCCCACGATCCCTTTGAGCGCTTGAAGGCCGAGACCGTCAAGGTCGTCCGCGCCGAGGTGCCGGTCGAGCGTGCGTTGCTGATCGAGAAGACCAAGCCGGAGATCGCGGCCGAGCACTTCGCCATCCTGCAGACCGGCGCCACCGAGGTGGCGATCGTCTCGCTCGACGGCGAGCCGAAGTATCTCGTGCCACCGTCGACGACGCGCGCTTTCTGGAAGACGCTGACGCTGGTCGAGATCGAACGCATCGATACGGCAGCCCAGCTCCGCGTCGAGAAGCGCCACCTCGACCGGCTCGACCTTGCGCGTTCGACGATCGTCGTGCACGCGACGGTCGACGCGCACGAGGCCGGACTGCTCTTCATCGATGGCGTCCTGAAGGAAAAGCTCGGCCCGGGCCGGCACGCCTTCTGGAACGTCGGCCGGCAGGTCAAGATCGCCAAGGTCGATCTGCGTCCGCAGCCTCTCGAGGTCACGGCACAGGAAATCCTGACGAAGGATCGCGTTGGTATCCGCGTGACGCTGACGGCTTTCTACAGGATCGCTGATCCCGAGAAGGCCGCGGTGGCCTCGGCGGACGTGTCGAACACGCTCTATCGGCTCGTGCAGTTCGCGATCCGTGAGGCCGTGGCGACGCGCACGCTCGACGACATCCTCGCCGCGCGTGACACGATCGACAACGAGGTCCGCACCTTTGTGACGGAGCGTGCCCGCGCGCTCGGCGCCGAGGTCGGTGAGATCGGCGTCAAGGATGTCATCCTGCCGGGCGATGTTCGCGAGCTACTGAACAAGGTTGTGGAGGCGGAGCGGGTGGCGAAGGCCAACCTGATCCGCCGCCAGGAGGAAACGGCGGCCACCCGCTCGCTCCTCAACACGGCTCGGCTGATGGAGGACAACCCGCTCCTCCTGAAGCTGAAGGAGCTCGAGGCATTGGAGCGCCTCGTCGAGAAGGTCGGCCGCATCGACCTGCACGCTGGAGCGGGCGCCGGCGGCTTCGATGCCCTGTTGACCAAGCTCTACCGGCTTGGCGATCAGGAGCGCTCGGCCTGAGAACACAGAAGACTCGTGGGGCGGCGGTGCACCGTCGCCCCACGATGCCAAACATTCGTGCTCGCCATCAGTCCAGATCGAGCGGGAAGATCGGCCGCCTGACGTGGCTGTAGGGCAGCTTGCTGATATCGTTCGACGTGATGCCGTTGCCTTCGTCAACGATCAGCACCTCGCTCGCGATCGGCTGGTAGGCCGCCCGGAAATGCTGCATCGACTTCACGCCGAGCACCGCGCGCTGCCTCGGGTCGATCCCGAGCGACGAAAAAAAGCCGAGGCAGTAGTTCTGATAGCGCTTCGAGGCGATCACGATCTCGACGCCGCCCACCTTGAAGACCGCAGACGGCCCCATGTCGACCATCACCCCGTTCTGCATCGGCCCCTCGATGCGGAACCGCCCGTCACCGATCGCCGTCACGGTGCCTTCCGCTTCGATCGTCGGCCCGAACAGCGGATCGATCTTGCCGCCGACCGCGAGGGGAATCCGCGCCCCCACACCGGCTTTGTGACAGGCTTGAGCCGCGTCCGGATCGCAGATTGCCGACATCGCGGCACTCTCGAGGCCAGCGTCGATCATGGCCTTCACGAGCCCCATCGAGTCCGTGTAGCCGCCACCGCCCGGGTTGTCCGCGTAGTCCGCGATGACGACCGGCGCACCGATCCGGCCCTTCTCCTTTGCGATACGCACCGCCTCGGCCGCCATCAGCGGTGTCAACGACGTCCGATGCCGCGTCTCCCAGGCGAATGTCATGATCTGGGTCGCCATTTCGCGGTAGCGCGGATCATGGCCCTCGCCGACGACGAGCGCCGACGGCCCGACGTCGGGAATATCGGCCTTCGCGAACCCGGCGAGCACCGACACCGAATGCACACCCGGCGCCTTCGCCATCTCGCTCGCCATGGCGAGCGCCTCCGTCATCGGTCCGGGCGTCGTCGTGCGCCCGTGATCCAGCCCGTCGATCATCACGCCCTGCGCCAGCGTCACCGTCGGATGGATCTCGCCCGCAAGTGTCCGTGCGATCAGGTCAGCGCATTCCGTGGCAATCTCGTAGGTATCGATGTGCGGATAGGTCCGATAGCTCACCATGACGTCGGCATGGTGCGCCATGGCATGGGTGACGTTGGCATGCAGATCGAGCGTCACGCCGATCGGCACCTTCGGCCCGACCTTGTCGCGGATCACCCGTAGCAGGCTGCCTTCGCCGTCGGGCGTGTGTTCGCACACCATGGCCCCGTGCAACTGCAGCAGAATGGCGTCGATCGGGCCGCCCTTGTCGATCGCCTCGAGCATCAGGCCGGCGACGGTGTCGAAGGCCTCCTTGGTGACGAAACCGGAAGGCGTCGCGTCACCGACCACCGAGCACACCGGTTGCCAGCCATGCCGCTTGCAGGCATCGAGGAATGCCGCGATCTCGGTCCTGGTGGCCCCATAGGCCTCGACGATCGCATCGCCAACATGAAAGGCCCGAGCGCGATAGGCATCGAGCCCCGTAGGCAACCGCGAAAACGTGTTGGTCTCGTGCTTGAATCCGCCGATCAGAATCTTGCGCGCCATCCCAGCCGCTCCCTCTCCATTCATCGCACGCTGGCCACACTGCCATCGGCCGCTCTGCAGAGGAAGCACCGCTCCAAGTCATGCCCAAACGGCAAAGCCGAGCACACAACCGAGATGCGGGGGGAAAAAGCAATGGCGCACCCGGTAGGATTCGAACCTACGACCTTCGCCTTCGGAGGGCGACACTCTATCCAGCTGAGCTACGGGTGCTGCTCGCCAGCACTGATACCCGAAGCAGGCGTCTCCTGCAA
>JALHMC010000002.1 GCA_022844225.1 Hyphomicrobiaceae bacterium | reverse complement strand
ACCTATCGCGAGGAGAGTAGAACGTCAACACGTTGCCAGTGCGCCCATGGCGTTGCGTTCAGCCAAGTGTAGTTGCAGGTCGCCGTCACGGTTGCGCGCCTGACAGGAGGTATCGCCTTTGTGCCGGACAGAGATGCGCAAAAGGCGCTCGCTGCCCAACGAGCAACAGGCGAGGTCCGCGATCGCATGCTGATTGACCTCGGAACACGTAGCTCCGCCGCACACGCGGTCCAATGCCTAGGCGCAGGAGTCGCGCAAGCCTGCGGATAACGAGGTCGCCACGTCTAGCGGGACGACCGAGGTGATTCGTGTCCCGGCTCGGTGGTCATGCGGTCAATCTCGCGAACATCATAGCCGATAGCTATCGATTGAAGGGCGTCTTGAGCGCTGCGACATCTCATAGCTACAGCGGGGGGGAGTCCCGTAACCGACTGTAAAGCATTGTAAAAGCGCGCTTTCCTAACGCAGTCTCTCCGCAAATCGTGTAAGAGTTTGGCTTGCTGTCTATGCTCCGCGCACATATAGATGCGGCAATGGATGGACCTCGAGATCGCAACATTTTCGGGGCGTTCGCACTCATGATCAGCGACGACATCGTTCGCGCTAGTTCATCGCGGGCGCCGGAAGCTGGCCCTGCTGCCTCTGCATTGGCGCTGCTCGCGCACAAGCCTGGGCTATCTATTCGTATGCTCGCGGTCGGCGTGGGCCTGTCACACGCAGGAACGGTTCGTCTCGTGGACCGGCTAGCGGCCGAAGGGCTGATCGAACGCCGGGGTCATTCAACAGACGGACGCACGCGGTCTCTCTATCTCACTGAGTCAGGGAAGGTTGCGAGCGACGGCGTGCTCGCATCGCGGGACGAAGTCATCGCCGAGGGTCTTTCGATCCTCGATCCTGCCGAAGTGAAGCTCCTGTGCGATATCGCCGAACGCGTCCTCCGCGCTCGTTTGGAGAACCTCGAGCACTCATATCGGATTTGTCGGCTCTGCTGCTACGATGGCTGCACCAACTGTCCAATCGACGCCGAACTGCACGAAAGAGGCGTGGATCGAGAAGGCAGCGACGGCGCGTAACCAGCTTGTTGACGTGGCGGCGTCAGTGCTGCGCGATCAAATAAGCTGCGAGGAAGCCCACAACGGTTATGAAACCGATGAACGGAGGCGCCTTTTCGAAGGCTTCTGGAATCATTGCCTCAGCCAGCATCGCGATGACCGCGCCCGCAGCGAAGGAAAGAATTGCGGGAGCTTGCGTATCGGCCGAACCAAAAAGCAGATTGCCCAAAGCTGCTGAAATGCCCACGAGAAGTGGGATGCCGATCCAGATCGTGAAGATGTAGCGTCGAGATCGCCCGGCGACTTTCATACCCGATGTACTCGACAGACCCTGCGGCACGTTTGCGAGAAAGAATCCAGCGATCACCGCAACGCTGATCGCGCCGCCGTTCGCGACCGACATCCCGATCACCATCGCTTCCGGGATGCCGTCAAGGACGCTGCCGAGCGCGATCGCAGCGCCGCTCCCGTGCTGCTCGCCCTCACGCGGCTGCTCGGTGCATTCACCGCATCGCTTGCGATTCTTCGCGCCACGCCGAGACAGGTAGAAATTGGCTCCGCTGAAGATCGCAGCGCCGGCAAGCAGCGCGATGACCGCTGTGGGCCCGAGATCGTCCGAGACCCGTTCTCCAATGAGCTCGGTGGCTACAACTGCTATCAGAACACCGCCGCCAAAGCCCATGACGGCTGAAATCATGCGGTGAGTGAGCTTGCCAAAGAGGGCATCCGCGACGATCGCGCCGACAAGCAGCCCACTGCCTGACAGCAATCCCCACAGGCCCGCGATCACGTACTCAGGCATCACGACCTCGCTTCGCATCGCGAGACGCGAAGCCGAACATGAGACAAAGCCGCGCCAGTTTGGAACTCATCGATCTGACCTGTCCAAGCGCCAATTCGCTCGCTCGAAATGGCAGCTATAACCCTGGGGATTCCGGGCGAGATAGAGTTGGTGCTCAGCTTCCGCCTCCCAGAACGGCTCCTCCGGGTTGATTTCGGATACCACCGGGCCAGGCCAGCGGCCTGACGCTTCGATCTCGGCGATCGTTTTTAAGGCCACGTCCATTTGGGCCTGCGACGTGTAAAAGATCGCCGAACGATAGCTTGGACCGACGTCGCTACCTTGCTGCTCGTAAGTTGTCGGGTCGTGGATCTGGAAGAAATATTCCAGGATCTTGCGATAGCTCGTCACCGCCGGATCAAATGTGATCTCAACCGCTTCCGCATGGCCATGATGACGAGCATATGTAGGGTCAGGCATCTCTCCGCCTATGTAGCCAACGCGCGTGCCTACGACCCCCCTGGCTCGCCGAAACAAATCCTCCAAGCCCCAGAAACACCCACCAGCAAGGATTGCGCGTTCTCGACGCATGGTTTCGCTAACTGATTGACCGTGACTTTTTGCGGAAGTCACGATTACGGCTCCACCTTCGTGGGCGTGATGAATGCTAATCCGTCTATCAACTCGGTTTGCACATCCGACCCTCGGAGGAGCGTCAAGTCCACCGGACAGCGATCAGCAATCTCAAGTATCCGCGCACGCTGCTCATCACTCAACGGCCCCTCCAGAACGACCGTCCGTTTGAAGCGATCGGGGGGCATCATATCTGCCACTTTCATGTGCTCGACGGTCGTGCTCGCGCGCTCAAGCGGAAATCCCTTGCGGTTCGCGTAAAGTCGCATCGTCATGACGGTGCAGGCCGCTAGACCGGCTGACACCAATTCATAAGGGGACAATCCGCTGCCAAGTCCGCCGACCGACGGCGGCTCGTCCGCAAACAAAGTGTGCTCGCCGCTGCGCACCGTAAGCTGGAACTTTCCGGCTAGCGTCTCCGTGGCGCTCACGCCCTTCGCCGCTTCAACTTGCGGGAGGTCGTCCACGAGTGGCGGAAGAAAGCGGTTGGCCCAGGCAGCGACCATAGCGGCAGCGTAGTTCGCGTCGCCTGCATCGCTGAGGAGGTGATCCGCCGTATCAAGCGATATGAAGCTCTTTGGGTGGCGCGAGGAGACGAAGATGCGCGACGCATGGTTGATCCCAACCACCTGATCGACCGGGGAGTGCATAACCAGCACCGGACGTCGTAGTGAGTTGATGGCCGTCTCCACATCGATTGCTTGCAAAGACTCGATGAAGCTACGACTGATCACGAATGATCGACCGGCGATTTCGACCGAGGCTTCCCCGTCTTCCCTGATGGCGTCGAGGTCATCTTGCTTAAAGATGCTCAGGATATGGTGCAGGTCCGCCGGCGCACCGATCGTTGCCACCGCAGCGACATCTGGTAGCTCTGACGCGGCTACGATTGCTGCAAGGCCGCCAAGACTATGCCCGATAAGAAGAGAGGGGGTCTTACCGGCGGCCTTCATCGCCTTTGCGCCTGACCTGATATCCTGAACGTCCGAGGCGAAGTTCAAAGCATCGGCGGTCGGCTCGCCGATCCCAGCGCCGGCAAAGTCAAATCTCAAGACGCCGATGCCCGCGCGCGACAACGCGCGCGATATGTGAACTGCGGCACGGTTGTCTTTTCCGCAGGTGAAGCAATGGGCGAAAATCGCCCAGCCGCGAGGTGTTCCCTCCGGGGGTTCTAGCCGCCCGGAAATCCGTGAACCTGCCGCGTTGAGAAACGTGAACGCAGTGCCTGCCATGTCTTCGAGCCTCCCACACGCCGCGGTGCGAGCGTGCCAGCGCGCAAACTCGGCCGAACCGATCGACATATTCGCGACCAAACCCAGCACCGCAGGACATCTCTTTTATATGCGTGGCGCATATAGACAAGCCCCTCGGTCATGATTATATGCGTCGCGCATACTTCTGTAGGGCGTCCGCGGGGGACGTTCAGTCAGCGGTAGCATCTGTCAGGCGCACGGGCCGAAGGGCTATGGAACTCAATCAGGTCAGCTATTTCATCAACTTGGCCGAGACGCTGAATTTCACGGCAGCTGCTCGTCTTAGTGGTGTCTCCCAACCAAGCCTGACCCGCGCGATCCGCCGCCTGGAGGAAGAACTTGGTGGACCGCTGATTTATCGTGACGGGAAGAACAGCAGGCTCACCGGCCTCGGTCAGGATGTCGAACTCGAGTTCCGCCGCATGCTGGTCGCGATGAAAAGCGTAAGGCATCACTCGGAAAACTGGGCCATGGGACGACACCGCGTTCTCGATGTCGCGGTCGCTCCGACGGTCGGCCCAAAGGCTTTCACGACATTTTTCGACAGCGCCTTGGAAGAGGTTCCGTCAATCGAGATCAAACTGCATTCGCTACAGTCGAGCGAAGACACGTCGGAGGTGCTCTCAGGTAAGTACCATGCTTGCATCCTACCCCGCGAATCGAGACCGGACCGCAAGCTCGATGTCCGGCCCCTGTTCAAGGAACGGTTCGTGCTGGGCTGCTCCGTCAATCACCCTTTAGCGGAGACCGACACCGTTCGCGGCGAAGACCTCCTGGCCTTCCCGTTCGTGGATCGGCTGAAATGCGAGTTCCGCGATCAGATCCTCGATCACTTCGCTCGGCGGGAGGTGCTCGTCCGCCCTCGTTTTCGCTCAGATCGAGATGATTGGGTCCAGCGTGTCGTCGCTGAAGGGCGGGGGATTTGCATTCTGCCTGAACGATCGGCTGCCGCGCCTGGCTTGGTAACCAGACCGATTGAGGGTTTCGCCCTGGAACGTGAGGTGGTGATCGCGACCGTTTCAGGGTCCACGGCGCCGGTCGAGATACGGAAAATTGCACAACTCGCAGCGCGTTACGAGTGGAGTTGACCTCGCAAGCAAAGTGCACGGGCGGTATCAAAACTATACACACGACGTATTGGATAAAAACTGGAGCCGCTGCGATAGTTGAGGCGACCACCGCAAAGATAAACTGAACGTAGTGTGCCTGGACCTCTAACTAAGTATTGGAGACCATCATGAAGTTTGAGAAATCAAAGGAAGCAATTGAGCGCCTGACGCCGGAACAGCGCCGGGTCACCCAGCAGGACGGCACCGAGCGGCCCTTCACCGGCGAGTACAACGATAACAAGGAGGCGGGCATCTACGTCGACGTCGTATCCGGTGAGCCGTTGTTCGCGTCGACGGACAAGTTCGAGTCGGGCACCGGCTGGCCGAGTTTCACCAAGCCGATCGTCCCGGCGCACGTCAACGAGGTTCGAGACAGCTCGCATGGGATGGTACGGACTGAAGTTCGCTCAGTACACGGCGACAGCCATCTCGGTCACGTGTTTCCGGATGGTCCGTCCGACCGCGGCGGCCTGCGCTACTGCATCAACTCAGCAGCGCTTCGCTTCATCCCACGCGATGAGATGGAAGCCGCGGGCTACGGTGAATATCTCGATCAAGTAGAGGAGGCCTAACATGCAGCAGCGCGCTGTTCTCGCAGGCGGGTGCTTCTGGGGTATGCAGGATCTGATCCGCAAGCAGCCCGGAATCGTCTCGACCCGCGTGGGTTACACCGGTGGCGACGTGCCAAACGCCACCTATCGCAATCATGGCACGCATGCCGAAGGGATCGAAATCATCTTCGACCCCGAGGTGACGAACTATCGCAACATCCTGGAGTATTTTTTCCAGATCCACGATCCGACCACGAAGAACCGTCAGGGCAATGACCGCGGACTCTCATACCGGTCGGGCATCTACTACGTCGACGACGAACAAAAGCGCGTCGCAGAAGACACGATCGCTGATGTTGACGCATCCGGACTGTGGGACGGCAAGGTGGTCACCGAAGTCGAACCCGTTGGGGATTTCTGGGAAGCAGAGCCAGAGCACCAGGATTATCTGGAGAAGCGGCCGGGTGGCTACACCTGCCATTTCCCTCGCGCAAACTGGGTGCTCCCCAAACGTAATGACGCTGGCGACACTCAGCGCACCGCCGGAGAGGCAGCGGAATAGCTGCAACGGCCAGCGCGGCTAAGCCCCTGGATCGTAAGCATCGGGACCGCATCGACCAGCGATGCGGTCCCCGAGCCAGCCAATCAGGCGGTCACGCTTCTTCGCTGAAATCACGTTGTGGGATCGCCCAGCATGCCAGACCTTTCATCGTTTCCGATCACTCAGCGCTGGCCCGCCTCCAACACTGATCTGTTGCAGCTCTATGCGGCTCCGACGCCAAACGGCGTCAAGGTCTCCATCATGCTGGAGGAGACCGGCCTCCCATACGAGCCGCACTTCATCGACATCAGCCGGAATGAGACCAAAGACCCGGCTTTCGTGTCTCTAAATCCCAACGGCCGCATACCCGCGATCATTGACCCATCCGGTCCGGACGGTGAGCCGCTCGGTCTTTGGGAATCCGGTGCGATCCTCGTCTATCTTGCCGAGAAGACCGGCCAACTGATCCCAGCGGCGGCAGCCAGGCGTTACGAAGCGCTCAGTTGGGTATTTTTCCAAATGTCGGCGATCGGCCCGATGTTCGGTCAACTGGGTTTCTTCCTGCGTTGGGGCGGCAAGGACTATGAGGACAAGCGGCCTCAGCAGCGGTTCGCCGACGAGTCCAAGCGCCTCCTGGGGGTGTTGGATCGCCAGCTCGAAGGGCGCAACTGGATCGTCGAGGACTACTCCGTCGCCGACATTGCGACGCTCGGCTGGGTCAATGCCCTGGTCGGCAGCTATGACGCCGGCGACCTGCTGCGCCTTGACGATCACCGGAACGTCCGAGCGTGGCTAGACCGCGGCCTTGCTCGGCCAGCTGTGCAGCGGGGCCTGCTCATCCCGGCGAGGCCGGCATGAGCGTCATCGCCGCGTATTACTACAACGAGGGTCGGCGGATCCGCGAAGTCGCGATCGACGAGCGCGTCGAGCTCGACAAGAGCCGTTCGGGCTTCTGCTGGATTGGGCTCAGCGAGCCGTCAATAGGCGAACTGAAGACGCTTCAGGCGACCTACAATCTGCATCCATTGGCGATCGACAACGCGATGCACCCGATGTGCCCGCCGAAGCTCGAAGTTTACAATGGCGAGCTTTACGTCGTCGCCCAGACGGCCGAGCTGGTTGGAGATCGCATACGCTACGGCAAAACGGCGATCTTCACTGGCCATAACCACCTCATCACCGTGCGCCACGGCAACGCCGGGGCATTGGGCAATCTTCGAGAGCAACTGGAGGGCTCGCCCGCCCAGTTCGGAAAGGGCGTCGATTACGTCCTTCACGCGATCCTGCACCGGATCGTAGATCAGTATCTTCCCATCTTCGAAATGATCGAAGATGACGTTCTCGAGATGGAGAGGCGGTCGCTCGACGATTTCCTCGGGCGAGAGGAAGTCGCCCGCATCTTCGGCTTACGATGCGAGCTAACGCGCTTTCAGCGTACGCTCGGCGCTATGGCGGAGCTGGTGCGCAAGCTCGTGCGCGGACACTTTCCATGCATCAGCGCTGAAGTTCGCCCCTACTTCAACGACGTCGCGGACCATGTCGATCGCGTTCAGTCCATGGTCGACGGCCTCCTCCAGGTGTTGTCCACTGTTTTCGAATTCAGCAGCCTGCTGGAAGCGCAGAGAACAGGTGTCATCACGCGCCAACTCGCGGCCTGGGCGGCCATCCTTGCGGTCCCGACGGCCATAGCGGGGATATACGGGATGAACTTCAGGAACATGCCTGAGCTGGATACAGCCTACGGCTACTTCGTCGTGCTCGGACTGATGTTGACGTTCTGCCTGTTCCTGTTCGTGCGCTTCAAGCGAGCAAAATGGCTATGACGGAAGCCCACGCTTCGCGCGCTGATTGGTCGATGCGCCATTGCGTGCTCTCCGCCCTGGCGCGATCCTTCCAATGCGAATTCGAGGTGCGTTTATGCCGACCCAAGTGACAGACGTTCTGGATGCCGTGCAGTCCTTCGTGGCGAAAGGCTATGACCGAGAATATCGCGTGAAGGACGGCGCTCTCGTCGATCTCGAACTCGGATCAACGCTCGATCCATGCAGCATTCGCGTCGACGCAGCATTGCGTCTCGAAAGCGGGGACGGGGCCGAAGACGCGTCCAACATTTACGCCATCACCGATCCGGCGACCGAGCACAAAGGCCTGCTGATCGATGCGTTCGACGTATTTGACGAGATATGTCACCGCGACCTGTCTGAACGGCTTATCGAGCACCGCGAGACAGCCCCGGCTGGCGACGAGGACGTCCCGAGCAAGCATGGGCTGCGCAAGGTCTATAAAAGCGAGTTCGATCGCGATCCGGAGCGCTACGTGTTGAGAGAGGGCTTTCCGGACTTTCCAGCGTGTCCGTTCGGGGGCGCATTCAGCATCCTCGGCTTCGATACTGCAGAACAGTCCTACGTTTGGCTCGTCACGAGCATCATTCGGGACCCTCGGCTAATCAGAATTCCCTACCAGGGCGAAGACGTCATTAGCGACGAATGACTCGTTCGCTGTTCGCGGAGACCGCTTCTCGAGCAATCGCCCAGGATGTGCGTCGGCTCCAAATCACGAAGTAACGAGGACAAGATGGACTGGAACAAAGACCACATTCGGGAGACCATGCTGTCGCTTGAGACGGCCGCACTACACAGCGCTCGAGACAACTATCTCGATTACGTTTCCACCGCGCGCCTCGATCGGAGCGAGCCGATAGAGAACGACGAGCAGGCGCAAGCCGAGGTCGCAAGCGATTTCGCTGAAGCGCTCGACGACACTCTCGATGATTATGCGGATAAGCTCGACAAGCTGCGTGCGATCGATTTCGGGCCGAAGTCAGCCGTTGCGGAGGGCGCCGTCATCAAGCTGTCCGGCAAGTACTTCGTGATCGCAGTGTCGACGAGTAGGTTTACCTGTCATGGGCGTGAGCTCATGGGTATTTCCACGATGGCCCCGATCTTCGAGGCGATCGAGGGTGCGCGGGCGGGTGAAACCGTGCAGTTCAACGGCCGGGACCTCACCGTTGAGGCCGTTGCCTAGGCGAGGACCCGCCGTGCTGCATTATGCAGCCCCACAGAAATTCAATCCGGATCTTAGGCGGCCGCGGCCCAGCGGTTGGCACACACAACATCTGGGGGGTGAGGCTGCGGACAGATAGCGTCAAAAGCCTTGCCGACCCAACGGCTATCTCCCGGGGCCGTTACATCGAACCGATGTTGAGTTTATGCCCCTAGAGACGCTCATGATCCCCACGCCCCACCACGGAAAGCCTACCTGCACAGCCAGAAGACCGAAGGCCATGCCATACACGCTGGCTCCCAACGCCAAGGGAAGGATGGCAAGAGCACCCCGCTTCATTTCATGGGCCCCGCTTTGAGCGGGAGCACACACTGTCTCGTCCATGGCGGGCTTCGCTTCGTTTGGGCCAAGCGTCTGCATCAGCTGACTGGCCTTCGGCCGCGAATGATCATTTCTGTGGCTTAGCTTGCGTTGTTATCATCGCATCGAGGGATCCGGTGATCATCGCCGTGCTTGGGCAGCGTATGGCGCGTGTCTCGATGGCGCGGTGAGTACGCCTGCGCGCACCGGCCAACACCGCCAGCGCAGTGAGCAACGCCGCCGCGTAGAGAAACAAGCCGCCGGGCCCCACTAAATCCATCACTACTCCCCCGATGAGCGGCCCAGCAGCGGTCCCGATACCGTTGAGCAGAAGAAGCCCGCGAGCTGTGCCCAGAAGCCGACCCGCAGGAAGATCGTCGTTGGCGACGGCTAGACATAGCGAATAGATGGGAATGCCGAAGCCGCCGAACAGCGCGCCCGCGGCGAGTAGCAGAGGCAGAGGCGCGTCCGCCGCCATCGCTACGGCGATAGCGGACGCTGCGGAAGCCAGGGCCGCGCCGGCGATGACGAGGTTTCGCGACACCTGGTCCGATAGCCATCCGAGAGGCCATTGCAGGGCGAGCGTCCCACCAAGGACTGCCGCCATGAACGCGGATATGCCGCCCACATCGAGGCCGATCCTCTGTGCAAAGTTAGGTCCCAAGCCCCAGAAACCGCCTATGGCCAGGCCCGCCAGGAAGACGCCGACCGATGCTAGAGGCGAGACCGCGAAAAGATCGCGGAAGGCGACGGGTTCCTGTCGAACATCGGCCGGCGGATGGCTGGGCAGCAGAGTGACTGGGACGACCGCCGCCGATATCAGCAGTGAGACGATCAGGAACAGGGTCACGTCTGCAGGTGGGGCCACGTTTAGAAGTGCTTGGCCAAGAGCCCACGAGCCCATCGAAACGACGCCGAAGATCGACAAGAGCTGACCGCGTGTGGACGGAATAGCGTGAGCGTTGAGCCAACTCTCAGTCGCAAGGATCATGCCGGCATAGGCGAAGCCGGTTACAAGCCGAAGTGGCATCCATGCGCTCGCGTCTACGAATGCGACATGGAGGAGAGAAGTCATCGAAGCGATCGCCGCGAAGCCAGCGAAGGTCCTGACGTGACCGACAGACACGATGATCCGGGGCAAAACCAGCGCGCCGATCGTGAAGCCCGCGAAATAAAAGGACATCATTGCGCTGATCGTCCCGGCCGAGAAGCCTTCCTGACCAGCTCTCACAATCAGGAGAGTACCCAGCAGACCATTGCCCAGGAGCAGTGTGGCGACACTTAACAACAGCGCCGCAACCGGAGCCAAAACGAGTCCCCGCGCGCACGCTGCCTTTACGTCGTCCATCGCCTGGCTCATTTCCGAGCCTGACGCGGAGGCTGATACTCCGCGGAACTGATGAACTGAGCAAAGGCTTCGCACCAGATGACAACGGTGCTGTAGTCTCGAACATCGATATCGGCGGGCACCTCTACGATGAAGCCGTTGAACGTTTTCACATCGCCCACCCGAGCGGATGCGTCCTTGATCGCGAGGAACGCTTCCTCTGTGTCGACGAAGTGTGGGGTGAGATAGAGCTTGTAGTCCGGCCCCGGCGAGAGGCGGCCGATGTGCGCGATCCGGAGAGGCAAGACCCGCACTTCACCTTCGCCCCAATGCAGCAGGTCGCTGCCGGCGAGATCCCGAACAAGCCTTCCGGAATAAAGCGCTTCAGGCGTCGAGCTGCGCAGGACAGCTTCGGTCGGCGAAACCGGCGCGGTCAGGATCGGGAGCATGTAGATGCCACCAGCAAAGCCTGCGGCGGCGGCGGCGATATGGGTGGCGGCTAGAATGAGCCAACGTGGCATCTTTCACGTGCTCTCCAGTTCCGCCACCAAACGATCCGCGTCGAGATGAAAATCCGAGAAGACGATGCGACCGTTGGCGTTGATGACGGTAAACCACGGCGTTCCCCGTGTTCTGTAATCTTCCATGAATGTGGGAAAAGCCGCGCCAGCTGGCGGCTCGTCATGCCCGAAAGCAATGGGGAGATTGTATTCGACTTGATTGATGCGCAGTTTCTCGAAGGTATTTTCGTGGGCACCTTCGAAGACCGTTTGGATCACTGCAAACCCGACACCTCTGGATTCCAGCGCTCCGTGCAATTTCTGCAGAGTGGGAAATCCATGCAGATGGCAGCCACGGCACCAATGCTGAAACGCGAACACGATCTTCGGGCCTACGCCCAGATCCGATAGTTGGATCGGCGTGGCGAGGTTGCCGCCATCTACACCGATCCACCGTTGCACACGAAGCTGAGGAGCTTGACGTTCGGCCGGGCTCATTCTTCTCTCCAACCACGATGCAGACACCCGATGCCTGGCGAAACATCGCGTCCACAGCGGCTTTGCTATGCGTTACTGCTCCCTGAGCCAGAGGGTCGCGTGGTCGATGAGACCAATGCTCTTCTCAACTATACCCATCGAAACAAAGCGTTCGCGTGATCGACTATGAATTCCCACGCTGAACTTTTCCAATAGCGACGTGACATAGTTTCTATATCTTCGACGGGAGCAAATCGGAGCGTGCGTTCGACCTGGGTGACGTCAAATCTGGAAAGCGGGCGCAGCAGGTAGCTTACGTTTGTGGGCTGTCGCTCGGTACGCTTCTTCGATTGTCTCTACAGCCGTCGGCGCCACGACGCGTCCCTCGAGGTAATCGTCGATCTCATCGTAGGTCACGCCGTAGACATCCTCATCTGGGCGCAACGGCATGAGATCGTCCAAATCCGCAGTCGGAACCTTGCCGATTATCTCAGGCGGGGCGCCAAGGTGAACCCCAATCGCGCGAACACGTCGCTTGTTGAGACCCGCGAGAGGCAGAACATCCGCGGCGCCATCGCCAAATTTGGTGAAGAACCCCATGACCGCTTCCGCTGCATGGTCCGTACCGATCACTAGGCCACCCAGGCTTCCAGCGAGCGCGAATTGAGCAATCATGCGCTGGCGCGCCTTGACGTTACCTAGCGCTCTGCCGCGGTCGTGAGGATCAACTGGATCGTATCCGGAGTACGTCAGTTCCGCCCAAAGAGCGTCCGTTGCGGGCCTCACATTGATCGCCACCGTACGGTCAGGCTTGATCGTCGAGAGAGCAAGTTGAGCATCGTGCTCATCCGACTGAATGCCATAAGGTAGCCGCACCGCAAGAAACTCGCACTCGTACCCGGTGCGGCGAAGCTCCTTCACGGCCGATTGCGCCAGCAGGCCCGCGGTCAGGGAATCGACGCCCCCGCTGATTCCAAGCACATACGCTCGCTGGCCAGACCTTCTCAAATAATCGCGAAGGAAGCCGATACGGCTCGCGGCCTCTTGTTCAGCATCGAACGTTTGAGAGACGCCGAGCGCTGCGATGATTTCAGCTTGAGCGTGCATGGCGACCTCATGACGTGAACCGCAAGCAGGCGATGACCGTGCCTTCTCCGTCCGACAGCCGGCGGCGTTCGCCTAACATCCCACGGGCGCACATACGCGTGCAACGCTGGTCGGAAGGTATTGAAACTATAGCGAGCAGACATTGGGCAAAGATGCTGCTCTACCGCTATAGTCGAGGTGCGATTAGCGCGATTCATAGTGATGATAAACAGATCTATACTGATACGGCATTCGGTTGTCTGAGTTTCAGCCTGTCGATCCATTCGGCATCATGCAAGTGCGAAGATCATCTACGCAGTAGCCTGAGATTAAGTCGGTTCCGGTCTGTCGTGACGAGCAAGGGGGTTCGGCATGGTCACCAGAGGTTTCACCGGCCGCGGTTCAGGCGGCGACCACGATGGCCGCATTCCGCCGGGTCAACATCTCGTAGAAAATTTTCCCGTACTGACCGCGGGACCGACGCCACGTATCGAGACATCCGACTGGAAGTTTACGGTCAAGATCGGTCCAAAGCCGATCAAGGTCTGGACCTGGAGCGAGTTTAACGCCCTTCCGAAAACCAACGTAACTAAAGACATACACTGCGTTACGTCATGGTCGAAGCTCGACACCAAGTGGGAAGGCGTGCTGATCGAAGACATCCTCGCGGATGCAGGACTCGAGCGGCCCACCGATTTCGTCTTGGCCCACTGCTACGATGGCTATTCGACCAATGTCCCGCTCGCCGACCTTCTGGCCGGTAAGGCGATGGTCGCGACTGGGTATGCGGGCGAGCCGCTTCCCCGTGATCATGGCGGACCGGCGCGCCTGCTAGTACCTCATCTATACTTTTGGAAGTCCGCCAAATGGGTGAATGGGCTGCAGTTCACGACGCGTGATGAAGCTGGCTTCTGGGAACTGCGCGGCTATCACATCTACGGCGATCCGTGGCGCGAACAACGGTACACCCATGACTGAGATCGACGCGCAACCCGCGTCGTGGCAGTCATGTGTGATCGACGAGATCGTCCAGCAGACCCCAAGTATAAAGAGCTTTTTCCTGCTGCTACGGGAGCCTTTCTTCCATACCGCCGGCCAGCACGTTGACGTGCGCCTGACCGCCCCCAATGGCTATCAAGCGATGCGCAGCTATTCGATTGCATCGTCGGCTGCCTCGTCCCCGATCCTCGAGTTGGCAATAGAGCGTCTGCCCGATGGCGAAGTCTCGCCGTTCTTCCACGACGTCGCCGCTCCTGGCGACGAAATCGAACTTAGAGGTCCTCTCGGTGGCCACTTTTTGTGGCCCGAACCTGCTGACGACCCGGTGCTGCTGATCGGCGCAGGTTCGGGCTTGGTCCCACTGATGGCAATGATCAGGCAGCGCCAAGCACTGGCCCAGGCCGTTCCAGTTGCGCTGCTCTTGTCCGCTCGGACCAGTCGCGACGTACTCTTCTCCAGCGAACTTCGCTCGATCGAGATGCGTGATTCTGCGTTGGTCCTAGCCGTCGCGATAACGCGCGAAGCGCCAATGCGCGCCTCGGACTTTGGCCGACGGATCGACGCCGAGATGGTCAAGGAGACGATCGCCCGCCTGGGTCGAGATCCTGCCCACGTGTTCGTTTGCGGGTCCAACGGTTTCGTCAACATCGCGACGGACGGCGCGTTAGCGGCCGGGCTCGACGCCTCGATCATTAAGACTGAGCGCTATGGAGGGTAGAGGCAGCGAAATGGTCGAATCCCTCCAGACGAAAGCGCTCAACTACGGCCCAGGCCGGGGAGCCTGAGCGCACTACGCCGCGTCGCTTATTCGAACCTTTGTCTTTCGGGAGACCACTGTGAGCCGCTTTGCAGAACCAGTTTTCGTAGCCGCAGGCCTTCGGACCCCTTTTGGGCGCGGCGGGGGAGCACTGGCGAATTATGACGCGGTCTCCTTATCCGTGCCCGTCGTTCAGGAGATGGGGAAGCTTGCCGAGCCCGACCTCGTTGTCTGGGGAAGCGTCATCCCAAACCTGGGCTGGAGCAATATCGCTCGTGAGGTATGGCTAGACGCGAAACTCAATCCCAATGTCCCGGCATTCTCCGTTGTTCTTGCGTGCTCAACCAGCATGACCGCGTGTTTCGCTGCGGCCGGCATGCTCGGTGGCGGCCTTAACTTGATCATGGTCGGCGGCTCTGAGGTCATGAGCCGGCCATCGCTCGCGCTTACCCCCGAGGCATCAAAGCGGCTCACCGATTTGTTCGCGCAGGATGCCGCAGCAGCACTTGCCGCCTTGGGGGCGCTGGCTCCTACCGACTATGTGCTCCCGACGAAGGGATGGGCCAACCGCCTTACCGGCAGGACGATGGGCGATCACATGGAGGAGACCGCCAAGGCGTGGCGGATCTCGCGTGAGGCACAGGACGACTGGGCTCTCAAGAGCCACCAGCGAGCGATCGCCGGTTGGGACAGCGGTTTCTTCGATGACCTCGTGATTGCACTGCCGGAACTTGCCCGCGATGCAAACCCGCGTGCGGACACGTCCGCCGAACGGCTGTCAGGTCTGAAGCCGGCCTTTGATCGCGAGAGCGGCATGGGTAGCCTGACAGCTGGCAACAGCTCTCCGATCACAGATGGGGCGGCCGGCTGTTGGGTGTCCAATGAAGAAGGTTTGCAGAGGCTCCCCGAAGGCACGGCTCACGTGCGGCTCGTCGACTTCGAAATATCTGCGGTCGACCTCCACACGGAGGGGCTTCTGATGGCACCGTCATATGCCATTCCGCGTCTGCTCGCGCGACATCAGCTGGCATTCTCCGACATTGCCCTTTGGGAGATCCACGAAGCCTTCGCGGCACAGGTCTTGGCCAATGTCGCAGCCATCACCGATCCGAATTGGGTCCGAGAGAAGGCCGGCGTCTCGCCCGAGATGGGTAACTTCGACTGGGATCGCGTCAATCCCAACGGCGGTTCGGTAGCTATCGGGCATCCCTTCGGCGCGACTGGCGCGCGTGACCTCAGCCAAGCCGTCAAAGAGCTGTGGGCCATGCCGGTCGGGTCTCTCGGGATCGTCAGCATCTGTGCCGACGGCGGTCAAGGCACCGTCGCCCTCCTCGAACGCGTCTGATTGGGGGGTATGAGATGAAGGCGATCCGCTTCCATGAGTTCGGCGCTCCCGAGGTCCTCCGCTATGAGGATGCGCCACTAGCTGTCGCGTCAAGCCGGCACGAGGCTTTCCTCCGCGAACTGGGTGCTGACGAGTTCATCGACTACACGCAGACCAAGCCCGAAGACGATGTGCGCGACGTCGATCTCGTCGTCGACGCTGTCGGCGGCCCGGCCGCGAGCCGCTTTCTGCAGACCATCCGTCCGGGCGGCGCGCTGTTCCCGATTTTTCCCCTCGGCTTTGCCGGACATGACGAGGCTGCCGGCCGGGGGGTGACCGTTTCGGCGACTCAGGTTCGTTCCAACGGCGATCAGTTGGCCAAGCTAGCTCAACTACTCGATAGCGGTGCGGTTCGCGTCGCCGTGGACAGCACATTCCCGCTTTCCGAAGCGGCTGCCGCTCATCATCGAGCAGAGGCAGGCCACATCCAGGGCAAGATCGTTCTGACTATTGGTGCCGCCGCCGATCAGAGCCGCGACACGGGGGGCCCGTCATCGCAGTGGCCGCCGCGCGTGAGGGGGCACTGACGTGACTAAGCCAAAGCGCATGATCGGCCATGTTCAGGCTTCAAGGCCCCGACCGGGAGAGCTCTGGTGAGCCTGAACTCTGACAAAACAGATTTCGGGCCGGCACAGCGGGCGAAGGCGCTTGCGGACCTCATGGTCCTCGACACGCCGGAAGAGCAAGCCTTCGACGATCTCGTTTTCGTCGCGGCAAAGGCTTGCGACGTTCCGATCGCGCTCATCACTCTCCTCGACACCGACCGTCAATGGTTCAAGGCCAAGTACGGGCTCGAGGTGTGCGAGACCGAAATCGAACACTCGGTCTGTCGGATCGAGATCGATCAGGGCGACCTCTTGGAAATCGTCGATCTCACAAATGACGCGCGGACCAAGCGCAATCCGCTCGTCACCGGCGTCAGGCACTTTCGCGCCTACGCTGGCGCACCGCTCATGCTGCGATCCGGCGCGATCGTTGGTCGGCTCTGCGTCATCGATACCGCTCCGCGGCCTAAAGGGCTCAGCGAAGCGGAAAAGGCGATGCTTCAGGCACTTGCTCGCCTCGCCAGCGAAAATCTTGAACTGCGCCGTGTCGCCAACGCGAGCGAGCGCCTCACGGGGCTGCAGACAGCCTTGGTCGAGATCGGCGAGACCATACGAAGCAGTCACGACACCGCCGAGATGGCGTCGGCTACCGCCGCCATCGTGGGCAGGGCGCTTGCCACGGACCGGGCCGGGTTCGGATCCGTCGACGATGACGTCGAGACCATTGACGTCGAAACAGATTGGACGGCGCCCGGGATTATGAGCATCGCCGGCCGCCACCGTCTCGAAGAGTACGGAAGCTTGCGCAAGCCGCTCGTCGGTGGCGACCCCCTGATCGTTTGGGACGCCCTAACCGACGACCGCACGCTCCATAATCTCGAGAGCGCAGTGCGTGTCGGCGTTCGGTCTCTGGTCGACATGCCAGTGAGAGATCGAGGCAAGACCATCGCCGTCTTCTTTGTCCATTCGGCGCACCCCCGACCGTGGCCAGCAGAAGAAATCTCGTTCCTGCGGAGCGCGGCGGACCGGCTCGAGGCTGGGGTCGCGAGGCTCCGCACCGAGCAGCAGCAAGTCATCGTGAATGGTGAGATCGCTCACCGCTTGAAGAACATGCTCACTATGGTTCAGGCCATCGCGAGCCAAACGTTGCGAAACGTCACCGATCGCGATGCAGTCTACGCCTTTGAGCGCCGTCTGATGGCTCTTAGCGCGGCGCACGACGCCTTGCTTCAAATGAGTTGGACGCAGGCTGACTTGCAAACGATCGCCGCGACCGTGATTGACGCGATAGGATTCTCGGATCGGGTCGACATGAGTGGCCCTACGGTGGCCCTTGGGCCGCGAGCGGCGCTCTCTTTTTCGCTGATAGTGCACGAGTTGCTGACCAACGCCTGCAAGTACGGCGCGCTGAGCAATGATCACGGCGAGGTGTCTCTGACGTGGGGCATACTGAACGGGCAGGAGAGCGATCTTCTAAGCATCCAATGGCGTGAGCGCGGGGGACCACCCGTCGTCCCGCCGACGCGCAGAGGTTTTGGTTCGAAGCTGATCAACATCGGCCTTGTCGGCACAGGAGGCGTCGATGTCCGCTACGAGCCCTCCGGGTTAGCTGCTGATCTACACGCCTCCATGCGTCACCTGGTTCAAGGTTGATGGGAGTATGCGTGGAATGGTGAAACCCGTGGTGCTCGTCGTCGAAGACGAGCCACTCCTTCGTCTGTTCGCATCGGACATGATCGAGGAAGCAGGATTCGAAGTGCTTCAGGCGTCGGATGCGTCCGATGCGCTCGTAACTTTGCAAGATCGGCTCGACATCCGTGTCGTCTTCACTGATGTGAACATGCCCGGCGGCATCGATGGAATCATGCTCGCCATCCGCATTCGCGAGCGCTGGCCCGCCATCCAGATCATCATCACGTCCGGCAGGCCGTGGCCGGAAGCAGCGGTCGTGCCGCAGGACATCGTCTTCTTTCAAAAGCCTTATCGCCGGGACCGCGTCTTAGACACGGTCCGAAGGATGGCAGCGTGATGGCCCAACTCATCCGCAATCGGACTTTCGAAACCGAAACCCTTGAGCCCGCCGCTCGGTCCCATGCCTACACCTTCGCAGAGGTCGACGTCCCCCAAGCATCGGCCGCAACCCCACACATGAACGATCGGAGACGAGGAAATGAAACCAGACATCCTCCTTTACACCACGAGCTGGTGCCCGTTCTGCCGTCGCGCGAAGGCACTTCTCACTGAAAAAGGCGTGCAGTGGACCGAGCACGACATCGAGTCCGACCCGGCACACCGAAAGACGATGATCAAGGCGTCGGGCCGCAGCACCGTGCCCCAAATCTTCATCAACGGAACGCACGTCGGTGGCTCCGACGATCTCGCCCGGCTCGATGCCGATGGCGAACTGGACAAGCTTCTTGCGGGCGGGGCGCCCGCGAACTGACTGGGCTTCGCCTCGGCCTGCCGGCCCGAGGGCGATAGGCGACACAGGAGGTTTTTATGGTCTCAGCAATTTGGAAAGACGCCACCATCGCTACGAGCGACGAAACGGTAGTCGTCGACGGCAATCACTATTTCCCGCCCAAAGACGTCGACCACAGCCGGCTCGAACGGAGTGAGCAGACTTCGGTCTGCCCTGTGAAGGGATCCGCCCACTATTTCCACATTCGTGTAGGCGGCGAGCGCAACCTAAATGCCGCTTGGACCTATCCTGACCCAACGGCCAGCGCTGAAGCGATTAGAGGCTACTTTGCTTTCTGGAAAGGCGTGGATGTTGCGTAGCGGTCGGTCATTTTCCAACGCTCACAAAGCTGGGTTTCTTTGGGATGATAACGTGCGGATGACGCTTGGCCGACATTAGAAGTCTGAGCGCGGTCGGCTGACTCTGGACTCGTTGGCCGTTAGGGAAACAACGGGGTTCAAACCGTCCTTCAGATGAGTGTGGTGGGGTCGGATGGAGCGGGCAAAGTTTGATGCGGCCTTCAAGGAACTGCCGGAAGGTTACAGCGAAGGCATCTACGACGGTCGACGGTTCGGCGTGACCGTGCGTCGATCGAAGGATGGACGACGGAACAGTCTTTTCGCCCGGGAGTTGGCAGGCTCAGACCTTATCAGCTTCAATCTTTATCGCGTCTCTTCCGGGAAGGCGTCGCTCAAGCCGTGTGAGATGTCGGCGGATAAGGTTGTAGCGTTCGTTCTGAGCTATCGACCGGACGCCTGAAGAACAAGGCGCTCGCAGCGTCCCTAGGCATCGAATTTCAGCAGCGCCTTTCGGCTCCACCAAGGATATCGAAACTATAGCGACGATTTATTGGACGGGATCATTCAGTAAATCCTTCTTCTACACCGCAGCGTCAGAGGAGGCACGACGCTGATATCCCGCAGAATATTCAATCGAGGAAGTCCTAGCGATGACGAAATCTAGTTCCGCACCCGCTCCGACGCCATCTGACCTCGACGAAAGCGCGGCCATGACTGTCGCCGATGCTCTCAAGATCATCTTGGCGAACAGCTATGCTATTTACCTGAAAACGAAGAACTTCCATTGGCACGTCTCCGGGCCATATTTCAGGGATTATCACCTGCTCCTCGACGAGCAGGCGGCCGAGATACTCGCTGCCACTGACGCGATCGCAGAGCGCGCCCGGAAGACGGGTAACACCACGCTACGATCGATCGGCGATATCGCTCGCCATCAAACGATCAAGGACAACGACGCGGATTTCGTGACGCCGCAGGACATGCTCGCTGAGCTGCGCGCTGACAACCTACACATGGTGGAGTCACTGCGTCGCGCCAAGGACGTGGCGGACAAAGCCAAGGACAACGCAACTTCCGGCCTGATCGACACCTGGACCGACGAGGCGGAGCGACGCGCCTGGTTCTTGTTCGAAGTCGGTCGACCAGCCTGAAGCTCGATCTCACGGGAAGGGAAACTCGATGGCCTCGTCTCTTGTCCGCACCGAGTACATTGAGGTCGACAGCGGCCGTATCGCCTTCGACGACACCGGCGGTCCGGGGCACATCGTGCTGTGCATTCCAGGGATGGGCGATCTGCGATCCGAATATCGGCTCCTAGGGCCCGACCTAAAGCAGGCAGAATTCCGCGTCGTCACGATGGATGTGCGGGGATTCGGCGAAACGTCAGCGCGATGGACTGACTACTCCGCCCGGTCAGTGGGCCTGGACGCAATCTCTATCGTGAGACGCTTGGGCGCAGGCCCTGCCACCATCACTGGCAACTCTTTCGCGGCCGGGTCAGCTCTATAGGGCGGCGAGAGAGAGTCCGGACCTGGTCCGCAGTGTCGTGCTCCTCGGTCCGATAGTCCGAGACCTTCCACTGACGAGCGTCCAGAAGCTCGTCCTTTCGATAGGGTTCGCCGGGCCATGGCGGACGTGGTTTTGGACGACATACTGGAGCAGCCTCTATCCAACGAAGCGAGCTTTTGACCACGAGGCGATCAAGTCGGCCATCGCTCGAAATCTCAGAGAGCCGGGACGGATGCAGGCGCTGCTGACGATGCTCTCGCTTTCGAAAGCCGACACGGCCGCCATTCTAGATGACAGCGCCGTTCGCGCGCTTGTTGTGATGGGGACGAAGGATCCGGACTTCCCAAACCCGGTCGAGGAAGCTCAGAACCTAGCAAGCCGGCTGCATGCCGAGACAATGATCGTGGAAGGTGCCGGCCATTATCCCCACGTCGAAATGGCCGACCAAGTGGCGCCGCGGATCATCTCGTTCCTCGGCAGCTTATCGCCCGCGCCGGCGGCGGCCGGGATCACCCGACTGCATAGGAGCTGATGAATGGAGAAAGTCGGCTTCGGCGGCGGATGCCACTAGTGCACCGAGGGCGTCTTTCAGGCGCTGCGAGGCGTCTCCCAAGTCGATCAGGGCTTTCTGCAATCAGAAACGCCGGCCGACACGTGGGCCGAAGGTGTGGTCGTAAGTTTCGACCCTGCGGCTATTGGATTGGCCACGCTCGCCGAAGTGCATCTAAGGACGCACTCCGCCACAAGAGCTCGCTCACCGCGCGGAAAATATCGAAGCGCCATCTATGTCTTTGAAGTCGGTCAGCGGATAGAAGCCGAGAAGGCAATCGCGCAGTTTGCCGCTGAAACAGACAAGGCTGTCCACACTCTGGTGCTCCCGTTCAAGGGTTTCAAAGCTTCGGACGAGCGCTATCAGAACTATTATCGCACCGATCCAAGCAGGCCCTTCTGCCAGCGCTACATCGATCCAAAGCTGGATTTCATCCGGAAGCATTTTTCGGAGATCGCGTTGCCGCGATGAATGAATAATTGGGCTGTCGTGCAGGTCGCGATCTCATATCCCAACTGTCTGTAGGATGCAGTCAATCAGCTTTCCGGGCAGCGGAGGACTTAGGCGGCGATCGGGAACGGGGTTCCTTACGAGACAACGTCTCTCATCACCCATTTAGGGTGCCGCTTTGGGTAGATGGTGCGGGCGGTCGGATTCGAACCGACACGTATTTCTACGGCGGATTTTGAAGTGAGTCGCGGCTTTCATCGGGCTGCTATTCCACGGATGACGGCGCTTCAAACAAGAACCCAAGGGTCAGCCGACACTCCTAGATGGCACTTGCCCGTTGAGACGGCCCGTCCGATGTGCACGCTATAGCCCGATATTACCGCATCCCTTCACGCGGCGGCTTCAAATCGGAAGATCTATCGCCTTCTATCTCCACAAGAGTAAAGAAGTGGAGATACGGTATGAGCGTTGCGCCGCATGTCGCCCGCAGGACAATTCGCCGGCATCAGCTACGAGAGATCGTGCCGCTTGCCGACAGCACAATCTACGACATGGAGCAGCGAGGAGAATTCCCGCAGCGCTTCTATCTCACCTCGCGTTGCGTCGTCTGGGATCTGGCAGAAGTCGAAGCTTGGCTTGACGCTCGACGCCGTGCCTCTCGGGCCAATGCTATCGAACGCGCTCCAAGCCCCGACGTGAGATTGCGCCGCTCTCGGCCTGTCAAACACTAGGCTCGAGCTCAAGCAGCTCCATCGTGGCCGGGAGCAGGGTCGGCACATACTTCCGACCCGCGACCCAAGCGTCCACCAGGTTGGACCACTCCTGCATCATATGCCGGCGCTGGTGCTCATACTCCGCCTTGTTGTAGACGCCACGCGAGGACCGTCCGTCCTCATGCGCCAAGCACTTCTCGATCCAGTCGCTGTTGAAGCCGAGTTCGTTCAACAAAGTGGACCCGGTGCGTCGAAGATCGTGAACAGTGAAGGGCTCAAGTGGCAGCCCCTCCTTTTTCGCTCTAGCGACCACGGCGGTCGTGATCCGGTTGAACGTCGCCCGCGACATTGGCGCGTCAGCGTCATATCGCGACGGAAGGACATAGCGCGAATTGCCGGCGCAGGTTTTCAACGCGATGAAGATGTCGATGGCCTGCTGAGACAGGTAGACGTTGTGTGCCTTCGACCGCTTCATTCTTTCCTTGGGTATCGACCAGACGGCGTTCTCAAAATCGACCTCATCCCAGGTGGCATCCTGGAGCTCGCTCTTCCTGACCATCGTCAGGAGGAAAAGCTTCATTCCCAACCGTATGGTCGGCAGTGTCGGCACATGCTCAAGCTGACCGAGCATGACGCGGATCTCCGCGGGCGATAGGGACCGATCCTTCGGCACGAAGGTCGCGATGGACGCAGGCCCAACCTCATCCGCTGGGTTGGCGACCTTCTCGCCATGCAGGATGGCGAATGCAAAGATCAGCTTCACGATATCGCGCACATGGACGGCCGTGGCTGGAGCGCCGCGATCCTTCACTTTCCCACACATCATACGGAGATCGTCCGGCGTGATCTCCGTTAGGAGCCTGTTTCGGAATGTCGGCAGAATGTCGCGCTCGTAGATGGAGCGCCGCATAGCCCGCGTGCTGTCCGCCATGCGCGACTCCTGGAACCACTTTTCGCCGAACTCGCCGAATCGCTTCGCCTCCTTCAGTCGCCGCTTGTCATGCTGCTTCTCTTGAGCAGGCGACCGCCCCTCTGAAATGGCCCGCTTCGCATCGATCAGCTTCTCGCGAGCCCTGGCAAGTGAGAGGCCGTCAGGGCCATATCGGCCGAGCGTCAGCGTCTCGCGCCGTCCGTTGAGTCGATAGTCGTACCGAAACACGATCGCCCCGGACGGCTGGACCACGACATACATACCGTCACGGTCACTCACCTTGTACAATTTCTTCTGTGCTTTCAGCGCCTTAATCGCTGTGTCCGTGAGCATGGAGACCTCCAAATCTGTCCAAAAACAGCAGAGAGGCACCGATTATACCGTCAGCCCAAAACTGGGGTCACTGAAAGTGAATTTCATTCGCTCTTTCAATGCCTTAAGGCCAAAAACTATACCGTCAGCAGCTCTCTTGGCCATGACGGTATAGCGAAATCTCTAACCGAACAAGTTCCCCCATACCGTCCACTATACCGTCAAACCGGAGCACTGTCCCTCGATAGATGGCGATAGACGATGACAGTTTTATCTTTGTTATTCAGATACTTATGCCGTACCCTGGCGTACAATCGGATACTGCCGGAGGGGCAAAAATCATTCCCACTCGATCGTCCCCGGCGGCTTCGAGGTCACGTCGTAGACGACGCGGTTGATGCCGCGCACCTCGTTGATGATGCGCGTGGCGGTGCGCCCCAGCACGTTCATGTCGAACGGGAAGAAGTCGGCCGTCATGCCATCGGTCGAGGTGACGGCGCGTAGCGCACAAACATGATCGTAGGTCCTAGCATCGCCCATCACGCCGACCGTGCGGACGGGCAGCAGCACGGCGAACGCCTGCCATATCGTGTCGTAAAGCCCCGCTTTCCGGATCTCGTCGAGATAGATGGCGTCGGCCTTGCGAAGAATGTCCATCTTCTCGACCGTCACCTCGCCAGGGCATCGGATCGCGAGACCCGGACCCGGGAACGGATGCCGCCCGACGAACGCCTCGGGCAGACCCAGTTCGCGGCCGAGCGCGCGCACCTCGTCCTTGAATAGCTCCCGCAGCGGCTCGATCAGCTTCAGATTCATCCGCTCCGGCAGCCCGCCGACGTTGTGGTGCGACTTGATCGTGACGGACGGCCCGCCCGTGAACGACACGCTCTCGATCACGTCGGGATAGAGCGTGCCTTGGACCAGGAACTGCGCGGGTGCTGTGTGGGCACCCGAAGCGCCACTAACAGATCCGCCGCCGATGCGGTTCGCTTCCGCCTCGAACGTCTCGATGAACAGTCGCCCGATCGTCTTGCGCTTCTGCTCAGGGTCGGAGACGCCAGCGAGCGCGCCCAGAAACTGCTTCGACGCATCGACGTGGATCAGCGGAATATTGTACGTGCCCCGGAACAGCCGGACGACCTCTTCGGCCTCGTTGAGCCGCATCAGGCCATGGTCGACGAAAATGCACGTCAGCTGGTCGCCGATCGCCTCGTGGACCAGCACCGCCGCCACTGCGCTGTCGACGCCGCCCGAAAGCCCGCAGATCACCTTCGCCTTGCCCACTTGCGCACGGATCTTCTCGATCTCGCTCGATCGGAAGTGGCGCATCGTCCAGTCGCCGGGCAGACCCGAGATCTTGCGCACGAAGTTCTGGATGAGTGCGGCCCCGCGCGGCGTGTGGACCACCTCCGGATGGAACTGCACCGCGAAGTGCTTTCCCTCCGCATCCGCGATGGCCGCGAACGGCGCACCCTGACTCACGGCCACGACCCGGAATCCAGGCGGCAGCTGCGTGACCCGGTCGCCGTGGCTCATCCAGACGGTGTCGCGATCGCCCTTGGCCCAAACGCCCTCGAACAGCGCGCAATCATCGACGACCTCGATCTCGGCCCGGCCGAACTCGCGGTGGTGGCCGCCTTCGACCTCTCCGCCCATCTGCTCGACCATGGTCTGCTCGCCGTAGCAGATGCCGAGCACCGGCAACCCTGACGTGAACACCCAGTCCGGCGCCCTCGGCGTTCCCATTTCCGTGACGCTGGCAGGCCCGCCCGAGAGGATGACGGCGCGCGGCTTAAGCCGCTCACGCGCCTCCTCGGCCTTGTTGAACGGTACGATTTCCGAATAGGCGCCAGCCTCGCGCACGCGACGCGCGATCAGCTGCGTCACCTGGCTGCCGAAGTCGATGATGAGTACGGTGTCCATGGCGTTTGTTAATTCAGCCGTCGCGCGGAGGCAATGCGACGGGATAGAAGGGGCCGCGGCCGCTGTTGACTGCAGCCGACTAGCTGGCCCGGGCGTACCAGCGCCAGCTGGCTGAATCTGAACCAGAATTCGACCGGGAGCCGCACTATGGACAAGGCAGAGCTTGGCCGCCAACAGCTGCTCGAGTTACTTGGCGAGGCAGGCTCGAAGCCCGCCGACGAGGTCATTGCGGATCTTTCCTATCGCGAGATCGGTGTGCGGCCTGCCATCCCGTTGGCGATCGTCATTGCGCGCGCTGACGAGTTCAAGGACCGCTTGCTGGCCGAGTTGGCACTCGATGCCGGGCAGATCGAAGTCAGGATGCTGGCGGCCCGTGACGACAGGCATGCCTACTTCCTGCATACGTTCGCGCTTTATCTCCTTGGCCTCTGGGAGGAGCCGCGCGCCTTTGCACCGCTGGTTGCCTACCTCTCAGCCGATTCCGAGGCGGCGTTCGACCAGATCGACGACATCGTCACCGAGGACGTGCACGCCATCCTGGCCCGCGTCTACGATGGTAGCGATCTCGGCCCTCTCAAGGCATTGATCGAGAACGCCGAAGCCGATCCCTATGTCCGCTGCGCCTGTCTACAAAGCCTGCAGGCCATGGCCCGTCTCGGCAAGCTGCCTCAATCGGAGGTCGCCGCTTACTGCGAGGCTTTGGCCCCACGACTCGAGGGCGAATCGGACAACGCGTTTCGAACCTTGTTCGTTCTCGCCCTCGCCTATTTCCAGGACGACCGGTTTCTCCTCTTGATCGATCGCTGGTTGTCCAAAGGTGTCGTCGACCGACAGCATGTCTCGAGGGACGATATCGAGGATATTGCTCGCGCCGACTACGCGGATTTGAACGAGGAACTGACGCGAGCCGAGCGGTTCGATGGCCTGATCGACTATCTCAGCGAATGGGCATGGTTTACGGCCAGCGACCCGAGCGAACTCGATCTGGATCCCGATGGCGATGACGGAGATCGGCATGCCGCCGAGCCCTTCGTCCGCGATGGCCGCAAGATCGGCCGCAACGAGCCTTGTCCGTGCGGCAGTGGCAAGAAGTACAAGAAGTGCTGCCTCGAGCAGGAAACGATCTGAGGACGGCGCACCGCGCCGCTGCCCGCGGGGGTGCGCGCAGCGCGGCCTACATGCTATCAAGGCCTCAAAAGGAGAACCCTATGAGCGATACCGAGACGACGCGGAAGCCGGCTGCCGAGGCGCCGCATGTCCATGGCCCCGACTGCGATCACGACCACGACCACGATCACCACGGCCATGTGCATGGGCCGAATTGCAATCACGGCCACCATCATCATGCGCCGGCCGTCACGTACCAGCGCGCCGCGCCCAAGGTCGGCCGCAACGACGCGTGCCCGTGCGGCAGCGGCAAGAAATACAAGAAGTGCTGCATCGAGGGCGCGCACGCCTAACCGCTTTGGCCTGAATGCGCAGCTCACCGTGACCACTTGATCTCAGGGGAGCCGAGCCAGATGGAACCCGTCACCAGCAAGCTGCGCCGGACACGCCTCTTCGCCAACTTGCCCGAGGACGGCTTGGCGGATCTGATTTCAGACCCGGGCGTGCGTAACGGCGAATTGGCCGAGGTGGTGGACGCGCGACCTGGCGATCTTGTGGTGCTGCTGGAAGGCGGCCTGCATATGGTCGCCAAGGACGGCGGCGGCGAGCACCTCGCCATTCTGTCGGTCAATGAAACGGCACCCGAGCCGGCCATTCTTTACACGATCCCTGCGGGTGCGGTGCTGCGGCTCACACGCTTCTCGACCTACCTTGTCATCGACGGTGCCCGCCTCGACCGATTGATCTCGGCGACGCAGCAAGCAAAGAGCCTCGCAGCGCTCGACGACGTCGTCCGCGAGCGCACCGCAGCCCTGATGCGCTCCGCCGCCTTCAAGCAGCTGAGCTTCGATCAGATCGTCTGCTGCGCCGAAGCCATGGAGGCCTGGACGGTCGCTGCTGGCGACGACGTGGTGCTGGAGGGCCAGCCCGGCGATTACTTCTATGTCGTAGAGAGCGGTCAGGCCGAGGTTGTGCGCCGCGGATCACCCGTTGCGCGGCTCGGCACCGGCGGCTCCTTCGGCGAGGAGGCATTGCTCCAGGACCTCGCTCGCAACGCCACCGTCCGCATGGTGACAGATGGCCGCCTTCTTCGCCTCGCGAAAGGCGATTTCGATCGTCTCCTGAAGGCCGAACTCGTCGATGTGATAGAGCCGTCCGCCGCCCGCCGCTTGATCGAGGGCGGCACCGCCGAGGTGATCGATTGCCGCGGCGAGGAAGAATGGGAGCTGTGGCGCCTCCCGCGCTCGCGCCTGATGCCACTCGATCAGCTCCGCGAGCGCGTCCGTGGTCTCGATCGCTCGCGCACCTACGTCGTGTATTGCCGTACGGGCCGCCGGGCCCTCGCAGCCGCTTTTCTCATGCGCCAGCTCGGGCTTCGGGCTCACGCGCTGGATGGCGGCATCGCGGCTTGGCCCTACGAGATCGAAGGCCATCCGCTGGGCACGTGAGACTTGTCGGGCATAGATGAGGTTGGAATATTAATAATTGGTTTCAGCTTATTATTGGTGTTGGCTAAGAAACCGTATAAGATTGGGTGAGTTGTCCTTTCCGGAGCGTTCTCAGTCATGCGCAACGCGTTTGCCCTCGCCCTAGTCGCCGCTATTCTGGCCCCCGCCGCCGCCCTCGCCCAGCAGCCGTCGACGACGCGCATCGAGACGCGCCCGTTCTACGGAGCGACCGTCACCCTCGAAGAGGGCGTTCGCGTCTTCCGGCCATTGCCGCCACATCAGCGCGTGATCATCAATCCTGGCGGCGCCACGCCGCTGAGCCTCGGCTTCGAGGAGAAACGCTCCGTCTCCCACCATTACCATCATGGTGACGCGGGCCCCGTGGCGAGTTCCTATGCGTCGGCCGGTGGCTACGGAGGCATCCCCTACTACGGCCGCAAGGCCCACCGTGGTGGCGATCATCACCGCTCGGGTATTTTCCGACACAGGGGTGCCCGGGGGCATGGCGGCGGCCACGGCGGGGGACGTCACTGAGGTTGCGGTCCGCGAGGCGCGCCCTTATTCCGGTGAGGCGGCCGAGACCGGGCCGACTCTCCCCGTATTGAGGCTGTGCCGTCTGCATGCCGCGCTATCGCATTACCATCGAGTATGACGGCACGCCGTTCGTGGGCTGGCAGATCCAGGCCGAAGGGCGCTCCATCCAGGGCCGCCTGACCGAGGCGTTGTTCCGCTTAACGGGTGAAACCGTGAGCGTGCGCGGCGCAGGCCGCACCGACGCGGGCGTTCATGCCAGAGGCCAGGTGGCGCACTTCGACCTCACGCGGGCCTGGGAGCCGTTCAAGGTCCGCGAGGCCCTCAATTTTCACCTTAAGCCCGACCCGATCGTGGTCCTCGACGCCGCCGTCGCCGCACCTGATTTCGACGCGCGCTTCTCGGCGACGGGGCGAGGCTATCTCTACCGTATCCTCGCCCGTAAGGCGCCCCCGGCTCTCGATCGCAATCGCGTTTGGTGGGTGCCGCGACCGCTCGACCCGAAAGCCATGGCTGAGGCCGCGGCACTCGTGATCGGCCGCCACGATTTCACCACCTTCCGCGCTGCCGCTTGCCAGGCGGCTTCACCGGTAAAGACGCTCGACCGTCTCGATGTCTCGGTCGCCGGCGAGGAGATCCGCATAGAGGCCGCCGCACGCTCGTTCCTCCACCATCAGGTGCGCTCGCTCGCCGGTAGCCTGAAACACGTTGGCGAGGGACGGTGGACTCCCACTGACATGAAGGCCGCGCTGGACGCCCGCGACAGGTCGCGCTGTGGGGCATTGGCGCCTTCGAGGGGCCTCTACTTGATGGATGTGGTTTACGGCGCATTATGATGGCGCCTGCCACGGGGTCGAAGCGGGCGAGCCAGTTGCCGGAAGCGTCCGAAGAGTCGCCACGGCTGGGAGGACGAAGCCGATGAGCACGATCTACAACGCGGCAACCGACATGATCGATCGTCATCTCGCCGCGGGGCGCGCCGCCAAGCCCGCGTTTATCGATGCCGCCGGCACACTGACGTTCGGCGAGCTGGCCGAGAGCTGCAACCGTATGGCCAATCTGCTGGGCGCCTACGGCATAGGCCGCGAAACCCGCATTGCATTGTTGCTGCACGATACCCGGGCATTCCCCGTCGCCTTCTGGGGTGCCATCAAGGCCGGTGTAGTGCCAGTTGCGCTGAATACACTCCTGACCACCGAGCAGTATGCCTACATCCTGGCTGACAGTCGCGCCAAGGCGTTGATCGTCTCGGCGCCTCTTCTGCCCGTGATTGAGCCATTGCTGGACCGGCTCCCATTTCTCACCCATGTCTTTGTGGCAGGCGCCACCGCACCGTCGACCACGCTCGAATTATCAGCGGAACTGGATCGCCAGAGTCCCGAGTACACCGCCGCGGATACATCCCCGGACGAGACCGCGTTCTGGCTCTACTCGTCGGGCTCGACGGGCATGCCCAAGGGCGTCCGCCATGTGCACACCAGCCTGATGGCGACGGCCCAGCTCTATGGTCAAGGCGTCCTCGGCATTCGCGAAGATGATGTGTGCTACTCGGCAGCGAAGCTGTTCTTCGCCTATGGCCTCGGCAACGCCATGAGCTTCCCACTCTCGGTCGGCGCATCGACCATCCTGCTCGCTGATCGCCCGACGCCGGAAAGCGTGTTTCGCACCTTGAAGGTCCATCAGCCGACCATTTTCTACGGCGTTCCGACGCTCTTCGCAGCCATGTTGGCTCATCCCGGCGCGGGGCCTGATCTGTCGTCTTCGCGGCTCAGGGTGTGTGTCTCAGCTGGAGAGGCCCTGCCTGCCGAGGTAGGGGAAGCCTGGAAGCGCCGCTTCGGCGTCGACATTCTCGATGGTGTGGGGTCGACGGAGATGCTGCACATCTACGTCTCGAACCGAATGGGTGACATCAAGTACGGCAGCACCGGAAAACCTGTGCAGGGCTACCGAGTGCGCCTCGTCGACGACGAGGGCGGCGAGGTCGCACCGGGCGAGGTCGGCGAGATGATTGTCGCCGGACCTTCGGCCGCGGAAGGCTACTGGAACCAGCGCGAAAAAACCCGCCGAACCTTCGAAGGAGAATGGCTTCGCACAGGCGACAAGTACGTCTGCGATGCCGATGGTTACTACACCTACCAGGGCCGCACCGATGACATGTTCAAGGTCTCCGGCATCTGGGTGTCGCCGTTCGAAGTGGAAAGCGCGTTGGTTGCCCACCCCGCCGTCTTGGAGGCCGCCGTTGTTCCAAAGCACGACGGGGACGGCTTGCTGAAACCTCGAGCTGTTGTGGTCCTGAAGCCTGGCGTCTCCCCGGACGGGCTCGTTCCGGCACTTCAGGACCACGTCAAAGGCAAGGCTGGGCCCTGGAAATACCCCCGCTGGATCGACTTTGCCGATGCACTTCCGAAGACGGCGACCGGCAAAATTCAGCGGTTCAGGCTGCGCGACGCGTGACAAGGCCCGGAGCACTCCAATGCTCCGGGCCCTGAATGCCAACTCGACAAGTCAGCGTTGCGCGTTACTGAGCAGCACGATGCTCGGGAAGATTGCGAACCTGCGCCTCTGTCATCGAGGTGACCAGTCGGTCGCCCTGCATGCTCAGTGACGAGATCGGAATAGCGACGCGCCGGGCCCCGATCCCGAGGAACCCGCCGACGTCGACGAGAACCGACTGGACCTGCGAATTCTGCATAACCACGTCCTCGACGTCGCCGATGCTGCTATTGTTCGAGCCATAAACGTCCTTGCCGACGAGCCCGCGTCCCATGCCGGCAATCTGATTGGTCGGTCCAGTAGTGGTTTGAGCCGTCGTGGCTGGTTGCCTTGTAGAGCCCGGGCTCGTGGTCGACTGCGTCGTCTCGCGGTTCGTCGCTGTGTCCCCCTGGGCTTGCACATTCACCTGAGGCTCGCCCTGCCTCTGGACCGTCACCTTCGGCTCGCCGCTCTGATTGACCGTGACCTCGGGCTTGGCCTGCTGCACAGTCACTTCCGGCTTCGGCTGCGTCACGGTTACCTCGGGGCGCGGCTGCTGGACTGTAACCTGAGGCGCCGGCTGCTGAACGGTCACTTGCGGCGCCTTCTGCTGGACGTCGACCTGAGCCGACTTCTGTTGAACGCCGATTTGGGTGCCCGAGCCCTGACCTGCTGAGGCCTGCCCGGAGGTCGCGCCCTGGCTACCACCCTGGCCCTGAGCCATCTGCTGCTCGACTCTGCGTGCACCTTCGATCACGTCGTTGAGCGCCCGCACGATGAGCTGCTTATCCGGTCGCTGCTCTTGCAGTGCCGCGCGTGCAGTCTTCACGCTGTCCATGGTCGCCTGGACCTGTGTCCCGCCTTGGGCGCCCGCACTCTGGATCGACTGCTCGAGCTTTTGCAGCGGATCCATCGCCTGCTGCGCCGTCTGACGAAGCTGATTGGCCGGTGCGCTTTCGATTCTCTGACTGGCTTGCTCCAGGGAAGACACGGCCTGGGTCAACGGCTGCTGCCCCTGTTGGCCCGTCTGGCCCTGTGCTTGTTGCGCCTGATCTGTGGGCTGCTTCTGGGCTGGAGTCGTCTGAGCCGACACAAGGCCCACAGAACCGATCGAAAGCGCAACAGCGCCTGCAGTGCTGAGCAGGATGCGCTTGGTTGAAAACATGAGATTCGCCATGTGGTATCATCCTCCATTGATTGGGTGATGATGGGCGAACGCGACCGGGGGGATAGGGTTCCTCTGCGGCGATTCGTCTTCTGCCGGCGGCAAAGCAGCGTGCGACATGCCCCGCGTCTTTACCCATCGAATCGTCCTTCCACCTGCTATACCAGCCGCGCCCGCTAAATAGTCGCGCCGGATCTTGCGCCCGGCCCCATCTCGAGCAGCCGGAAGCCCCAAGTTGGCCAGTGTGATCGCAAACCTTTTCCGACTCGCGCGCGCCGGCTTGACGCTGGCGCGCTACGGCGTGAGCTTCGTGCCCAAGGGCATGAAGGTTCCTCTCGCGCTCCGCCTCGCGCGGTGGCTCACTTTGCCGATCACGGTATTGACTTGGCCACTACGCGCCACCACGCCCCGCCACCGACGAACCGCCGAGGCCTTCGCGCGCCTCGGTCCCTCCTACATCAAGCTTGGCCAGTTCCTTGCGACCCGCGAGGACGTTATTGGCCCGGACCTCGCTCGTGACCTGCGTCACTTGCAGGATCGGTTGGCGCCATTCCCGATGTCCGAGGCACGCCGCGCCATCGAGGAGGCGCTGGGAGGCCGGCTCGAGAATCATTTCGTCGAGCTGGGTCCTCCGGTCGCAGCAGCATCCATCGCCCAGGTGCACAAGGCCGTCGTTCTCGACAAGGACGGCGCCCGACGCGAAGTCGCGGTGAAGATCCTGCGCCCCGGCGTTGAGCGCCGGTTTCGACGGGATCTCGACAGTTACTATCTCGCGGCCTCCCTCATCGAGCGCGTGCACCGTCCGTCGCGCCGACTAAAGCCCGTCGCCGTGGTCGACACGCTCAAGGCCACCACCGAGCTCGAAATGGACCTCCGGCTGGAGGCCGCCGCCATGTCGGAAATGGCCGAGAACATCGCCGCCGACCGGGCGCTCGAAAGCGGCAATCTCCGCATTCCTTCAGTGGATTGGCGCCGCACGGCGCAGCGTGTTCTAACCGTCGAATGGATCGACGGCATACCGATTGCTGACAAAAGCCGCCTCGAAGCCGAAGGCCATGACCTGCGCGGACTGGGGCTCACAGTGCTGCGCTCATTCCTGCGCCACGCCATTCGCGATGGCTTTTTTCACGCGGATATGCATCAGGGCAACCTGCTGGTCGACAAGGCCGGCAATGTCGTCGCCGTCGATTTCGGTATCATGGGCCGTCTTGGATCCAAGGAGCGCCGCTTTCTAGCGGAGATCCTGCACGGGCTCATCAATCGCGATTATCGCCGCGCCGCAGAAGTTCATTTCTGGGCGGGTTACGTCCCGCCGCATCACCCCGTCGAGGTCTTCGCACAGGCCCTGCGGGCGATCGGCGAGCCGATCCACGGACGCACCGCCGAGGAAATCTCGATGGCCGACCTGCTCGGCCAGCTCTTTGCCTACACCGAAGTCTTCGACATGGAGACTAGGCCCGAACTCATCAATCTTCAGAAAACCATGGTCGTCGTCGAGGGCGTCGCCCGCAGCCTTGACCCGACGCTGAACATCTGGACTGCCGCCGAGCCGATCGCTCGCGAGTGGATAGAGGCCAATCTCGGCGCCGCCGGCGCACTGAAGGAGGCTCGCGAAGGTGCGGGCGAGGTCGGTAAGCTCGCCAGCCAACTGCCGACTCTGCTCGCCGGCGCCGAGCGATTGCTGGGTTCGATGGCCGAGATGGCCCGCAACGGCGTCCGTCTCGACGACGCTTCGATTGCACGCCTTGCAGCCGAGGAAGCGCGGCACAGCCGCTCCGGCCGGGTCGCCTTGTGGGTGGCCGCGGTGGCAATAGCGGCTATGGCCACCATGCTCGCACTCGCACCATCTTGAGGCGGCTTCGATTGAGGCTGCGGCCTTGCACCCTCTTCGGCCGACGTGTACCTCATTCGCTCTTGCCTGGAGTTTTTCGCGCCCGATGCTGGACAAGGTCGTCAACTTTTTCCTGGTCCACGCCGCGATCGTGCTTCCGATCGCTATCGCGCTGACACTGCTGGTGTCCTCGACGGCGCGCTCGGCCATCAAGATGTTGCTCCGCCTCGTGGCAAGGCTGCTTCTGATCGCCGCCGTCGTCGCTATCGCCTATGATGGTTCGCGCACTTTGGCCGGCGGATCGAGCCTCGTGATCACGTCTCTGGGGGACCACTGGACGGCTATGCATCCAGCCAGCATCGAGGGGTTCCGTAAGCTCATTGTGGGGAAGGCTCATCCGGTGCTGTGGGAAAGTGCTGTGCGTCCCGTGCTCCGGTTACCGGCTTGGCTCGTCGCAGGGGTATTGTCCCTTCTCCTCGGCTGGCTCGGCCGCCGACGCCGTAAGGTGAGCATTTTCGTGAATTGATGTCCGTCTGAGCGGTTCGCTCGATCGTGACCACGAAGATTCCGGCAAACTCGAACGAAGTCGCCTATATTGCCGGGAATATCGACCCTGCCGTTCCACCGTTGCGAGGCCTCACATGCTCTTTCGCAAGAAGATCGAGTTCCCGACCCCGGCCACCGCGCTCAAGGGTCGTTCGACGCCGATCCCGACGGCGTCCAGCCATTTCGTCAACGGACGACCACTCCAGGGGCCCTACCCCGAGGGCATCGAACTCGCCATGTTTGGCTTGGGCTGCTTCTGGGGCGCCGAGCGTAAGTTTTGGGAGCTCGAGGATGGGATCTGGATCACCGCCGTGGGCTATGCCGCCGGCATCACGCCCAATCCGACCTATGAAGAGGTCTGCTCCGGCCAGACCGGCCACAATGAGGTCGTGCTCGTCGCCTTCGACCCGAATAAGATTAGCTACGAGATGCTGCTGAAGACGTTTTGGGAGAGTCACAACCCCACCCAGGGCATGCGCCAGGGCAACGACGTCGGCACCCAGTATCGTTCGGGCATCTATGTTTACTCTGCTGCACAGCGACAGGCGGCCGAGGCAAGCCGCGACAGCTACAATGCTGCCTTGAAGGCAAAGCGTTTCGGCGACATCACCACAGAGATCCTTGAGGTCCCTGAGTTCTACTTCGCCGAGGACTACCATCAGCAATATCTTGCGAAGGTTCCGCATGGCTATTGCGGCCTTGGTGGAACCGGCGTCGCCTGTCAGATCGGCACGGGCGTCAAGACCAACGTGTGAGACGGATCGGGCGCGCCGATTGAGCCGCTGACCACTCGGTGCGAGGCGGACGTTCGGGAGATCGCGGCGTTCTAGCCGCGGTCAGCGAGACGTCGCGCCGCGCGCGTCCTGCGGCTTCCCCGGCTTGTGATCTCGTCCGTCGTCGCCGTCGGCTTCCACGACGAGGCGGCACTCGGGCGGGAGGTCGGCAAGCGTGACAGGCTTGGGCGGCGGCGATGGTTTGGCGCCGGGCTGAGCTACCTTGGGCGGACGCTGCAGAAGCGCGATCCAATCGTCGACTTCTTTTCCGCAACCATCTTCAGGCCCAGCTGGCGGCTGCGGACGGCAGCCGACACTGTCCGGCGGGCACGCGATGCGAATATGCATGTGATAGTGATGCCCCCAGTACGGCCGGATCTTGTGGAAGTGCTTACGATCGACGCCCTTCTCCTCGCACATCGCCTTCTTGATGCCCGGGTGCACCAGGACCCGCTCGACTTCGCCGTAGGACGCCGCTCGCCGTATCAGTGCCGCGTGATAGGGCGTGAAGACCTGTGGGTCGGCATGGATGCCGTCTTTTCCGAGCATTGAGGTGGCGCTCAAGGCCTCACGCTCGGCCGCCGTTAACCGTCGATTGGGCATCGGTGTCAGCCAGATGTCCGCGTCGAGGCCGATCTGATGGCTGTTGTGGCCCGTCAGCATCGGCCCTCCGCGCGGTTGCGAGATGTCACCGACGAGCAGGCCTTGCCAACCGTCCTTCGCAGCCACATCACCTGCGAGGCGCTTGACCATGGCCACCAGCTTCGGATGCCCCCAGTTCCGGTTTCTCGAGAGCCGCATGACCTGCCACGTCTCGCCGTCGGTCGGTATCGCTACGGCCCCTGCGAGGCAGCCTCGCGAATAGAAACCGATAGAGCGTGCTGCGAGCGACGCGGGTGTCGCGGCGGCTCCAAAAATGGTTTTTGCTGCGACCGGCGGCTCTTGAGGCTTTGGGTCCGACGTCACACCGGTGCTTTCGCGCGTGGCGCCGTTCTCTTTCGACGGCTGTTCCTTCGAGGCAGGTGGCGTGCTGGGGGCGGCCGCAATCGTCGGTCCGGGAACAGCGAAGACGCGGGCTTCGTCCGGTCGGGTCTCCGCGCCTGCCGCGAAGGCGATTGCGCCGATGATGCCGATGGCAAGTGCGAAACGACGCATGCCAAGCCTCCTCGTTGAAGCTGCCCGCAGTCTCGTCAATGATCTTATCCGGCCAGCCTCGCCTTACTCATCCATAGAGCAATCTCGAGTTGTCGACAAACTCGAGACGTCATGTGGCGCTGTCTTCGATGTGGTTATGAAAAAGCCCCACGCAATCGCGTGGGGCTTCTTTCTTGTCGCCGCCGATTGGCTCGAGATCAAAGGCTCTTGTCGACCATCGAGCACAGCGTCTCTGCGCTTGAAGATGAGACCTGGCCGGGTGCCTCTTCGAGGTTCAGAACTTTCACGACGCCATCGCTGATCGCCATCGCGTAGCGCTTCGAGCGAACGCCGAGGCCCCGTGACGAGAGATCCATGTCCATGCCGATCTTCTTTGCGAAATCGGCGGCGCCATCGGCCAACATCAGAACCTTGCCATCGGCATTGGTGGCCTTGGCCCACTCGCTCATGACGAACACGTCGTTGACGGCCGTGCAGGCGACGGCGTCGAAGCCCTTCGCCTTGAGCTCGTCCATGCGCGCGACGAAGCCCGGCATGTGGGTCTTGTGGCACGTAGGCGTAAAGGCGCCCGGCACCGCGAACAGCGCTACCTTCTTGCCGCCGAAGACTTCGGCCGTCGTCATCGGTTTTGGACCGTCGGCGCCCATCGTCATGAAGGTCGCTTCGGGCAGCTTGTCACCAACCTTGATCGCCATGGGGGAGGGCTCCTGGTGTGTTGCGGTTGTTGCAGGTGTGAGGCCCCGGCGCACGCCGCATCGCCGAGGATGCCCGCGTTTGTCCGAGATCAATGCAACTTAGCTGGAACCTGCCGCTGGGCCAAGCGCGACGTTGATCGCTGCGATCACGACGCAACCATCAGCGTATGGGAGGACAACGCTCGGATTGTGAAATAGGCTCAAATGCCGGTGGCTGGGACCGTGGACCACGCTGCAGTTCCCTGTTGCCGGGTTGGGCATATTGGAGGCCACGCTATGATCACGGATACCGCGAGAAAATTCTTCGAGGCATGCGAGACGGGTAAGGGCTGGGCCGGTTGCAAGGCGTACTGTTTGCCGGGAGCGACCTTCGCATCCCAGGCCGAGCCTCTAGCCGAGGTCAAATCCCTCGATGCCTATTGCGATTGGATGAAAGCGATCCTGACGACCATTCCGGACGGCAGGTATGTCGTTCGGTCGTTCGCGACCGACGCCGAGCGTGGCAACGTATGTGCCTATGGCGTCTTCATGGGAACGCACACCGGGGCGGGCGGCCCAGTGCCGCCAACCGGCAAACGGATCGAGACGGACTACGTCTACGTCATGGAATTCGAAGGCGACAAGATTCGCCACATGACCAAGATCTGGCACGCAGGCTGGGCCATGAAGCAACTAGGTTGGGCCTGATCCACACTGAGCATAGCCTGAACTTGTGCTATGCAACCCGCTGCATTCTTCACGCAGACGCCTCACTTGCCGTTGACTTCACGCGCGGCACCTTGGGATAAAGGTGTTGCGGACGGCGTCACGCGCGTCGGCCAAAAACTCACGACAGAATCCTAGGGAGGATCACCTATGAGAGTTCGCCACGCTGGCGCTGCCGGCGCCGTGTTGCTCGCGTTGGGTCTCGGAGTCGTACCGGCTGCCGCTCAGACACCCACCAAACTGACGTACTTCACCGGTCCCACGGGCGGTTCTTGGATCCCGATCGGTGGTGCTCTCAAGGTTCTCTGGGAGAAGGCCATTCCCGGTCTCTCGATCGAGAACCGTCCGGGTGCCGGTTTGGTCAACATGAAGGCAATCGAGGAAGGCAAGGCCGAGATCGGCATGGGCAACATGACCTCGACGGTCGATGCTCTCGCCGGCAAGGGAACCGGCATCGACAAGCCGTACACCAACGTCTGCCACTTGGCCTCGCTCTACCCGAATGTCGCGCAGTTCGTGATCAGGTCCGACCTCGGCATCAATTCGATTGCTGACCTCAAAGGCAAGGCGGTCGGCACGCTGCCCCGCGGCAACACCACGAATGACGTCGCCGGTTGGGTGATGGATGCGGCGGGCGTGGGTTTCGCAGGCGCCTCCAAGATGGCATTCGCGAGTCTGTCGGATCAGGCCAACATGTTCAAGGACGGGCAGATCGCCGCCTCGTTCATCGTGACCACCGAGGGCAATGGCTCGATCAAGGATATGGCCAACAGCCGCAAGATCGCCATGCTGGACATCCCCGACGACATTTACAACAAACTCAAGGCGCAGAACGCCGGATTTCAGCGTCACACGATTGCTAAGTCCGTCTACCCTGGTCTCGAGAAGGACAACGTCACTGTGGCCTTCGCGGCACATGTGATCGTGAGTTGTAAGCTGCCCGACGACATCGTCTACAAAATGGCCAAAGCCATGACCGATGCGCTCCCGGACCTCGTCAACGTGAACTCCTCGTTCAAGGGACAGACCGTGAAGGACCTCGGCGCCAAGGTCGATGCCAAATGGCATCCAGGCGCTGCCAAGTACTTCAAGGAGCAGGGCGTCCACTGATCCTGCGCCCCGCCGCTAATTGGCGGGTGGGAGCGACGATCCTTATTGCGCGAGCCGCCGCGGTGTACCGCGGCGGCCGCGAAAAACAGGCGAAGTGAGTGAACTGAACTGCGCAAGCTGATGGCGTTCAAAAGCGCCAACGCCGTCGGGAGGCGACGACCAAGCCATGTATACTCGGTTCATAAAGCTACTTGTCGCGGCAATCGGCCTCGCGTTCACGCTGTATCACCTTCACGCTGCGCTCTTCGGTGTGCCTGAGCCGATTTATTTTCGCGGCATCCACCTGATGTTCGCTCTCGTCTTGACGTTCCTCGTATATACGGGGTTCAACGCCGAGAAAGATGGGACGCCGGGCATCTTCGATTGGCTGCTTGTGGCGGGTTCGATCGTCTCGATCGGCTACATGTTCGTCGAGTACGAATACTTCATCAGCCGGTTCGCAACTGTCGATGACCTCAAGCTCCAAGACTGGATCTTGGGGCTAATGCTCGTCGTCATTGTGCTCGGGGCCGCACGTCGTGTGCTGGGGGCAGCGCTTTCGATCACAGCTCTCGTCTTCATCCTCTACGCGCTGCTCTTTACGAGCCTCAAGCCACAGATCATGCTCGACCAAGTCTATATGACCTTGGACGGCATCCTCGGCATCCCGATCAGCGTTTGCGCGACCTACATCGTCCTCTTCATCATCTTTGGCGCCTTCGTCGAGAAGACCGGAACGGGCAAGCTGTTCATGGACTTTGGGATGGCGCTGGCCGGCGGAAAGCCGGGCGGCCCCGCCAAGGTGGCCGTCATCACGTCCGGAATGTTCGGCACAATCTCCGGCAGCGCCGTCTCGAACGTGATGACGACCGGTGTCTTCACCATCCCCCTTATGAAGCGGATCGGCTACCGACCTGCCTTCGCTGGAGCTGTCGAGGCGGTAGCGTCGACGGGTGGTCAGATCATGCCGCCGATCATGGGGGCCGCTGCCTTCGTGATGGCAGAATACCTGGGTGTCAGCTACCTCACCGTAGCCAGCATGGCTATACTGCCGGCTGTCCTCTACTACCTTGCCGTCTACGCTGCTGTGCATTTCGAAGCGAAGCGCACAGGTATGAAAGGCCTTCCGCGGCCTGACCTGCCGCAGATGGGGGCCGTGCTGCGTGAACGGGGCCATCAGTTCCTTCCGCTATTGGTGATCACGGGCGTTCTCCTCGCCGGCTACTCGGCGCCTTATGCGGCAATGTGGGGCATCGCATCCGTCTTTCCGGTCGCGGCCCTCCGCAGCACGACGAGGCAATATGTTCGGCCGAAAATCGTGATCGACGCACTCATCCTGGCGGCCAAGGACACGCTCACGATTTCTACCGCCTGCGCCGTCGCCGGCATCGTGATCGGGGTAATCCTGCTGTCGGGTGTCGCGATCGAGTTCACGAGCTTCGTTGTCAATCTGTCCCAGAACAATCTGGTTCTTGCGCTGATCCTGACCGCCCTTGCCGGGATCATCCTCGGGATGGGCCTCCCTACCACGCCGGCCTACATCATCCAGGTCGCGTTGCTGGTGCCCGCAGTAATCAAGCTTGGCGTGACGCCGGAGGCCGCCCACCTCTTCGTCTTCTATTACTCGTGCCTCTCGACCATCACACCGCCAGTCGCCCTCGCTGTCTTCGCCGCGAAGGGCATTTCTGGCGGCAATCTCTGGGATACTGGCTGGGCCGCGGTGAAACTCGGCGCGACAGGCTACATCGTTCCCTTCATGTGTGTGTTCGGGCCTGCGTTGATGCTGATCGGGCCTTGGCACGAGGTGGCGCTTGCGGCCGGCTCGGCAACCGTCGGCGTGATCTGTCTCGCCTCCGGATTGCACGGTTATCTGCTTCGACATAACACGTGGTGGGAAACGATCATGTTGCTGGTGGCAGCCATGGTCCTGATCACGCCAGGCTTGGTGACCGATTTGATCGGAGCGAGTCTCGTGGCGGCGACCTTGCTCAGCCAGAAATTCATTGCGCGACCGGAGCCCAAACTGGAGCCACAGCCCGCGGCGTCCACGGAGCCGGCCGCACCCTAGTCCGATGGCCCCTTTGCCTTGACGAGGGGCGGCGGTTCTGGAATGTTCGCGGCCAGTTGGTCAACGGAAGTCGGCTCGCTGCGCACCCGCGGCGGGCCGATGCGCAAAAGCCGACAATCACCGCAAGACGCGCACCAAGCGTGCTCGCATCCAGGGAGATCACCATGCAATTTTACCGCATCACGCGGATGGCAGCCGTTTCCGTGGCCGCCCTGCTGGCGCTTGGACAGACGGCTTGGGCGCAAGCCCAACATAAGCTCGAGATCTCGCTCGAAACCGGCCCCAACCACATCCGCAATATCGGCATCGCCGAGTGGGCGGAGGAACTGAGCAAGAAGTCGGGTGGCAAGCTCGAGGTGAAGATCTTTCATGGCGCGGCCAAGTTCAAGGACACAGACGTCCCGAAGGCGCTGAACCAAGGCGCTCTCGACATGGGGCTGCCGGGAACATGGCAGCTCGGTAAGTTCGTCGAGGACTTCGACGCAGTCGATCTTCCGATTCTTTACGGTGTCTCTCAGGAAGACGCCTACAAGATCTTTGACGGAAAGCCGGGCAAGATCCTCGCTGAGAAGTTCGAGAAGAAGCTCGGCGTCAAAGTGATCGGCCGCTGGCTCGACCTCGGCTTCCAGCACACGCACACGGTCGGCAAGCCGATCAAGGTGCACACCGATATGGCCAATATGAAGCTCCGGATTCCCGGCGGCGCGGCAAACATCGCTCGTTATGCCGATCTTGGTGCCAACCCGGTCAAGATCGCATGGCCGGACGTGCCTCAGGCCCTCCAGCGCGGCACGATTGACGGTTTGTCCACGACGTTCGAGTCGATCCGCAGTGCCAAGCTCTGGGATAGCGGCCTCAAGTATTCTTACATCACTAACCAGTCCTTCAGTCAGTATCTGCCGGCGGTCAGCGCCAAGTCGTGGGAAAAGTACCCGAAGGAGATCCAGGACTTGATCACGTCGTCCTGGGAAGCCAAGATCGATGACCTGCGCAAGCGCGCTCGGGCGCGTCAGGCTGAGGCGCAGGAAGAAGCCAAGAAGCAGGGCATCACCGTCGTCCAGCCGACGGCCGAGGATGCAGCCGAGGCCAAGAAGAAGCTCATGGCCAAACAGGACGAGCTGATCAAGGAACTCAAGATCGACACTGAGTTCGTCAAATTGATCGCAGAGGCCTTGGCGAAGAGCTGAGGCGGTTCTGCTGTGTCGTTTGACAGGGCGTTCCCCGTTCGGGGGGCGCCCTTCGCCACTGAAAAGCACTCAAAAACACACCGCCAGCAAGGCACGCGCGCCGCCGGCCGACTGTCGTCGGCGTCGAACAAGCGTCACCCGCAAGCCGAGATAGGCATTGTCAATGCTCGCCAGGATCGAGAATTGGTTGATGGCACTACTTGCGGTGCTGGGCTTGACGCTCGTCACCGTCGAGGTGTTCCTGCGGTACTTCTTTCCGCGATATCTCACCGACTGGGGTATGGAGTTCACCATCTACTTCAGTGTCTGGTCGATCTTCATCGCTGGCGCACCTCTCGTCCGCGAAGCGCGGCATGTCCGAGCGGATATCCTGCTGCATATGCTGCCACCCGGCGCTCAGCGCTTCCTCGAGATCGTTGCTCTTCTGGTCGGTTTGGCCTTCGTCGTGACGTTGAGCTGGTACGGTTGGCAAATGGTCATTAGCTCCTACGGACTAGGCGAGAAGAGCGAGAGTTCAGCCCGTTTTCCACTCTACTGGTATTACATGTCGATGCCGTTCGGCGCGACGCTGATGATCCCGCCTTTCCTGTACCGCCTCTATCTCTTCATCTTCCGTTTCGATCCTGACACGATGCTGGTCACGGAAGATCACGTCGCGCGCGACAAGTAGGCCGAAAGCTCCGGAACCCAGCATGACCCCTTTTGTGGCCATCGGCCTTCTGTTCCTTTTTCTTCTGATCGGCTTGCCGATCTACCTGTCGCTGGGTTTCTTGGCGCTGCTGCTGTTCTGGCATGAGGGCACGCCCCTCATCTCGCTGCCGCAGCTTCTCGTCGATCACTTGAACTCGGAGACGCTGCTTGCGATCCCACTGTTCGTGATCGCCGCCACGTTCATGCAGAAGGGCGGCGTTGCCGGTGCCCTTATCGATTGCGCACAAGCCTGGGTCGGCCGCGCCCGAGGCGGCCTAGCGCTCGTCTCCGTTGTCGCCTGCACGATTTTCGCCGCGATCTGCGGATCGTCCGTCGCCACTGCGGTCGCCATCGGTTCCGTTCTGATCCCGGCGATGGTCGCGAGGAAGTACGAGCCCCACTTCGCTCTCGGCACTGTCGGTGCGGCCGGTACGCTTGGCATTCTCATTCCGCCCAGCCTTGCCATGATCGTCTACGCGGTCATCGCCGAGGAAAGCGTGCCCCGCCTCTTTCTTGCCGGTGTCATCCCCGGCCTCATGCAGGCCGCCCTGTTCATTATCTGGATCATGATTTACGCGCGTTGGCGCGACTACCCTGTCGAGCCGGCGCTGTCACGCGACCAGTTCGTATCGACCAATATAAGGGCGATCCCGGCCCTGTTTATCCCTGTGATCATCCTTGGCGGCATCTACAGCGGTATCGTGACCGTCACCGAAGCAGCCGGCATGGCAGCACTCGTCGCGATCATCGAGGCCTTGTTTATTTATCGCGGGGTCAAGGCCTCCGAGGTGGTGGAGACGCTCGCCGAGTCGATCAAACTCACCGCCTCCATCGTCTTCATCATCGTCGGTGCACTCGCCTTCGGCCACTGGATCACCAGTGCCGGCGTCGCCGAGATGCTGGTTACCTATGTCAAGAGCCTGAACCTTGCCGCGTGGCAATTCCTGCTCTTCATCAACGTACTGATGCTGATCCTCGGCATGTTTCTCGAGGTCTTCGCCATCATCCTTATTGTCGTTCCGCTGATCTTGCCGATCCTGAAGGCACTCGATATCAGCCTCGTGCATTTCGCGATCGTATTGACCATCAACATGGAGATCGCGCTGATCTCGCCGCCGATCGGGCTGAACCTTTTCGTCCTCTCGTCCGTCGCCAAGCAACCGATCGGTGTCGCCATTCGCGGCATCGTGCCGTATCTCATTCTCATGCTGATGCTGTTGGCCCTCATCACGTATGTGCCGGAGATCTCGCTCTGGTTGCCGGATCTCGTCTACGGTCAGTCGAAGTAGAAATCGGGACGCTGAATAACCTGAATTGCCGCCGAAGCTAACGACTACGACGGGGTTGCCGGTAAGCGGCGCCATATGCCCAGTGTTTGGGTGTATACTGATTTTTGTTGCAATGCCTAATTTCGGTCTGTAGCGTTCGGACCGCACGGTGAATTTCATGAGGTTCAATGAGCATCGATGAGCGCTGATATTGTCAACCTCCGCCAAGCCCGCAAGAAAAGGGCTCGTGTCGAGAGGGAGAAGAAGGCGGCCGAAAATCGTGTGGCATTTGGTCGGCCGCTGACCGAGCGCCGCCACAGCGCGGCCACCAGACAAATCCAAAACGACAAACTCGATGGAGCGCAACGCTCGGATGCCCCGCAAGAGGGCGAGTCCGACGGTTGAAGCGCTAAGGCCGACAACACTTACAACGGGTTGCCTAATCTCCTATGCCACGTCCAGTCAAACGGTCGTTTACGATTGGCGGGCACCGCACGTCCATCTCGCTCGAAGCGCCATTTTGGGAGGCGCTTCGCGAGATCGCGAAGCTCGAAAAGAAGTCACTTGCGCAACTCGTACAAAGCGTCGACGTCGGACGCGACGACGGAGGTCTGTCGAGCGCTGTGCGCATTTGGATACTCAATTATTTTCGCAAGGGCCCGCCCCAGACGTGATTGCCTTGGGCGAGAAGTCGCATATGCTTTGGGCAATCGGGCTCGCATAGATAGAGATAAGCGATACGGTTCTCGCGTCGCGTGCAATGAATGCTTGGCCCAGGCGCCAACAGCGCAGGAGCCATGGTCCATGCAGCCCATTATCGAGATCGCGAGATTATCGAAGATCTATGCATCGGGGTTTGAGGCACTCAAGTCCGTAGACCTGACAATCAATGCTGGCGAAATCTTCGCGCTCCTCGGACCCAACGGAGCCGGGAAAACCACCCTCATCAACATCATCTGCGGCATTGCGCGAAAATCGTCGGGGACTGTGCGGATCGCGGGTCACGACAACGTTGCAGACGCGCGTCGAGCGCGAGAGCTGGTTGGGCTCGTGCCCCAGGAGATTGCGACCGATGCATTCGAGACGGTGTTCAACACCGTCAGCTTCTCACGCGGATTGTTCGGTAAGCCGGCCGCACCCGCTCTCATCGAGCGCCTACTCACCGACCTTTCTCTGATGGACAAGCGCAATAGTCAGATCATGACCTTGTCCGGCGGCATGAAGCGCCGCGTCATGATCGCCAAGGCCTTGAGCCACGAACCGCGCGTCCTCTTCCTTGACGAGCCGACGGCCGGGGTCGACGTCGAACTGCGCCGAGACATGTGGGGGGTGGTCCGTCGCCTGAAGCAGGACGGGGTGACCATCATCCTGACCACGCACTACATCGAGGAAGCAGAGGAGATGGCTGACCGCGTCGGTGTCATAAACAAGGGTGAGCTGATCCTCGTCGAGGAGAAGTCGGCGCTCATGCGCAAGCTGGGTCGCAAGGAGCTCACGCTCGAGTTGGCCGCTCCGATGACCGCGGTCCCGGCCGCGCTCTCCGACTTTGCGCTCGCGTTGTCTTCTGACGGACAGGAGCTGACCTATCGTTATGACACCAAGGCGGAGCGAACCGGTATCACCCGCCTGTTGCAGGCCCTCGCCGACTCCGGCATTCGCTTCCGGGATCTGCGAACCTCGCAATCGTCTCTTGAGCAGATTTTCGTCGAACTCGTGAGGCGCGATAAATGAACCTCTATGCCATCCGCGCCATCTTCGGGTTCGAGATGGCCCGAACACGGCGCACGCTGCTCCAGAGCATAATATCGCCCGTCATTGCTACGTCGCTCTATTTCGTTGTCTTTGGTGCCGCCATCGGCAGTCGCATCCCCGAGATCGATGGCGTCTCTTACGGCGCCTTCATCGTGCCTGGCCTCGTCATGCTGACCCTTCTGCAACAGAGCGTGCAGAACGCCTCGTTCGGCATTTATTTTCCCCGCTTCATCGGCACCATCTACGAGCTTCTCAGCGCCCCTGTTTCCGCCTTCGAGATCGTCATCGGCTATGTCAGCGCCGCGGCGGTCAAGTCGATCGTCCTGGCCATGCTGATCATGGCGACGGCCGCGTTGTTCGTCCCGCTTCGCATCGACCACCCGCTTGCGATGATGGCCTTTCTCGTCCTGACCGCCGCCACCTTCAGCTTGCTCGGCTTCATCATCGGGATCTGGGCGGACAACTTCGAGAAGCTGCAGCTCGTCCCTCTATTGATCATCACGCCATTGACGTTTCTCGGCGGTACCTTTTACTCGATCGACGCCCTTCCACCGTTCTGGCGCTGGGTCAGCCTCGCCAACCCTGTCGTTTACCTGGTCAACGGCTTTCGCTGGAGCTTTTACGGCAAAGCCGATGTCGACGTGTTTTTGTGCCTGGCGCTGACACTGATATTCCTCTGCGCGTGCCTCGGGGTGGTGTGGTGGATTTTCAAGACGGGCTACCGGCTGAAGAGTTAGCAGGCTCGGCTCTCGGGGCTGGTCGCGGTCCGTGAATTGTGCTGGCATGGCACGCGCCGGCCCAGCCGGTGATGATGAGGCACCGACAGGGATGGACATGACGAAGGGTGTGGTTTTCGAGGAAGAGTACGATGTGGTGGTCGCTGGCGCCGGTTCGGCCGGATGCGTCGTTGCGACACGGCTGACGGAAGACCCGTCGATATCCCTTTGCCTGCTGGAAGCGGGCGGCCGCGACCGCAATCCCTGGTTTCACATCCCGCTCGGCTTCGGCAAGATCGTCCCACAGGCACGCTACAACTGGGGTTACGCAACCGAGCCTGAACCCAGCCTCAACGGCCGCTCGGTCGTCTGGCCGCGCGGCAAGGTGCTCGGCGGCTCAGGCTCGATCAACGGTCTCGTATTCCTGCGTGGGGCGCCGTCCGACTTCGACGAATGGGAGCGCCTCGGCGCGGAGGGCTGGAGCTACAAGGATGTGCTCCCGTACTTCAAGAAGAGCGAGCACAATGAGCCCGGTGCCGACCAGTGGCGCGGCCAGGGCGGACCGATGCACATCTCGAACATCAGGAACCCGTCCACGCCCGCGCGCGCCTTTGTCGAGACCGCGACCCGGCTCCAGATCCCCAAGAATGAGGATTTCAACGGGGAGAAGATCGACGGCGTCGGCCTCGTGCAACTCAACGTCCGCAAGGGGCGCCGCGTGTCGACGGCCGTCGGCTACCTGAAACCAAACCTCAATCGTCGCAACCTCACGCTGAAGACGAATACCCAGGCGCTGCGGATCATCTTCGAAGGCAAGCGCGCGATCGGCGTCGAGATCGAGGAGAAGGGCAAGAAGCGTTACATCCGCGCGCGCCGCGAAGTTATCCTATCCGGGGGATCGATCAATTCGCCCGTGCTGCTTCTGGCGTCCGGCGTCGGACCAGCCGACGAGTTGAAGACAATGAGCGTCGACGTGGTTCACGATTTGCCGGGCGTCGGCAAGAACCTGCAGGATCATCTGCTGATCCGTATGGTCTTCAAGACCCGCATCCCAGGCACTTTGAACGAGGTCTCGCGCAATCCAATCCAGTCCGCCAAGATGGCCATGGAATATGCCCTGAAGCAATCCGGCCAGCTCGCGGTCGGGGCGACCGAGGCGACCATGTTCGTCAAATCGCGCCCGTCCGAGCCCGTGCCGGATCTCCAATTCCAGTGCGCCAACTTCTCGACCGAGGGCGCTTTCAAGGCTGGGCTGCACAAGTTCCCAGGCTTCATGTTCAACTTCTGTGTCTGCCGTCCCCACTCGCGCGGCGAGATCAAGCTGCGTGATCAGGAAGGCCGCTTCCCGCCGCGCATCTACGCCAACTACATGACCCACGACGAGGACTGGCGCATGATGCTGGCCGGCTGGCGCATCGCGAAACAGATCGTCGAGACCGAGCCGTTCAAGTCCCTCATCGAAGAGCAGTATCTGCCAGGACCCGAGGTCGCGACCGACGACGACTTCAAGGAATACATCCGCAATAACGCGTCGACCGTCTATCACCCGTCGGGAACCTGTCGCATGGGTGTCGACGAGAAGGCAGTGACGACTCCGGACCTGAAAGTCCGAGGCATTGAGGGATTGCGCGTCGTAGATGCCTCGGTGATGCCGATGGTGCCCTCATCTAACATCCATCCCGCCACCATCATGATCGCCGAGAAGGCCGCGGATCTCATCAAGCAGGATTGGAAGCGGTAAGGCCGAGCTCGACTCGGCTCACAAGAAGCGAGCGACGAGGAGACAGCCCATGAATGTGCAGATCACCGGAACGACCGCGATCGATCGGCCGCAGATGCTGGACGGCATCGTGCCGCGCCCGCGGGCGTGGCACGGCCCCGACGTGGCGGACGCTGAGTTCGTCGTTAAGCTCTCTCCCGAATGCCTCGCGGAACTCGATCAGGTCGTGGCCGAGCAGCGTAAGGCTCCGGTCCCGACCTTGATCCTGGTCCCCGAGCATTTCCAGTTGGATGCTTGTCGTCGCATGATGCAAGGCGTCAAGCGCCAGCTCGATGACGGCCTGGGCTTCGTCATCCTCGACCGCCTGCCGGTGGACCGCTGGAAGCAGCAGGAGCTGATCGACGTCTATTGGCTTCTCGGCAGCCTGATTGAGCCGCCTGTCGCCCAGGAGTGGTCGGGCAAGATGATCTACGACGTCCGCTACGACGGGCAGGATTATACATTGGACACTCGCGAAGCGCTGACGCCGCAAGGCCTCGACATGCACAACGACAGCTCGATGGGCGAGGCACCGGCCAACTATCTGTCGCTGCTCTGCCTTCAAACGGCGCGCGAGGGCGGCAAAAGTTCGCTCGCCAGCGCCTACGCAGCCCACAATCACGTGCGCGAAAAGCATCCCGAACTGCTCGAGCGCCTCTACCAGCCGTTCTATCGTGACAAGCGCGACTACCAAGCCGCCGACGCCAACAACTGGCTGCCGATCTTCGCCATCGAGAACGGCGGCCTGCGCATTCGCATGAACGCCAAGATCATCAAGCGCGGCTATGAGAAAACCGGGCAGGTGCTGGATAATGCGGGCCGCGCCGCCGTGGACGTGATTAACGACTTCCTCACCGACCCCGCTCACCGCCACGACTTCTGGATGGAGCGCGGCCAGATCCAGATCCTGAACAACCGCACCATCGTCCACGGCCGCACGCCATACGTCGACTTCGACGAGCCAGAGAAGCGGCGCCACCTCATTCGGCTTTGGCTGCGCGCTGGCGACCGCCGGCAGTTCAGGGGCTGAGCCCACCCTGCCCGACATCAAACGTCATACGGGCTGCCGGCCAGATGTCGGCAGCCGCAAACAGCAAATAAGGAATACCGACGCATGAACCTCGGCAAGCTCGGCGTATGGGCCTCGCTCGATGCACTCTCCTCCAACGACGCGGCCGCCTTCGCACGTCGAATCGAGGCGCGCGGCTTCGAGACCTTGTGGATGCCGGAAAGCCGGGGCCGCAACGTACTCGTCAATGCCGCCTGGATGCTCGCCAACACCACGCGGCTCAACATCGCGACGGGCATCGCCAACATGTATGGCCGCGACGCGGTCTCGGCCAATGCTGCGCTGCAAGGCTTGAACGAGCAGTCCGGGGGGCGCTTTCTGCTCGGTCTCGGCGTCTCTCACAAGCCGATGGTGACGGGGCTCCGCGGCCATGAGTATGAGAAGCCCGTGCCGGCCATGCGCGCCTACCTCAAGGGCATGCAGGAGGCGGCCTATGCCGCTCCCGCCCCGAAGGAGAAACCGAAGGTGGTCATCGCGGCTCTCGGACCACTGATGCTGAAGCTCGCAGCCGAGATGGCGGACGGCGCGCATCCCTACTGCGTTACGCCTGAGCACACCGCTGAGGCGCGCAAGATCCTCGGACCGGGCAAGATCCTAGCCCCAGAGCAGATGGTCATGCTCGAGACCGACCCAGTCCGCGCGCGCGCTGGCGCCCGCGTCGCACTTGCGCCCTATATCGCCATGGAGAACTACTGCGCCAACTGGCGCCGCCTCGGCTTCAACCAGTCGGACATGGCCGACGGTGGCTCAGATCGCCTGATTGATGCCAACATCGTCTGGGGCGACGAGGCCGCCATCCGTCAGCGCATCCAGGCTCACTGGGACGCCGGTGCCGACCACGTTTGCATCCAGTCGATCCACCCCACGGGCGAGCGCACGCAGCTCGACGAGCGCATTTTCGACGTCCTGGCACCCATGCGAGGGAAGTGAAGGCGGTGCCGGAACAACGCGGATCGTTGAGTGGAGCGACGTTATGAGTCCTGAATTGCGGTTGAGAGAAATGGGCATCGTCCTCCCGGAGTCTCCCAAGCCCGTCGGAAGGTATATTCAAGCAGTCCAGATTGGGAGTTTGCTTCACATTGCCGGACATGGCCCCAGTCGGATCACCGGAGAGCCTGTCACCGGCAAAATCGGCGCGGACCTAAGTTTCGCCCAGGGTGTCGTTGCGGCTAGACTTACCGGTTTGAACACACTGGCCATCGTTCGCGACCATATCGGTAGCCTCGATCGCGTTGTGAGGTTCGTGAAGATGATCGGGCGCGTACACGCGGCGCCGGATTTCACGCGTCACGCAGAGATCATCGACGGCTACACGGAATTGATGATCTCGATTTTCGGCGACGTAGCGCTTTGTGCACGTGCCGCTCCCGGAATGGGCTCTGCGCCAAACGGAGTGGCGATCATCGCGGATGCGTTGATCGAAGTCCGGTAGCAAGATTGGCGGAGGCGCGTCTGCCTCGGCACCCGAGCGCAATCGGGACGGCAGTGCTAGCCGCACGATCGGGGATCGAGTGGAGTTGTCAGCAGCGCCTAATGAAAATACGGCGACGTCCCGCCATAGGGGCCGCGAGGAGTCTCGAAGAAGTAGCCGCTGTCGAACGGGCCGCCTTGCGACTGCTGGCTGAGCGTCGGATCGGTGAACCTGCGCGTGTCGATAGCATCGGCTTTGCGGTACGAGTAGCCGCCCCGATAATGCTTCTTGTAGACGGGCACATTCAGCGGTTTGGAGCGCGCCCGCTCCTGTGCATCGGCCGAGCCGAGCGGCGTTGCGAAAAGACCAAAGGCCAGCAGGCACGACAAGAGCAGTGTTTTCATCTGAACGCTCATTGGTGAGGCCCCACGCGAATACGTTAACGCGCGAGACAGACCTATCGGCGCACTATCGCTCCAAATTGCTTAACGGTTTGTTGGCAATGTGGTCATCTTCCCCGAAACCGCGCTCAGTCCAGCCCCACATCATGCCTCGGCGCATGCCAATTGGCCGCTGCCGCGATGCATCGCTCCACGTCCTCTTCGATCATCAGACCTTCGGCGACCAGCCTCCGGGCCGCCTCGCCGATCAGGCGCTGGTAGGATGCCGCATCGCCGTAGCGCTCGGCGATCGAGGGTCTTGGATCACGGGTGATCCTCCGCTCCTCTGCACTGTCGGCAAATGGGATGCTCGTGCCCGTGAAATCGTGCAGCGCACCGTGCCCTTGGCCTCGAACGCGCATGTTCCATCCCGTGTACGTCGCGAGCGGAATCTGCACCATCGGCGCCCGCACGCCCGCGATGTCGTTGCCATCGGCGTCCGTCGCTGGAACCAGCACGGCATAGTGCTCACCCGTGCGCCGTGGCGGTTCGGCCAGAATGCCGCGCTCGTAGTCGGGCCCGAAATCGAGTCTCTCCAGTGTGTTCGGCTCCAGCGGAGTGGCTACGCCGGGGATGGTGGGAAAGCCGGCCCGCCACGTCTCCACGTCCACCAAGGTCCCGTCTGCCCGACGCGGAATGCGGCTGTCTGGCGGTGGCGTACCCTTGCTCGCCCACCCGTCCATCGCGTCGAGCAGGCCGCGAAACAGCATCGACGTCCAGACCACGTTCTGCACGTTCTGGCAGATGCCGCGGCCGGGCTTCTTCAGGAGCGGGTCCGCAAAATGCTGAGAGGAGGCCCAGAAGTAGGCGCGCACGTTCTCGGGGAGCGGCAGGTCGTTCCCCTGCGTGTCCGTGTGCGCAAGGCTTCCACGCCGCTGCCAGTATTCCGAGCCCGTCTGCGAGTGGAAGATCAGCGGGTCCGTCTCTGGCCGCTTGCAGATCCCGTCCGTCTTGCCGGTCAGGTGATCGGTCGAGGGTGCGTAGGAGAACGGGAAGGTATCCGCCGGGTTCTCGTGGTCCTCGTGCTGCTGGCCAGCCGAGATGATGACGTTCGCAAAGCGATGGTTCATCCACATGCGCCCCGCGCCGGCAACGTGCGGCAGCAACCCGTCGAAAACGCGCCCACCTGCCGGGTTGGCGTTGAAGCCGCGATGCACGAAATCGCGAATGCAGCGGCCTGTTTGCGAGCGACCCCATCCGTAGGCCTTCTCCATCCCGCCCGGCAGCGGATTGGCGTTGCCGGCGTCGTCGGCGCGACCGGACTTCAGGAACGCCACCACATTACGCACCGCCACATGCCCGAGACCGAGCACCAGCGGATCGCGCCCCTCGTAGACGAGTTCGTAGATCCAGCCCGGCTCGAAGCCCGACGGCATGTGGATGTGCACGTCGGACGCAATGATGGCTGTCTCGCCGCCCTGGTTGTCGAGCCCTGCTCCGCCCTCGACACGCGCGAACATCCATTGGTCGTGCGGCACCGGAATGCGCTCGTCCCGCGCATAGCGCCGCCGTGTCAGCTGCGCCTTGCGCGTATCCAGCGACACGGTCGGGTGCGAGCGCGTCGAAGCCCGGCTCGAAAGCGGAAACGTCCGCTGCCCCGGCCCCGTCGCAATGTACTCGACGCGCACCTGGCCCGTGATTGGCCGGTCGTTGTCCGTCGCCACGGGCACGTCGAGCAGGAAGCGGTCGTCGCCCGGGACTAGGTCTGCTTGCCAACCGGCCATGACGACCGTGTAGCCGCGTCGCATCAGGAATCCGTTGCCGGCATGCGCTGCACTTCGCGGATCGTTCGAGCCCGGCGCGTCGTTGAAGAACTGCAGGCAGCGGATGTTGCCGCGGTTGCCCCAGTCGAAGAACAGCCGTCGGTTCGACTTCCGCAGGTCGACCGGCTTCAGGATCAGGAGGTCGGTTGCGAAGTGGACGAGCCCGTTGCCGTCGCGCGGCGCCTTATCGAGATCGACCACGCCAGCCAAGTCAGGCGCCTTCGGATCGACCGCCATCAGCGCCCGTCCCTTGATCCGCTCGTACGCGCCGACATCTCCGAAGCTAAATCCGCCCGCGAAGGCGATGCGCTCAACGGTCTGGATATCGATGCGGCTGGCGACAGGCTTGGTCATGGCGGCCCCTCTCGTTGTCGTTCGAGAGAGCGTAGGCGAGGTTCGACGCCCACGCCAGTTGGGTGACCGGGTCGGGCTTCGTCCTGCTTCCGATGTCCCATGTCACCATCGGTGTGAAGCCGCGCAATGGCCTCAGCCGCGCCCCTCGTACGGCATGTTGGTCGCCTTGATGGTCATCTCGAACACATTGGTGTCGAGCGGCAGGCTCGCCATGTAGCGAATCGCCGAGCCGCAGTGCTCCACGTCGAACACCGGCTCCGGCATGATGTCGCCGCGCGGCTGCGGCACGCCGGCCTTCATGCGTCCACCCATGTTCGTGTCAGCATTGCCGATGTCGATCTGGCCGCAGGCGATGTTGAACGGCCGCCCGTCGAGCGCGATCGTCTTGGTAAGTCCCGTGATCGCGTGCTTCGTCGACGTGTAGGCGACCGAGCCGGGCCTTGGCGTATGCGCCGAGATCGAGCCGTTGTTGACGATCCGCCCGCCCTGGGGCGACTGCGCCTTGAACATGCGGATCGCCTCTTGCGCGCACATGAAGCAGGCGGTGAGGTTCAGATCGACGACCTTCTGCCAGTCCTCGATCTTGATGTCCTCCATCGGCCCCGCGGGCAGCCCCATGCCGGCGTTGTTGAACAGGAAATCCAGCCGCCCGAATGTCTCTTTCGTCTTGGCGAACAGCGCCTTGACCTGCTCCTGCTTTGTCACGTCGGTGGCCACCGCCAGCATTTTTCCGCCACCGGCCTTGGCAAGGGCGACGGTCTTGTCCAGCTCCTCTTTGCGACGTCCCGCGACGACGACGTCCCAGCCGTCTGCCTGCAGATGCAACGCGGCCGCGCGCCCGATGCCGGTGCCGCCGCCCGTGATGATCGCGACCTTGTTCGTTGCCATGGCTCGGATGCCCTCTGACGGTTATGGATAGGGTAGAACGCGCTCGGGGGCGCTACTCGGCCGCCAATCGATCATGAACGATGGGGCGCCGCAAGTGACCGAGTGGCGAAAGCGCCGGACGATGAATGGGACAAGGGACGGAGCGCGGCGACATGGCAATTCGATCGACCAATATCGCCTCCATACCCGGCCTGCTCATCTTCGACTTCGACGGCGTCGTTGCGGACAGCGAGACGATGGCCAATACACTGCTGGCAGATAGCATCACGACCGGCCTCGGCAAGCCGACGACGCTCGACGACTCGATCCGCCTCTTCATGGGCAAGCGCTGGGAGGACTGCCGTCAGGCGATCGTCGAATGGGTCGGGGCGCCGCTACCCGAAGGGTTCGAGGAAACGCACAGGGCTCGCTCGAAAACCGTGATGCGGCGCGACGTCGGACCCGTTGCGGGCCTTGAGCGCTTCCTGGACGGGCACGGGCATCTACCGCGCTGCGTCGCCTCGTCCAGCTCCCACGAATGGCTCAACCACTGCGTCGACAAATTCGACCTTCGCCACCACTTCGGCCGGGGCCTTTACAGCGCCACCGAGGTGCCGAACGGCAAGCCGGCTCCCGACATTTTCTTCCACGCCGCCAACAGCATGGGCGTCTCACCGGAAGCCTGCATCGTCCTGGAGGACAGCCCGGCCGGCGTCATGGGCGCGCGCGCCGCCGGCATGACCGTGATCGGTTTCCTCGGCGCCAGCCACATCCGTGACGGTCACGCGGAGCTTCTGTCCGCAGCCGGCGCGCAACATCTAGCCCAGGACTATGGCGCCGTCGCACGCCTGCTTGCCGCGCAGCGTTGACGCGCCGTCGCGTCGGGTGCCATCGTTCGACCAACGATGAACGAGGAGAACATCCCATGGCCAAGACCATCGCAGCCCGCGCGCTGAAGCAAGCCTTGAAAGAGCCGGGCGAGATCGCGCTGCTCGACGTCCGCGAGACGGGGGCATACAGCCAGGGTCATCCTCTGTTCTCTGTTCCGTTGGCTTACAGCCGGCTGGAACTCGACGTTGAGCGTTTGGTACCCCGGCGAGCCACGGGGGTCGTGGTGTTCGATGGTGGAGAAGGTTTCGCAGGCACGGCGGCGCGCCGTCTCGAGGCGATGGGCTACACCGACGTTTCGGTTCTCGAAGGCGGCGCGCCGGCCTGGAAGGCGGCCGGCTATACCCTGTTCGAGGGCGTCAACGTGCCCTCCAAGGCTTTCGGCGAGATCGTCGAGATCGCCCGTCACACACCCCGCATCAAGGCCCGCGAGCTGATCGCCATGCAGGAGCGTGGCGAGAAAATGGTCATTGTCGACGGCCGCACCTGGGACGAGTACCGGCGGTTCAACATCCCCGGTGGCATTAGCTTGCCGAACGGTGAGCTGGCGCTGCATATCGACGGACTGGTGAAGGACCGCGACACTAAGATTGTCGTCAACTGCGCCGGGCGAACGCGCTCCATCATCGGTGCGCAGACTTTGATCGACTGGGGCATCGAGAACGAGGTCGTCGCGCTCGAGAATGGTACGCAGGGCTATTGGCTCGAAGGCATCCCCATCGAGCACGGTGCAGACCGCCGCGCCCCAACTGGCGACACGTCTCCGGCAGCGATCGCAGCAAAGCGAGAGCGTGCAAAAGCCCACGCGACACGCCACGGAGTCGTTTATGCCGACGCGAGTGCCGTCATCGCCATGGCCAACGACACTTCCCGCACGACTTATCTTTTCGATACCCGCACCGCCGAGGAGTTCGCCCGCGACGCACTCCCGGCTTTCGTCCATGCGCCGGGCGGCCAGTTGCAGCAGGCGACCGACCAGTGGGTCGGCGTCAAGGGCGCCCGCATCGTGCTGTCCGACCTGGGTGAAATGATCCGTGCGCCCATGACCGCCGCTTGGCTGCGTCAGCTCGGTCACGAGGCTGTCGTTCTGACGAGCGGCGCCGAGGCACGTCAGACGCTGGCTGGCAGCGGCCTGACTGACGCACGCAAGCCGAAGTTCGACGTGGGTCGTATTCGCATGCGCGAGGCCTCAGCCGCCGACGTGGCGAGCTTGCTAGCTGCCGGCAAAGGCCAGGTCATCGATGTGCGCTCCAGCATGAGCTACCGCGACGGTCACATCAAAGGCGCGACCTGGTCCATCCGCCCCCGCATCGCTCGTGATGTCCGCGACCCCTCGAGGCCTGTCGTGCTGGTGGCCGATGATCGCGGCGTAGCAGCGCTTGCAGCCCTCGATCTCGCCGAAGCCGGTTGCGACGACGTCGCAGTGCTCGCTGGCGGCATGAAGTCCTGGAGCGGTGCGACGGAGGCGACCCCCTCCACGCCATCCGATGCCGAGTGCATCGATTTCGTCTTCCACACGCTGGGCCGCAACGAGGGTAACCTCGAGTCGGCGCGCGCCTATCTCGCCTGGGAAATAGGCCTCGTCGACCAGCTCGACGCCGACGAGCGCGCGACGTTCCGCCTCTGAACACAACGACGGTGCCTGGTTGCGACCAGACACCGTCGGATCACCCTCAATTCGCACCTTCCAGCAATCTGCGCGCGATCACCTGGGCCTGGATCTCGGCGGCGCCCTCGAAGATGTTGAGGATGCGCGCGTCGCAGAGCACGCGGCTCACCGGATACTCGAGCGCGAAACCGTTGCCGCCGTGGATCTGCACCGCGTTGTCGGCATTGCCCCAGGCGATGCGCGCAGCCAGCAGTTTGGCCATGCCGGCCTCGAGATCGCAGCGCCGCCCCTCGTCCTTTTCTCGCGCGGCAAAGTAGGTGATCTGCCGGGCGATCATCGTCTCGACGGCCATCATCACGATCTTGTTGGCGACGCGGGGAAACGCATAGATCGCCTTGCCGAACTGCTGCCGATCCAGCGCATACTTGAGCGCGAGGTCCATCGCCGACTGTGCCACGCCGACGGCCCGCGCCGCCGTCTGGATTCGCGCGCTCTCGAACGTCGCCATCAGCTGCTTGAACCCCTGGCCCTCCTGGCCGCCTAGAAGTTGCGACACCGGCACTTCAAAACCATCGAAGGATATGTCGAACTCCTTCATCCCACGATAGCCGAGCACTTCGATCTCACCGCCGGTCATGCCCTCGGCTGGGAACGGGTTGTCGTCGGTGCCGCGCGGCTTCTCCGCGAGCAGCATTGAGAGCCCGCGATAGCCCTTCTCGGCAGGATTGGTGCGCACGAGCAGTGTCATCAAATCAGCACGAACGGGATGTGTGATCCAGGTTTTCTGACCGTAGACTTTATAGACGTCGCCGTGGCGCTCGGCGCGGGTCCGCAGTGAGGCCAAGTCCGAACCCGTGTTGGGCTCGGTGAAGACGGCAGTCGGAAGCAGCTCGCCGTTTGCGATCGCCTTCAGGTACTTGGCCTTCTGCTCCTCGGTGCCGTTCTGGAGGATCAGTTCTCCTGCAATCTCCGAGCGCGTGCCGAGCGATCCCACGCCGATGTAGCCGCGCGACAGTTCCTCGGAGACGAGGCACATGGCCTCCTTGCCGAGACCGAGGCCGCCATGCTCTTCCGGGATGGTCAGGCCGAACACACCCATGTCGCTCATCTCGGCGATCACGTCGAGCGGGATGTAGTTGTTCTGCAAGTGCCAGTCGTGGGCGTGCGGCAGCACCTTGTCGACGGAGAACTTGCGCATTTCCTCGCGCATTGCCTCGTGCGTCTCGTCCATCCCGCTGTCACCGAAGGTTGTGGCCTCCGGCTGGTCCGCGATCAGCTCAGCGATGCGGGCCTTCACATCTTCATTGGCGCCACGGTCAACCAGGGAGGCCACGCTCGCATCTGCGGCGAACCGCGCCACATCCTGGGCGCCGACGCCGAGCTGCCCCAGGCGCACGATCTCGATCTGGCTCATCGGGATGCCGCCGGCGATCTGCGCCAGATACTCGCCATAGGCGACGTCGAGCAGCAGGCGCTCCATCTCACCGAGACGCCCCTCGTCACCGAGCTTCCGTGCCCAGCCCAGCATCTGGCGCAGCGCTTCGACGTAGGTCGCCAGCCACGCGAGGCCATGCAGTGCGTGCTGGCTCGCATCTGGCGAAGCAGCTCCGCCTTGCTTTGCCCTTACTCCGGACTTCGCCAGCGCGAGCACCCGCTCAGCTGCGGCCAACGCCTGATCATGTGCCTCGAACGTCGTTGAACGTGCGCGGAGCGCCGCCTCGGCCATCGGAAAATCTCCCAGATGTGTTGCGACGCACAATAACGTTCGCCATGCGGTAGGCAAGATGGTGCGACGCCGCAAAAGTCAGCAACGCTAACGGGGTTCGCGCCTGCAACGTCAGTGGACGCGGGCGAAGTCGATGCCGGCCCGACGAAAGCTCATTGCTGGAACCACGCGGCAGCCGGGACTTAGTCGCGCGAGTCTCATCAGACGGGGAACAGGCGTGCGAGAAGAAAGGGAAAATTGGTATAAAATACCCATTTATGATCTATTTTATGTCGAAAATTGAAAAATGATCCTACGTAGCGTATGTGTTATCGAGTTTTCGAACTTTGCAGCAGGACGCTCTCAATGTCGGCAGAACTCGTATTCGGCCTCACCCCGCGTTCCGCGTCGGTCCTGATCGGCGCCGGCCTCGGCATCGCCTTCGGCATCCTCGCCCAACGCACCGGTTTCTGCCTGCGCCGCGCAATTGCGGGCGAGCCGGGCGAGCGTTCGGCGGCGCAAGGTGTTTGGGCGATTGCACTCGTAGTTGCATTGGTCGGAACCGCCGCTGCGCTCGGATCCGGGCTGCTGGATCTTGACGGCCACCGCCTGATGAACGCTCGCCTTCCCGTCGTCGCGATCGTCGTGGGCGGGCTACTGTTCGGCATCGGCATGATCCTCGCGCGAGGCTGCGCTTCCCGGCTGACCGTTTTGGCCGGAACCGGGAACCTGCGCGCCCTCACTGTACTCATCGTCTTTGCGGCCGTGGCACATGCGGCACTCAAGGGTGCCCTCGCCCCGATCCGTACGAGCCTCGGCGCCTACACAGTCGATCTCGGCGGTGTGTCATCTCTGGCCGCGCTGCCGGGCGGCGTGCTGCTGTGGTCGGCGGTCGGAGCCAGCGTGTTGTTGTTTGTCGTAGCGCGCTCCGCGGCCCGTCCCCTGTATCTCGTCGGCGGAGCGTTGATCGGGGCGCTCGCCCCGCTCGGTTGGCTCTCGACCGGCTGGCTACTCAAGGACGAGTTCGATCCGATCCCTGCCGAAAGCATAGCCCTGACGTCGGCCGGTGCTGAGACGCTATTCTGGTGGGTAGCAAGTTCTGCCATCCAGCCTACCTTCGGCGTCGGCTTTCTGGCCGGCATCGTGGGCGGCAGCTTCCTGTCGTCTGTTCTAGCTCGCGAGTTTGAGGTCGTCGGCTTCACCGAGGCGACGTCAACCGGGCGCTATCTGGCCGGCGGCGCGCTGATGGGGCTCGGCGGCGTGTTGGCCGGCGGGTGCACGATCGGTGCCGGGTTGGCCGGGGTCGCGACCCTCAGTGTCGCGGCCATTCTGGCGCTGGCCTCCATCGTCACCGGGGCCTTACTGGCTCAGGCATTCCCTCGCTTCAATCTGCGCCGCTCTATGATGGCTGATGCCGCCAGTGCGGGTGCCGTCTTCACGCCCTGAACGAGCCCGACGCGGAAGGTGGGCGCGCGCAATGGCAAAGGGGCGCTTCTCAGCGCCCCTTTCTAGATCTCGACGACCATGGCTCCGATTGAGGCCTCAGCCGCGGATCTCGCCGCCGGTCGTCCGCTTGACCTCGGAGATCACCTTCTGGCTCACCGCATCGATTTCCTCGTCGGTCAGCGTCTTCTCGGCAGGGGATAGCGTGACTTCGATCGCCAGTGACTTCTGCCCCGGCCCGAGGCTGCTGCCTTCGAACACATCGAACACCGAAACGCTCGAGATAAGCGTCTTGTCTGCACCTTGCGCCGCCTTCACGACATCGCCGGCGGCAACGCCTTTCTCCACTACGAACGCGAAGTCGCGCGTCACCGGAAGAAGATCACTGGCGGCGAGCGGCGGCTTAGCCCTAGACTTCCTCTTGTCACGCGGCAGCGCATCGAGAAACACCTCGAACGCAGCGGCGGTCCCTGGCACGTCCATCAGCTTCAACGTGGCCGGATGTATCTCGCCGAAATGCGCGAGCACCACCTTCGGACCGAGCCTGAGCGTTCCCGAACGCCCGGGATGATACCAAGCCGGCGCATCCCGCGTGATCTGGGCTTTCGAGGTGTCGATGCCGAGCGCCGCGAGAAGAGCCACCGCATCGGCCTTCACGTCGAACACGCCGGCGGACTGAGCTGCCCCGTCCCAGTGGCGCCCCGATCCACCGAGCCCGGTCGCACCGGCTCTGACGCCAGCCGCGGCCATCATCTGGTCTTTCTCGCCGTCGCCGCGATAGGCTTGACCGACCTCGAACAGCGAGATGTCGCCGAAGCCGCGATTATGGTTGCGCTGAACGGCCGCGAGGAGTCCCGGCAGTAGCCCAGGTCGCATCGTCGTCATCTCGGACGATATCGGATTAGCGAGCTGCAGTGCTTCCGCGCCGCCGCCAAAATGCTCGGCCTCGTTCTGCTTGATGAACGACCACGTCACCGCTTCGACAAACCCGCGTGCAGCAAGCGACCTTCGCGCGCGCCTGACGCGGCGCTGCCCCTCGGTCAACGTCGCCCGTGTCACCCCCCCCGTCAGCCGGGGCAGTGGCGCCGAGGGGATCGACTCGAGTCCGGCGATCCGTGCCACCTCCTCGACCAGATCGGCAGGGCCGTGGATGTCCGGCCGCCAGCTCGGTGCCGTGACCTTGAATTTTGGGCCGCTGCCCTCGATGAGGAAGCCGAGCGCTTCAAGCGTGCGACGGATCTCGGCATCCGTGATGCGGATACCCATCAGTTTCTCGACGCGCCCGAACTCGAAGTCGACGGTGAACGGCTTGACCGGCGGCTCGCCCGCGATCTTTCGCTTCGACGGCTGGCCACCAGCCACGTCGAGCATCATGCGCGTTGCGAGATCGAGACCCGGCTCGATGTAGGCCGGATCTACCCCACGCTCGAAGCGATAGCGCGCGTCCGTCTGAACGCCGGCCTTGCGGCCCGTCGCGGCCGTGCGCACGGGGTCGAAATAGGCACACTCGATCAAGATGTTGGTCGTCGTCTCCGTCGATCCCGTGTCCTCGCCACCGAGAATGCCGCCGAAGCCGAGCACCGCTCGGTCGTCGGCAATGACGCACATGGCGTCATCGGTGGTGTAGGTCTTGCCGTTGAGGCCTAGGAAACTTTCCCCGGTCTTGGAAAGCCGCGCGCGAATCGCACCGACGAGCTTGTCAGCGTCATAGACGTGAAGCGGCCGACCCTGATCGACCGAGATATAGTTCGTCACATCGACCACGGCGTTGATCGGCTTCTGACCGATGGCCTTGAGGCGCGCCTGCAGCCAGGCGGGCGCCGGACCGTTCTTGATGCCCTTGATGTAGCGCCCGGCGAAGCAGGGACACGCCGTGGTGTCGCCGCCTGGGAACTCGAGCTTGATTTCGACCGGGCAGTCGAAAGTTCCTTCGACTGCCACGAGCGACTTCTGCGGATTGAGAACACCGAGCCCAGCCGCTGCAAGATCGCGCGCGACGCCGCGCACACCTGTGCAATCGGGCCGGTTTGGAGTGAGCTTAATCTCGATGACGGGATCCGAAAGGCCGAGGACGTCGACGTACCGCTTGCCGACGCTGTCGGCCATCTTGGCATCGAGGTCGACGATGCCGGCATGGTCCTCCGACAGCTCCATCTCGCGCTCCGAAAGCATCATGCCGTTGGAGACGACGCCGCGCACGGGCTTCTTCTCGAGCGTGATTCCGGTGCCAGGAATGTAGGCCCCGAGCGGAGCGAACACACCAACGAGCCCTGCCCTCGCATTCGGCGCGCCGCACACCACCTCGACCGACGGTTTGCCCGGCTCGATCTCGACCTGCAGCACCCGCAGCCGGTCAGCCTGCGGGTGTTGCTTGGCCTCGAGCACGCGCGCGATCGTGAATAGCCCGAGCTTCTCGGACGGATCCTCTATGCCTTCCACCTCGAGCCCGATCTGGTCGAGCATCCGGCGGATATCCGCGAGCGAAGCCGAGGTATCCAGATGGTCCTTCAGCCAGGAGAGTGTGAATTTCATGAGAGGTCTCTATCCTGCGCCGCGTCTCGCGAATTGGCGTGCGCGGGCCCATCGGCTCTTGCGTCCCCCTCATCCTAGCGGGGTGGGGACAGGTGTGGGGGGAACGATTGGCTCGGGCTATTCCGCTCTAACTCGACATCCCCCCCGCCAGCGTCGGTACGTCGAGCGAGCTGAAGCCGTAATGGCGGAGCCAGCGCAGATCCGCGTTGAACATGTCGCGCAGGTCGGGGATGCCGTATTTCAGCATTGCGATGCGGTCGAGGCCCATGCCGAACGCCCAGCCCTGATACTTCTCCGGATCGAGCCCGCACATCTCGATCACCTTCGGGTGCACCATTCCGCAACCGAGGATTTCGAGCCACTTGCCGGGCTTGCCGATCGCCTCGGCCCCGACGTCCACCTCGGCCGACGGCTCGGTGAACGGGAAGTGCGAGGCGCGGAAGCGCATGCGCACCTCGTCCACCTCGAAGAACGCCTTGCAGAACTCCTCGAGGCACCACTTCAGGTGCCCGAAGTGCGTCGACTCGTCGATGACCAACCCCTCGATCTGGTGGAACATCGGCGTGTGCGTCGCGTCCGAATCCATGCGGTAGACGCGTCCCGGCACGATGATCCGGATCGGCGGCTTCTGGCTCAGCATCGTGCGCACCTGCACAGGGCTGGTGTGCGTCCTGAGCAGCATCGGCGCCTCGCCCTTGGCGATCCGCTCGGGCGACTTCAAATAGAACGTATCGTGCATCTGCCGGGCGGGATGCTCCGGCGGAATATTGAGTTTCGTGAAGTTGAGGTCGTCCGTTTCGATGTCCGGCCCCTCGGCGATCGCGAAGCCCATGTCGGCGAAAATCTCGGCGATCTCGTCGAACACCTGACTGATCGGGTGGATGCGCCCTTCGGCAACCGGGCCGGGTCGAACGGGAAGTGTCACGTCGGCCCGCTCCGACGCGAGCCGCTGCGCCATGGCCTCGCCCTCGAGCGCCGCCTTGCGCGTCTCGAGCGCCGCCGTCACGCGGTCGCGGAGCTGATTAACGGCGGCGCCGAAGCTCTTCCTTTCTTCCGCCGGCATTTTGCCGAGCCGGCTCATCAGCTCCGGAACCCGCCCTTTGCGTCCGAGCGCCGAGATGCGCACCGCTTCGATCGCCGCCAGATCGGAAGCGGCCGAAATATCGGTGACCAGCTCGCTTTCGATGGCGCTCAGATCCGTCCCGGACATGCTGAACCTCTCTGCAAATGCCGAAGGCCGAAAGGAGCGTGCTCCTTTCGGCTCGGCCAACCGTAATCGAGTGGACGTATTCAGGCGGCCTTTGCGGCAGCCTGCGCCTGATCGACGAGCGCCTTGAAGCCGCTGGCATCTTTCACCGCCAGATCGGCCAGCACCTTGCGGTCGATCTCGATCCCGGCGACCGAGAGACCGTGGATAAATCGGCCGTAGGTGAGCCCATGTTCGCGCACGGCGGCGTTGATCCGCTGGATCCACAGCGAGCGGAAGTTCCGCTTCCGGACTTTACGGTCGCGGTAGGCGTACTGCATCGCCTTCTCGACTGCCTGCTTGGCAATCCGGATCGTATTCTTGCGCCGGCCGTAATAGCCCTTGGCGAGCTTGATGACTTTCTTGTGCTTCGCATGGGCTGTAACGCCCCGCTTGACGCGCGCCATGATGGCAGCTCCGTGATGATCGTAGTGGAACGGTGGTCGGATGAGGCTGGCCGAACGATCCGAGAACGCGCGAAACCTAACTCACGATTTCACGGTTGCACCGGTTTACGGCCTGCAAATCACCTGACGTACGGCATGTACTTCTTGACGATCTTGGCGTCGCTGTCGTTCAGCGTCATCGTTCCGCGCGCATTGCGCACGAACTTCGCCGACCGCTTGATCATGCCGTGCCGCTTTCCGGCCGCCTGCGCGAGGATTTTGCCCGTGCCGGTCACCTTGAAGCGCTTTTTGGCGCTGCTCTTGGTCTTCATCTTGGGCATTTTGCTTCGTCCTTTCTGGTAGGCCCTTTGCCGCCTCGCGGTGCGAGACGGCTCTGCGCTACCCCTGATCGGGAGAGCGGCGAGGCCCATTGTGGGTCATTAAAGCATTAAGAGCCGCCACGGCATGCCCCGCCGGGCGGCTCACGGGCGTCTTATAGGCGAGCCACAGGGTGCGAGGCAAGGGGATGAAAGGTTAACGCAGGGGCTGCCGATCGCGTGGGCCTTCCCATTAGAGGGGGGCGAGCATGCCAAGCTCCATCGCCTTGATCTGTATTGCCAGATACTTGGAGTTGATGCGGCAGTGCGGCAGGCCGCCAGCGATGAACCAGAGGCCCTGCTGTGGTGTGCGCTTGAACATATTGCTCAATTCGCCGTCCACGCCGATGCCCCACACCGGCCCGATGCGCTTAACGAGATCTTCGCCGAGCGAGCGGCGGACCAGCTCGACCTGCGGATAGTAGCCGGTCGCAAGGATCAGCACGTCCACCGGAACCATCGTGCCATCCGTCAGGCGTGCGCCCGCCTCGACGAAGGTCTCGATCCGGTCGTACTGCAACAGCCCGATCTCGCCTTTGATCATGAGGGCTGAGCTTCCGGCATCGAGATTATAACCACCGCCTCGCCGGAAGTACTTCATTTGGTGCCCGGTGCCATCCTCCCCCATGTCGTATTTGAAGCCGATTTTCTGCAATCCCTCGATCATGTCCCTGTCGAGCTCCAGCATGCGCTGAGCACCCATCTTGTAGGATTCGATGGTTAGGGACGGCGTTGGCGACGCCGCGACGAGATCGCAGTCTTCGTATAGCCCGTCTTCGTCCCACACTGCCTCGTTGAGGCGCGCGCTCGGGTTGATCGACACCACGGTGGTCGAGCCCCGTTGCACGATCGTTGTCTTGACATCGTGGCTGTGAAGATCTTGCGCGATATCGTTGGCGCTGCTGCCGGTGCCGAGAATGAGAGCGGCCTTGCCTCGCCACTTCGCACCGCTGGTGAAGCCCTCCGAGTGCACGACCTCCCCCCGGAAGGCGTCGAGCCCGGGAACATCTGGAATGAAGGGATAGCTGCTGACGCCATTGGCAAACACGAGGTGGCGGGGTCTCAATATCCGCTCGAATCCATCCGCCTTTCGCACTCGCGCAGACCAACGTTTCGCCGCGTCGTCCCATTCGCCGCTGACGAATTCCGTATTGGTCCAGCAGTTGATCTCCATGGCTTCTGCATAGATCTCGAACCAGTTCCCGAGCATGTCTTTGGGAATGTAGGTCGGATAGGTGGGCGGAAACTCCATGTACGGCAGGTGGTTGACGTGGGTCGAGTTGTGCAGGGCAAGCGAGTGGTACCGCTTCCTCCAGCTGTCGCCGATGCGAGGCCATTTCTCGACGACCAGTGTGTCGACGCCCAATTGATTGAGCCGTGCAGCGATGCAAAGCCCCGCCTGGGCGCCGCCGATGACCAGGACCTCCGGCTCGCGGCCTTCGTAGCTGCGTGCCTTGCTCCGGACGTCCTCCCAATTGTCGCCGCCGAAGTTGCGCGAATAGGCTGCGCCCGTTGGCCGGTTGGCGCCGATCTTCTCCTCGTGGCCTCTGAGTTCCTCGAGTGTGGTCGAGATGTGCCAAGCCTTGGTCTCCTCGCCCTCGCCGACGGGCGAAAGCCGGAAAAGTCCAGAACCCCTTCCGACCGCCGTTTCGAACTCGAAGATGGCCTCGATGCAATCGATGCCCACGCGCGTGATCCGCTGCGGTGCCCGGCGGCGGGGTGGGATATGAAAGCCGTGGGCAGCGGTCCGTCCTTGCTCAGTGGCAAGCCTTTCGGCGATGGCCGTATGCCCTTCGACCGGCGTGTAATGCCAAGTGAATGCCAGGATATCCCGCCAGTGGCTGTCCGGGTGAAACAGTCCGGCGATCCGCGCGGGGTCCCGTGTCGCGAGCGCCGTCTCGAACGCACCGAGCCAACGAGCGGCCGTGGCCCGTGCAAGGTCCGCGGCCTGCGGCTGCGCCAGCGACTGGTAAGCGTCGTTCATTGGACCTCCCCGCGCGACGTACTCCGCGCTCTCGCATGTTTTGGCGCAACGAGCTTAGCAACGACCGCCCACGGCAAACAGACGGCTGTCCGGACATATTGCCACGCATAGCCGGTTCGCATCGGTAGCGTCCGAGATACTGAAGTCGGGGCAACGTAGGCGTAGTTCGCACATGTCGAGCAGGGGCCTTCAGCGCTGCCGCTTATCCCAAAAGATCGAACAGCATTGGGATCAGAGGCAGATCTGCTGGGGGCATCGGGTAGTCCTGCAGCCGCGCGGCGCGGACCCATTTGACGTTCTGCCCCTCCTGCGGCCGGATCTCTCCCTCCCAACGGCGGCAGAGATAAAGCGGCATCAGCAAATGGAACGTCTCGTACGAGTGGCTGGCGAAAGTGAAAGGTGCAAGGCACGTGTCGCAAACCTCGATCGCGAGTTCTTCGCGAAGCTCGCGCACGAGAGCATCCTCTGGGCTTTCTTCGGGTCCGACCTTGCCGCCTGGAAACTCCCAGAGCCCAGCCATGCTCCGCCCCTCCGGCCGCTGAGCGATCAGCACTCGGCCATCGACATCAACGAGCGCCGCGGCAACCACCAGCAGAATAGGTTTGGACATGGGGGCCTCGAGGCTGACCGACGCGTGCGCGATGCATGGGCAGCCGATTGGACTCAGCCTCCGGTCGCGGTGAGCCGCTGACTAGCACGGAACGTGGCACTGCCGAAGCCGTCGACCGATGGTGCCGCATCGCGTTGCGCAGGACCGGACTCGCGACGCGTTGGTTTCGCGCTCTGTTGAATCCGTCTGACCCGCGAGCCACTCGTGCTTTCAACGTCGGACGCTGCGGCTTCGCGTGTCAAACCCCGCGCCGCAAGCGACCTTTTCGCCGACTCAGGCGCCTCAGTCGTCGGTGTGTTCAGCGTGATGGTCGATGCTGATGGGGTCGGCGTGGATACGATCGGCGCCGCAACAGGTGTGCCCGCCACGGCGATCTCCGAGCCGGCGTAGAACTCGCGCCTTTTGGCTTCGTCCTCGAATTCACACGGCGGCGCGACCCAATTGCCGTTTGCATCGATCACCGCATGAGGATCGATGGCGCGTGCATCTGCCGAGGCTTGACGCAGCAATGGCAGTCGCCGCTCATCGCTGCCGGTCTCTCCGGGAAGACCGTCGGCGACCTTGTAGCGCACGCCGCAGAGAGCGATCCGCGGTGGCACGCGCGTCCGCTCGAAGCTGTCATAGGCAGGTTTCAGGTCGTTCCACGTGTGCGCCCATTCGTGCTCGGCATGACGCTGGAGATTTTCTGGTGTCATTCGGAATGGGAAGACGTGAACCTGAAATCTATCCTGCCCTTTCGAGAGTGCGGCCCGGGCAAGGCCATAGATCTCTTCTTGCACCTCGTCCGTCATGGCGAAGCAGCCGACCGACGAGCAGCCGCCATGGATGAGAATGTAGGAGCCCGTTCGGTTCAGGAGTTGGTCGTGGTGGTTCGGAAAACCGAGGTTGAACGCGCGGCGCCACCGCCCGACCAGGCGGGTCTGAGGTGTCCCGACGGTGTAGAAGCCTTCCGGGCTTTGCTTGTCGCCTTCCTTGAGCTTGGGTCCGAGACTGCCCGTCCAATGACAGATTGGGTAGGTCGCGAGCCGAGTGAACGTGCCTCCGCTGTTTTGCATCCACAATTCGAGTTCCGACTCCGCTTTGAAGATGCGGATGTAGATGGCGCGGCCCGATGCGAGATCCAGAGATTTGAGACGCTCGTCGAGTTGATCGAGCCGTGGCGTAGCCGCCAAGGGTAGCTCACCGCGCGCGAAGTGCCGTTGCCGCTCCACGCGATCGGGCGCAACGTCAATCAATTCGATGTCGAGTGCGGATGCTGTCGTTGCAACGCCCAACGCCAGTGCCGAAATTGCGACACAAGCGATAGCTCCAGACTTGCTCAAGGCTAATCGCATGCCCACCCGCACTCTCGATGCTGGCGCCATGCCTTCCGGCATGTCCCGCACGCGGTCACCTGCGATAGTTTGGTTACCGCCTATTCTGGCAGTCCTAACCTGCTGATTTGAGGGCAGCAAGACCCTGCGGCAGCCAAGCCACAGGTCAATACCCGGCCGCGGCTAATTGTTGGGTCCCGTGAAGCCCAGTCCAGCGCTACCCGTCATCACGCGGGGCGATCCGAGTGACCCGTTGGTCAAGCCCTGGAGCGTAGCGGTGGCCGAGCCGCTGGCTCCCGGAGCAGACGCAAACGCCCGTAGTTTGGGGCCAGGTGCAACGACGTGCGCGTCCGCCGTTTGCCGGTCTCCCGACGGCACGAACGGCGTCAGCGGCGGCTTTTCGAGGCTCGGACAGGCGCCGGCGGGATCGATGCGCATTGAGACGTTCTGCAATGGCCGCGCGTTGACGTGATATCGCTTGCCGCACACGACCACCGGTGGCGGTTGTCGCGTAATCTCGAAGTGATCGTGCCCTTCCTTCAATGTCTTCCAGAAATCCATCCACTTGGAGCCTCGGTGCCGCGCCATGTTCGCATCCGTCATGCGAAACGGAAAGGCATGCACCTGGAACGATGCATGGCCCGCATCGAAGGTCTCCCGCGCCAGCGCATAGATCTCTTCGATCAAGGCGTCTGTCATCGCATAGCAGCCCGCCGACTTGCACTTGCCGTGCACCATCAACGCGCTTCCGGTGCGCCCATGGGCCCGATCATAAGCATTGGGAAAGCCCAGATTGAACGCCAGATGAAAGCTGGAGTTCGGGTTCATCTGGCTCTTTTGGATCGTGTAGAAGCCCTCGGGTGCCTGCTTGTCGCCCTGTGCGAGCTTCGGCCCGAGATCGCCTGACCAGGTGCAGATAGGATAGGTCTTGAAGTGATGGAAATGCCCGTCGTCGCGCAGCTTCCAAATCTCGAGTTCGGATTCTTCCTTGAAAATCCTGACGAAAAGCGGCGCTTCTGGCTTCATGCCCTTCTTGCCGAGGAGCATCATAGCGTCCTTGGACAGCGGACGAGCAGCCGGCAAGAGTTCCGGTGCGCCCGCGCAGCCCGCGACGAGTATGGCCAAGCTAAGCCCAACGGCGATGCCGGTAAGTCGGTTCTTCATGGTCCCCAGGATGTCCGAACGCGCTACAGCAGATTCCCCCAGGCAGGGCGCTCGCATCTCGAATCAACAAAGTTAATTTAGAGTTAACAGGCCTCTGTTGCCAAGACCCGAGACATGCCACCGTTGGCAATCCGCATCATCGAACGCAGCGAATCACCTTCCGTCCGAGTATCGCGAGCGGCGTGGCAGTCGAATGACATCATTGCGGCAGCCGCGTGGCAGCCGGATAGTGCGAGCGACGTTGCGGGCTGGCGTCACCCGGCCAAGGAAAGTTCCGCCCGCCCCTACGCTTTGGCTCTCTGCCTCGCGGCGGCAATCGCCGGTCGCATGGTGCGGACGAGGCTCGTTGCGAACGCGTCGTCGAGATCTTCCTCGCCGCCCGACAGCAACCGGTACCAGAAGGCACCGTTCAGCAGGTCGATCGTCGTCTCTATGTCGAGGTCGTCCCGAAACTGCCCCTGGGCAACACCGCGCCGGAGCACCTGCTTGAACAGCGTACGTCGTGAAGCAACGAAGACCCCGTAGAACTTCAGCCGGAATTCCGGATCGAGCTGCGCTTCTGCAAGCAGTCCTTGCATGGTGCGCCGGACCAGAGGAGTAGCCACGCTCGCGAACAACTGCCGGAGGAAGTCCTCGAGATCGCCGAAAGCATCATCGGTCGGCTGTCGGGGCGGAAGGCGCGGCAGAACGCGCTCGGTATAGGCCGCGAGCACGACATCGGCCTTGCCACCCCACCAGCGATAAATCGACTGTTTGCCGACCTTGGCCTCCGACGCGATGCGCTCGATCGAGATCTTGTCATAGCTCTCGGTTTCGAGGAGATGCGCGGAGGCATCGAGAATGGCTTGCCGCGTGGCGTCGCTGCGCGGGCGGCCTGGCGGTCTTGCTGCGGGGGCTTGCGGTTGGTTCATGGCGGCTTTGTACGGTCCTGGCGATCATCTCTAGATACGCAACGCACCGTACCGTGAATCGGATCAAAAGTCGCACACCAGCTCATGGTGGGCACGTGTTTCTTGCGGCCTTCCCGCCGAGCCTGTCGCGAGTCCATTCGATGAGTTCGGCCGCGAGCGGTGAAGCGGCAGAAACCAACGAGACGTGATCATGATCCGGATATGTCCGGTAGTCGATTTGCTGACCTTCAGAGCAACGTTCCTGAACAAAGCGCTGTTGCAGTCCCGGCAGTATCAAATCGTCGGCCTCGCCCTGCGCAATGAGTAACGGCACCGGTACGTTGCCCGAGGGGGTGTTTTGATCGAGCCGGATCCCCAGTGGATCCCGGGTCCTTCGAGAACAGACCGTCCCTCGGAAGCAGCTTGCTTGCCAGAACGGCAAGCCGCGTCTGGTAACCGTCGATACAACGACTTGCAATCTGGTGTGCGACGAGACGCGATGTGGGGCTTGCGTAGTCTCCGAGCCTCACGTCCGGATACGCCCGAGCGTAAGCTGTCAGAATGTACGATGAGATGATTTTTCCGAAGCTGCTGCCCTTGGATGCTTGCACCAGTTCATTCAGGTCGCTTACGGGCGCCATGGCGGCAACCCCTAATACCTTCAGTTCTGGAGCGATTGCCGCCGCCCGCATTCCGGTCCAGAGGGCTGAGTGGCCCCCCTGCGAAAAGCCCCAGACCACGACGCGATCGCCGAGATGGGCGTCTTTCAACCGCCGGGCGGCTCGCACCGCATCGAGCACGGCGCGTGCAGCATCTTCACCCACGAGGTAGGGGTGTCCGCCGTCCGTGCCAAGTCCTGGATAATCTGTTCCCACAAATGCCCAGCCCTGGCGCAGTATCGCTTCCATGTTCGGCACGTGCTCGAAAGGGCGGCCAAGGACGGACGGCGCGCATCCCGAGACAATTCCCGTCGTACCGTGCGCCCAGGCGATAACGGGTCGTTCGTCCCCGCCCCGCGTCGGCAACACGACGATTGCGCTTGCCAGCATCTGCTTTCCGCCACTCGAAGTGACGTAAAGGATGCGCCACCCCTGTCCGCCGATCGGGATCGACAACGTGTAGGGCTCATATCGGAGAAGCGCGCCGGAACTCTGCTCCGGCGATAACGCAAAACCGTAGAACGCATCCGGCGTTGCCGGTCGGAACGCAAGCCAAGCGACAAGCGCGAAACTGACGAGAAGCAAAGCAAAAGCTGCGATCAGACGTATCGTCTTTGCGAGCAGGCTACCGGGTCTTGTCGCCAGCGCCATCACCACTCCTAACAACTGCAAAACCACCTCGCACAGCCAGCGGCCACGGATCGTCTCATTGGGTAGCTGTTGACGGCAAGGATGTACCGGGGCCGCGGGGAGGAGGTTCGCAGCGGCGCGATGCGTTCCGAGGATCCGCTCATCAGCTCCGAGCACACGATCACAGTTTATTGAAAACGAGCCGAACCGTTCCATATTTACTTTTGAAGGAACGTCGCTTAGAACTGAAGCATCGGACGGCGAGACCCGCCGCCAAAGACGAAACACCCCGTCCCAGGACGACGACCTGCAGGAACAATCCCATGAAAACGATATTCGGAACTCTACTCGCCCTTGGCCTTCTCTCAACTGCCGCCAGCGCTCAATGGTGCCCTCCCGGCGCAGGCTACGGTCATCGGACGACCTTCCATCGCCCCGCCCAAACCGTTGTGCAGGCTCCGGTCACTGTTGCTCCTGCTGCCGAGGCTCCGGCCGCCGCGCCGATCGAACCTGCGCCGCTGCCCGAGCAGCAGCCGGCACCCCAGGAAGCGCCGCCGAAGTAACTCGGGTCAGCGTTCTGACGCGGGGTTTCCCCTGATCCCCATCCTCTGCACGCAAGGAGACGTTTCCTCTCACCTCCCTGTTTTTTGGCAAGGCATGGCAACTGACCCGCTGGAGCGCAGCTCTTGCGGGTCCTTTTTTTGTGGCGCATGCAGACCTCGTCAACCGTGGTTGCGCTCTCTCGGGGAGAGGCGCGATCGCGCAAGCAACGAGAGAGATCCCAATGCACAAGCCCCACGCGCCGGAAACCATCGTCGCCCAGGCCGGTGGCGCCATCGATGCTGCGACGGGCGCGATCATTCCACCGATCCATCTCGCAACCACATACGAGCGTGATCCCGACAACCAGTACTCCAAGGGTTTCGCTTACTCGCGACCGGATAATCCTCTGACGCGGCAGGTCGAGGATGTCCTAGGCGCTCTCGAGGGCGGCGCGCGGACACTGATTTACGGCTCCGGCATGGCGGCGGCCACGTCGGCTTTTCTGGCGCTCGAGCGGCCTACCCACGTCGTGGCGCCCACGGTCATGTATTGGGGACTCAAAAAGTGGCTGGTCGAGGACGCCCCATCGCTCGGTATCCGTTCGACGTTCGTTGATGGGACCAGCCTCGACGCCACGGCGCAAGCCATAGAGCCCGGTTCGACACGGATGATATGGGTCGAAACGCCCGCGAACCCCACGTGGGGCGTTACGGACATCCGTGGCGCAGCCGACATCGCACACAAGGCCGGGGCTGTCCTGGCGGTGGACTCGACGGTCGCCACCCCGGTTCTGACGCAGCCCATTGCGCTGGGCGCCGACGTCGTCATGCACTCGGCCACGAAATACTTGAATGGCCACTCCGACGTACTGGCCGGTGCCCTGGTCTTCGCTCGCGCCGACGCCTACGCCGAGCGAGCGGCTCGGAACCGCGGCATGCTCGGCGCGATCATTGGACCGATGGAGGCGTCTCTGCTGCTACGCGGCATGCGAACACTGCATCTTCGCGTGCGTCATCAGTCGGCCTCGGCGCTCGAGATTGCGCGGCATTTCGCAGGCCATCCCCGTATCGAGGCAGTGCTTTATCCAGGCCTTGCGGGCGATCCGGGGCATGCCATCGCCTCGCGCCAGATGATGGGCGGCTTTTCCGGGATGCTCTCCGTTCGCGTGAAGGGTGGCGAGGCCGCTGCCATTCGCACAGCCGCTAACCTCAAGATCTGGAAGCGGGCCACCTCGCTGGGTGGTGTTGAAAGCCTGGTCGAGCACCGCGCGTCGGTCGAAGGTCCAGGTACGCCCTGCCCCCCCGACCTGCTGCGTCTCTCAGTTGGCCTCGAGGCCCCCGCTGACCTCATTGCCGATCTGGAGCAGGCTCTGATAGCAAATGCCTGACGGCCGCCGCCGGCTCAGTGTCTGACCGGCGGCCGCTGCGTCACTGCAAAGTCAAAACGTGATCTCGTCGGCATCGACGATGCAATCTCCAGCGAACGCTCGCCCTTCGATCGTGCCGATCGCCTTCAATCTCCGCCGGCCGTCCCTCAGAGACAGCAACGCGATTCCCGCTGCCGGCCGAAACATGGAAACATTTGCTCCCGGCGGCGGTGTGTTCGAGAGTTGATAAAGCGACTGATGTGGCCAGTAAGCGAGGCGGCGCGCCACGATGAACTCGCCCGGTGCGTGAAGGACGCAGGCCCCGACGCGAGCACGGTCGACGACGAGCCCGACGACACTAGCGTGGTGGGCGCACGTTCGGCACGTCCGTGCGATATGGGCGTGGACTTGGGAGATAAGCCCCCCATTTTCGAGGGGAGGACAGGTGAGAGCACTTGCGATCTCAAGCGGCCGCAGAGGCCGCTAGGCGGCGACGCAGGGTATGGCTACCCTCGGCGGGGAGAACTCGACACAGCCAGGGAAATTCTATCGCCATGATCAAGGGGAAGCTGCTCGTCGCAAACCGGGGCGAGATTGCCACGCGCATCTTCCGAGCCGCCGCCGAGCTCGGAATTCGAACGGTAGCTGTCTATCCAGCCGACGACGCAGCGAGCTTGCATACGCGGAAGTCTGATGAGGCGCGACAGCTGCCTGGGCGTGGCGTTTCCGCCTATCTGGATGCCGAGGCCATATTGGTCGCCGCACGTGAAACGGACTCCGCGGCCATCCATCCCGGTTATGGCTTTCTTTCTGAAAACGAACAATTCGCGCACCGCTGTGCTGAGGAAGGCATTGTCTTTGTCGGGCCGAGCGCCGAGACGCTGGCTCGGTTCGGGGACAAGCATGCAGCCCGGGCGCTTGCCGCTGCAATGGATGTACCGATCCTCCCCGGCACGGCAGCGCCGACGACACTAGAGGCGGCGCGGAGTTTTCTCGCCAGGCTTGGCCCCGGAGGCGCCGTCATGGTGAAGGCCGTCGCGGGAGGCGGCGGACGCGGGATGCGGCCGGTAACGACGGAAAGCGAGCTCGAAGAAGCATTCATCCGGTGCAGGTCGGAAGCGCAATCGGGCTTCGGCAATGGCGACCTCTATGTCGAACGGCTCATTCGGCGGGCGCGCCACATCGAGGTGCAGGTGCTCGGCGACGGAAAGGACGTTTCCCATCTCTGGGAGCGCGACTGCTCTCTGCAACGGCGGCGTCAGAAGATCGTCGAAATTGCACCCGCGCCAAATCTTTCGGCTGGCCTTCGCGATCAACTGATCGAGGCTGCGTTACGGCTCGCTCGAGCGGTCAAGTATCGCAATCTCGGGACTGTCGAGTTTCTCGTTGATGCCGAGACGGGCGAGTATTTCTTCATCGAGGCCAATCCCAGGCTTCAGGTGGAGCACACGGTCACCGAGGAGGTGACGGGTCTGAATTTGGTCGAACTCCAACTGAGGCTCGCTGGCGGCGCGACTCTCGATGAACTCGGCCTGACAGCGGATCGGGTACCCCAGCCGCGCGGCATGGCACTGCAGACCAGGATCAATACCGAGAGCATTGCGGCGGATGGGTCCGTGAAGCCCGGCGGAGGAACCTTGACGGCCTTCGAGGTCCCGTCGGGGCGTGGCGTTCGTGTCGATAGCAACGGCTATGTCGGCTATCGCACGAGCCCCGCCTACGATCCCTTGCTGGCGAAGCTGATCGTGCACGTTGGATCGGGCCGCCTCGATCACGCGTTGACCAAGGGCTATCGCGCGCTGTGCGAGATGCACGTTGCGGGCGCCCCTACCAACATCCCGCTCCTTCAGGCGCTTCTGACCGACGCTGCTGTGATCGCTGGACGGGCCGACACTGACTTCGTCGAGACGCATGCGGTGAAACTCGCGCAACAGGCCCGCGAGCATCACCCGCACCTCTATTTTGCGCCGACGACGGAGGCCGCTGCCGATGGAAGTCAGAAGGCTAGGGCAGGGGCCAAGGTCGATTCAAGGGACCCCTTGGCGGTGCTTGCCTACGGGCAAGCCGATCGCCACGACAGCTCCGCGCCAATCGGAGTAGGCGAGGAACCGGCTGATGGCATGCTCGCGGTTCGAGCACCTCTTCAGGGCACGATCGTGTCCGTAGCCGTAGGCGAAGGCACGGAGGTGGCGCGCGGCGCTCAACTCGTCGTCATGGAAGCCATGAAGATGGAGCATGTCGTCACGGCCGAGGCGGCAGGCACGGTTCGGACCGTGCATGTCGTTGCGGGCGATACGCTGTGGGAGGGCCAACTGCTGCTCGCTTTGGAACCGACTGAGGGCATCGCCGACACGGCCACGAAAGCTGAGGACGTCGATCTCAACGGCATACGTCCGGATCTTGCCGAAGTGCTCGATCGCCGTGCCTTGACGCGTGATGAGAAACGGCCAGACGCAGTCGCGCGGCGCCGTAAGACCAAGCAACGCACTGTTCGCGAGAACGTGGACGACTTGGTCGATCCTGGAACCTTCGTCGAATACGGGCCGCTTGTGGTGGCAGCGCAGCGACGCCGGCGCGGGTTGGAGGATCTGTTGACGCGCAGCCCTGCGGACGGGTTGGTCACTGGTGTTGGCCGGATCAATGGCGACCTCTTCGAGGACCCGGCTGCCCGGGCCGCAGTGATGGCCTACGACTACACGGTCTTCGCAGGCACTCAAGGCGTGCACAATCACTGGAAGACGGATCGCATCATCGACATCGCGGAGCAGGGGCGAATGCCGCTCGTGCTCTTTGCCGAAGGTGGCGGTGGGCGGCCGGGAGACGATGACTACGGCGGCTTCATAGGGTTCAACACCTTCCATCACTTCGGCCAGCTATCGGGGCTTGTGCCGATGGTCGCGATCGTGTCGGGGCGCTGTTTTGCTGGCAACGCGTCGCTCCTGGGCTGCTGCGACGTCATCATTGCGACGGCCGATGCCAACATCGGCATGGGTGGTCCGGCGATGATCGAGGGAGGCGGCCTCGGGGTATTTAGGCCTGAGGAGATCGGCCCCTCTAAAGTTCAGCGGGTGAGCGGCGTGATCGACATTGCGGTCGCCGATGAGGCCGAAGGCGTTGCCGTGGCCAAGCGCTATCTCTCTTATTTCCAGGGTCGCTTGGCGAACTGGACCGCGCCCGACCAACGTCGCATGCGTACGCTCGTGCCGGAGAACCGGGTTCGCGTCTACGATATACGCAAGGTGATAGAAACGCTGGCCGACGACGGTTCCGTCCTTGAGTTAAGGCGTGACTTTGGACGCACGATGGTGACGTCACTGATCCGCATCGAGGGGCGTGCCGTGGGGATCGTCGCCAACAATCCGGCGCATCTCGGCGGTGCCATCGACAGTGACGGTTCGGACAAAGGCGCGCGTTTCATACAACTCTGCGACGCATTCGATATTCCAGTTGTGCATCTTTGCGATACTCCTGGGATCATGGTCGGACCAGAGATCGAGAAGACCGCGCTCGTACGCCATGCCGCGCGAATGTTCCTGACAGCCTCGAACGCAACGGTGCCCTACTTCACGATCATCTTGCGCAAGGCTTACGGTCTGGGCGCTGTGGCGATGGCCGGCGGCAACTTTCGGGCGCCGTACTTCACCGTGGCCTGGCCGACGGGTGAATTCGCACCGATGGGCATTGAGGGGCAGGTGAAGCTCGGTTACCGGCAGGAGCTAGCGGCCATCGAGGATCCCGATGCGCGGCGTGAGCGCTTTGAAAGTCTCGTCGCCCGGTTCTACAGAGAGGGAAAAGCGCTCGAGCGGTCGACGACGTTCGGCATCGACGACACGATTGATCCAGCGGAGACGCGTCACTGGATCGTGTCGCTCCTGGCCTCGATCAGACCGTCAGCGCCGCGGGACGGCAAGAAGCGGCCCATGGTCGATGCATGGTAGTCGAAGGCCGCAGTAGGGTTGCCGGAGTCGTGGCACTCATCATTCACAGGTTCAACTGATGCCCGAACTCTTGGAATCCGGTCCGGCCGATGCGGCATGGACCCTGCTCCTCGCCCATGGTGCCGGGGCGGGAATGGAAACCGCATTCCTATCCCAGATCACGGATCTCATCGTCCAACATGGAGTTCGGGTCGTGCGGTTCGAATTCGGCTACATGGCGGCGAGGCGATACACCGGCAAGAAGAAGCCGGCGCCGAAGGCCGAATCGCTCGGTTCCGAGTTTGCAGTGGCCGTAGAGGCAATACATGCGGCCGGTCTTGCGGGGCGTCTCGCTGTGGGCGGAAAGTCGATGGGGGGGCGCGTGGCGAGCCTGGTCGCCGACGATCTGTTTGCCGCTGGCAAGATCGCCGGGCTCGTATGCCTCGGCTATCCTTTCCATCCGCCGGGCATGCCCGAGAAGACGCGAACGGCTCATCTGGAAGGCTTGTCCTGTCCAGCTCTTGTCGTGCAAGGCGAACGGGACCCCTTCGGGAGTCGGACTGAGGTGGAAACGTACGCGTTGTCGAAAGCCATCGAGCTGAACTGGATCGGCGATGGCGACCACGACTTCGGTCCGCGGGGTAGCTCAGGCTTTACCCGCAAAGGAAATCTCGCGACCGCAGCGTCAGCGGTCGCAAGCTTCTTGAGAGCACGCGCCTAGTCGCCCATTCAGCCGGCTTACACTCATGCAGCCTTGGGCTTGCTTCCTGGCTGCGAACTTGGCGTTTCAGCCGGCTCCGATCTGACGGGTTCGGCTTTGGGCGAGATCGCCGACTTGGGAGTGGAGGACGGCGTTTCACGGCCTTTGGCGGGTGTCGCGCCGCTGTTCCAGCATACCGTTGCGGAAGCCTTACAGGTGTGCTCGTCAAAAAAGCCGAAGTCGAGAAACAACTCACACTTCACGTCTTTCTTGCCGGTCGTATAGCGTTTGATACCGCGTTGCGCGGTCCAATTTGCAATGTACTTGTCGAGCAAGGCCTTGGCGTCCTTGGTCGGCCCTTCCTTGCCATAGTCATTCACCGAGAATGCAAGGCGGGTGCACTTGGCGCTTGCGATGGAAGTGCTCGCGCAGATGAGTACTGCGGCGGCCAATGAAGACAGCGCAAGCGACGATCTCGAACGAGACATGTCGAAATTCCCCCGGGTGCGTGAACGAGTTCTGCACAGCTACGTCGGAGGCAGCCGCGCATTAACCACGCTATAATGGCTCTAGCCAGCCATCACCAGATCAATAGTATCGGCCACTCGCGAACAGCATGGACCGTGGCCCAATTGTCGCGAAGCGGGAGGCAAGCTTCGCTGCGCTTCCGCCAGAGCCGGCGTCCGGGTTTTGCGGCGCTCGAGGCGTATCGACTCGTTGCCTCGACGCGGCGAAGGCCTCAGTTCATGTAAGGGGAGTTGCCGCCTCGGGGTGCAACGCCGGATTCGAAAAAGAAGCCGTGGTCGAACGGGCCCGCATTGGTCTGCCGGTCAAGCATCGGATCACGAAATGACTGTGTCGCACCATAGAGCGACCTGCTGTCGCCGTATGTATTGATGGTGTCGCCATAGGAGTATGAATAACCGCCGCGCCGAGCGACATAGCCGCGCACCTCCGGACCCTTTTTGTGGCCCGATGCTGAGGCCCTCTCGCCAGCGATCGAAACGTCGACCGATGTGACTGCAAATGCAGCAATGGCCCCTGCCACTGCGATGATGACTGCACGGATCATCGATCTGTCCCCCCGGACGCTGTCTCGAGCAGCATCCTTAGCCCAGAAGATGAACTTTTTCTCAAGATGTGTGCCATAGGCAGGGGGATATTGGGGTGCTGTCGCAAAAAGGGCACGACTGTGAACGGTCCGGTTCGCGATCACGTCGTCGAAGGGGTTTGGTCAATGAACATCGTCGGCCTCGTCGTTGCGTTCGCGAGCGGCGCGGTAGGAGCGCATCAGGCGGCAACGAGAGTGCGCCGCCAGACAAGCGGCCTCTACGCGACGATCCTGTCCGGCTCGATGGGCGGCTTGATCGGGAGCCAAGTGATCGAGCGTGCAATGGGGGGTGCCGCTCTCGCTGCGGGAGACCTCGGCTTCATCGCCGTACAAATTTTGGGTGGTGCCGCCGGTGGGGCGGCACTGTTGATATTCATTGAGACGCTACGTAGGTTCCTCCAACGCTGACACTGCGGTCGGCGCTCGCGAGAGTGTAACCGATCCTTCTGGGTCAGCCTTCGCCCTGCAGATTGATGGCTTTCGGTCCTTCCCCATGCTTGTCGGGCTCGGTCTCAAATGAGACGCGCATGCCCTCGTCGAGCCCTGTCCGGCCGAGCGAGGTCTTCGCAGTACCGATCGGCCCTGGGATCGGAAGGGCAGGCCTCTTCGCTCAGTAGCGTGCGGGCACGTAGAGGTCGGTCGGCAGTTCCTTGCGGGCGTAGTCGGGGCTGCGGGTCCGATCGGGTAGTGCGATGGGTGAATGCTGCACCTCCTGATACGGGATCTGCTCCAGAAGGTGGGCAATGCAGTTCAGCCGAGCACGCTTCTTGTCGACGCCTTCGACGATCCACCAGCGCGCCTCGGGAATATTGGTGCGCTCAAGCATCTCCTCTTTGGCACGGGTGTAGGACTCCCACCGACGGCGCGACTCGAGGTCCATCGGCGAAAGCTTCCACTGCTTCATGGGATCGCGGATGCGCATGGTGAAGCGCAAATGCTGCTCTTGGTCAGTGATGGAGAACCAGTACTTGATCAGGACGATTCCGGAGCGGACCAGCATCGTCTCCCACTGTGGCACCGTGCGGAAGAACTCCTCGACGTCCGCTTCGCTGCAAAAGCCCATGACACGCTCGACGCCGGCCCGATTGTACCATGACCGGTCGAACAGAACGATTTCGCCGGCGGCCGGTAGATGGGGCACGTAACGCTGGAAGTACCACTGTGTTCTCTCCCGGTCATTGGGTGCCGGCAGCGCAACGACGCGACAGACGCGTGGGTTGAGGCGTTGCGTGATGCGCTTGATGACTCCGCCCTTGCCGGCAGCATCGCGCCCCTCGAAGACGACAACGACCTTTAACTTAGTGTGCTGCACCCAGTCCTGGAGCTTGATGAGTTCGGACTGAAGGCGAAATAGCTCCTTGAAGTAGAACCGACGGTCGAGCGTCCCCTCTTCGGCCTCCGGAAGAGGGCCCTGCCCTAGCAATTCGTCGAGACGCGTGTCGTCGAGCTCCATCTCAAGCTCCTCGTCGAAGCTGTCGACCATCTCGGCCTCGATCGCAGCAGGGCTGGGCCGAGGCGCAGCCGGGCTTGGCTTCGCAGCCGAGGTCTTGCGGGGCAACGGCCGATTGCGAGGTGCTGCTTTTAGGGGCTTTCTGGTCATGCTGAGCCTGGCGAGCGCTAAGTCTGGCCCTCCAGTAGAACTCGGCTTCACTGCAGGCTTATGACAAGCGCTTTGATTCCGGCCCGCCGGGCGGTGCGTATGGCCGATCTCAGCGGTCTATCCGCCGGCAATCTGCGGTAGGATGTGGACGTCACTGTCCGCTCCGATCGGCTCGAGCAGCGTGTCCTGGTAGATCTGACCATCGATCGCGACCGCGAGGCCTTCCTCGAGGTGCGGCGCGAGTTCGGGAAATTGCTCGCCTAGTTTCTTGAACAGCTGGCGGATGTTGCTCGCGTCGACGTCGAGTTCGGTCACGCCGCCGGTGTACTGACGCAGATTCCCCATCAAAGAGACATGGGCCACGGTGCTTCCTTCCCCTTGCCGCACTGATCCAACGGACCAGTGTGTCAGTATTTCCGTCCCACGATCAGTTCAACGCCATTTGGCCCGACCGCTTCGAAATGCATCGTGTCGGCACCAACCTCGAAAATCTCGCCGGGTCGAAACGTCCGCTCGACGCCTTCCTTCGTCACGACGAAGGCTCCATCCAGAATGAGACCTCGCACCGAGAAGTGATGACCGTGCTCGCCGTTGGCCGGGCGCGGCTCGTAGCGCTTCCTTTCGATCTCGCTGTAACCATCGGCCTTGAGGCCTGCTTCGAAGGCTTGGGTGTCCATGAGGAAGCTCCTGGCGCCGCACAAAAAAGGCCGGTGCAGAATTCCGCACCGGCCCGTGTTTGTCGAGCAGCTATCTTGAGAAGACTTAGGCCTTCTTCGCTGCCTTCATCGCCTTCAACACCTTGGGCGGCGACAGCGGCAACTCGAACATGCGCACGCCCGTAGCCCGCGCCGCCGAGGCGTTGATCGCCGCCATGGGCGGCACGATCGCCGTCTCGCCGATGCCGCGCACGCCGTACGGGTGGCGTGGGTTCGGCACCTCGACGATGATCGTCTCGATCATCGGAAGGTCCGAGGCGACAGGAATGCGATAGTCGAGGAAGCCGGCGTTCTGGAGCTTGCCGTCGTCGCCGTAGATGTACTCCTCGTTAAGGGCCCAGCCGATGCCCTGCGCGGCACCGCCTTGGTATTGGCCTTCCACATAGGCCGGGTGGATCGCAATTCCGGCATCTTGGATCACCGTATAACGGGTGATGGTCAGCTTTCCGGTGTCGGGATCGACCTCACTGTCGGCGATGTGCACGCCGAAGCTCGGAGCTGCGCCCTGTGCCGAGATGGCACCGACGCCGACGATGGAGCCACCAGTCTTGCCCGCCACCTTGGCGATGTCGGTAAGGGTCATCGGCTTGAACTTACCGGCGTTGTCGCCGGCAGGCTTGATCTCACCGCTCTCCCAGGTGACCGCATCCTCGGGGATCTCCCAAAGTTTGGCGGCGCGTCCACAGGCCTGCTTGATGATCGAGCGGGCCGCCTCGACCGTCGCCAGACCGCTCGAGAACGTCGAGCGGCTGCCTCCGGTGACGAAGTTGTAGCCGAGAGATGAGGTGTCGGCGATGATCGGCCGAACCTTCTCGTACGGGATCTTCAACTCCTCGGCCGCCATCATGGCGAGCGAGGCGCGCAAACCGCCAATGTCCGGCGTACCGGCCATGAGCGTGAGCGTCCCGTCTTCGTTGAGTTGCAGATTGACGGTCGTCTCGCCACCGATGTTGAACCAGAATCCGGCGGCGATGCCCCGTCCCTGGTTCTTGCCGAGCGGAGCCTTCCAGTGCGGGCTGCCCTTGGCTGCCTCGAGGCACTCGACCATTCCGACAGGACCGAACTTCGGGCCGTAGGCAGCCTTCGTGCCTTCCTTCGCGGCATTCTTGAGACGCAGTTCGATCGGGCACATGCCGAGCTTTTCCGCGATCTCATCGACCACGCTTTCGACGGCGTACTCGGAAATCGGGCCACCAGGAGCGCGATAGGCAGCGACCTTGGGCCGGTTCGAGAGGACATCGAAGCCGACGACCTTGACGTTAGCGAGGTCGTAGGGAGCGAATGCGCACATGCAACCTGGTTGCACGGGCGACCCCTGGAAGCATCCGGCCTGATATTTCAGGACGGCTTCGCCAGCGGTGATGGTGCCGTCTTTCTTGACGCCCATCTTCACCCAGACATTGGCACCCGAGGTCGGACCGGAAGCCTTGAAAACCTCCTCGCGCGTCATCGCCATCTTGACCGGCCGGTGCGTCTTTGCCGAGAGCGCCAGCGCTAAGGGTTCGAGGTAGACGACCGTCTTGCCCCCGAAGCCGCCGCCAATCTCGGATGACGTGACACGCAACTTGGTCATGTCCCACCCGAGCAGGCGGGCGCAGTGCGCACGTGCGATCCAGTGGCCCTGGGTCGTCGTCCACAACTCCGCCGTGCCGTCCTCGGATACGCTGGCAACGCAAGCATGAGGCTCGATGTAGCCCTGGTGCACAGGCTTCGTATTGAACTCGCGCTCGATGACGAGATCGGCCTCCTTGAAGCCCTTCTCGATGTCACCCAGGACGAACTCAACGCGCTTTGCGACGTTGGACGGCTTGGTCGGCGGCGGAGTGACGCCGACCGTGATCATGCCGTCCTCGACGATCGGGGCGTCCGGCTTCATGGCCTCGACGACATCGATCACATGCGGAAGGATCTCGTACTCGACCTTGATCGCTCGCAAAGCCGCACGAGCGACCGATTCGCTCGTTGCGGCCACCGCGGCAACGGGATGGCCCTCGAACAGGACCTTCTCGCGTGCCATGACGTTGCGCACGACGTCGCGATAGTTGACGAGCATCTCGCCTGCAGGAACGAATTCCGAGGACTGATCCTTGAAGTCGTCACGCGTGACCACGGCCTTGACGCCGGTCATCGCCAGCGCTGCCGAAGTGTCGATCGACTTGATGCGGGCGTGCGGATGGGGCGACCTCAGCACTTTGCCGACCAACTGGCCGGCAACATTGTGGTCCGCACCATATTTGGCGCGGCCGGTCACCTTGTCGGCACCATCGGGACGCACGGGGCGCGTACCGACGACATCGAACTTGGGGCTCTTCACTCGCTCCTGCATGTGATCAGGCTCCTCGCATCTCGGCAGCGGCATCCATCACGGCACGGATGATCTTGTCGTAACCGGTGCACCGGCAGAGATTGCCGGCAAGCCAGTAGCGGACCTCCGTCTCCGTCGGATTCGGATTCTTCTCGAGCAGCGACTTGGCAGCGACCAGTACGCCCGGCGTGCAGATGCCGCACTGCAGCGCCGCATGCTCGAGGAACTTGCGCTGGAGCGGGTGCAACTTGTCGCCCGTTGCCATGCCCTCGATCGTCTCGATCTTCTTGCCGTTCGTCTCGACACCGAGCACGAGGCAGGAGCAGACGAGGCGACCGTCCAGAAGAACACTGCAGGCTCCGCAGTCGCCGGAGCCGCAACCTTCCTTGGTGCCCGTGAGCTCAAGTTCGTCCCGGAGACAGTCGAGCAGGGTCTGCTCGGTTTCGCACAGGAACTCGACCTCGTCACCGTTAACTGTCGTTGTTACGTGGTGTTTCATCGTTAGGCCTTCCTCGCGCGCTCGAGCGCGATCAGTGCAGTTCTCTTGGCGAGCACGCCCGCCACGTCGGTCCGGAATTCAATCGTGCCGCGCTTGTCGTCGATTGGTTTGCAGGCAGCGCGAGCTGCAGCAGCCATCTTCTCGAGGGCCGCGTCATCGACCTTCGTTCCAACAAGAGCCTTGGCCGCGTCCTCGACCAGCAACGGACGTGCCGCGACGGCGCCGAGGCCGACCCGGGCTGCCGTGCAGGTACCTGAGCCATCGAGCGTCAGACTGACGCCGCAGCCGACGACAGCGATGTCCATCTCCGTGCGTGGAATGAAGCGGAGATAGGCATCTCCCGAATGCGGCGCGCGCTTCGGCAACAGGAACGAGGCGATGATCTCGCCTTTTTGCAGGGCGAGCTTACGCGGGGCGAGCATGATGTCCTCGACCTTGAGGTCACGACGCCCATTGGGACCCACGATCGAGGCGATCGCACCGGCCGCGATCATCGCTGGCACGCTGTCTGCGGCAGGCGAGCCATTGCACAGATTGCCGCCCAGTGAGGCACGGCCCTGGACTTGAGTGGAGCCGATCAGGTTGGCCGCCTCTACGAGGCCGGGCCAAACCTTCTTGAGCGCGGAATGCTCTTTGAGTTCGGCACCAGTGACGGCCGCGCCGATGCGGAAGCCGCCCGCCTCTTCCTTGATGGCCCGCGTCTCGGCGACCTTCTTGATGTCGACGACTAGAGCGGGGCTGAGGACCTCAGCGCGAATCTGGACGAGAAGGTCCGTTCCGCCTGCCAGAATGCGCGCCTCGCCGCTTTCCGACGCAAGGAGCTTGGCTGCGGCCTCAAGGGTATCCGGTGACTCGTATCGCATGCGTGGTTGCCTCTTGGATGAGCTTCGCTGACTGGTCTGGTTTGGAAGGGTTACAAGGTAGGATTACACGGCTTGATGCCTGCCGCCAACCCGTCCGGACAAATCAGTCCGTTCGGCGGCGGCCTTTCGATGAGACGGCATCGGAGTGGAAGCTGACGTGACCCTCGGCCATGTTGACGCCAGCGATGCCACGCCGCAAGGGTCACGATCGGAGCCGAGTGTCTCGCCCTGCTCAGGATGAGCCGGTGGGCACGAAGAAGGAGCAGTAGGCATGCCCCCGACCGCAAAATCAACCACCGGCAATTATTTTGAGGACTTCCGCGTCGGAATGGTGATCCGTCACGCAACGCCGCGGACTGTTACGCTGGGGGACGCGTCTGTTTACCAAGCCTGCTACGGCAACCGCTTCGCCGTTCAATCGTCGGACGCAATGGCTTGCTCGATCGGCTACCCGCGCGCGCCGCTCGACGACATGCTGGTATTCCACGTTGTGTTCGGCAAGACGGTTCCGGACCTCTCCCTCAACGCGATCGCAAATCTCGGGTATGCGGACGTGCGGTTTCTCGAGCCCGTATATCCGGGCGACACGCTCTCCGCGACGACCGATATTATTGGCCTTCGCGAAAACTCCAACAAAGAGTCGGGCGTGGTCTACGTGCGTTCGACAGGGCACAATCAGCGCGGTGAGGCTGTCCTCACCTTCGCGCGCTGGGTTATGGTCCGCAAGCGTGACCAGGCGGCGATCGTGGCCGAGGCCGTCGTTCCGGCGCTGCCGTCGCATGTCGCAGCAGCCGCCATCTGCAAGGCAGTTCCTCCCATCGATATCCGCGCCTACGACCGCACGCTCGCCGGATCATCGTTCGTATGGGGTGACTATCAGGTCGGAGAGCGTATCGATCACATCGACGGCATGACGATCGAGGAGGCAGAGCACCAGCTGGCGACCCGCCTCTATCAGAATACGGCCAAAGTTCATTTTAACCAGCACACCGAGGGGCAGGGGCGCTTCAAGCGGCGTCTGGTCTACGGCGGCGTGGTGATTTCGCTGGCGCGGGCCCTGTCGTTTAATGGTTTGGCCAATGCGTTTCATGTGGCTGCAATCAATGCCGGACGTCATGCGGCGCCGGCGTTCGCGGGGGACACCGTCTACGCATGGTCCGAGGTGCTCGAACGAGAAGCACTTCCGGGGCGGAGCGATATTGGTGCACTCAGGTTGAGAACCGTTGCGACCAAGAACGTGAATTGCTCGAGCTTCCCATCACCGTCCGAGCCGGCCAGCCCGACCGAAGGCGTGATCCTCGATCTGGACTATTGGGTCGCGATGCCGCGTTGAAAACGCACCGACGTGTCGAATGTGCCAGCAAGCAACCACCGGCATCGTTTCATTAACCTTAGAGTAGGCGATGCATGCGAAGTTGAGGGCTCGAGAAAGAGCCGTGCACCCCACATTCGGGTTTGGCCGTTTGGGTAGTGGCGGCCTTAGTGAGGCCCTTTGTGACGAAGAAGGTCGCAGTTATCGGCGCCGGTATTGCCGGTCTTGCGTGCGCGCGGGTGCTGCGCCGCGCAGGCTGCTATGTGGAGGTCTTCGAGCAGGACCGGATCATAGGCGGGCGTATGGCCACGACGCGTCTCGGCCTGGTTCCATTCGACCACGGCGCTCAATATGTGACAGCGCGCTCGGATCGATTTCGTACCTATCTCGACGAGCTGACGGGCTCGGCCTATGCCACACGATGGGTGCCCACTGCCGCCAATGGCGACTCCGCCAGCCAGCTGATGCCGTGGTTCGTCGGGACACCCGGGATGAGTTCCCTCGTCCGGCCGCTGGCCGAGGGCGTGCGTCTGCACACTGATCGGCGAGTGCATACGCTCCAGCGCGACGAGAAGGGCTGGCAGATCTGGTTTGAGGATGAGTCGCGAGCCGGGCCGTTTCATTCGGTAGCGGTTGCAACTCCGGCGCCCGAGGCGAGCCTCCTGATCGGCCGCCTCGAAGAGTTGGCACGACCCTTGGAGCGCGTCCGCGTATCGCCGTGCTGGGCGGTTCTGGTGCGCCTCGAGGAGCGCGCGTTCCCGACACAGGACGTGTTCTCGGACATGTCCGAGGTGGTGCGCTGGGTGGCCCGTAACAATGCCAAGCCGGGGCGGCCGTCGCGGGGCGATCACATCGTGATCCACGCGTCGCCGACGTGGACACGGGAAACCGAAGACGTCGAATCCGAGGTTGTTGCCTCCGAACTGTGGAACGAGGTGTGCAATATCCTGAACTTGCCACCGATCAGGCCCGCTCAGATCTCGGCACATCTTTGGCGCCATGGGATCGTGGACGATGCGCTCGGCGAGACATACCTGTTCTCGTCGCAGCATCGGGTCGGCGTGGCAGGGGACTGGTGCCTGGGGCGGATGGCCGAGCACGCGTTCGAGAGTGGGACGGGGCTCGGACGGGCGATCGTAGGCGCTTTGGACTGATCGACGTTCCCGATTGGCGAAGCCACGCGCCGCCAGGGCTGATCCGCGCTGCGCATAAATGATGCGCTCGGTAAGCCCCATTGAATGCCCGCGATCGATTTTCTTGGATAGCTTGGGCCGAGTTTGGCACTGCGGGCTCGATAGCATTTGCCGGCAACAGTGTGCCACGCTAATAAGTCACGCTCACAAATTGCGCCGGTGGAGAGACGACCTGATGGCGAATGCCGATATGCAGCGACCCAAAGCGCGGCCGCTATCACCGCACCTGCAGATCTATAGTCCTCTGATCAATATGGTGATGTCGATCGTGCATCGAATCACCGGTGCCGCCCTGTACGTGGGTACCTTGCTGCTGGCGTGGTGGTTGGTGGCTATTGCTTCCGGGCCGGACTACTTCGCTTATGTCAATGGCATAATGGGCTCACCTCTCGGGTTGATAGTGCTGCTGGGCTACTCCTGGGCACTCCTGCACCATATGATCGGTGGTATTCGTCATCTCATCTGGGATACGGGGCGCGGCTTTGATCTTGCGTCGGTGGACCGGCTGTCCTGGGGCACGATTATCCTGTCGCTGGCGCTGACCGTGATGCTGTGGATCTGGGGTCTCAGCATGCGCGGGGGGATCTGATCATGAGCACGACACTTCGCCCGACGCCCAGTCCCACTGAGGCGCGTATCAGGACGCCGCTCGCCAAGGCCCGTGGGCTGGGATCCGCCAAGAGCGGCACCGACCATTTCTGGCTGCAACGCGTCACGGCCGTTTCCAACTTTGTCCTGGTCGTCGTCGTACTCCTTCAGATCGCACGGCTGGCTGGTGCCGACTATGCGACCGTCAAGACAGCGATGAAAAGCCCGCTGCTGTCTCTGCCGCTGCTTCTGCTGGTCCTGTCCGGCATGGTTCACATGCGGCTTGGGATGCAGACGATCATCGAGGATTATTTCCACTCTGAAGGGCGCAAGGTGTTGCTGCTCATGCTGAACACCTTTTTCGTGATCCTCGTCGGCCTGACCTGCGTATATGCGGTCGCTAAACTCTCATTCGGGGCCTGAGCGATGAACGCAACAAACAAGAGCGCGAACGGCGTTGCCAAGCCCGCTGTCAACGGCAAGGCCTATCCTTTCGTCGATCACACATACGACGTTGTGGTGGTAGGCGCCGGCGGCGCGGGCCTGCGGGCAACGCTCGGTTGTGCGGAAGCAGGCTTGAAGACGGCCTGCATCAGCAAGGTCTTCCCGACGCGTTCGCACACGGTCGCGGCTCAAGGTGGCGTGGCGGCGGCTCTTGGCAACATGGGCCAGGACGACTGGCGCTGGCACATGTACGACACCGTCAAGGGCGCCGACTGGCTCGGTGATCAGGACGCCATCGAGTACCTGTGCCGGAATGCTCCACAGGCCGTTTATGAAATGGAGCACTACGGTGTTCCGTTCAGCCGGACCGAGGACGGCCGCATCTATCAGCGACCTTTTGGTGGCATGACGACCCAATTCGGTGAAGGGCCGCCCGCGCAACGCACGTGCGCCGCGGCGGACCGTACCGGACACGCAATGCTGCACACGCTCTATGGACAGTCGTTGCGGCACTCCGCCGAGTTCTTCATCGAGTATTTCGCCATCGACCTGATCATGGATCAGGACGGAGTGTGCCGCGGCGTCGTCGCGCTCTGCCTCGAAGATGGTTCGTTGCACCGGTTCCGGGCGAAGAAGACCATTCTCGCGACCGGCGGCTATGGGCGGGCCTACTTCTCCTGCACGTCCGCACACACCTGCACGGGCGACGGCAACGCCATGGTCCTTCGTGCCGGCTTGCCACTCGAGGACATGGAATTCGTGCAGTTCCACCCGACCGGCATTTATGGCGCTGGCGTGCTCATCACTGAGGGCAGTCGCGGCGAAGGTGGCTATCTCACCAACGCCAACGGCGAGCGCTTCATGGAGCGATACGCACCGCACGTTAAGGATCTGGCATCGCGCGATGTCGTTTCGCGCTCCATGACGATCGAGATTCGCGAAGGGCGCGGTGTGGGTCCCGACAAGGACCACATTTTCCTGCACCTCGACCATCTCGATCCGAAGATCCTGGCTGAGCGACTGCCGGGCATCACGGAAAGCGCCAAGATCTTTGCCGGCGTCGATCTCAGACGCGAGCCGATCCCGGTACTGCCGACCGTGCACTACAACATGGGTGGCATCCCCACCAACTTCCACGGCGAGGTGCTCACCAAGCTCGGCGGCAATCCCGACCACGTAGTTCCGGGCCTGATGGCGATCGGAGAGGCGGCCTGCGTGTCGGTTCACGGCGCCAACCGACTCGGTTCCAACTCTCTGATCGACCTCGTCGTCTTTGGTCGGGCCGCTGGTTTGCGCGCTGCGGACACAACGGAGAAGGGCACCGCTCATCAGGATTTGCCCAGGGATGCCGGCGAGCTCGCGGTCTCGCGTCTCGATCATTTCCGGAACGCCAAAGGCGGCACACCGACATCGGCGTTGCGCCTGCGGATGCAGCGGATCATGCAGTCGAACTGCGCCGTCTTCCGCGACGGGCCCGTGCTGAAGGAGGGATGCCAGCAGATCACCGAGGTCTGGAAAGGCACCGACGACATAGCCGTCACCGATCGATCATTGATCTGGAACTCGGACCTGATCGAGACGCTCGAGTACGACAACCTTATCGCTCAGGCGGCCGTTACCATGCACGCCGCCGAGAATCGGAAGGAAAGCCGCGGCGCACACGCCCGCGAGGACCATCCGGATCGCGACGACAAGGAATGGATGAAGCACACTCTGACTTGGGCGGATGACGCCAAGCGTCAAGTGACGATCGACTATCGTCCCGTCCACACCTACACGCTCACCAACGAGATGAAGTACATCGAGCCGAAGGCGCGGGTGTACTGATAGCGGCGGGGCCGACTGCAAGTTGCGGTCGGCCCTGTCTTCGCTGCCGTGGATAACTCAGAATAGGCGCATTTGCCGTCTCATTGTCGCCGGCGCGTGCATGCACGGTCAGCTGCAGACACCTCTCGATTCGTGGAGGGCGTGTGCGTGCTCGAGAACCGAACCGTGGCGGCGAACATGCAACAGAAAGCCCAGAGGCTGGACGAGGCCGACAGCAGGATCGCGCCTGATCCGCTGGCGGTTGTGCTCCCTGCGCTGTCCGCCCTCGCCGCGATCGCTTCGATTGCGGCAATAAACTGGGTGGCGCAGGAGAAGACCGTCGATCGCGCGCGATCACGCCGTAAGGCCGGCATCGCGCTGAAGGACCTCGAATCCTGCTGCATGGGCCTTCAGGAGATCTTCAAGCGGCTTCACCGCAATCCCAAGCTGTTTGCCGGAGATGGCCCCGGCGCCGCCTCGCCGCTCAAATTCGGCGTCTGCGGTTCGCGGATCGACCAGGCTCTTGCGCGCTCCTATCACCAGCTCATGAACGACATTGCCTCGATGCTCGTGCTGGCCTCGCAGAATGCATTCGACGTGATGAGCGCAGTCGAGGACGGTGAGATCCAGGCTCCTGACGAACTCTTTTACGGGTTCGGCGAGCAGCAGGAGCGCCTCAACAAGCTCATCCAGGGACGAGCCACGCTAAAGGTCATCGTCGAGACCGGCGTCGAGGTGTCCGAGCGGCTGACCGCGTTGGTGCGCGAGTTGCGAAAGCACAAGATTGAATAGTCAGCTCGCAGGCTCGAAAGCCATCGCCAGCTGACGGACCACTTCGTTGAGCACGAAACGACCGGCACGGGTTGCGCGAATGCGCCCAACGTGCGGCCGCTCGAGCATGCCGAGGCTCTCGAGCCGTGACATGACGGTTTCAGATGGCCGAACACCACCGATCGCGGCGAGACGATTGAGATCGATGCCTTCGCTGAGGCGCAATCCCATCAGCAACAACTCGTCAGCCTGCTCGCCGGGAGCGAGCAGGGTCTCCTCCGTAAGTCCGCGTCCCGCCGTGCTGACGCGAGCGAGCCAAGCCTCCGGATTGCGTTCATTGACCGTGGCGAACCTGCCCGCGGGACGGGGCTCGCGACCATGCGCACCTGGACCCAAACCCAAATAGGAGCCGTAGCGCCAATAGACGAGGTTGTGCCGGCTCTGCTCGCTGGGCCGAGCATGGTTAGAGATCTCATAGGCGGGCAGGCCCGCCGTATCGCACATATCCTGGGTGATTTCGTAAAGGCGGTCGGCCAGGCCCGGCTCGGGTATCACCAGCTTGCCGGCGCGGTGCAGGCTCGCGAACGGCGTGCCGTCCTCGATGGTCAGCTGATAGAGCGAGAGGTGACCCGCCTGCAGCGCCAGCGCTCGAGCCAGCTCTGCTTCCCACGCAGCCTCTGTCATGCCCGGACGCGCGTAGATGAGATCGAACGAGACCCTGTCGAAGGTGGAATGCGCGATGTCGAGGGCAGCAAGCGCCTCGGCGACGGAGTGGATCCGGCCCAGCCGCTTCAATTGGACGTCGTCGAGGGCCTGGACTCCGACAGAAACGCGATTGACGCCCGCAGCACGATAGGCGCGAAAGCGACCAACCTCCACACTGCCCGGGTTCGCTTCGAGGGTGATCTCGCAGCCGTCAGACAGTCCAAGGCGATCGGCAATCGCCTCGATGATGCCCGACACTGTACCGGCTGCCATCAATGATGGTGTGCCGCCGCCGAAGAAGATGCTGTCGACTTTACGTTGGGACACCATCGCCGCGGTGGTCGATGTCAGCTCTTGCACGTATGCGGCGAGATAGGCGGCCTCATCCCAGCCCCCGTGGCGCACGTGGCTGTTGAAGTCGCAGTACGGGCACTTCTGCGCACAGAACGGCCAATGGACATAGACCGCGAAACCGCCATCGCCGGAAGGAACGGTGAGCGAGGTATCACTCAAGGCATGCATCGATGAATAGGCGGAAGGCGCGCGCGCGGTGCGAAATGGCGTGCTTCTTCTCGGGTTCCATCTCACCGAATGTCTCGGTTTCACCATCGGCAAGGAACATGGGATCGTAGCCGAACCCCTTAGAGCCGCGCGGTGGCCACACGAGACGGCCGAACACCTTGCCTTCGAAAATGTGGGTATCGCCATCGGGCCACGCCAAGCATAACGCGGCGGTGAAGTTGGCGCGCGGTCCGGCGATTTCCTCCCAACCTCGCTTAGCGGCTAGAGCATCATGCACCTTCTGCATGGCAAGGCTGAAATCCTTGGCCGGACCCGCCCATCGGGCCGAGTAGACGCCCGGATCGCCGCCGAGTCCTTCGATCTCGAGACCAGAGTCGTCAGAAAGTGCGGGCAGTCCCGTGGCTTTTGCGGAGTGCAGTGCCTTGAGGCGGGCGTTGCCGGCGAACGTGGTCTCGGTCTCCTCGGGCTCCGACACGGACATGGCGGCGGCCGAGACCGTATCGAGACCAAAGGGGCGCACGAGATCGGCAATCTCACGCAGCTTTCCCGGATTATGGCTCGCGACGACCAGACGACCGCCGCGGCTGAGCTTTCGTGCTGACATCAGGTTAGCCCCCAAATCTTCGGCTCTGCGAACTCGAGGCAGTTACCGGCCGGATCGCGGAAGTAGATGGACCGGCCGCCAGATGCCGGCCACACGAAATCGGATTCGATCGCAACGCCGTTCGCGACCAAGTGTGCACGCCAATCGGCGATCTCCTTGGCGCTGGCGCGAAAGCAGACGTGGCCTTCCCCTGTGGCGCCGTGTGGGGGAACCGGCAGTGCGCCCCCCTTAGGCGGAACGATCGTGGCGTCAGGATTGAAGATCAGCAGAACCTGGTTGCCGCAACGGTAGAACAGTTGGCGACCGTCCATCCTGGAGAACGGCTCGAGTCCCAATATGTCGCGCCAGAATTGCTCCGTGGCTTCGAGGTCGCGGGCATAGAGGACGGTCTCGAGCACGCCTTCCGGTCGCAGGGTGGCCATGTAGTGCTCCCATCGCTTGCAATACCGCCAAGCCCGCACGGGAGGGCGGTGATGCAGCAACTCGTTCGGCCGTCATGTCGTTGCACGCGACGTCTGAAAGTCGCGTGGCCGCCGATGAGCCGCTAGTCGCCCTAGGAAACCGTCAACTTCTGCAGCGCGAGCAGTTCGCCGATGCCCTTTTTCGCAAGCGCCTGCAACTCCGCAAACCCCTCTTCTCGGAAGGGCACCGTCTCCGCCGTCGCCTGCACCTCCACAAGGCCACCAGCACCGGTCATAACGAAGTTGGCGTCGGCGTCGGCGTTGGAATCCTCCGCATAGTCAAGGTCGAGTACGGCTGTGCCCTTGTAGAGACCGCATGAGACGGCGGCGACTTGATCGCGGATGACACCGTCCTTGACCATGTCTCTCTGGCGCATCCACTGGAGGCAGTCGTGAAGCGCGACCCAGGCGCCGGTGATCGCGGCCGTGCGCGTGCCGCCGTCGGCCTGGATCACGTCGCAGTCGACCGTGATTTGGCGCTCGCCGAGTGCCTTTAAATCGACGACGGCTCTGAGTGCGCGGCCAATCAGGCGTTGGATCTCTTGGGTTCGGCCGGACGGATGGCCTGTGGTGACTTCACGCCGCGTCCGGTCATGCGTCGCGCGTGGCAGCATGGCGTATTCGGCCGTAACCCAGCCCCTCGCCTGACCCTTCAGCCAAGGCGGAACGCGCTCCTCGAGGCTGGCCATGCAAAGGACGTGCGTATTCCCGAACTTGATGAGGCACGACCCCTCGGCGTGCAGCGACACCGCGCGATCGATGGAAACACGGCGCAGTTCGTCGGGCAGGCGCTTTGAGGGACGCATTCTTGGGCTCTCTGTTGGCTGGGCTCGGCCCAGGACGGCGATGGGCGGAAGCTAGTGGAGGTGGCGCCCGCAATCAACCGCAACCGTGCACCCAGCGGAAAGAGGCGACATTGACGTCCAGCTTGGTGATACCTAGCTTCCGTCATCGCTCACCATCACCTGGGCGGGCGACATGGGCAAAAAACCGTGAAAGACAGACTGACAGGAATCCAGAAGCTCAACGAGCGCTCTCGGGAGATCTTTCGGCAGATCGTCGAGACTTACCTGAGCACCGGCGAGCCGGTCGGGTCGCGCAACTTGTCGCGCAACCTACCCATCGCGCTGTCGCCGGCCTCAGTCCGCAACGTGATGTCGGACCTGGAGCACTTGGGGCTGATCTATGCCCCGCACACATCGGCCGGCCGGCTTCCTACGCAGTCCGGCTTGCGGCTTTTCGTCGACGGATTGCTCGAGGTCGGCAACCTGACGGAGGAAGAGCGGCGTCAGATCGATGTCCAGCTCGCTGCGCGGCGACGTTTGCCTATGGATCAAGTTCTTGCAGAAGCTGGAGAAATGATCTCTGGCTTGTCTCACTGCGCCGGATTGGTCCTGAGCGAGAAGCAGGATTTACGGCTGAAGCACATCGAGTTCGTCGCACTCGAACCCGGCAAGGCCTTGGTGGTGCTGGTTGGTGAGGACCAGACGGTCGAAAATCGGGTCATCCAGGTGGCGCGCGGGCTGCCGCCGTCGGCACTGACCGAAGCCGCGAACTATCTCAATCATCACGTGCGAGGACTTTCGATCGGGGAGGCCAAGGCCCATATCGAAACCGAGTTGGCCAAAGCCAAGGCCGAACTCGACCAGTTGACGAAGAAGGTTATCGAGGCGGGACTTGCCACTTGGTCGGGCACTCAAGGAGAGCGGCGCAGCCTGCTGGTGCGCGGGCAGGCGAACCTTCTCAAGGATCTCGCTGCCGTGGAGGATCTCGAGCGGATCCGCCAGTTGTTCGACGACCTGGAATCCAAGAAGGAGTTAGCGCATCTGCTGGGGTTGGCTGAGAAAAGCGACGGTGTCCATATCTTCATCGGCTCGGAGAACAAGCTGTTCTCGCTTTCCGGCTCGTCTCTCATCGTTGCGCCCTTCCGGGACGAGACGACGAAAGTAGTGGGGGTGCTCGGTGTCATCGGCCCGACGCGGCTGAACTACGCGCGCATCATCCCCATGGTCGACTACACGGCGCGGCTTGTCGGTAAGGCGCTGACTTGATTTTTCGAGGCTGCGGTAAGACAAGCGGCCGCTAGAGACGCTCCAGCGGCGCCGCCTAAGGCGCTGCCGGGGAGTGATACTTCGCGAATGAGAGGCCCATGACGAGCGATAAGAAGATCGAGGACGGCATTGAGCAGGGCGCGACGAACGATGCGGCGCCGCCAAAGGCCGATGACGCGCCGGTCGGTGTCCAGGCTTCCACGACTGCTACGGCGCAGGCGGCTCCCGCCGAAAGCGAGGAAATTGCGCGCCTGCGTGCGGAGGCAGCGGACCTCAAAGATCGCCTTTTGAGGGCGCATGCCGAGATGGACAACGTGCGCAAGCGCCTGGAGCGGGAGAAGGCCGACCAGGCCAAGTTCGCCATCACGAAGTTCGCCCGCGACGTGGTCGGCATCGGCGATAATGTTCAACGGGCGATAGAAGCGGTTCCACATCGCTTCGTGGAGCAGGAGCCGGCGCTCAAGAGTTTTGTCGAAGGCGTTACCATGATCGAGCGGGAGTTGCTGTCCGTGCTGGAACGACATGGCATCCAGCGCCTGGATCCCAAAGGTGAACCGTTCAATCCGCATCATCACCAGGCGGTGGTCGAGGTGCCGTCGCACGAGGTCCCCGCAGGCCTAGTCACGCAGGTCTTCCAGTCCGGATACATGATTGAGGAGCGGATTTTGCGGCCTGCTATGGTTGCGGTGTCGAAGGGTGGGTCTAAACCGCAGCAGCCGGCCGCAGCTGCGCATGAACCCGAGGCGTCCGCCCAGGATGACGCGGCAAAACAACAGGGCCAGGGTTGAACGTCGTTGAGGTGCTAGGGCGACGGGTTAGTCAGGCAGGTTCACTCTGCGCAAAGTCAGGTTGAAGCGCCCACCTTCTGCCAAGAGATCCGATGTCCCCGGATAGATCCGATCGATCCCGTGGTAGGCCAGACGGGCGGCGCCGCCGAGGACAATAACGTCGCCCGATCGCAGGATAAGCCTTTCTTTCGGGTCTGTGCGCCCAACCCCACCGACGTGAAACTGGGCGTCGTCTCCAAGGGAAACCGAAAGGACCGGCGCCGACAGATCGGTTTCGTCAGCATCCTTGTGGCTACCAAGACGGCTCGTTCCAGAATAGTAGTTGATCAGGCACGCCTCGGGCGGAGCGGCGTAGCCTGCTACCTCGCGCCATAGGCGCATCAGATCCTCGGGGATTGGAGCCCATGCGTGACCGGTGTCGGGATGGGTGGGCTGATAACGATAGCCCCCATCCCGGTCGGTCAGCCAGCCCAGGGACCCGCAATTCGTCATGCGGACACTCAGGGGCTTGCCGGACCGAGGCATTGCGGGGGTATAGAGCGGCGAATGCGCCACAACGGCCCGCACAGCGCCGAGAAGCTTGCGCTGGCGCTCTTCGTCGAGGTAGCTGGACAAGTAGCTAAAACCTTGTGGAATAGCCATTTCAGCCCTATGCGTCGGGGTTGTGTGGCGGCTCGGTCGTCCTAGGTGAAATTACCGATCTATTCGTCTAGCGACCGTTGCGGGGCCAAACGGCCACACCTATATAGCGCTTTGTCGTCGAAGACAGCTCCAGGGGACCGCATCCAGGGCTCCGTGCCGGAGCGACCGGAGCATCGGATGCCACGGCTGGCCTTGCATTAAGAACGTGCAAGTTCTGCAATCGGGTCCGATCGGTTCGCCGCAATGAAAAAGGACAGCTACCGACATGTCGAAAGTCATCGGGATCGATCTGGGAACGACCAACTCGTGCGTCGCCGTCATGGAAGGCGGCCAGCCGAAAGTCATTCCAAATGCCGAGGGGGCCAACACGACCCCGTCGATCGTCGCCTTCACCGAGGATGGTGAGCGTCTCGTCGGTCTCCCGGCGAAGCGCCAGGGTGTAACCAATCCGACAAATACGTTGTTCGCGATCAAGCGCTTGATTGGGCGCCGCTTTTCCGACCCAATGGTCGAGAAGGATACGAAGCTCGTTCCCTACAAGATCACCGAAGGCAAGAACGGTGACGCGTGGGTTGAAGCGCGCGGCAAACAATACTCACCGCAACAGATCTCCGCAGATATTCTGGCTAAGATGAAGGAGACCGCCGAGGCATATCTCGGGCAACCGGTTACGCAGGCGGTGATCACCGTACCTGCCTACTTCAACGACGCCCAGCGGCAGGCGACCAAAGATGCCGGCAAGATTGCGGGCCTCGAGGTGCTGCGCATCATCAACGAGCCGACGGCCGCCGCGCTGGCATACGGGCTCGACAAAAAGCAGGCGTCGAAGACCATTGCGGTTTACGACCTTGGCGGTGGTACGTTCGATATCTCGATCCTCGAGATCGGTGACGGTGTGTTCGAGGTGAAGTCGACGAACGGTGACACGTTCCTCGGCGGCGAGGACTTCGATATGAAGCTCGTCACGTACCTCGCCGAGGAGTTCAAGAAAGAGCAGGGGATCGATCTCAGGAATGATCGGCTGGCCCTGCAGCGCCTGAAGGAAGCTGGCGAGAAGGCAAAGATCGAGCTGTCGAGCGCTCAGCAGACCGAGATCAACCTGCCGTTCATCTCGATGAGCCCGCAGACTCAATCGCCCCTCCATCTGACGATGAAGCTGACCCGGGCCAAGCTCGAGAGCCTCGTCGAAGATCTGATACTTCGGACGCTGCCGCCGTGTGAGCAGGCGATCAAGGACGCGGGCCTCAAGGCTGCCGAGATCGACGAGGTCGTGCTTGTCGGTGGTATGACGCGCATGCCGCGCGTGCAGGCCGAGGTGAAGAAGCTGTTCGGCAAGGAGCCGCACAAGGGCGTTAATCCGGACGAAGTGGTCGCGGTTGGCGCGGCGATTCAGGGCGGCGTGCTTAAGGGCGATGTGAAGGACGTCCTGCTGCTCGACGTGACCCCGCTGTCGCTCGGGATCGAGACGCTGGGCGGCGTCTTCACGCGGCTGATCGAGCGCAACACGACCATCCCGACCAAGAAGAGTCAGGTGTTTTCGACGGCCGAGGATGGCCAGCGCGCGGTGACGATCAACGTCTATCAAGGCGAGCGCGAGATGGCGGCCGACAATAAGCATCTTGGTCGCTTCGATCTCGACGGCATTCCGCCGGCGCCGCGTGGTGTGCCGCAGATCGAGGTGACGTTCGACATTGACGCGAACGGCATCGTGCACGTTTCGGCGAAGGACAAGAAAACGGCAAAGGAGCAGTCCATCCGCATTCAGGCATCGGGCGGGCTTTCCGACGCCGACATCAAGCGGATGGCTGAAGAGGCTGAAGCGCATAAGGAAGAGGATAAGAAAAAGCGTGACCTCGTCGAGGCACGTAACCACGCCGACCACTTCTCGGCCCAGGTCGAGAAGGACCTGAAGGAGCACGGTGACAAGGTCTCGGCAGCCGACAAGTCGGCGGTCGAGGGTGCGCTGGCCGCTCTGAAGGCGGCGATGGCCTCGGACGACGCCGAAGCGATCAAAGAGGCGAGCAACGGCTTGATGCAGGCCTCGATGAAGCTTGGAGAGGCGATCTACGGCGACAAGGGCGGCGACGGCCCTGCGGACGGTCCCGGGGGCGCCGGTCCTGACGGCTCCGGACCTCGCGGCAAGAGCGATGACAACGTCGTCGACGCCGACTTTGAGGAAGTGCGGGACGATAAGAAGAAGTCGGGCTAAGTGCGGCGCGAGAGGAACCGACATGACGGTCCTCGCCAACGCACACGAGCAAGGGCCTGTCCTCTATCCGGAGGGCAGGCCCGTTTTTGCGATCGGCCATGTGTGAACGAGTCCGCCACGGCGGATCATGACCGAGAAGTTCGGGGCAGCCTCTAGGAATTCGCCAGATGGCAAAACGCGATTACTACGAGATCCTGGGCGTGTCTCGGGGCGCGTCCGAGCAGGAGCTGAAAAGCGCTTTCAGGAAGCTCGCGAAGGAACACCATCCTGATCGCAATCCCGATGACAAGGCAGCCGAGCAGAAGTTCAAGGAATTGAATGAGGCCTATGAGGCCCTGAAGGACCCACAGAAACGTGCGGCCTACGATCAGTTCGGCCATGCTGCGTTCGAGGGTGGGCGCGGTCAGGGTGGCGCTGGCGGCTTCGGCCCGGACTTCGCCTCGTCGATGTCCGACATCTTCGACGACCTGTTCGGCGAGTTCATGGGTGGGCGCCGAGGCGGAGGTGGACGCGGCAGGGGCGGTCGCGAACGTGGCGCCGATATTCGATACAACATGGAGATCACGCTTGCCGAAGCCTTCTCAGGCAAGCAGGCGACGATCCGTGTGCCGACGACGGTGGGTTGCGAGACATGCTCCGGATCGGGTGCAAAGCCTGGGACGAAGCCTTCGCAGTGCCCGACGTGCCAGGGGCAAGGCAAAGTGCGCGCGAGTCAGGGCTTTTTCACGATCGAGCGCCTGTGCCCATCATGTCATGGGCGCGGCGAGTTCATCGAGGATCCCTGCACGACCTGTCAAGGCGCTGGACGCGTCACTAAAGAGCGGACGCTCCAGGTCTCGATCCCAGCAGGTGTCGAGGACGGTACACGAATCCGGCTGGCGGGCGAGGGCGAGGCCGGTGAGCGGGGCGGTCCGACCGGAGATCTCTACATCTTTTTGTCGGTTAAACCGCACGAGCTGTTCCAGCGCGATGGCGCGGACGTCTTCTGTCGCGTTCCAATTTCCATGACGACGGCAGCTCTCGGGGGATCAATCGATGTGCCGTTACTCGACAACTCCCGCGTTGCCGTGACGGTGCCGGCGGGCACGGAGACCGGCAAGCAGTTCCGGATCAAGGGCAAGGGCATGCCTGTACTGCGCTCGAACGTGAAGGGCGACATGTACATCCAGGTCGAGGTGGAGACGCCTAAGAATCTGACGCGTCGCCAGAAAGAACTCCTCCAGGAATTCGAGAAGGAGAGCCACAAGGAGACGAGCCCCGCCTCCTCCGGCTTCTTTTCGCGTATCCGCGAGCTTTTCGAGGGCAAGAGCGGATAGACAGCATGATCACTGACTAGCGAACGGGTCGGCTACTCCCTCCGGCACCATGGCGAACGTCTTCATGCTCATGGCAATAAGGCTATAGTAGCCGAGCACAGCAACACAATCGAGTACGCCCCGCTCGCCGAGTGCAGCCTTGGCATTGGTGTATGTCGTGTCGGCAACCTCGCGGGTCTCTAGTAATTCCTGAGCAAGCTCGTAAACAGCCATCTCATCAGGCTTTCCGAAGCGAGCCGGAGCGCCTGTTCGTAGAGCCTCGAGAGCCTCGGCGTCGACGCCATGGCTTCGCGCGATGGGCTCGTGGTCGACCCACTCTCCGGCGCACTTCCAGTGGGCGGCCATGATCAGGATGCAAAGCTCGGAAAGCCGGGGCGGTAGGCTCGAATGGAAGCGGGCATAGAGGCCGAGCTTCTCGCCTCGGCTCAGCAATTCGGGGCTGTGCAGCCAGATGAAGAACGGTCCGTGCATCTTTTTCCGAGGGCCAGCGACGACCTCGTCCCAGATCAGCTTCTGCTCGGCTGACAGCTGGTCGTACGTGAGCTTGCTCAAACGCATGGCGGATACCCTCGACTGACGCGGAGCCGCTGCGAGCGTAGCCTTTGCATGAACGCGTGAGCAACCGAGGAGATCGGTACTGGCTTGCTACCCGCCCCCGATGCGTGTGACCATGCTGTCCGGACATGACTGAACGACCCGGAGGAAGCGCGCATGGACGTCGGCATGATGATGGTGTTCGCCAGCTACGGCTGGGAGAACTGCCCCGACAAGCAGGTGTGGGACGAGGAAATCAAACTGGCGCGTATGGCCGCCGACCTCGGATTCGATTGCCTATGGTCGGCCGAGCACCATTTCAACGATTACTCGTTCGTACCCGACAACATCCAGTTGATGACCTACCTGACGGCCAAATGTCCGAACATCGACGTCGGCACAGCGGCCGTCATCCTGCCCTGGCACGATCCGTTGCGCGTCGCCGAGAATGCGGCCGTGCTCGATATGCTGTCGGGCGGACGTCTTCGGTTCGGCATGGGGCGAGGCCTGGCGCGGCGCGAGTTCGAGGCGTTCCGGCTGGACATGGGCGAGTCGCGTGGGCGCTTCGACGAAGCGGCCAACATGATCGTCAACGCACTCAAGACCGGCTTCATGGAAGGCAACGGACCGTTCTACAAGCAGCCGCGGATCGAGATCCGGCCGCGCCCGCAACACAATATGGACGGTCGCATTTATGCCGTGGCGTCGAGCGAGGACTCGATCGACTCGGCCGCCAAGCTCGGCGCGCACATGGTCATGTTCGCCGACCGGCCGTGGGAGATGAGGAAGCCCATGATCGACAAGGGTCGCGAACTTCACCAGAAGTATCACGGTACGAAACCGCCTGTCCCGATGCTCACCGAGTTCGCGGTGATGAGCAACAACTTGGCCGAATGCGAGGACGAGGCGCGCAAATACCAGGGCAAGTTCGTCGAGTCGAACTTCTACCACTACGAATTCCTTGGTGAGCACTTCGCCAAGGTCAAAGGCTACGACAGCTACCAGCAGAAGGCCGAGATCGCCCGCAAAGGCGGTGGTCTGGCGGCGGCGACCGAAGGCTTCATGAAGGCCGCGAGCTGGGGCACGCCGGACAAGGTGCTGCGCGGTATCGAAGATCGCCGCAAGCTGCTCGGCGACTTCGAGATGAACGTGGCTTTCCGCTTCGGCGGTACGCCCTTCGAGGTCTCCAAGCGAGGGCTCGAACTGTTCGCCAAGGAAGTGCTGCCGGTCGTCAAGAAGTGGGAGCCGTTGCAGCCGGCTCAGGCTGCCGAGTAGCGCTATGGTCACCGGCGGCCCCTCGGGCCGCCGGGTCCACCGGCTCCGGCCGTGACATCACTCCGCAGCAACGGTCTTCGGCGCGACCTCCTTGAGGTGTCCGAAGCGATCGCGGAACGGCTGCGTATCGATCTCTTCCAGCTGAATATCGCCGGCGAGAACGCGGCGTTTCCATTCCTGATGTTCGGGCTCCGCCGCATGGAACTCCGGCATCACCTCCTTGCCGAACAGCTCGAGCCCTTCGCAGATGTACTCGTGCGGGTTCTTGCCAGCCTGGTTCAGGAGGATGATCTGGTCGACGTTCGAGGACTGGAATTTCCTGAGCTTGGCCCGGATCGTGTCCGGTGAGCCGACTAGTCCCGAACGGACCGACTTCTGGACGGCGTCGGGGTTAGCCTCCTTCCACTTCACGAATTCGTCCCAGACGTTGACCGTCCCCGCACGGGGTCGCTCGCGGTTCGGCTGACGGCCGTAGAAGTTGAGTGCGAACTGGAAGAACGTCAGCCCCTCTGCGCGCTTGCGAGCTTCCTCGTCTGTCTTCGCGCACATGAAGTAGGAGACGAGCGCGATATTGGGGTTGATCTGATAGTCGCCGAGCTTGTCGAGCCGCTTGGTGATCGAATTGTAGTAGGCGTGCACCCAGGCATGCGCGGCGTCCGCCGACACGAATTGGAAGCCGAGCGCACCCATTCCGCGCCGCCCTGCATACTCGATCGTCGGCAGTTGCGAACAGGCGACCCAGAGCGGCGGATGCGGTCGTTGCAGCGGCTTCGGAACCACGTTGCGGTAGGGAAATTTGAAATGCGGGCCGTCGTACTCCGAGGGCTCGTCCTTGAACATCGGCATCATGCAGCGCACCGCATCTTCCCAGATGGCGCGCTTGTTCTCCATCGTGACGCCGAAAGGCTCGAGTTCGGTCGACGACGCACTTTCACCGAGCCCCAATTCGCATCGGCCGTGGCTCAGCAGATCCAGCGTCGCAGCCTGCGCCGCGACCTTTGACGGGTGGTTCGTCGTCATATGGTAGATGCCGTGCGCCAGACGGATCTGCTTCGTCCGTTGGCTGGCCGCGCCGAGAAACACGTTGGGCGCCGAGGAATGCGAGTATTCCTCGAGATAGTGATGCTCCACTTCCCACGCGAAGTCGTAGCCGAGACGGTCGGCCAGTTCGACTTGATCCAGCGCCTCGTTGAGGAGCTTGTGTTCCGAGTGGCGCTCCCACGGACGGGGAATCTGTAGCTCGTAGAATATTCCGAACTTCATGGCGTCTCCTCGATGGCTCGGTCGCGACGGGCTCCATTGTCCGGACAAGTGTGCCATCGAACGAGTTGAGACGAAAGGGGAGGAGAGCCTCCCCTCCCCCTCTTGAGCCCATCGTGTGGCCTGCACTCAGTCGAGGCCCGGCGGGCGCCTGTTTCCCCACCCCGTAGCCTGCTCGTAGGCATGGGAAATGCGGTAGACCCGAGCCTCTTGCCAGTTGTGTCCGACGATCTGGATCGACAGCGGCAAGCCGTCCTTCGTGAACCCTGCGGGAATTGCGATGGCCGGCTGCCCGGTCACGTTGAAGGGCTGGCGCGCCTGCCGCGGGTAGACGCGTGCGCATTCCTCGGCGTCGTCGATCGGCGGCGGCGGGTCCATGCTCGACACCGTGAGCAGCGCATCGAGGCCTTCCATAGCCGTATTGGTCTGCGCGATCAGGCGAGCGCGAAGGCGTAGCGCGTCGACGTAATCGGCGGCTGAAAGCCCTGCTCCGACGGCGAGGCGTTGACGGGCGAGTGCTCCGTAGTCTCCAGGCCGCTCGCTCAGGTGGCGCCGGTGAATGGAGAAGGATTCCGATGACAGAATCACTCGGTTGCAAAGCGTGTAGTCTGCGAGCGGAGCAAGCCGGACTTCGACCACGTCTGCGCCGAGCTTACGCAGTATCTCTGCCGCATCGTCGACAGCTCTGATCTGCTCGGGATGGGCCGTCTCGTCGCCGTCGTAGAAATGGCGAACGAGGCCGATTCTCAACCCCTTAACCCCGCGACCGAGCTCGGCCGAGAAATCCGGCACAGCCACTGCTGCGCTGCCAGGATCGAGTGGGTCGTGGCCCGCGAGAGCCTGCAATAAAATCGCATTGTCGGTCACGTCCCGAGTCATCGGTCCGACATGGTCGAGCGAGAACGCGAGAGGATAGACACCGCGCCGTGAGACGCGGCCATATGTCGGTTTCAGACCGACGATCCCGCACATCGACGCAGGGTTTCGTACCGAACCACCGGTGTCGGTTCCGAGTGTCGCCGGCAACATGCCAGTTGCCAGGGCCACGCCCGATCCCGACGACGAGCCACCCGGAAAGTTGGCTCCGCCCCATGGATTGACGGCAGGCGGCCACGGCAGATCGAACGACGGTCCGCCGATCGCGAACTCGTGCGTCGACATCTTGCCCACGACAACCGCGCCTTCGGCTTCGAGCTTGTCTGTGACGACGGCGCTTGAAGCCGCAATATGGTCGGCGTAGACCTTCGAATGGCATGTTGTCGGCACGCCCGCGACGTCGATGATGTCTTTCAGTCCGACCGGGATGCCGTGGAGTGGACCGCGATGGCGGCCAGCCGTGATCTCTGCCTCGGCAGCCCGAGCCTGGACCCTAGCCCGCTCCGGAAGAATGCGGATGAACGCATGCCATTTCGGGTCCAGCCGCTCGATGCGGGCCAGTTGCGCTTCGACGAGTTCGACAGGCGAGAGTTTCCTGCCGGCGATTTGCCGAGAGAGTTCGGCGATGGAGGCCCAGGCGAGACTTGTCATCGGCTGGGCTCCGGCGTGCTGGAAAGATTGAGAGTGTGCGCCGGCTCCTCGACCGGGGATAGGTCGCGGGGTAGCCGCCGGGCCAGATCCGCCGCCGACTTCAAAGCCCCGCGAAGCTGTTGCGGGTGCTCATCGAGAAATCGTGTCAACCCGGCCGCTCGGGCGGCTCGCAGTCCGTCGTCCTCTGCCATCACAGTCCCTCACGTTTCGATTGCCCGTATCCATTGGGACACGGCCTTTGCCCCTCGTCCAGATGGCATCGTTAACCGTCCGTTGATGTGAGGGGGAGGCTCTTGAATGATATCAACACGGATCGTCAAGCCGCGCTTGATATGAATTTAGGCAAGGTTGGCTTTAATGAAGCAGGAATGACAACATGTCAGAGGCCATGATCGCATCGCGTGTCGTTCTCTCGGACGGCAGCTCCAATCCCGAGGCCAGCGCATTGCATGCCTCATCTCCTATCATCATCGGCTTCATCGCCGCCGTGTTCGGCATGGCTCTGGTCGTGCCCGGCGTGGCACGGAATTGGCCGATCATTGTGGCTGGCATCCTGATCCCGGCGTTCTTCATCTCGACGGCGATCTACGCCTGGAGCGTGATCAATCCCGGCGACATAACAGGCCTCGTCGTCGATCGCGCCAACCGCACAATCGAGTTTGTTCAGTCGAATGCGTTCGCGACGCGCCGCACCAGCCTTGCCTTCGCGGACGTCCAGCGCATCACCTTGGAGCAGAGCTACGACCATGACGGCTACGGCACTCACGCACCTGTGCTCACCCTGACGGATGGCCAGCGCCTGCCGCTGGCGTTCGCCCTGGATCAGCACCGCGTTGACGAACTGCGACGCCTGCTCGGCCACGCTGCTTAGCCTTCCCGACGCGGGCTGAGAGCTGCGCTACGCGAGACGGTCTCGTCCTTGGTCTCGCTTTGAGGCGCAGCGAACCACGCAGGCCCGTCGACTCAGATCACGCCGTCGGACTTCAATTCGGCGATTTCCGTCTCGGTCATGCCGAGCCAATCGCCGTAGACGTCACCGTTGTGCTGCCCGACCTTGGGGCTCGGTGTCGTCGCGACCTTGTCGGCACCGTGGAAGCGCAACGGGCTGGTCGGAACCGTAATGCGTCCGAATTCAGGGTGGTCGATGTCTTCGAGCATGCCGCGTTCGTGCATGTGACGATCGTTGATGACCTCCTTCAGGTCCCGTACCGGTGCACACGGAACCCGGAAGCGACGTAGGATGGAAATCGCCTCGTCCCGTGGCTTGGTGCGGGTCCAGCTCTCCACCATCGCATCGACCTCCGACATGCGCTTCACCCGCTCCGGGTTGGAGATGAAGCGTTCATCGGTCTTCAGCTCGGGCCTTCCGATGGCATCGGTGATCCCGTGCCAGTGATCTTCGGTCACGGTGATGATGGCGATGTGCCCGTCGCTCGTCGGATAGACGTTGTAGGGAGCGATCGACAGGCCACCGTGCCGGTTACCGGTGCGCGGGGGGACCTCACCTTTCCGGTTGTACAAAAACGACAGGTTCGAGGCGAGCGTGGGATAGACGCTTTCCTGCATGGCGACCTCGACGAGCCGCCCCTGGCCCGTGATCTGCCGTTCGAACAGTGCCGTGACCACGGCGGCATAGAGGTGGATGCCACTCATGAAATCGACGATCGCCGGCCCAGCCTTCACGGGCGGCCCGTCCGGAAATCCTGTGATACTCATGATTCCGGACGCAGCCTGAACGGTCAGATCCATGGCTAGGTTGTCGCGGTCCGGGCCGTCGAGGCCATACCCCGTACCCGAGGCGTAAACCAGCCTCGGGTTGATTTCGCGCAGCACCGACCAGCCCACTCCGAGTTTATCCATCACGCCGGGCGCGAAATTCTCGAGCAAAACGTCGGCCTCGCCCACCATGCGCTTGAGCAGGGCTTTGCCCTTCGGGTGCTTGAGGTTGAGTGAAACGCCCTGCTTGTTCGAATTCAGCATTGCGAACGGAAACGTGGCGCTCATCCCGACAGCAGCGCGCAGTCGTGCAGGCTCACCCTTGGGCGGCTCCACCTTGATGATCCTCGCGCCGGCTTTGGCCATCAGCAGCGTAGCGTACGGCCCTTGATAGATCTGACCGAGATCGATCACGGTGATCCCTGCCAACGGCATGTTTGGCCGGGTGCCACTCGACGTCTGCATATGTCTGCCTTTGTGCGCGGTTTTGGCAACGGATAGCCTTGGACGCAGTCAACGGCAGCCTCGGCGGGCTGTAAAGGGCATCCGGCAGTTCCCTTGCATGGATCTTGTCGAACGCTTTCGCATACCAGTCATGGTGGGCTTCACACGAACGGCACATACGTTTAGTATCTAGCTTGAGACTCGAAGCGATCCGAGTGCGATTCGGACAGGAAACTGTCAGGACTGCTTCCTCGTGACCATGCACGCTGTACCGGCAAAGAACTTCCCGGCTCTGGTGCTGAACGCCGACTTCCGGCCGCTCAGCTACTACCCGCTTTCGTTGTGGAGCTGGCAGGAGACGGTCAAGGCCGTCTTCCTCGACCGAGTCAACATCGTCTCCGAGTACGAAAGAAGTGTGCGCAGCCCGAGCTTCGAGATTCGGCTGCCGAGTGTCGTTTCTCTGAAAACTTACGTGAAGCCAGCGCTCTATCCGGCGTTCACTCGATTCAATGTGTTCCTGCGCGACAAGTTCTCGTGCCAGTACTGTGGCTGCAAGAGCGATCTGACGTTCGATCACCTGATCCCACGTTCTCGGGGCGGTCAGACCCGCTGGGACAACGTCGTGACCGCATGTGCCCCCTGCAATCTGGCAAAGGGGGGCTTGATGCCGGAACATGCCGGCATGCGGCCGATGCAGTGGCCCTATCGCCCGACAGTATTCGAGCTCCACCGCAACGGTCGCCTCTTCCCGCCAAATTATCTGCATGAGAGTTGGCTGGATTATCTCTATTGGGACACCGAACTCGAGCCGTGAACCTCAGTAGAGACCTGATATGCTGCCGCCTTGTGTCTCTCAATCAAGCTCGAACTCGGACTTATAGTCCTGAGCCAACGCTGGATTTTGCCCGTTCTTGGACAGCACGCAATCGCCGATCACGAGCGTCTCCATCTCGGTGCCCATGAAGCAGCGAAACGCATCCTCGGGAGTGCCGACAATGGGCTCGCCACGCACATTGAAGCTGGTGTTGACCAGCATCGGACAACCGGTCCGTGCCCGGAACGCGTCGATCAGCGCGTGATATCTCGGGTTTGTCTCTTTGTGCACGGTCTGGATACGGGCCGAGTAATCGACGTGCGTGATCGCCGGTACTGAGGATCTAGGTACATTGAGCTTGTCTACGCCGAATAAGCTCTGCTCCGCTTCGCTCATGGCGCGACGATGCTCCGGTCGCACCTCAGCGACCATGAGCATGTACGGCGACGCCCCTTCGAATTCGAACCAGTCGGCGACGTGCTCGGCCAGAACGGACGGCGCGAACGGCCTGAAGCTCTCGCGATACTTGATCTTCAGATTGAGCGTCTTTTGCATGGAGGGGTTGCGCGGATCGCCCAGGATCGATCGGGCGCCGAGCGCTCGAGGCCCGAACTCCATCCGGCCCTGGAACCAGCCGACCGCGTCTCCGCTCTCGAGAGCGGAGACGGTATGTTGCAGCGTCTCGACCTCGCCATGCACCGTGAAACGTGCCCCGGCTCGCGTCAGCCGATCCTCGATGTCGCTCTGCGCAAAGGCCGGGCCGAGGTAGGCGCCATCCATCCCGTCTATAGCATTCGACACAGTGCGAGCGCGGCCAAGGTGCAAGTAATGCGCCGCGTAAGCAGCGCCGAGGGCACCACCGGCATCGCCCGCCGCAGGTTGGACCCAAACCCGCTCGAAGGCACGATCTCGTAACACCTTACCGTTGGCGACACAGTTGAGTGCCACACCGCCCGCAAGGCAGAGGTTGGGTATCCCGTAGGTACTCGCAAGCTCACGCGTGATTCTGAGGACGATCTCTTCGGTGACGGCTTGCACCGACGCCGCTAGGTCCATGTCTCTCTGTCCCAGAGGTTGATCCGGATGGCGCGGGGGACCACCGAAAAGGTCGTGGAACTTGCGCGACGTCATCGTCAGGCCGGTCGTGTAGTCGAAATAGCTTTGGTCCAGCCAGAAGCTACCATCGGGCTTCAGTTTGACGACTTTTTCGAGGATCAGATCCTTGAAGCGCGGCACGCCGTAGGGCGCGAGGCCCATGACTTTGTACTCGCCGGAATTGACCTTGAAGCCAGTGTAGTAGGTAAAGGCCGAATAGAGAAGTCCGAGCGAATGGGGCCACCGGATCTCGCGTACAGTCTCGAGACAATTGCCGCGGCCGATAGCCACCGATGTCGTTGCCCACTCGCCGACGCCATCCATCGTCAGCACGACCGCCTCCTCGAACGGGGAGGCGAAGAAGGCCGACGCGGCGTGGCTCTGGTGATGCTCGGCAAAGAGGAGCTTGCTTTCGACGTCGACCGACGCAGACATCGGCATCAGAGCCTTCGCGATGGCCGCTTTCTGGAAGAGCTTGTCCTTCAGCCACACGGGCATCGCCGCACGGAACTGGCTGAACCCTCGTGGGGCATTGGCGAGGTAAGTCTCAAGGAGCCTTTCAAACTTGAGGAGTGGCTTCTCGAAGAACACCACATGATCAACGTCGTCGAGCCCGACGCCGCCCTGTGCCAGGCAATAGCGGATGGCACTCTCCGGAAACCGCTGATCGTGCTTGCGCCTAGTGAAGCGCTCTTCTTGCGCCGCCGCGACCGGCCGGCCGTCGACGAGAAGCGCCGCGGCGCTGTCGTGATAGAAAGCGGAGATCCCGAGGATGCGCATGAGGGCTCGTTGTTCGAGGAGATCACATGACAGGCGTCGAACGATCGCTGCTGCGTCAGAAAACCGTGTAGATGAACGGTGCGATCGCCGAGCCCTTCGCCACTGCCAGGAGGCCGCCGACCACGACCAGCGTCGCAAGCACGGGTGCGAGCCACCACTTTCGGCGTGCGGACATGTAGAGGGTGAGCTCCTTCGCGAGCGACAGCATCTCGATTTTCCGTTGTTTGTGGCTTGAGTGTCGTTGGTGACCGACGTGATGGAACGCGGTGCCGAGCCGTGGCTCAGAACTGTCTGTTCATGTCGTTCGGGCCGAACTTGATCTCTGGCACGATCCAGAATGTCTCGTCGGTCTCAGTCGGGCGCCGCCGCAGTGGATCACGCTTGAGTTGCATCGCGAGTCCGAAGGGAACGATGGTTGTGCAGAAGAGCACGAGCATCACCACCGGGCTGACCAATTTTCCGAGCTGCCGTCCGAACGCCATCCACGCGCGATTAAGGGGGTTAAGCGTTGCCGGCGCCGCAAGGCTCAGTCCCGTCAGAAGGACTGCAGCGGCCAAGCCGGCCATCAACACAGTGGGTTCACTCCGCCAGATAACCGCCGCGATGACAGACGCTCCGGCAAGGACCAGACCGGTTGAACGGTCTGACGGTAAGGCAACGGCCGCCTCGTCGAGCGTCTCGTGGAAATTATGCTTCATGGCTCGCTCACTCCGTTAAGGTCTCGACCGCCGTTGCCAGCGGTGAGCGCACAGGCTATAGGACCATCCCACAAGACAGGCCGCCCTGGGCATGGACCCACGGGCGGCGACTGCGTTTGAGCGGTCATTGTCCCTAGGGATGCACTTTTCCGGGACAATGCGCAGACGCAGTCCCATCAACGCAAAGTTCGTACCAGCAACGGAGCCAGGAATGCCCAATACCAAATCGGCGAAGCGCGCAGAGCGCGTCTCCATCCGCCGCACCGAGATCAATAAGGCACGTCGGTCGAGAATGAAGACGATGGTTCGCAACGTGGAGCTGGCGCTGGCCGAGGGCAACTCGGAGGCTGCTGCGGCGGCTCTCAAGGCGGCCGAGCCCGTTATGATGCGCTCGTCGCAAAAGGGGATCCTCCACAAGCGGACGGCCGCGCGTAAGGTGTCGCGCCTCACCAAGCGCATCAAGGCGCTGAGCACACCGGGGCAGCCCTCGGCCTGACGTTTCGTCAGCACTTCGGATGTTCGTGGTCTGGACTCAACGCTCGAGTTTGTTGCCCATCATCGAGAATCGGTGTTATCCCGCTGATAAGGAACAAAAATAACGAGGTTTGGGGTCTGATATCGAAAGCCTCGCCCCGACTAGACCGGGCGCTCGCAAATCAAAACGAGATTCAAGGGCGCCTTTTTCGGCGCCCTTTTTGTTGCGGCCAGCAGGCTCAATTAAGTCATACGTCTCAAGCCGTTCTCCACAGATAGCTTCAGGTTCATTCGAGTTGTCGGCATCGCGACGTCCAGTCGCATGGCGCACCAGGGTGAACGCTGTGGTGATTTGGCGAGCTTGCATCCCCTTAAGTTTTGGTTAATGTCCTTTTCGAGGTCGACGGCGCGTGCGGCGCTGAGTTGTTTCGGATCGGCCTCGTGTTTCGTGTGAACTGAGTGGGACCATTCCTCCCGCCGTGTACCCCGAGTTGAGTCGAAGGCCGCGTCGCCTGGCCCGCTGTGCGGTCGAGGTAGGCCGAATACATCAACGATCGCTGCGCTGTTCTGGCGGCGGGGTGAGTGGCGAGTTTGTTTAGGAGGATGTGAGCGTGGTTGCTGAGACGTCAACAAGGGCCGAGAACGTACCTGTCGATGCGGTTTGGCGGCGCCTTGCCGAAAGTCCCGACGCTGTTCTGATCGATGTGCGGACTCGCGCAGAATGGTCGTACGTCGGCCTTCCGGACCTAACGTCTCTCGGGAAAGAAACTGTTCTCGTCGAATGGCAAGGCTTTCCTGACAATCGCCCGAACCCGGCCTTTGTCGAGGAGCTAACTGGGCGTCTCGCGGCGCTCGGCGTTTCGCGAGAGGCGGAGCTGTACTTCATTTGTCGCTCTGGAGCACGCAGTCAGTTGGCCGCTCAGGCCATGCTGAGGGCGGGTTACGCACGGTGTTTCAATGTTGCCGAGGGGTTTGAGGGGCCACTCGACAGCGATCGGCATCGTGGTGCTCTGAGCGGGTGGAAGGCCCAGGCATTGCCTTGGGCTCAGTCCTGATTTTCGGCAAGGGAGGGTTCTGCGTAAGCCGAGACAAACAATGGCCAGCCTCGGCGCTGGCGATCTGAAGCATCCGTGCGAGGGCAATGGATCGCTTCATGTAGTAATGCGGGGAATTGACAGATGACGCAGGACAAGAATTTCGCACCGCGCTCAGACGAGCGTGGAGCGAACGGGGACTTTTTGTCTCGAGCAGGCTCCAGGGATCGGAGCGAATTAGGCGCTGAGCCGAGTGGGTATGTAGATGCTGGCGTGGGCGCGCTGGCGATTGCGACCCCTGGCGTAGCGGGCTTGCAGCGCGTTGCACTGGTCGATAAGGCCGCTTCGGCGGACGACAGTTCGAACGGGCTTGCTCAGAAGGGCGCCAAGGTCAAGGCGGCCTTGCGGGCTCGCCTCGGTGAAGACGTCTTCTCGAGTTGGTTCATGACACTTGAGTTTCAGAGCTTCGATGGTCGGCTGCTGAAAGTCTCTGTGCCAGTAAAATTCCTGCGCAACTGGATTCAGTCGCATTATGCGGACGCGTTGATCGCCTGCGCATCGCCGGAGTTCCCCGGTGTCGAGCAGGTCGAGGTGCTGTTGCGCCAGCCCAACGCTGTTGTCGCCAAATCCCAGGTCGTGGCGACGACGCGCCAGGCGGTAGAGCCCTATCGCGCGTTCGCCGAGCCGGTACCGACGGAGCGCGCGGCGACGGACGGTGCTGGGCACGCGATTGCACGCTCGCAAGTCAATGGACTCGAGGGGTCGCCCCTCGACCCGCGTTACACATTCGACAGCTTCGTTGTCGGCCCAGCCAATCGCATGTCTCATGCCGGCGCCGTTCAGGTTGCCGAGACGGTGTTTGCTGAAAGCCGCGGGTTCAATCCGCTGTTCCTTCACTCCAGTGTGGGGCATGGTAAGTCGCATCTGCTGCATGCGATCGCCTGGGAAGTGCGCCGTCGCACGCCGCACGCCAAGGTCCTGTATCTCACTGCGGAGCGTTTCAGGTTCACGTTCGTGGAAGCGCTGCGGGCACAGGACGCGATGGCCTTCAAGGATCGCTTTCGCTCGATCGACATCTTGCTGATCGACGATCTCGAGTTCATGACAGGTGAGAAGACCGAGCTCGAGTTCGACCACATCATCAATATGTTGCTGGACAGTGGCCGGCAGCTTGTCGTGGCTTCTGCACGGCCTCCTGTCCAGCTGTCGCGTCTCAACGATCGCATGCGGTCGCGACTGCAACGTGGTCTGGTGACCGAGATTGGTGCGATGGACCGCGAGCTTCGGGTGAAGATCCTGGAGCGGCGCATCCAGGAGAAGCGCGCAGTCGACCCGTCGTTCGAAATTCCGCGCGATGTGGTCGACATGGTCGCCGATAAACTGACCGAGAGCGGACGCGAACTCGAAGGTGCTGTCACTCGCCTCTATGCGCAATGGCAGCTTATGCGCAGCCCTGTTACGTCGGACACCGCCGAGGGTCTTCTTCGTGATTTGGTTTCCAGTGGCGAGCCGCGGCGAATCCGGATCGAGGACATCCTTAAAATCGTATCACGCCACTACGGTGTTTCGCGAAACGATATCCTGTCCGAGCGGCGGCATCGCTCGGTGGTGTGGCCGCGCCAGATCGGCATGTATCTGGCCAAGCAGATGACAGCACGGTCTTTGCCGGAGATCGGCCGGCGTTTTGGCAACCGGGATCACACCACGGTCCTGCACGCAATTCGCAAGATTGAGGGTCAGATCTCGTCCAACGCCCAGCTCAAGGACGAGATCGAGGATCTCAAGAAGCAGCTTGGACCCGATCCTGTAGCCGGCATGCGCTGATCGATTGATTTCAAAGCAAGAAGCGACGGGCGGGACACACGATGTGCCCGCCCGTTTTGCGTTTTGGATAGGCCGGAACGATTGCTCGCACCGCAAATGATCGCCGTGGCGCGTGGCATCGGACTATTGAATTCGTGACGCGGCAACTCGATCGTGGTGATGTCGAACTTCGAGCGTCTGTCCATTGCGTCTTTTTGATCCAAGGGAGCGTCGGCTATGCCCAAGGATGCCGATCATGCGTCAATTCCGAACCGTGCCCAAAGAGGTGCGGACGTTGACGGGAAGTCCGCAGACGACCGCGGCAGGGAGCTCTTCTTGCGAGCACTCATCGGTTCGGCCGATGCATCCAGCTTGGCGAGCCTCCCGTCGCAAGCCATGGCCCACGAAGCGCTCGCAGCCTTTGACGCCATCGCTTGTCGAAAGAGGGGTCAGCACAGTTTCGCGACCCGTAGGTCCGAGATCGTCCCTGACGCAATCGCCATCGACATCGTCAACGATGACATGCCATTCCTGGTCGACAGTGTTCTCGCCGAGATCCATGCGCGCGGACTCGACGTTGCCATGGTCCTCCACCCGATCTACAAGGCCAGCCGTTCCGACGGCGGAGAGCTCCGCGAGGTCACCGGTATCGGTGACGGCAACTGGAATGACGGCCGTCAGGAAAGCTACATATCCATCCACATCCTCGGCGCTCCGAGCTCGGCACGGCAAGATGAACTGGCCGCGGCGATCTCCGGTATTCTCGACGAGGTCCGCCTCGTCGTGAGCGACTGGCGGCGGATGATTGCGCGTGTGAACAGCGCAATCCATGACTTGGCGCAGTCACCGCTCGCAGTCGAGAAGGCAGCCTTGGACGAGCAACTTGCGTTTCTGTCGTGGTTGGTCGACGACAATTTCACCTTTCTCGGATCGCGGGATTATCGGCTCGACGGGTCGCTTGACGATTGCGAACTCGTGACCTCGGATGATGCCGGTCTGGGCCTATTGGCGGACCCGGCCGTGCAAGTGCTCAGGCGCGGCGGCGAATTGGTCGCCATGACGCCGGAGTTGCGCCAGTTTTTCCGCGCACCCGAGCCGTTGATCATCACTAAGGCCAACGTCGTCAGTCGCGTGCATCGGCGCGTCCATATGGACTACATCGGTGTGAAGCAGTACGGCTCGGACGGCGAGGTCATCGGCGAACTTCGCATCGTCGGGCTGTTCACATCGTCGGCCTACACGCAGTCGCCGCAGTTGATTCCTGTGCTTCGCCGCAAGGTTGCGCAGGTGAGCACGGCCCTGGCGTTGGCGCCTGGCAGCCATGCTGCCAAGACATTCGTCAATGTCATCGAGACGTTTCCTCGCGACGAACTGTTCCAGATCGCGCCCGACGACCTGGCACAATGGGTCGGCGGAATCCTCGACCTCGAACTGCGTCCGCGCGTTCGTGCGTTTCTCCGCTACGATCGCTTCGACCGGTTCGTATCGGCGCTGGTCTTCGTACCGCGTGATCGTTACTCCAGCAGTGCGCGCGAGCGTATTGGTGAGTATCTCTCGGAGCGGTTCGAAGGCTACGTCGCGGCCTTCTATCCCCGGTTCGGCGATGGCCCGCTTGCGAGGGTCCATTTCATCGTTGCGCGCCGTAGCGGTCGAATAACACCGATCGATGTGCCCGATTTGGAGGCCGGGATCGCACGCATCGTGCGCACCTGGGGCGACGCGCTGAAGCAAGCCATCTTGGGGCTTGGCGCAGGCTCTCAAGCCCTAGTCGCGCGCTACGTGGGCGCGTTTCCGGTCGGATATGCAGAGGTTTTCACCCCGGCTCGGGCACTTGAAGATATCGCGCGGCTCGAACGTCTCGGCCCTGATCGGCGCGTGGCGATCGACTTTCATCGCGAGATGGGGATGCGGGAGGGGCGCATCCGTGCGGCCATCTACTGTCTCGATGAGCCGATCCGCCTCTCCGATCGTGTCCCAATGCTCGAGAACCTCGGCTTTTCTGTGATCGACGAGCGCACATGGCGCCTCTCCCCCAGAATCGACGGCAGGCCGCGCCTCGTCATCCTTCACGATATGGTCCTCGAGACGTGGGACGGTCGCCCGGTCGATGTCGGCTCCGCCCTCGATCTGCGCCTCGAAGAGACCTTTATCGCGGTCATCAAGGGACAGGCAGACAACGACACCTTCAATCGCCTTGTATTGATCGCGGGGCTCGATTGGCGACAAGCCGCCCTCGTACGAGCCTACGCAGCCTATTTACGACAGCTCGGGTCGGCTTTCGGGCCGCGCTATATCGCCGAAACTCTTGCTGAGCATCCCGCTATTGTGCGCGACTTGGTCGAGCTGTTCCACATTCGCTTCGACCCTGACCGGGATCTGGATCTTGCGGCCCGCGAAACCGCTCAAGCGGCCGTATCGACCAGTATCGAGGCGGCTCTCGCGTCTGTTGCGAGTCTCGATCAGGATAGAATTCTTCGTAGTCTGCTGACGGTTCTGTTTGCCACCGTTCGGACAACCTTCTTCCGCCCATCGGCTCCCGCCGCTCTCTCCCCGACGATCGCGTTGAAACTCGATGGCCACCGCTTGGCGATGGCCCCCGCGCCACGACCCTTTCGTGAGATCTTCGTCGCCAGTCCGCGAGTCGAGGGCGTCCATATGCGTTTCGCTCCGATCGCGCGCGGTGGCATCCGGTGGTCCGACCGCGCCTTGGACTACCGCACAGAGGTCTTGGGGCTCGCCAAGGCCCAGCAGGTCAAGAACGCTGTCATTGTGCCCGCTGGCGCCAAGGGCGGTTTCCTGCCCCGCTGCTTGCCGCGCGGAGGCAGCCGCGAGGAGATCCAGCGCGAGGGCATTGCTGCCTATCGCGCATTCGTTGGGGCACTTCTCGACCTGACCGACAACATCGTTGACGGGGCTATTGCCCCACCCGATCGGGTGCTGCGCTACGATGGCGACGATCCCTATCTCGTCGTCGCTGCCGACAAGGGCACGGCGACATTCTCCGACTTGGCCAACGCCATCGCAGAGGAACGAGGCTTCTGGCTGGGGGACGCCTTCGCCTCCGGTGGCTCGGCGGGGTACGATCACAAGGGGCTCGGTATCACCGCGCGGGGAGCGTGGGAATGCGTCAAGCGCCATTTCCGCGAGATGAACCGCGACATCCGGCGCGAGCCCTTCCGCGTGGTGGGCGTCGGCGACATGTCGGGCGACGTGTTCGGTAATGGTATGCTGCTGTCGCCGTGCATCAAGCTTGTGGCGGCCTTCGATCACAGGGACATCTTCCTTGATCCGGACCCTGACGCAACCGCTGCGTTCGCCGAGCGTCGGCGCCTGTTCGACCAGCCGCGCTCGACCTGGGCGGACTACGATCGTACGAAGCTGTCCTCCGGCGGCGGCGTCTATTCACGTCAGCTGAAATCGGTCCCACTTTCTCCTGAGGTCAAGGCTTTGCTGGGCGTGAGCGCGGATGCCATGACCCCGAGCGACTTGATCCGTGCGATCCTGGCTGCGGAGACGGATCTCCTATGGTTCGGTGGAATCGGTACGTACGTAAGAGCCTCGGGCGAATCCGATACAGACGTCGGTGACCGTGCCAACGACCTGCTTCGCGTATCGGCTGTCGATTTACGCACCAAGGTTATCGGCGAGGGCGCCAATCTCGGCATGACACAGCGGGCGCGTATCGAAGCCGCCGCGCGCGGCATCCGCTTGAATACGGATTTCATCGACAACTCGGCAGGGGTGAATACCTCCGATCAGGAGGTCAACATCAAGATCGCGCTTGCGCCAGCCGTTCGATCAGGTCGCCTGCCGCTAGATGAACGCAACCGGCTGCTGTCGGCGATGGCGGACGACGTGGCCGCCACCGTCCTGCGCAACAATTATCAGCAGTCGTTGGCCCTCACACTGGCTGAACGCCGGCACGCCCGTGACCTCGGCAGTCTCGCTCGCCTGATCCGAGACCTTGAGTCTCGCGACCTCGTGCACCGTGAGCTCGAGGCGTTGCCCGGGGACCACGAACTGGCGGAGCGTGCCCGCCTGGGACATGGCTTGACGCGGCCGGAACTGGCCGTTTTGTTGAGCTACGCGAAGATTGCGCTGCTGCACGACCTGCTGGCAAGTTCGGTTCCCGACGATCCCTACCTCGCGGGGCTGTTGCTTGACTACTTCCCGCCGGCCTTGCGCCAGCCGTTCGAGACGGACATTGCGCGACACCGCCTGCGCCGCGAAATCGTCGCGACAACCTTGACCAATGGCTTGGTCAACCGTTTGGGCCCGGCGGGCCCTCTGATGCTGGCGGATACGACCGGTCGGCCGATCACCGAGGTGGCGTTTGCATTCATGGCGGCGCGCGGCACGCTCGGTTTGGCGGAACTCTGGCGGCAGGTCGATGCCCTCGACGGTGTCGTCTCCAGCGACGTACAATTGGACCTCTACGAGCGCCTGCGCCACGCCTTGATCGTCGCCGCGACCGGCATCCTGCGTGAGGGCTGGGCGAACCGCCGCTTGTCCGACACCATCGCCAATCTACGCGCGGGCCGAGATGCCCTCGCCGACGGCCTGCAGGAACTGGCGCCATCGGTCTTGGCGACACGCCTCGTAGTGGATGCAGCCGGCCTGTCAGGGCATGGCGTACCACAGTCTCTGGCCACCGATATTTCGCGGCTAGCGGTCCTGGTCGAGACACCGGCTATCGCCGTCACGGCGGAGAAGAGCGGCACTTCGATCACGCAAGCCGCACGCGTGCTCATGGCTATTGCTGCGCACCTGCGACTCGATGAGATCGTCGCGCGCGCCCGCCGGCTAGCCCCCAGCGACGACTATGAATACCTGGCGATTGTGGGTGCGGAGGCCAGCCTCGGTGAAGGCCAAAGACGATTGGCAATCTCATACCTGCGTAGGTCGGCAGCTGAGCCAATGGACCCGGCTGTGTGGCTTGCCCGCTGCGGAGGATTGGCCACACGTGCAAAAGCCGACCTCGAGGCCATCGCCAGCGCGCGCGAGATGAGCCTTGCGCGTCTCACGGTGGCGTCGGCGAGGCTAGCTGGACTTGCGCAAGCGGTCGGCGGCGCTGCGAGCGACTGACCCTTACGCAGGTTTCGACCTTCCGGCTGAATGATCCGCACTACGTGGAGCGAGCGGACAATTCGACTAGGCTCGACTGATCAGGACCAGTGTCGCAAACACCGAACGAGCGTTCCACCGACATCGGCACTCTAAAGGCATCCATCACGCCAAGACGACCTCGGCGCGTTGCGTAACAAGCGCAGCTGGCGGAGTGACACTGTCGCCCAATCAGCAGCGGTCGGTCGGCCCAGGCGGCGTCAACACTGCATTTTGCGCCTTGATAGAAATACGAAACCGCCCTATCCACCCGCTCGATAGCATTCTACGGCGACGAGGCAGAGAAAGGCGTCCACATGGCCAAGGAGAAATTCGATCGTAACAAGCCTCACTGCAATGTGGGCACGATCGGTCACGTTGACCACGGCAAGACGACGCTGACGGCTGCTCTGACGAAGGTGTCTGCTGACCGTGGTTGGACGAAGACAGCGATCGCGTATGACGAGGTTGCGAAGGCATCTGAGAGCCAGGGGCGTCGTGATCCGACGAAGATCCTGACGATTGCGACGAGCCACGTTGAGTACGCGACGCCGAACCGTCACTACGCGCACGTGGACTGCCCTGGTCACGCTGATTATGTGAAGAACATGATCACGGGTGCGGCGCAGATGGACGGTGCGATTCTCGTGGTTTCCGCGGTTGACGGTCCGATGCCTCAGACTCGCGAGCACATTCTTCTGGCTCGTCAGGTTGGCGTCCCGTACGTGGTTGTGTTTCTGAACAAGTGCGACGTCGTTGACGACGAGGAGCTTCTGGACCTGGTCGAGCTGGAGGTTCGGGAGCTTCTGAAGCAGTACCAGTTCCCGGGCGACGACGTTCCTGTGATCCGGGGTGCTGCGATCAAGGCTCTGAACGGCGAGAAGGGTCCTCTTGCGGACGAGGCGATCATCAAGCTGTATGACGCTCTCGACACGTACATCCCTCTCCCTGAGCGTCCGATCGACCAGCCGTTCCTACTGCCGATCGAGGACGTTTTCTCGATTTCGGGTCGTGGCACGGTTGTGACGGGCCGGATCGAGCGCGGTGTGATCAAGGTTGGCGAGGAAGCCGAGATCGTCGGTCTTCGCGATACGCAGAAGACGATCGTGACGGGCGTCGAGATGTTCCGGAAGCTTCTGGACCGTGGCGAGGCCGGCGACAACGTGGGTTGCCTGCTTCGCGGCATCGACAAGGAAGCCGTCGAGCGCGGTCAGGTGCTGTGCAAGCCGGGTTCTGTGAAGCCTCACAAGAAGTTCATGGCGGAGGCCTACATCCTGACGAAGGAGGAAGGTGGCCGTCACACGCCGTTCTTCAACAACTACCGGCCGCAGTTTTACTTCCGTACGACGGACGTGACGGGGGTGGTGACGTTGAAGGAAGGCACGGAGATGGTGATGCCGGGCGACAACGCTGAGTTTGCGGTTGAGCTGATCCAGCCGATCGCGATGGAGGAGAAGGTTCGGTTCGCGATCCGCGAGGGCGGCCGCACCGTCGGTGCCGGCGTCGTCACCAAGATCGTCGAGTAGACACAGACAGCCAAGAGGCGCCCACATCCAGGCGCCTCTTGGCATCATGGTGTGTCCGGCCGGCGAGGTAAGTCAGTCCATGCTCGTCACCACGACCAACGACCTCGCCGGTTACCGCATCGTCCGCCATCTGGGTGTTGCCCGCGGCATTGTGGTCCGTTCACGAAACATAATCGCGGGTTTCGGAGCTTTCCTGCAGACCATCCGCGGCGGTAACATCACCATCTACACGAAGCTGGCCGAAGATGCTCGGCACGACGCACATGAGGCGCTCCTGGCTCATGCACGCGAATTGGGCGCCAACGCAGTGTTGGCGCTGCGCTACGACGCCAACGAGATTAACGCTGGCGTGACCGAGGTCCTCGCCTATGGGACAGCGGTTGTGGTAGAGATTGAACACCACGCGTCCAGCCGCGCTTAGTTGACGAGCCATCGCGTGCCTACGTTGAATTTTGGATGTGACGCTGACTCGTGGCGGCTGTTCTGCTGTCAAGATTTAATTGTTGATTTTCGCTTGTGCAGCATGAAATGCGGCTCTATAAGGACCGCTCGATCAACAGGCATCAATGAGGATGGGTGGCGCGGCCTAAGGACAATCTCCGGGCAACGCAACGCCGTCCGCATCGGTTGTTGGGATCTCGTGCGAGGATTTTCCCGTTCTTTTTCAATGGAATGGGGGCGGCAAGCAGTGGGTGCTGGGTTTAGCCGGCATCTCGAGGGGTGTAGCTCAATTGGTAGAGCGTCGGTCTCCAAAACCGAAGGTTGGGGGTTCGAGCCCCTCCGCCCCTGCCATTCTCTCTGTTGGGGAGTGGGCGTCTGGTGTTGGGATGTCGCGCGGCGGTCGAAGCGAGCAATTTTGGTCTCACGGCGAGCAGGACTCGCCTGCGGGGCCCAAGGGTGGAAGCAGATGGCGATGAACCCGTTCCAATTCCTGCAGGAGGTTCGGCAAGAGGTCGCAAAGGTGACCTGGCCGACTTGGAAGGAGGTTTGGGTCACGACCATAATGGTGCTCATCATGGTGGCGTTGGCTGCTGCATTCTTCACCGTCGCCGACTTGATCATCGGTACGGGTGTCAAATGGGTGCTTGGGATAGGCCGGTAGGCCCATTGGTCGCGGCCTCGCAGTTCGAGGATGCCGCGCGGGGATACCGATCACCCGAAGCCGGATTTGGTTGTTTGGCGGCGCCCACATCGCGCTTCTTGGAAAGGCGAGAGAAGAGAGCAACATGGCGAAGCGCTGGTACATTGTGCACGCCTACTCGAATTTCGAGAAGAAGGTGGCGGAATCCATCAAGGAGCGAGCCAAGGCGGCCAATCTTGGTCACTTGTTCGACGAGGTCTTGGTGCCTTCGGAGGATGTGATCGAGGTTCGACGAGGTCGAAAGGTCCACTCCGAGCGCAAGTTGTTTCCGAGCTATGTCCTGGTCAAAATGGAGATGACGGACCAGGGTTTCCTGCTCATCAAGAATACCCCGAAAGTCACCGGCTTTCTGGGCGCTGAAAATAAGGCGACCCCGATTTCCGAGGATGAGGCGATGCGCATCCTCAATCAGGTCAAGGAGGGCGTCGAGCGACCCAAGCCGTCTGTCAGCTATGAGATCGGCGAGCAGGTCAAGGTCTCGGATGGCCCGTTTGCGTCGTTCAGCGGCCAGGTCGAGGAGGTCGACGAGGAACGTTCGCGCCTCAAGGTGGCAGTGATGATCTTCGGCCGGCCGACGCGCGTTGACCTCGAGTTCGGGCAAGTCGAGAAAGTGGCGAGCTGACGAGTGGTGCGCCAAGAGACGTGGTGGTGAGTGAGAGCTTACCATTGATGAGTTCGGCCCTGCCTTGCGCGCCCTGGGTGCAAAAGGCGGTTCCGATGCGGGAGGGCCAGCCAGCCCGTTGACCGCTAACCCTGGGGAGGGGGTCCTCCCCGTCAACCAAGCCACCGATAGTGTGGCCAGGGGAACGAGATGGCAAAGAAGATCGACGGCTACATCAACCTACAGGTGCCAGCGGGGGCAGCCAATCCTGCGCCACCCATTGGACCGGCGCTCGGTCAGCGCGGCGTCAACATTATGGAGTTCTGCAAGTCCTTCAACGCCAAGACCAAGGACATGGAGCAGGGCACGCCGATCCCGGTGAAGATCACGGTCTTTTCCGACCGCTCTTTCACGTTCGAGATGCGCATGCCTCCCGCTACCTTCCTGATCAAGAAGGCAGCGGGCCTCAAGCCCACTGGCAAGCCGGGCTCGGGCTCGAAGGAGCCGGGGCGCGCGTCTGCTGGCGAGATCAGCATGGCACAGCTCCGTGAAATCGCGGGGCAGAAGCTGAAAGATATGAACACCAACGACATCGATGCCGCTGCGCGCACGCTCGCCGGCTCCGCCCGCTCTATGGGCCTCAGGGTGACGGAGTAACGATCATGGCAATCGCACCCGAGAAGGTGAAGGCGACGCGCGTCGCTGGCGGTAAGCGCCTCTTTGCCCTTAACGAAGGCATCGACCGGAACAAGGCCTACCCGATCGACCAGGCGGTCAAGTTGGTCAAGGAGCGCTCGAAGGCCAAGTTCGACGAGACCATCGAGATCGCGATGAACTTGGGTGTGGACCCCAAGCATGCGGATCAGGTTGTGCGTGGTGTCTGCTTGTTGCCGAATGGCTCCGGGCGCACGCTGCGCGTCGCAGTCTTCGCCCGCGGACCCAAGGCCGACGAGGCCCGTGCTGCTGGAGCCGACATCGTGGGCGCAGAGGATCTCGTCGAGCAGGTCCAGAAAGGCGTTCTGAACTTTGATCGATGCATCGCGACTCCTGACATGATGGGTCTGGTGGGGCGGCTCGGAAAGATACTTGGCCCACGCGGGCTGATGCCCAACCCTCGAGTTGGCACGGTGACGATGGACATAGCCAACGCCGTGGCGGGAGCCAAGGGCGGAGCTGTCGAGTTTCGGGTCGAGAAGGCCGGAGTGATTCATGCCGGTGTCGGCAAAGCGAGTTTCGGCGATGCGGCGCTCATCGAGAATATCCGAGCGTTCGTTGATGCCGTCGTCCGTGCCAAGCCCCCTGGCTCGAAAGGGACGTACGTGAAGAAGATTTCGCTCACATCGACGCAGGGACCCGGCTTGAAGGTCGACCAGGCGTCCGTGGGTGGGCAAGCCGGGATGATCTGAGCGAAGCCCGCCGCTTGGCCCTGTGGCCGTGTTGCGCGGGAGTGGTAGACGAGATCCGGGCCTCGCGGTCCGGAAGGGGAGCCGGCTTCAGCCGTCTCCCCGAAACCCTGTCCGAGACTGTAGGTGCCGCCCGCCGGGTGGCTTGAACCGAAAGGGCCTGCAGGAGACGGGAGACGGATCGAAACCTGGGCGCGCGGCAACGGCCGTCGTCGAGGGAGCGGTTTGAGCCTCTTCGGGTCGCACCGTGCCCCAGTCCTGATCGGGACGCCGGGTGTGGGCGGACAGGAACCGAGCTGCCGCGCAGGTGCTGGGCACTTCGCCCGGCGACGAGCGGCATGGTGCAACCGAGAGGCGGCCTTTCCGAGGCAGCCGCGAACGAAGGAGTAGGAACGAGTGGACAGAGCCGCGAAACGTGAGCTCGTCGCAGCGCTTCACGACATGCTCAAGGATACGGGCGTGATTGTGGTGGCGCGCAACAACGGCTTGGTGGCCGCCCAATCAGCTGAGTTTCGCAACCGCGTCAAGGCGGCTGGCGGAACGGTGAAGGTGGCCAAGAACAAGCTTGTCGCTCTGGCGCTGGATGGGACCGACGCCGAGGGAATCAAGGGACTTTTGAAGGGGCCGACGATCTTGGCCTATTCGAAGGACCCGGTTGCAGCGGCGAAGACGGCCATTGCCTATGCCAAGGAGAACGAAAAGCTCGTCATCCTCGGCGGCGCGATGGGCAAGACCGTCCTCGATGCCAATGGTGTCAAGGCACTGGCTGACCTGCCGTCGCTCGACGAGCTGAGGGGCCAGATCCTGGGAATGCTCCAGGCACCCGCTGCCAAGCTCGTGCGCACGATCAACGAGCCGGGATCGGCGCTCGCGCGCCTGCTCAAGGCGCGTATCGACAAGGAAGGTGGTGGGCAGGAGGCGGCCTGAGCTGCCACGCCCACGACCAGCAAAGCACAACATCAGAGCCAAGCGCTCGAACCAACAGGATGAACTAAGATGGCTGACCTTTCCAAGATCGCTGACGACCTCTCCCAGCTGACCATTATCGAGGCTTCCGAGCTGATCAAGATGCTCGAGGAGAAGTGGGGCGTGTCCGCCGCCGCGGCCGCTGTTGCCGTTGCCGCTCCCGCCGCTGGCGGTGCTGCCGCCGCCCCCGTCGAGGAGCAGACCGAGTTCACCGTGATCCTCGTGGCCGCGGGTGACAAGAAGATCAACGTCATCAAGGAAGTCCGCGCCATCACCGGTCTGGGCCTCAAGGAAGCGAAGGATCTCGTCGAGGCTGGCGGCAAGGCCGTGAAGGAAGGCGTCTCGAAGGACGATGCTGCGAAGATGAAGAAGCAGCTCGAGGACGCCGGCGCCAAGGTCGAAGTGAAGTAACAACGAGTCGGCCCTCTCCCCGCAGCATCCGGGGAGAGGGCATCTGACGTCTTCCCCGAGGCCTTCTCGAGGCCACTGGCAAGCCGTCAGGCGAAAATGCACGGTCAACAGGAGACAACGGGCAGATCCGGTACGGCAGTCGTCCAGCTCAAGTGCCACGGACTTCAATTGCCGCTCACCGACTGCTCATTGTCTTCTCACCAGGAAGGAGTGGACATGGCTCACACGTTCACCGGCAGGACGCGAATCCGCAGGAAGTTCGGCTCTCTCGGCGAGGTGGCAGTGATGCCGAACCTCATCGAGGTTCAGAAAAGTTCCTACGACGACTTCCTTATGGTCAAAGAGCCGCCGGGCGGTCGCCCCGACCACGGCCTGCAGGCCGTGTTCAAGTCCGTCTTCCCGATTTCGGATTTCTCGGGCAAATCGACGCTTGAGTTTGTCCGCTACGAGTTCGAGCCGCCGAAATTCGACGTCGATGAGTGTCAGCAGCGCGACATGACTTTTGCCGCGCCGCTGAAGGTGAAGCTGCGCCTGATCGTGTTCGATGTGAACGAGGAGACCGGCTCGAAGTCCATCAAGGACGTCAAGGAGCAGGACGTCTACATGGGCGACATGCCGTTCATGACCTCGAACGGCACGTTCGTGATCAACGGCACCGAGCGGGTCATCGTCTCGCAGATGCATCGTTCGCCGGGCGTCTTCTTCGACCACGATCGTGGTCGGACCCACGCCTCGGGTAAGCTGTTGTTTGCGGCTCGCATCATTCCGTACCGCGGCTCGTGGCTCGATTTCGAGTTCGATGCCAAGGACAACGTCTACGTGCGCATCGACAGGAAGCGGAAGCTCCCTGTCACCACGCTGCTTTATGCGCTGGGCCTCGACGACGAGCAGATCCTTTCGACGTTCTATTCGTCGGTGCACGTCGCGCGGGCGAAGACCGGCTGGACCATGCCGTTTCGCGCAGACAAGATGCGCGGCGTGACGCCCGCCACCGATCTCGTCGACGCGCGCTCCGGAGAGGTCGTCGCCAAGGCAGGTGAGAAGATCTCGGCGCGTCGTGCGCGCGAACTCGGTGAATCGGGCCTCAGCCAGATCCTTGTCGGCACCGAAGAATTGACGGGGCGCTATCTCGCCGAGGACATCGTCAATCTCGAGGACGGCCGCATTTACGGCGAAGCCGGAGACGAGTTGGACGCCAAGCTCATCGCGGTGCTCGAGGAAACGGGTGTCAAATCGTTCCCCGTGCTCGATATCGATCATGTGACTATTGGCGGCTACATCCGCAACACGCTTGCGATCGACAAGAATTCTAATCGCGAAGAGGCGCTGCTCGACATTTACCGGGTCATGCGTCCTGGCGAGCCGCCGACGCTTGAGGCCGGCGAGGCCTTGTTTCATGGCTTGCTCTTCGACTCCGAGCGCTACGATCTTTCTGCGGTCGGTCGCGTGAAGATGAATATGCGCCTCGACCTGAAGTGCGAGGACACCGTCCGCGTCTTGCGCAGCGAGGATATTCTCGCGGTAGTCAAGACCTTGGTCGATCTGCGCGATGGTAAGGGTGAGATCGACGACATCGATCACCTTGGCAACCGCCGTGTACGCTCGGTCGGCGAGTTGATGGAGAACCAGTACCGGATCGGTCTCCTGCGGATGGAACGGGCCATCAAGGAGCGCATGTCGTCGGTCGACATCGATACCGTGATGCCCCAGGACCTCATCAACGCCAAGCCGGCGGCGGCGGCGGTTCGCGAGTTCTTCGGGTCCTCCCAGCTTAGCCAATTCATGGATCAGACCAACCCGCTTTCCGAGATCACGCACAAGCGTCGCCTCTCGGCTCTCGGGCCAGGCGGACTGACTCGCGAGCGTGCCGGCTTCGAGGTGCGTGACGTTCACCCCACGCACTATGGTCGGATCTGCCCCATCGAGACGCCCGAAGGCCCCAACATCGGTCTTATCAACTCGCTGGCGACGTTCGCCCGAGTGAACAAGTACGGCTTCATCGAGAGCCCCTATCGCCGCGTCAAGGACGGGCGATTGATGGACGACGTAAACTACCTGTCCGCCATGGAGGAGATGCGCCATCACGTCGCTCAGGCCAACGCCCAGATCGATGCTGAGGGACGCCTCACTGAGGATTTGGTCACGGTCCGCTATCAAGGCGACGTGATGCTCGTGCCGGTCGACAAGGTCGATTACATCGACGTGTCGCCGAAGCAACTCGTGTCGGTGGCGGCAGCGCTCATTCCGTTCCTCGAGAACGATGACGCGAACCGCGCCCTCATGGGCTCGAACATGCAGCGCCAGGCAGTGCCGCTGATCAAGGCCGAAGCGCCTCTCGTCGGTACCGGCATGGAGGAAGTGGTCGCCCGCGATTCCGGTGCGGCCATCGCGGCTCGTCGAACTGGCGTCGTTGATCAGGTAGACGCCACGCGTATCGTCGTGCGCGCTACGGCCGAGACAGATCCGTCGAAGCCTGGAGTCGACATCTATCGCTTGCGCAAATTTCAGCGCTCGAACCAGAACACCTGTATCAACCAGCGCCCTCTGGTGAATGTGGGCGACCGGGTCAATGCCGGCGAGATCATTGCAGATGGTCCGTCGACCGACCTCGGCGATCTGGCACTCGGCAAGAATGTGCTCGTCGCGTTCATGCCGTGGATGGGTTACAACTTCGAGGATTCGATCTTGCTCTCAGAGCGAGTCGTCTCCGAGGATATCTTCACCTCGATCCACATCGAGGAGTTCGAGGTGATGGCCCGCGACACCAAGCTCGGGCCTGAAGAAATCACGCGCGACATCCCGAACGTCTCGGAAGAAGCCCTGAAGAACCTCGACGAGGCCGGCATCGTCTACATCGGCGCAGAGGTCCAGCCGGGTGATATCCTCGTCGGCAAGATCACGCCGAAGGGTGAGAGCCCGATGACGCCGGAGGAGAAGCTCCTCCGCGCGATCTTCGGTGAGAAGGCGTCCGACGTTCGCGACACCTCTCTGCGTCTACCCCCGGGTGTCGCTGGCACCATTGTCGAGGTGCGCGTTTTCAATCGGCATGGCGTCGAGAAGGACGAGCGCGCCATGGCGATCGAGCGTGAGGAGATCGAGCGCCTCGCCAAGGACCGCGACGACGAGCTCCAGATCCTGGACCGCAACGTCTACGGCCGTCTCAAGGACAGCTTGATGGGCCAGGAGGTTGCCAAGGGTCCGAAAGGCGCTCGCAAGGGCACCTTCATCGACGAGCCGGTACTGGGCGAGATCCCGCGCAGCCAGTGGTGGGAGATCGGTCTTAAGGACGAGAAGGCCATGGCCGCGGTCGAGGCCATCCAGAAGCAGTACGAGGAGGCCAAAAAAGGCCTCACGCAACGCTTTGCCGACAAGGTCGACAAACTCCAGCGCGGCGATGAGCTGCCTCCCGGCGTGATGAAGATGGTCAAGGTCTTCGTTGCCGTGAAGCGGAAGATCCAGCCCGGCGACAAGATGGCCGGCCGTCACGGAAACAAGGGCGTCGTTTCGCGGATCGTGCCATGCGAGGACATGCCATTCCTCGAGGATGGCACGCACGTCGACGTCGTTCTGAACCCGCTCGGCGTGCCTAGCCGAATGAACGTTGGCCAGATCCTAGAGACCCATCTCGGCTGGGCCTGCCGTGGACTCGGCCGAGTGATCGACCAGGCGCTTGAGCAGTATCATGCCTCGGGCGACGCTAAGCCGGTGCGCGAGGCGCTTTCGCGGATATACGGAGACCGCGAGGAGGTCGAGCAGCTGACCGACGAAGAGAAGATCGGTCTGTCGCGCCAGATGCGCAACGGCGTGCCGATCGCGACGCCGGTGTTCGATGGCGCACGCGAGAGCAATATTGTCGACATGCTGAAGCTGGCCGGGTTCGATTCCTCGGGACAGGTGAGCTTGCGGGACGGGCGTACTGGCGAGCAGTTCGACCGGAAAGTGACCGTCGGCTATAAGTACGTGCTCAAGCTGCACCACCTTGTCGACGACAAGATCCACGCCCGGTCGATCGGTCCTTACAGTCTTGTCACCCAGCAGCCGTTGGGCGGCAAGGCGCAGTTCGGTGGTCAGCGCTTTGGCGAGATGGAGGTGTGGGCTCTCGAGGCTTACGGCGCTGCCTATACGCTGCAGGAGATGCTGACGGTGAAGTCCGATGACGTCGCGGGCCGCACGAAGGTCTACGAAGCGATCGTCCGCGGCGACGACAGCTTCGAGGCCGGCATTCCCGAAAGCTTCAATGTTCTCGTCAAGGAGATGCGCGCGCTGGGTCTCAACGTCGAATTGGTGGACAGCGAAGCTCCGGTTTCGATCGACACCGACGATGATGACCCGTTGGGCGTTGCACGTCCGCAATTGCCACCCGCCGCTGCCGAGTAAGGCGCGGGTCTACAACACGAGGCCGTCCGGTGCTCCCGCCTGAGCGCCGGACTTTGCGCCTGAATTTGCTGGAAGCCGAGGCGACCCTTGGGAGATAGCTGATGAACGAGATCACCAACGCCTTCAAGCCCCAGGTCCAGATCCCGACCTTCGATCAGATACGCATCTCGATCGCGAGCCCGGACGACATCAAGTCGTGGTCGTTTGGCGAGATCAAGAAACCCGAGACGATCAACTACCGGACGTTCAAGCCCGAGCGCGACGGCCTGTTTTGCGCGCGCATCTTTGGTCCCATCAAGGACTACGAGTGCTTGTGCGGCAAGTACAAGCGGATGAAATACAAGGGCCTCATCTGCGAAAAGTGCGGCGTTGAGGTAACCCTGGCGAAGGTGCGCCGCGAGCGCATGGGCCATATCGAGCTCGCAGCTCCGGTTGCGCACATCTGGTTCCTGAAGTCGTTGCCGAGCCGGATCGGCCTTCTGCTCGACATGACGCTGAAGGATCTCGAGCGCGTTCTCTACTTCGAGAACTACATCGTCATCGAACCGGGTGTGTCACCGTTCAAAGAAAAGCAGCTCCTCTCTGAGGAACAGTATCTGCAGGCGATCGAGGAGCACGGCCAGGATAGCTTCACGGCCGGCATCGGTGCCGAGGCGATCCGCGAATTCCTCACGGGGATGGATCTGCTGAGGATCCGCGATGATATACGTCGCGAGATCGCCGAGGCGACCACCGAGCTGAAGCCGAAGAAGCTCGCCAAGCGCCTCAAGATCATCGAGGCGTTCCTCGAGTCGGGCAACCGTCCCGAATGGATGATTCTGACACACGTGCCGGTCATTCCGCCGGAATTGCGTCCTCTGGTGCCGCTCGACGGCGGCCGGTTCGCGACGTCCGATCTGAATGACCTTTATCGTCGAGTCATCAACCGCAACAATCGCTTGAAGCGGCTCATTGATCTGCGCGCGCCTGACATCATCATTCGCAACGAGAAGCGGATGCTGCAGGAAGCCGTCGACGCGCTCTTTGATAACGGTCGCCGCGGTCGCGTTATCACGGGGGCCAACAAGCGGCCTCTGAAGTCGCTTGCCGATATGCTCAAGGGCAAGCAGGGCCGCTTCCGCCAGAACCTGCTGGGCAAGCGTGTCGACTATTCGGGTCGGTCGGTGATCGTGGTGGGACCCGAGCTGAAGCTGCACCAGTGCGGCTTGCCGAAGAAGATGGCGCTCGAGCTCTTCAAGCCATTCATCTATGCGCGCCTCCAGGCTCTCGGCCAGGCGGCGACGGTGAAGCAGGCCAAGAAGCTGGTGGAGAAGGAGAAAGGCGAGGTTTGGGACGTGCTCGACGAGGTCATTCGTGAGCACCCGGTCATGCTCAACCGCGCGCCGACGCTGCATCGACTCGGTATCCAGGCGTTCGAACCAACCCTGATTGAAGGCAAGGCGATCCAGCTGCATCCTCTGGTCTGCGCTGCATTCAACGCTGACTTCGACGGCGATCAGATGGCCGTGCACGTGCCGCTGTCGCTCGAGGCGCAGCTTGAAGCACGTGTGCTGATGATGTCGACAAACAACATCTTGCACCCGGCCAACGGGCAGCCGATCATCGTGCCGAGTCAGGACATTGTGCTTGGCCTCTATTACGTTTCGTTGATGCGCGAGAACGAGCCTGGGCAGGGCATGTTGATCGGCTCGACGGCTGAGGTGCATCAGGCGATCGGCGCCGGTGCAGTCACCTTGCACGCAAAGGTCAAGGGTCGTGTCCACTACATCGACGCCGACGGAAGCGAACAATCGGAAGTCGTAGAGACCACGCCAGGTCGCATGTTGTTGGGCGAGCTGTTGCCCAAAGTGCCGGGCGTGCGCTTCAACCTCGTCAACACGCTGCTGACCAAGAAGGCCATCTCGGCACTCATCGACTCGGTTTACCGCGGCTGTGGTCAGAAAGAGACTGTGATCTTCTGCGATCGGATCATGGGTCTCGGTTTCTATCACGCGTTCAGGGCCGGCATTTCGTTCGGCAAAGACGATATGTTGATCCCGGACACCAAGATGAAGATCGTGGCCGAGACAACCGAACTCGCGCGCGAGTTTGAGCAGCAATACAACGACGGCCTGATCACTCAGCTCGAGAAGTACAATAAGGTCGTCGATGCCTGGTCAAAGTGCACTGATCAGATTGCCAAGGAGATGATGGATCGCATTTCGGCCTCGCAAATCGACAAGGAAACGGGACGCGAGCGCCCCATCAACTCGATCTATATGATGAGTCACTCGGGAGCTCGAGGTTCGCCGACACAGATGAAGCAGCTGGCGGGTATGCGCGGTCTCATGACCAAACCGTCTGGCGAAATCATCGAGACGCCGATCATCTCGAACTTCAAGGAGGGCTTGACGGTCCTCGAGTACTTCAACTCGACACACGGTGCCCGAAAGGGCCTGGCCGATACGGCGTTGAAGACGGCGAACTCGGGTTATCTGACGCGTCGTCTTGTCGACGTCGCCCAGGACTGCATCATCACAGAGGTGGATTGCGGCACCGACCGCGGCCTCAACGTGCAAGCGGTTGTCGACGCCGGTACCGTGATCGTCCGGCTGGCAGACCGCGTCCTTGGCCGTACTGCCGCCGAAGACGTTGTCGACCCGGTGACCAAGTCCGTGATCATTGCCACCGGTGACCTCATCGAGGAGAGCCACGTCGAGGCGATCGAGAAGGCTCAGATCCAGGAGGTTCGCATTCGCTCGGTGTTGACGTGCGATACCGAGACGAGCGTGTGTGCGAAGTGCTACGGGCGAGACCTCGCCCGCGGAACCATCGTCAACATGGGCGAAGCGGTGGGCGTCATTGCGGCCCAGTCCATCGGCGAACCCGGCACTCAGCTGACGATGCGGACGTTCCACATCGGAGGCGTTGCGCAGACGGTCGATCAGTCGTTCATCGAGTCGAATTTCAACGGTACGGTTCGGATCAAGAATCGCAACATGATGCGTGATGGCCAGGGTCGTCTCATTGCGATGGGCCGCACCATGGCTGTTGTCATCGTCGACCAGAGCGGAAAAGAACTGGCCGTGCATAAGGTCGTCTACGGTGCAAGGTTGCATGTGGACGAGGGTGACGAGGTCAAACGCGGCACGCGCATCGCCCAGTGGGATCCCTACACGCGACCGGTTCTTTCGGAGGTGGACGGCGTCGTCGGCTTCGAGGACATGGTCGATGGTCTTTCTGTCAAGGAGCAGACCGACGACGTGAAGGGGACCACCAACCGCGTAGTCATGGACTGGCGCGCGAGCCCGCGTGGCAGCGACTTGAAGCCTGCCGTCGTCATCAAGGAGACGAAGGGCGGCAAGCCCGTGAAGCTGCAGAGAGGTGGCGATGCCCGCTACCTATTGCCGGTCGAGGCCGTGCTCTCGGTCGACAATGGCACTGTGGTTAAGGCGGGAGACGTTCTGGCCCGTGTTCCGGTCGCTTCTGCGAAGACTGGCGATATCACGGGTGGCTTGCCCCGGGTGGCGGAGCTCTTCGAGGCACGCCGTCCGAAGGACCACGCCATCATCGCGGAGGTGTCCGGCACGGTCGAGTTCGGCAAGGACTACAAGAACAAGCAACGCATCACGATCAAGCCCGATGACGAGTCGCTCTCGCCGGTCGAGTATTTGATCCCGCGGGGCAAGAGCTTGGCTGTCCAGCACGGTGACCGCGTCGAGAAGGGTGACTTCGTCTACGACGGCCATCCGGCACCTCACGACATCCTCGCGATCAAGGGCGTGGAGGAGCTTGCCAAGTACCTGATCAAGGAGATCCAGGACGTCTATCGACTGCAGGGCGTGACCATCAACGACAAGCACATCGAGGTCATCGTTCGGCAGATGCTCCAGAAGGTCGAGATCGAGGATGCGGGCGAGAGCGATTTCCTGAAGGGCGAGCAAGTCGATAAGATTGAGATGGACCGGAAGAACTTGGCCCTCGACAAAGCCGGCAAGCGGATCGCGTCGGGTAAACCGGTTCTGCTTGGTATCACCAAGGCCTCGCTGCAGACCGACTCGTTCATCTCCGCGGCCTCCTTCCAGGAGACGACTCGCGTGCTGACCGAAGCGGCTGTCAATGGCAAGGTGGACACTCTCGACGGCCTGAAGGAGAACGTCATTGTCGGTCGCCTGATCCCGGCTGGCACTGGCGGCATGCTTCGCGAACTACGCAAGATTGCGGCGAAGCGCGACGATCTCATCTCCAAGGAGAAGGCGCGCGCCGAGTCGGAGCGTGCGATCGGCGGCCCTGGCGATAGCGACGAGCAGCCCGTTCGTAGGCGCCGCCGTGCGCCTGAGGAAGCCGCTGAGTAAAGCCCTCGACCCTAGCCGAGACCTAGGAAACGGCCGCCTCAAGGGCGGCCGTTTTCGTGAGCGGACCTTTAGCGCCTTCTTTCGTTACGCGCAGGTGCAACATTTTTTTCGTAAGGGTACCGTGTCGCTGTTGACCTTTGCTTGGGAACTGGCTAGGTTCCGCCAACTCTCACGATAGGTCGTAGGCCCCGCACGGATTTGAGCCAGTCCGGGAAAATTGCCTAAACACTGTCGTATCCAAGCAGGGTAAAATTCGGAACCACGATCGCTGAGCTGCTGAGCGGCTTGCGATCCTCTGGTGCACGGAGCTGGGCACCCCCGAAAAGAGGGAGCTTGGCTCTGGTAAGTTTGGCACAAGCCATCCTATGGATGGCGTACCGGGCGGACTAGGCGCATGCCGACCATTCAGCAGTTGATCCGCAAGCCGCGCGTGCGGCCTGCAGAGCGCAACAAAGTGCCCGCCATGGAGGCGTGCCCGCAAAAGCGGGGCGTTTGCACGCGTGTTTACACGACCACTCCGAAGAAGCCGAACTCGGCCCTTCGCAAGGTTGCAAAGGTTCGTCTCACGAATGGCTTTGAGGTCATCGGCTACATTCCTGGTGAGGGCCATAACCTCCAGGAGCATTCGGTGGTGATGATCCGCGGCGGCCGCGTGAAGGATCTTCCTGGCGTTCGCTATCACATCATTCGTGGCGTGCTTGATACCCAGGGCGTCGCCAACCGTCGCCAGCGCCGTTCCAAGTATGGTGCGAAGCGGCCGAAGTGATGCCGGCCGCGCCGCTTTCCCGCGGTCGTGGCACCTCAGGACCCTGCAGGGGGTCGTCAGGTCAAGCCGAAACGAGTGCTTGAAAGAGCTTGAAGGACCGAAGTCATGTCACGTCGGCATAGAGCGCAGAAGCGGGTCATCAATCCCGACCCGAAGTTCAACGATCTGGTTGTGTCCAAGTTCATGAATTCGATCATGTACGAGGGCAAGAAGTCGGTCGCCGAGAACATTTTCTATGGAGCTCTCGACCGAATTCAGAGCCGGGCTAAATCAGATCCGCTTCCGATGTTCCATCAGGCTCTCGAGAATGTCATGCCGGCGGTCGAGGTGCGCTCGCGCCGAGTAGGCGGCGCGACGTATCAGGTTCCCGTTGAGGTTCGTACCGAACGCCGTCAGGCGCTCGCAATCCGCTGGCTCATAGCTGCCGCTCGAGCCCGCAACGAGAATACAATGGAAGAGCGCCTTTCTGCCGAGCTGCTCGATGCCGCAAACAACCGCGGTACGGCGGTCAAGAAGCGCGAAGACACGCACAAGATGGCCGAGGCCAATCGGGCCTTCTCGCATTATCGATGGTAACCACCGCGCGGCGGGCCCAGTGCAGGGGAGTTTGATCCCGGCATTGAGTGATCGCCGCAGCGCTAACATCCGACGCCTGAGGCAAACCCATGGCTCGCCAGTATAAGATCGAGGACTACCGCAACTTCGGCATCATGGCGCATATCGACGCCGGTAAGACGACGACGACGGAGCGGATCCTCTACTACACGGGCAAGAGCCATAAGATCGGCGAAGTCCACGACGGTGCCGCGACCATGGATTTCATGGAGCAGGAAGCTGAGCGCGGCATCACGATCACGTCCGCAGCGACCACGTGTTTCTGGGCAGACCGTGATGGCAAGAAGCACCGATTGAACATTATCGACACGCCCGGGCACGTTGATTTCACGATCGAGGTTGAGCGGTCGCTTCGCGTTCTTGATGGCGCCGTTTGCGTCCTCGACAGCAACCAGGGCGTGGAGCCGCAGACGGAGACGGTTTGGCGCCAAGGCGACAAGTACGCGGTGCCCCGTATCATCTTCTCGAACAAGATGGATAAGACCGGCGCCGACTTCTTCATGTGTCTTGATGACATCAAGGAGAAGCTTGGAGCCCGCGCCGTCCCACTCCAGTTGCCGATTGGCTCGGAAAGTGATTTCCGCGGTATGGTCGATCTCATCACGATGAAGGCCATCGTGTGGGACGGTGACGGCAAGGACGCCAAGTTCGCCGAGCAGGAGATACCGGCTGATCTCGTCGACAAGGCCACCGAGTTCCGGTCGGCAATGATCGAAGCTGCGGTCGAGATGGACGACGACGTGATGGGCGCTTACCTTGACGGTCAAGAGCCGGACGCCCCGACATTGCGCCGTATGATCCGCAAGGCCACCGTCACGCGGGCGTTCTACCCGATGCTGTGCGGCTCGGCCTTCAAGCACAAGGGAGTGCAGCAGCTCCTCGACGCCGTCGTCGACTTCCTGCCGGCACCGTCGGATCGCGAGGCCTACAAGTGCATCGACGCCAAGACCGGAGAAGAGACTGAGCGCCGTCCGATCGACAGCGACCCGTTATCTATGATCGCCTTCAAGATCATGGCCTTCCCGCATGTTGGATCGATTACATTCTGTCGTATCTACTCGGGCAAGCTCGAGAAGGGTATGGCGCTCGCTCAGACCACGCGCGATAAACGCGAACGTGTCGGTATGATCTACGAAATGCACGCCGACGATCGTAAGGCGATCGATGAGGCGTTCGCAGGCGATATCGTGGCGCTTGCCGGCCTGAAAGACACTCGCACCGGCGAGACCCTGTGCGATCCGGGCAAGCCCGTGATCCTGGAAAAGATGGATTTCCCGAATCCCGTCATTGAGATGAAGGTCGAGCCGAAGTCGAAGGGCGACCAGGAAAAGATGGCGTCCGTACTGCACACGATGTCTGTCGAGGATCCCTCGTTCCGCGTCTCTGTCGATCCGGAGTCGGGCGAGACGATTCTCAAGGGCATGGGCGAGCTGCATCTCGATATCAAAGTCGACATTATGCGACGCGAACCTCACAACATCGAGGTCAACGTCGGCGCTCCCCAAGTTGCCTATCGCGAGACCATCGTCCGTGCGACCGAGATCGACTACACCCACAAGAAGCAGACGGGCGGCACTGGTCAGTTCGCACGCGTAAAGTTTCGCATCGAACCGAACGAGATCGGCAAGGGCAACGAGTTCGCGAGCGAAATCGTTGGCGGTACTGTACCAAAGGAGTTTATCCCTGGCGTTGAGAAAGGCGTCAGTGCGATCTGGGATCAGGGCGTGTTGATCGGCTTCCCGATGGTCGACATCAAGGTGACGCTGTTCGACGGTGCCTTCCACGAGGTGGACAGCTCTGCGATCGCCTTCGAGATCGCCTCGCGTCAAGCCATGAAGGAAGGCGCCGGCAAGGCTGGCCTCAAGCTGCTCGAGCCGGTCATGGATGTCGAGGTTGTGACGCCTGGTGACTTCGTCGGCGGAGTCATCGGAGACATCAACAGCCGTCGCGGCCAGATCCGTAATCAGGAAATGCGCGGCAACGCCACCGTCATCCGCGCTTTCGTGCCTTTGGCCAATATGTTCGGCTACGTCAGCCAGCTGCGCTCGATGAGCCAGGGTCGAGCATCCTACACGATGCAGTTCGCGCACTACGCCGAGGTGCCACGCAACGTTGCCGAAGAGGTCAAGGCGAAATTCGTCTGATCCGCGATCGGTTCTTGAAGTCTCGTCGTCCACACGGCGGATGCCTTGTCGGCATCTGATAGCGAAAGCAAGAGAGGAAGCCTGTCATGGCCAAGGAGAAATTCGATCGTAACAAGCCTCACTGCAATGTGGGCACGATCGGTCACGTTGACCACGGCAAGACGACGCTGACGGCTGCTCTGACGAAGGTGTCTGCTGACCGTGGTTGGACGAAGACAGCGATCGCGTATGACGAGGTTGCGAAGGCATCTGAGAGCCAGGGGCGTCGTGATCCGACGAAGATCCTGACGATTGCGACGAGCCACGTTGAGTACGCGACGCCGAACCGTCACTACGCGCACGTGGACTGCCCTGGTCACGCTGATTATGTGAAGAACATGATCACGGGTGCGGCGCAGATGGACGGTGCGATTCTCGTGGTTTCCGCGGTTGACGGTCCGATGCCTCAGACTCGCGAGCACATTCTTCTGGCTCGTCAGGTTGGCGTCCCGTACGTGGTTGTGTTTCTGAACAAGTGCGACGTCGTTGACGACGAGGAGCTTCTGGACCTGGTCGAGCTGGAGGTTCGGGAGCTTCTGAAGCAGTACCAGTTCCCGGGCGACGACGTTCCTGTGATCCGGGGTGCTGCGATCAAGGCTCTGAACGGCGAGAAGGGTCCTCTTGCGGACGAGGCGATCATCAAGCTGTATGACGCTCTCGACACGTACATCCCTCTCCCTGAGCGTCCGATCGACCAGCCGTTCCTACTGCCGATCGAGGACGTTTTCTCGATTTCGGGTCGTGGCACGGTTGTGACGGGCCGGATCGAGCGCGGTGTGATCAAGGTTGGCGAGGAAGCCGAGATCGTCGGTCTTCGCGATACGCAGAAGACGATCGTGACGGGCGTCGAGATGTTCCGGAAGCTTCTGGACCGTGGCGAGGCCGGCGACAACGTGGGTTGCCTGCTTCGCGGCATCGACAAGGAAGCCGTCGAGCGCGGTCAGGTGCTGTGCAAGCCGGGTTCTGTGAAGCCTCACAAGAAGTTCATGGCGGAGGCCTACATCCTGACGAAGGAGGAAGGTGGCCGTCACACGCCGTTCTTCAACAACTACCGGCCGCAGTTTTACTTCCGTACGACGGACGTGACGGGGGTGGTGACGTTGAAGGAAGGCACGGAGATGGTGATGCCGGGCGACAACGCTGAGTTTGCGGTTGAGCTGATCCAGCCGATCGCGATGGAGGAGAAGGTTCGGTTCGCGATCCGCGAGGGCGGCCGCACCGTCGGTGCCGGCGTCGTCACCAAGATCGTCGAGTAGACACAGACAGCCAAGAGGCGCCCACATCCAGGCGCCTCTTGGCATCATGTAGAGCAGTCAAGCGGGCATTGAAGCTGCCTGTTGACAGCTGGGGGCATGCTCGCGAGAGCGGCCGGGCAGCGAGAATGAAGAGCGAGACGAGCTCCCATGAATGGGCAAAACATCCGCATCCGCCTGAAGGCATTCGATCACCGTGTGCTCGATGCTTCGACGCGTGAGATCGTCAACACCGCGAAGCGGACGGGCGCCGACGTGCGTGGGCCAATCCCGCTCCCGACGCGTATCGAACGGTTCACTGTCAATCGCTCGCCGCATGTCGACAAGAAAAGCCGCGAACAGTTTGAGATGCGTACGCATAAGCGGATGCTCGACATCGTCGATCCGACCCCGCAGACGGTGGACGCGCTCATGAAGCTCGACCTCGCCGCAGGCGTCGACGTCGAGATCAAGCTCTAAGGAATCCCGTGGCGCCGTTCGATCAACCAGGTCGGGACGGGGCGTCAGCCAGCGAAAGGGAATGCACTCCATGCGTTCCGGTGTGATTGCTCAGAAGGTCGGCATGACCCGCATCTTCACGGATCAGGGGGAGCATATCCCCGTGACCGTGCTGAAGTTGGACAATGTCCAAGTCGTTGCCCACCGTACCGACGACAAGAACGGCTATACTGCGTTGCAGCTTGGCGCTGGCAAGCGCAAGCCGTCCCGCGTCGTCAAAGCAGAGCGCGAGCGGTTTGCCCGCGTCGAGATCGAGCCGAAGCGCCGTCTCGCCGAGTTCAGGGTGACCCCCGACAACTTGATCGAGGTCGGAGCCACGATCACGGCTAACCACTTCGTCATCGGCCAGCTGGTCGATGTGACGGGGACGAATCAGGGCAAGGGGTTCCAAGGCGCGATGAAGCGCTGGAACTTCGGAGGCCTTCGCGCCACCCACGGCGTGTCGGTCTCTCACCGTTCCCACGGCTCGACTGGCCAGCGCCAGGACCCGGGTAAGGTCTTCAAAGGTAAGAAGATGGCCGGTCAGATGGGCACCGAGCGTGTAACCACTCAGAACCTCGAGGTTGTCGCGACGGATGTCGCCCGCGGCCTGGTTCTTATCCGCGGAGCGGTTCCGGGTTCGAAGGGTGGATGGGTGCTCGTACGCGATGCCGTCAAGCGGCCATTGCCATCGGATGCGCCCCGTCCGGGCGCTTTCCACAAAGCCAACGGTGCGTCTGGCACCACCGAGACAGCCAAGGAGCAAGCCTGATGCGAGCGGATGTGACCTCGCTCGATGCGGGCCAAGCCGGCTCGGTCGAACTCGACGACGAGATCTTCAACCTTGATCCCCGCCCTGACATCCTTCAGCGGATGGTGCGCTGGCAGCTCGCTAAACGGCGTTCTGGCACCCATCACGCCCAGGACCGGTCGGAAGTGACGGTGACCGGCAAGAAGATGATCAAGCAGAAGGGCACGGGTGGTGCCCGTCATGGAGACAAGTCGGCGCCTCAGTTCCGCGGTGGCGGCAAGGTCTTTGGACCGAAACCACGTGATCACGCCTACGACCTGCCGAAGAAAGTTCGGGCGTTGGCGCTTCGCCACGCGCTTTCGGCTAAGGCCAAGGCGGGTGAACTGGTCGTGCTCGACAAGGCGACTTCGGCCGATGGCAAGACCAAGGCGCTCAGGGGGCGCTTCGAGCAACTGGGCCTGGATAACGCCCTGTTCATCGATGGCTTGGAACTCGAGCCGTCATTCGTACGCGCCGCGCGAAACATTCCGAACATCGATGTCCTGCCGGTTCAGGGTATCAACGTCTATGACATTCTGCGTCGGCGTAAGCTGGTGTTGACGCGCGCCGCCGTCGAGGCTCTCGAGGCGCGCTTCAAGGCCAAGGGCTCGGAGGCCCGTCCGTCATGAGCAAGTCCCTCAAGGCCTACGACGTAATTCGATCCCCGGTGATCACCGAGAAAGCGACGCTTGCTTCGGAGTCGAGCCAGGTGATCTTCAACGTGGCATCCGGCGCCACCAAGCCGGAGATCAAGGCTGCCGTCGAGCAGCTGTTCGGCGTGAAGGTCAAAGCCGTCAATACGCTCGTACGCAAAGGCAAGAAGAAGACGTTCCGCGGCATCACCGCGACGCAGAAGGACATCAAGAAGGCAATCGTTACACTCGAGGATGGACAGTCCATCGACGTGACGACAGGCCTCTGAGGAGAGAACGGCGATGGCGCTCAAGACATACAGGCCGACTTCGCCCGGGCTCCGGCAGCTCGTGCTCGTGGACCGCTCGCATCTTTGGAAAGGCGATCCAGTCAAGGTGCTCGTAGAGGGCAAGACCAAGACAGGTGGTCGCAATCATCACGGCCGGATCACGTCGCGGCACATCGGCGGCGGTCACAAGAAGGCCTACCGGACGGTTGATTTCCGTCGTCGTAAGTTCGACGTCTCCGCAGAAGTGCAGCGCTTGGAGTACGATCCGAACAGGACGGCCTTCATCGCCCTTATCAAGTACGCCGACGGTGAACTCGCCTACATTCTTGCTCCGCAGCGGCTCGCGGTGGGCGACACCGTTGTGTCCGGGGAGAAGGTCGACGTTAAGCCGGGCAATGCGATGCCGCTGGCCTCTATGCCGATCGGTTCGATCGTTCACAATGTCGAGCTGAAGCAGGGCCGCGGCGGGCAGATGGCTCGCTCTGCAGGGTCATACGTGCAGCTGGTCGGCCGCGATGGAGGCTGGGCGATCCTGAAGTTGTCGTCTGGCGAAACTCGCCGCGTACGCCAGGAATGCATGGCCAGCGTCGGCGCCGTGTCGAACCCTGACCACGGCAATATCTCGATTGGCAAGGCGGGTCGCACCCGCTGGATGGGTAAGAGGCCGACTGTTCGCTCAACGGCGATGAACCCGGTCGACCACCCCAACGGCGGTCGTACCAAGGGCGGAAAGCACTGGGCAACGCCCTGGGGCAAACCGACAAAAGGCTTCAAGACTCGCAAGAATAAGACAACGGACAAGTACATCGTCCGCGGCCGCACGAAGTAGGCCTGGACGAGGAAGGAGAACGACAGTGGCACGCTCGGTCTGGAAGGGTCCGTTCCTGGATGCGCATCTGCTCAAGAAGGCAGAGAAAGTGCGCGCTTCGGGTCGCAACGAGGTGATCAAGATGTGGTCGCGGCGCTCGACCATTCTGCCGCAGTTCGTCGGGCTGACCTTCGGCGTCTACAACGGGCAGAAGCACATTCCCGTCGCGGTCAGCGAGGACATGGTTGGGCACAAATTCGGCGAGTTCTCGCCGACCCGCTCGTTCCCCGGACACGGTGGCGACAAGAAAGCGGTGAAGCGATAAAATGGGCAAGCCGAAACAGCAGCGCAGACTGCCCGAGACCGAGGCGCAAGCCATCGCCCGTAATCTCCGCGTGTCGCCACAAAAGCTCAATCTGGTCGCGGCCATGATCCGCGGCAAGAAGGTCGAGCAGGCTCTCGCCGAGCTTGAGTTCTCCCGGAAGCGCATCGCCGGTGACGTCAGGAAGTGCCTGATGAGCGCCATAGCCAACGCCGAGAACAATCATCAGCTCGATCCCAATGACCTCGTCGTAAGCGAGGCCTGGGTGGGCAAGAACATGGTCATGAAGCGCTTCCACGCGCGCGGCCGCGGCCGCGGCGCGCGCATTCTGAAGCCCTTCGCAGAAATCACCGTGGTCGTGCGCGAAAAGCCCGCCGCAGAGGAGCGTGAGTGATGGGTCATAAGGTCAATCCCGTCGGCCTGCGCGTCGGCATCAATCGTACCTGGGACAGCCGTTGGTTTGCGGGTCGCGGAGAGTACGGCAGGCTTTTGCACGAGGACATGGCGATGCGTCGTCACATCCTCGCTCAGCAGCGCCAAGCTGGAATTGCCAAGGTCGTGATCGAGCGCCCCCATAGGAAATGCCGCGTGACCGTGCACTCGGCGCGTCCTGGCATTCTCATCGGAAAGAAGGGCGCCGATATCGAGAAGTTGCGCGGGGAACTCGCTCGCCTGACTTCGTCCGAAGTTCACCTGAATATCGTCGAAGTCAGGAAGCCGGAAATCGATGCGGTCCTGGTCGCCGAGACGATCGCACAGCAACTCGAGCGTCGCGTTGCATTCCGTCGGGCCATGAAGCGGTCTATGCAGTCGGCGATCCGCCTCGGAGCGCACGGCATCAAGATCATCGTGTCCGGACGCCTTGGCGGTGCTGAGATTGCCCGGGTCGAGAAGTACCATGAGGGTCGCGTACCGTTGCACACGCTCCGCGCTGATATCGACTTCGGCTACGGTTTGGCGAAGACGGCCTATGGCGTGATCGGTGTCAAGGTGTGGATCTTCAAGGGCGAGATCATGGAGCACGACCCCATGGCCTCCGAGCGTCGGTCGACCGAGGCGCAGGAAAGTGGCGGTGGCGGTGGCGGTGGTGGCGGTGGCGGTGGACGTCCGCGCCGCGATAACGACCGGGGTGATCGCGGCGGACGCCGTGATCGCGGTGACCGGGGCGATCGCGGTGGCGATCAGGCCTGAGCCCGGCTCCGAGAGGATTGAGGACACGTTCCAATGTTGCAACCTAAGCGAACGAAATACCGCAAGGCATTCAAGGGCCGCATCCACGGCGCTGCCAAGGGCGGTACGAGCCTCAATCTCGGCTCCTATGGCTTGAAAGCCATGGAGCCGGAGCGGTTGACGGCTCGTCAGATCGAGGCGGCTCGTCGCGCGATCACCCGTCACATGAAGCGTGCCGGTCGCGTCTGGATTCGCATCTTTCCGGATGTTCCGGTCTCGAAGAAGCCAGCCGAGGTTCGCATGGGCTCTGGCAAGGGTTCACCCGAACTATGGGTGGCTCGCGTCAAGCCCGGCCGTATCATTTTCGAGCTCGACGGTGTCACCGACAAGATCGCGCGTGAAGCGCTGCAACTCGGTGCTGAGAAGCTCCCCATCAAAACCCGGATTGTGACGCGGGTGCTCTGAAGGCGGTTTGTACGCCCGGGCATCAACGAGGAGATGAGAGGACCATGTCGCGCGCAGCGAAGTTCAAGGATCTGACGGTCGACCAGCTCGACGACGAGCTTACGAAGCTCAAGAAGGAGCAGTTCAACCTGCGCTTCCAGCGGGCGTCCGGTCAGCTCGAGAATACGGCACGGGTGCGTGTTGTGCGCCGCGATATTGCGCGGATCATGACCATCTCGCGCCACAAGCGCGCTGCCGGCCAGACGGCCTGACGCTGATACGAGGAAGAGTAGCCCATGCCGAAGCGCATCCTGCAAGGCGTCGTCGTCTCCGACAAGAACAACAAGACTGTCGTTGTCGAGGTTGAGCGACGCTTCACGCACCCACTGTTCAAGAAGACGGTGCGCCGAACGAAGAAGTATCACGCCCACGACGAATCGAATGCCGTCAAGGTTGGCGAGCGCGTGTGGATCGAGGAATGTCCGCCCATTTCGCGCCTGAAGCGGTGGGTGATCATGCGTCCACCCGCTGCCTAGTCGAGGCGAAGGCCGAAACCTCACGAATTGCGTGGGGCTGGGTTCTCGCCGAGATGGCAGTGGTTGCGCGACACAGGTTTGGAGCGGGTAGCGGCGCGTCGCGCGGCGTGCTCGAATGAAGGATAAGGGGATCGGTCGATGATCCAGATGGAAAGCAACCTCGACGTCGCCGATAACTCCGGCGCTCGTCGCGTTCAATGCATCAAGGTGCTGGGCGGCTCGAAGCGCAAATACGCGACAATCGGCGACACCATCGTCGTGACGGTTAAAGAGGCGATCCCGCGCGGTCGCGTCAAGAAGGGCCAGGTCATGAAGGCTGTGATCGTGCGCACCGCCAAAGGCGTTCGCCGCCCAGACGGCTCGCTGATCCGCTTCGACCGCAACGCGGCTGTGCTGGTCAACGCCAATGGCGAGCCGATCGGTACACGCATCTTCGGCCCCGTCACCCGCGAATTGCGCGCCAGGAAGCATGTCAAGATCATGTCGCTTGCGCCGGAGGTGCTGTGATGGCCTCGAAAATCAAAAAAGGCGATCACGTCATCGTCCTTGCCGGCCGCGACAAGGGCAAGCACGGCGAGGTCATAGAGGTGCGTCCTAAAGAGGGCCGTGCTCTGGTGCGTGGCGTGAATATGGTCCGCCGCCATCAGAAGCAGTCGGGCACGAGCGAGGGCGGCATCATCTCCAAGGAGGGGCCGATTCAGCTGTCCAACCTTGCGCTCGAGGATCCGAAGGACGGCAAGCCGACCCGTGTCGGCTTCCGCATGCTCGAGGACGGCAAGAAGGTGCGTTTTGCCAAGCGCTCGGGCGAGATCATTCCAGACAAGGCGGGCTGACCATGGCCGAGAAGGGTGACAAGGCGTCGTCGAAGGGCGGCGACAAGCAGGGCCAGAAGGGCGCTGCCAAGCCTGCGAAGGCTGGGGGCAGACCTGCGAAGGGTGCCGAAGTGAAGGCAGCAAAGGCGCCGCCCAAGCCGCGCCCGTCCGACTATCGGCCTCGGATGAAGGAGCACTACGAGAAAGTGGTGCGTGACGCGCTTCGAGAGAAGTTCGGCTACAAGAACCCGATGCAGATCCCGCGCCTCGAGAAAATCGTGCTCAACATGGGCATTGGCGAGGCCGTTGCGGATCGCAAGAAGGTTGACAGTGCGGCCGGTGACTTGGCGTTAATCGCGGGTCAGCGGCCCGTCATCACGCGTGCCCGGAAGTCGATCGCCACATACAAGCTGCGTGACAATATGGCGATCGGCGCCAAGGTCACGTTGCGCGGGGATCGAATGTACGAGTTCCTCGACCGCCTGGTGACGCTAGCCCTGCCTCGCGTCAAAGACTTTCGGGGGCTCAATCCGAAAAGCTTCGACTCGCGCGGCAACTTCGCTTTCGGCCTGCGCGAGCACACGGTGTTCTATGAAATCGACTACGACAAGATAGACGAGACGTGGGGCATGGACGTGATCGTATGCACCACGGCAGGGACTGACGACGAGGCGCGTGAGTTGCTTCGAGCATTCAATTTTCCTTTCCGCAGCTAGGGCTTAACCTCGGCCAGCGCGGGTGCTGCGTCGGCATCCGAAACGCGACTGATAAGTGGGTCTTGGAGGATCTGATGGCCAAGAAGAGTTCGATGGAGAAGAACGAGCGGCGCCGCCGTCTCGTTGCGCAGTACGCCGACAAGCGGGCCGCGCTCAAGGAAATCGCCAACGACACTAAGCAGCCTCCTGAGCTGCGCTTCCAGGCGCGCATGAAGCTGGCCGAACTGCCCCGCAATTCGTCCAAGACGCGGATACGCAACCGCTGCGAGTTGACGGGCCGGGCACGGGGTTATTATCGGAAGGTCCGACTGTCTCGCAACCAGCTACGCGAGCTGGCGAGCCAGGGTCTGATCCCCGGCATGGTCAAGTCGAGCTGGTAGGGAGGCACGTTGCCATGTCCATGAATGATCCACTCGGCGATATGTTGACGCGCATCCGCAATGCGCTGGAGCGTCGGCGCCCGAAAGTGTCGACGCCGGCTTCGAATTTGCGCGGTCGAGTACTCGACGTGCTCCAAGAGGAAGGTTATATCCGTGGCTATGCTCGGGTCGACCATCGCAGCGGCGTGAGCGAGTTCGACATCGAACTCAAGTACAACAACGGCCAGCCGGCTATTCGCGAGATCAAGCGTATCTCGAAACCCGGGCGGCGCGTCTATTCGCAGGTCAAGGAGCTCACGCCTGTGGCGAACGGTTTGGGCGTGGCAATTCTCTCGACGCCGAAAGGCGTGATGACGGATACCCGCGCTCGTGACGAGAAGGTGGGCGGCGAGGTGCTCTGCAGCATCTTCTGATGGTGCGCAGGCTGGACGGTCGGATGCGGTGTGATCTTGCCGCTTCGCCAGTCCGGATGGCCGCCGGAGAAGACGGGCGAAGTGGCCCATTGAGATCGAGAAGGTGACGATGTCGCGCATTGGCAAGAAGCCGGTACCCGTGCCTGCGAACGTGCAGGCCACGGTGTCGGGTCAGGAAGTCAAGGTCAAGGGTCCGAAGGGCGAGCTCAAGTTCGTCGTGCCTGAGGTGTTGAAAGTCGCGTCTTCCCCTGGCGGCATCTCGGTCGAGCCGCGCGAGGATACGCAGGCGGCGCGAGCCATGTGGGGCATGTCGCGCACACAGATCGACAATCTCGTGAGAGGCGTAGTCACGGGTTACAATCAGGCCTTAGAGATTCATGGCGTCGGCTTTCGGGCTGCAATGAAGGGCAAAGACCTTCAGATGTATCTCGGCTTCAGCCACGACGTCATTTATCCGATTCCCGAGGGCATCACGATTCAGCTAGACGGTCCCAAAAAGGACTCGATCGTGCGCATTTCGGGTATCGACAAGCAGAAGGTCGGCCAAGTTGCTGCGGAGCTGCGCGCTTTCCGCAAGCCCGAACCCTACCAGGGTAAAGGCGTGCGCTACGAGGGCGAGTTCATCTTGCGCAAGGAAGGCAAGAAGAAGTGATCGAGGATCGGCAATGAGTGCCCACAACAAGCAATTTCAGCAGCGCCGCGCCCGCGTTCGGCGAGCCCTCCGGAAGGTCGCATCCGATCGTCCGCGGCTATCCGTGCACCGTTCATCCAAGCACATCTATGCTCAGCTGATCGATGACGCGAAAGGCATGACGCTCGCTGCGGCATCGAGCATCGATCGCGAACTCAAGGGCAACTTGCCCAAGGGCACCGACAAAGCTGCCGCGGCGGTCGTCGGAAAACTGATCGCCGAGCGGGCGGTAAAGGCTGGCATCCGCGATGTCGTCTTCGACCGTGGTGCCTACAAGTATCATGGGCGCGTCAAGGCGTTGGCCGACGCCGCTCGCGAGGGCGGTTTGAGCTTCTGAAGTCGAGCGCCGTTACGGCGGCTTGCAATAGCGTCCAGCGCCTTTTGAAGGCGCGGAGCTAGAGCGCGCCGAAAGAGATCTGAAAGGAGCCCCAAGTGGCACGCAATCCTTCGAGAGACCGCGACCGCGACGACGATCGCAAAAGCGAGTTCGCCGATAAGTTGGTCGCGCTGAACCGCGTTGCCAAGGTGGTCAAGGGCGGCAAGCGTTTCGGCTTCGCAGCCTTGGTTGTCGTGGGTGATCAGTCCGGCCAGGTTGGTTTCGGCCATGGTAAGGCCCGTGAGGTTCCTGAGGCGATCCGCAAGGCGACCGAGGCCGCACGGCGCGCGCTGCTGCGTGTACCGATGCGCGACAAGCGGACGTTGCACCACGACAGTGTCGGGCATCATGGTGCGGGTCGCGTTCTCTTGCGTGCGGCTCCTCCCGGAACGGGTATAATCGCCGGCGGTCCGATGCGCGCGGTCTTCGAAATGTTGGGCGTTCGCGACGTCGTCGCCAAGTCGATGGGGACATCGAACCCGTACAACATGGTGCGCGCCACGTTCGATGCGCTGAAAGCGCAAGAAAACCCGCGTGCCGTCGCAGCTCGCCGCGGCAAGAAAGTTTCCGAGATTGTGTCGCGCAGACGAGATGGCGCCGGCGAGACCACCGAGGGCGCGGGCGAGACGGCTTGAGGCTCATCGCCCCTTTTCTAGGGTCTGGCCCGAATTTCCAGTTGACGCACGGACGATAGAACGCGCGAAGGTGACGTGACATGGCAGATGCAAAGGCACCGTCGGGCAAGACCGTGACGGTTGAGCAATTTCGTAGCGCCGCTAGGCGGCCCGAGATCCAGACGCAGACGCTGAAGGGGCTGGGGCTGAACAAGATCCGCCGCCGCCGCACGCTTCAGGATACGCCCGAAGTGCGCGGTATGATCCACAGCATCCGGCATCTGGTGCGCGTGGTCGAGAGCAAGGGATAGTCCGCCGGACCGTGGACGGTCCAGACGGCGATTGGGCTTCAGCTGAGTGCGTCGAGCAAGCAAGCGTCCGATGGACTGCTTCAACGAGACGAGGGACGAGGAGTGGCGAGCATGCGGCTCAACGATATCAAGGACAGGGAAGGCGCCCGCAAGGCACGCCTTAGGATCGGCCGCGGCATCGGCTCTGGCGTAGGCAAGACAGGTGGTCGCGGCGGTAAGGGCCAGACGGCCCGGTCCGGCGTCGCGATCGGTGGTTTCGAGGGCGGCCAGATGCCGCTCTATCGCCGTCTTCCGAAGCGCGGCTTCACGCCTCTCAACCGCCTGAAGTTCAATGAGGTCACGCTGGCCCGTTTGCAGGATGCCATCGATCGTGGCCGCCTGGATACGAGTGCAACCGTCGACGTCGAGGCTCTGGTCGCCGCCGGCGTTGTCAGGCGCGCGCTGGATGGCGTCCGCGTCATCGGCACCGGCGAGCTGAAGTCGAAGGTGGCGATGAAAGTCGATCATGCGACGGTCTCGGCCAAGGCAGCCATCGAGCAGGCGGGAGGATCCGTCGAGCTGATCGTGAAGAAGGTGCTCGAGGCCGACGAGAAAAAGCGCGCCAAGACGGCTGCCAAGAAGGCCAAGCTGGGCAAGAAGAAGGGTGGCGACAGCGCCGAGTAACTGCGTGGCCATGTGTTGGCCGCTGTCGCTCGGTCTCTGAGCCCTTCCACACGAAGGGGCCCAAGCCGGCAATAGCTCTGCGGCGCGTCGATCGTGGACGTATTGAGAGACGACAGCATCGGGCAGAGCACCGGGCGAGCGCCCTCCGCTGACCCGTCGCTTCGAGGAGCCAGAGCCGCACATGGTATCCGCTGCCGAACAGCTCGCATCGAACTTGAATTTCGGTGCTTTCGCCAAGGCTGAAGAGCTCAAGAAGCGCATCTGGTTCACGCTGGGTGCGCTGCTCGTCTATCGCTTAGGCACGTTCATTCCGCTACCCGGCATTGATCCGCAGCGCTTCGCCGAGATTTTCGAGCGGAGTTCTCATGGCATTCTCGGCCTCGTCAACTTGTTCTCAGGCGGCGCCATCGAGCGAATGGCCATCTTTGCACTGAATATCATGCCGTACATCTCGGCATCGATCATCATGCAGCTGATGTCGTCCATCGTTCCGACGCTCGAGGCCCTCAAGAAAGAGGGCGAGCAAGGCCGCAAACAGATCAACCAGTACACGCGTTACCTGACGGTCGCGCTGGCGACCTTCCAGGCCTATGGTATTTCGATAGGCCTTGAAGGGCAGGGCGTCGTCTACGACCCCGGTTGGTTCTTTAGACTATCGACCGTGATTACGCTCGTCGGCGGCACGATGTTCTTGATGTGGCTCGGCGAACAGATAACGCAACGTGGTGTCGGCAACGGCACGTCGCTCATCATCTTCGTCGGAATTGTCGCTGGGTTGCCGAGCGCGATGGCGGGCCTCTTCGAGCTCTCGCGTACCGGCGCACTGCGCGCCGAAATCCTGATCCTGTTGCTGATCGTGATGCTGGCGACCGTGGCAGCTATCGTCTACATGGAGCGCGCCCAGCGTCGTCTTCTGATCCAGTATCCGAAGCGTCAGGTTGGGAACAAGATGTTTCAAGGTGAGGCATCACATCTGCCCTTGAAACTCAACTCCTCGGGTGTCATCCCGCCGATATTCGCATCTTCGTTGCTCCTTTTGCCGATTACGGCCGCACAGTTCATGAGCACCGGTCAGAGCGGTCCGGAGTGGTTGACGAATGCTGTCGCGCTGCTCGGTCGGGGGCAGCCGGTCTATCTGCTCACATACGTGGCGCTGATCGTATTCTTCGCGTTCTTCTATACGTCTGTGGTCGTGAACGCGAACGACACTGCGGACAATCTGCGCAAGTACGGCGGCTTCATACCGGGCATTCGGCCGGGTGCGAAAACCGCAGAGTACATCGACTACGTCTTGACCCGGATTACGGTGCTGGGTGCCATCTATCTGGCCCTCGTCTGCGTCCTGCCCGAAATGATGATCGCTTATTGGGCTGTGCCTTTCTACTTTGGCGGAACGTCGCTGATGATCGCAGTCAGTGTCACGATGGACACCGTTGCTCAGGTCCAGAGCCACTTGATTGCGCAGCAGTATGAAGGTCTGATCAAGAAGGCCAAGCTGCGCGGTGCGTCATCGCCGCGCGGCGGCCGTCGCTAAGGAAAGGGAGGCCCAATGATGAACCTGATTCTGATTGGGCCGCCCGGAGCCGGAAAGGGCACGCAGGCCAAGCAGATCGAGACCGCTCACGGGATCGTCCAACTTTCGACAGGTGACATGCTGCGCGCGTCGGTCAAAGCAGGTACGGAGATTGGCAAGCGCGCCGAGGCGATCATGAAGAAGGGCGAGCTGGTGCCCGACGAGGTCGTGATTGGCATCATCTCCGATCGCATTGATCAGCCGGATTGCCAGAACGGTTTCATTCTCGACGGTTTCCCGCGCACTCTCCGGCAAGCGGCAGCATTAGACGATATGCTCAGGGCAAAGAGCAAGAAGCTCGATGCCGTGATCGAACTGAAGGTGGACCCCACACTGCTCGTCGAGCGCATCGTCGGGCGATACACCTGTGCCAAGTGTGGTGAGGGTTATCACGAACGCTTCAAAGTCCCCCGCAAGGCGGGCGTGTGTGACGTCTGCGGCAGCACCGAATTCGCGCGTCGCCCGGATGACAACGCCGACACGATGAATACGCGGCTGATGGCCTACTACCGGGATACGTCGCCCTTGATCGGTTATTATTTCTGCAAGGGCAATCTGCGGACCGTGGACGGTATGGCCGCGATCGATCAAGTCGGTCGGGAGATCGAGAAGCACTTGGCGGAGGCGCGAGGCTGAGTCCCAAGACCTAGCAAGAAGGCGCAGCTTGACGGCAGCCATCGAGCTTTTCTATAGGGTCGTCAAAGGTCCCCCCGCTAAAGTGTCGCTCGGGGCCCATTCATTTGCAGAACAAGGGCGTCGTACGGCCTCGTCTCGTAGAGGCTGGTCGGTCCGCGCAGAGCTGAGCAGGAGAAGGTAATGACCAGACGTTGTGAGTTGACGGGCAAGCTTCCGATGTCGGGGCAACTGCGCAGCCACGCCGAAAACAAGACGAAGCGGACCTTTCGCCCCAACCTCGTCAACGTGACGCTGATGAGCGACGCATTGAAGCGGCGGGTCCGGCTGAAGATCAGTGCTCACGCCCTGCGCTCGGTCGAGCATCGCGGCGGGCTGGACGCGTTTCTGATCAAGGCCAAGAGGGACGAGTTGTCCGATCGTTGCCGCGATCTCAAGCGTGAGATCGAGAAGCAGCGTGAGGCTGCTGCGGTCACCGCCTGAGACCGGGCCGGACCGCAGAAATTGTGTTTCGCGGTTGCTTGGTCTCAGGGGCACGAGGGCATGAAGAATGCCCTGGTCCGAAATCGCGTCAGTAGGTTGCAAAGATGCGCGCGATGTCTGATTGATCGGTGGTTCGTGTCAATGCCATCGACAACAGGATGCGCGCTTTTTGCGGGGTGAGATTGTCTGCAGCGAGAAGCCCGGCCTCTCGGCTCTTTTGCGGGTGGAACGTGCGACCGGAACCGGCGCGCGACGACGCAACGACCACAACGCCCGCGCCGACGGCTTCCTTTGCCGCCTCCATTTCGGGTGGGGATAGCAGACCCGGCGCAAATGCGGCCAGCACGATGCCCTTCGCTCCAGCATTGACGAATGCGCGGATCGCCGTCCCGTCGTCACCGGCATAGCTGTAAGCAATGTCGACACGTGGCAGCGCATCGAGCGCTCGAATGTCGAACTCGGTATCGGGCGCGCGGCGACGAACGGGTTGACGATAATAGGCGATCATATCGCCGTCGGCATGTCCGAGCACGCCGAAGTCAGGCGTCCGGAAGGTCTGCAATCGTGCAGTCGAGGTTTTCGTCACCTCACGTGCCGACTGGATCTCGTCGTTGAGACAGACGAGAACGCCAAGCCCGCGCGACGAAGGATGACCTGCGACGCGAACCGCATTGACGAGGTTCAGCCCGGCGTCGCCGGAGAGCGCACTCGCCGGCCTCTGGGCCCCGACAAGCACGATAGGCACTTGCACCTTGGCAGTCAGATTCAGCGCGTATGCGGTTTCTTCCAGTGTCGCCGTGCCGTGCAGGACGACAATACCGGCGAGATCGGGGTGTTCTAGCACCGCCTTGTCGGCAGCCAGTACGACAGCCTTCCACTCCGGAAACGCCACCGCCGTCGACGGAATCGCCTTGAAGCGGATGGGAATGACGTCGGCAACCTCGCGGACTTCCTTGTAGCGCTCGACCATCTCGTCGGCCTGAAGCATACGACCCGACGACGTGTACTCGAACAGATCGAGCGGACCGATACCCGAGAGAGAGGTAATCGTGCCGCCTGTTCCGATAACGGCGACTTTGGGCTTGTTGGGCATTGCTGATTGTGTCCTCAGGCTGGGTAAGGGGGAGTGCGGGCCAGCGTGCCATCGTCTGGCGCGACGGTCGAGAGCCCCCTTCGTGCAGCATGCCGCCCAAGTGGGCAACGGGGCTGTCGGCAGATGTCGCGACGCGCAAAGGCGCGAGACCCATCCCGACTTTCGAAGTATGGAGATGGAGTGACGGTCGCGATCCGTGCGTAGCGCCAGGAAAGTGAATGCGTGACAGTGAGCCCCTTATGAAGACGGACGAGCAGGCAATCTGGCTGTATGATGGATTGTGTGGCTTCTGCTCGTGGTCGGTCCGCTTCTTGCTGGCCCATGAGGTCGGACCATCGAGCCGCTTCGTCGCGATCCAATCCGGCCTCGGTCGCCAGCTCGCCACTGACCACGACATCGATCCAGACGAGCCGTCGACATTCCTGTTCCTGGAGCAGGGCCGCGCCTACCAGAAGTCTGACGGACTGATAGCGCTTGCGCGCCATCTGCGCTGGCCATGGCGTGCGATGGGCGGAATGCGGGTGATTCCTCGGAGTTTGCGCGATCGGCTCTATGACACGCTCGCGCGTAACCGCTTCCGCATAATGGGCCGCAAACAGTCCTGCGACTTGCCTCCGCCGCACGTCCGCGCGCGCTTCGTACTGCCCGATTCATGATCGCGACAATCCTCATCATCGGTGCGACAGGCGTCTTCGGCAGCAGGCTGGCTTCTCATTTGGCGAGAACCAGCGACTATCGCCTCCTCCTCGCGTCGCGAAGCTATTCCCGCTCGAGAAATCTCGCCGAGCGGCTGATCGCGCGTCCTGGGACGACGGCCTCGGTCGAGCCCATCGCATTGGATACGACATCGGGAATAGAAGCGGCGTTGGCGGCGGCGCAGCCTGATCTCGTGGTGGATTGTTCGGGGCCATTCCAGTCCATGGACTACCGGGTGCCCCTCGCAGCAGCGGCGGCGGGTGCGCATTTCGTCGACCTCGCCGATGGTCGCCAATACGTGCTTGGCTTCGAACGGGCTCTCGATGCGCCGTTTCGATCCGGAAACCTGGTCGCGCTGACCGGTGCCAGCTCGTCGCCGGCTCTGGCAGCTGCGGCCGTTGTCGAACTCACGCGCGACTGGAAGCGGGTCGACCACATCGATGTTGCGATCGTCCCAGGTGGTCGATCCGAGGTCGGTGAGGCCGCCGTCGCCGCTGCTCTCAGTTATTGCGGGAAACCCGTGCCGGTCGTGGCCGCCGGCGTCCTGGGTCAAGCGCTCGGTTGGGGCACGCGGCGGCACATCGACTTGCCGTCGGTCGGCAATCGCACCGTGGCTTCCGTCGAGACATCGGACGCCGAGCTGCTGCAAAACCTCTACCCGGAGGCGACGAGCATCCGCTTCTGGGCAGGCCTCGAATCGCCGTTCGAGCAATGGGGCATGGCCGCCATCGCGAAGTTGCGCCGGCTCGGATGGCTGCACCGGCCGGAGCGGCTGGCGCCGCTGCTCATTCGGGCGAGAAAGCTGACCCGCCTCATGAGCGGCACGACCGGAGCCATGTCGGTTCGCGTTATCGGGCTCGATCGCGAGGCGCACTGGACCCAGGCCGAATGGCGCCTCACAGCGCGGATGAATGAGGGCCCCCAAGTCCCGCCGTCTCCGGCGGCCGCAGCCATCCGCGAGATCCTTGCGGGAACGCGACCGCCTGGCGCGCGCCGCGCGCTCGATATACCGCTCAGTGCCATCGAGGCAGAGCTCGTTGGCTATGCTATCGAGACGGAGCGCGTAATCGAGACGTGCGACCGCTGCTTTGTCGAGGAAGCAATCGGTAACGATCAGTTCAAGTCCCTGGATACCGCAGTCAAGGCATTCCATGGGATCGAGTCCCCTCCGCGATGGACCGGACGCGCCGAGGTTCAAAGTGCAACCTCTATCGTTGGCCGTATCGTCGCAAGGGCCGTCGGCTTTCCCCCGTCCGGAAAAAACATGCCCGTGAAGGTCGTGGCAGAGCGAAGCCTGCCTTTGGGGACGAGGCGCGCTGTTACTGACGAGAACTGGACCCGGACATTTGGAAACCGCAGCTTTGTATCGAAGATCGCCGCCTTGGGCCCCGGCCTGACAACCGAGCGGTTTGGCCCGATCACGTTCGCCATCGGGCTCAACGCCACCGGTGGCGCATTGCTGTATCCCGTCACGGGTTGGCGGATTGGACCACTGCCGCTTCCAAGCGCGCTGGCAACCCGATCGGAGGCGCGCGAATGGCAAGACGACCAGGGGCGCTTCAATTTCGATGTGCGCCTGACTCATCCGTTTCTCGGTATGCTGGCCCACTATCGGGGCTGGCTTGTCCCCGAAATCAGGCAACCTCCGCCCTGATCTGCTCGATGAGGCCGCGCATGGTCGCCTTCTCCTCGGGCGTGCTGCAGGGGATTGAGAACTCGATGTCGGAAACGATCCCGCCAAAGCGCTCCACGAGCTTTCGACCGATCTCGTCGTAAGTTCCGACCGTGGCGTAGGTGTGCAGCACCTCGTCGTTAATCTTGGCTGGCATCTCCTCCCACCGCTGGGCCTTCGAGAGAACGGCCATCTCGTCGGCCAGCGCGCCCAAACCGTGCAAGTCGAACGTCGCGCGGTAGGCCGGCGTGGAACAGTAGAAGGCGACGCGAGCTCGTACATCCTTGACGCGGGCTTCGAGTGTGGCTCTGTCGGGCGCCGTGCAAACCAGGGGCTTCATGGCGATGGCAATCGCACTCGGGTCTCGGCCGGAGCGTCGGGCGCCCTCCGCTGCAGCAGGAAGCATGACCTCGCGGATATAGCGCGGAGTGCACACGGGATGGACGCGGATGCCATCTGCCACCTCGCCCGCGACGCGGCACATCACCGGGTTCACGGCTGCAATGTGAATCGGGATGTCGGGATGTGCGATGGGGCCCGGATCGAACAGCGGAACCATCAAGCTGAGCTTGTAGTGTGTTCCCTGATAGTCGAGCGGCTTCTGCTCTTGCCAGCAGGACCAAACCGCCCGCACAGCTCTCACATAGTCACGCATCCAGGGACCGACGGGGTGGAACTCGAGCCCGAACCGTCTGACGATGTGCCCACGCACCTGACTGCCGAGGCCGAGTACGAAGCGCCCTTTCGACAGCTTGGCGAGCGACCACGCTGACATGGCGGTGATGGTGGGTGACCGCGGAAAAGCCATGGCGATGTTGGTGGAAAGCCGGATGCGGTTTGTCGTAGAGGCCGCGAGCGCCATGATCTGGTAGGGGTCGTCCTTGGTCTCCTCGACACACAGTCCATCGAAGCCGACCTCTTCGACGAGAGCGGCGTCGTGCGCAACGCGCGCGATGTCGAGCGGCATGTCGGACGCGCGAAGCCCAGGGTCCAGCTTGCCGAGGGGAAGCAGGGTCTCGATACGCATGGCGGCCTCGTCGTTCGCTCAAAAGGGCGGTCAACGAGAGCGTGGCATGTCGCGCGCAATGGTCAAGGCTGATTCCGGATCGGCTTTCAAAATGAAAACAGGGCCGACGATGTGCTCGCCGACCCTGATCATTCGATCGCGTGCCCCTTCGACAGCTCTGGGCCGCCTCAGTAGGTGACCTTGACGGTCGCGACGAAACGCTCATCACACCCGAACAGCTTGGCCGAGCAGAATCCGTCTGCAAATCCAACGGCGGCGTTGTTGTTCTTGATGTCGGTGTCCCAGTAACGGAAGTCGAGCGAGAAGTTGTCGCCGAACCCCAGCGTCAGACCGGAGTTCCAGTAGAGGTAGTCGTCGCTGCCGTTGCCGAAGATCGCCTGATAGGCCAGCGTGTCGCCAGACTGATAGGCGAGGGTCGAACTCCAGGTCGGTGTCACGCCCCGAATGGCGGCAAAGGCCTGCGAGAACGTGCCTTCGATGGTGAAAACCTCGCCCGTTTTGCCCGTGTACTCGGGCGAGTAGAAGCCGGTCAGGCCAACGGTTGCATCCTTCCAGGGGCTGCCGCTCGCGCCGACCTTGATCTCGACATAGTCGAGCTCGGCACCGGGATCGAAGGCGCCGGGATAGGTGTAGTAGATCACGCCGATGTCGAACGTGATTGGGCCCAGCACCGGCTTGATGCCAGCATAGAAGTCGACCTCGGCCGGCGCGTCGGCGGGGCCGAAATCGATATGCGAAGCCCAGATGCCGGCGTAAAGCCACTTGTAGGTCGCATCGACGCCACCCTGATAAGCGGGCTTCTCCCTGGACTGGGAGAAACCACGGAACACGTAGTCGCTCGTCACAGAGAAGTTGGCGCTGAGCTGCAGGTCACGCTTCGGCTCCTCGGCGCCGCCATCCTTCACGCTGCCACCCGCCAGTGCCGGCGTCGCCAAGCCGCACAGCGCAAGAGCAGCAAAGCCGTGCTTGATGCCCTTAAAGATCCCCAACCCCATCCCACCATCTCCAAGCAACCGAGTTCCGCCCCAGGTACGAATCGTCCTGTCGTGGTACTGACAATCGATCGCAGGACTGATCTTCCTCAAGTCCGAGATTCATGCATTCGGATCAATGCTCCTGCTCTGTGTCGGGTGAGTAACGAACTGAATCGAATGCCTTATTTTTGGGCTATGAATGACCTAAAAGAATGCATGTCCGGAGCCCGCCCCTCCGTGAGGCGGGGGCTCGGTTGCCTGAAATGCAGGCCCCTTGCCCTCCGCGCTGCATTGCGGTGGTATGTTTCATCGAATGAGCCATGACTGGTCGCGAGGAGGACGCATGACCGAAACCGTCTCGACGTGCCGGGTTGCGCTCATTACCGGTGCCAGTCGACGGATCGGGCGTAGCATTGCCCTGGATCTGGCCGCGCATGGCTGGTCGATTGCGCTGCATTATGGCTCCCGATCCGACGAGGCAGATTCCGTTCGTGCCGTCATCGAGGCAAGCGGGGGACGGGCGATAGTGCTAGGCGCCGATTTGGTCGACCCACAAGCCGCCAGTCGGCTGGTCATGGAGAGCCATCGAGCGTTGGGTCCGGTGACGTGTCTGGTCAATAACGCGTCCCTGTTCATTGAGGACGATCTCGCGAGCCTCGACAGCGATGTCTGGGACCGTCAGCACGCGGTCAATCTACGGGCACCGGTGCTCTTGGCCAAAGCCTTTGCTGCGCAGCTTCCCGATGACCTGACGGGGACGATCGTCAACATAATCGACCAACGCGTGCTTGCGCCGACACCGGAATTTCTGTCGTACAGTTTATCGAAAGCTGGTCTCTATGCGGCAACTCGGATGCTGGCCCAGGCGCTTGCGCCGCGCATCCGCGTCAATGGGATCGGCCCTGGGCCCGTGCTGCCGAGCGTCTACCAGGACGATGCAACCTTCGCTGCCGAAGTGCGATCGACCCTTCTGGGTCGCGCGACGCCACCCGAAGAGATCGCAGCGGCCGTGCGCTTCATCCTTGACGCCCCCTCTCTCACCGGCCAGATGATCGCCATCGATGCAGGGCAGCATCTCACGTGGCGATCGCCGGGGTGACCCATGCCTGATGAACCCAAAGGGCACGCCAGAGTGACGAACCGCAGCCCTCGACGCATCTTCGTGCATCGGCTCGAGCTGATGGCGAGCGTTGGCATTTTCGAGGTCGAGAAGCGGTATGAGCAACGTATTCTCGTCTCCGTCGACCTTGACGTCATCGACGACTACGACGGTATCTCGGATCGTTTGGACTCTGTGCTGGATTACGGCCTCATCATCGAGGCCGCGCGCGCAATTGTGGCGCAACGCCATTTCAATTTGATCGAGACACTGGCCGAGCGGGTTGCCGAGGCGTGTCTTGCCGATGGGCGCGTCTCCTGGGTGCGGGTCGCCATCGAGAAGCCCGATATTGTGCCGGACTGTTCAGCGGTCGGAATAGCCATAGAGCGTCGCCGCTCCGCCATTTGAGCTCTGCCGAGTGCACTTTCGTAGATGGCATGCACGCCAAAGCCGCGAAGCGGCCGCAATTCGACCACGCAACATCCCCATTGGCGCCCGAAACCGCACCCATTGGTGCCTAGAATCTACGCGAAGATCACGCTGTGAATCGGGGAATTAAAGGGCTGTTAACGATGCGCGAATTATTAACCATAGGGCGCTCGGCAGCTGTTCGGTACTGCCTCGGCGCGAAGCCAGTTGGGGGTTCGTTCATGTCGCGTACCGGTATGCGTATCTGGGCCTCGAGCCTCGCCGCCGCAGTGCTTTTGCCCGTCTCGGGTGCCCTGGCGGATGTGCCTGCGATCAAGGTTTCCGCTTCGAACAAGGTTGCTGCGTGTGCCACGCCGGGTCGGCTCATGGCCTTCGTCAAATCGCGCAACCCGCAGCTTGATCCACGCTTCGACAAGATCGCCGTGGAATATATGCGCCACGGAGAGAGCCTGGGTTTGCGCTGGGACTACACCTTCTACCAGATGCTGCTCGAGACGGGTCACCTGAGCTTCCGCGGCGCGCGTGGGAGGCGCGGGGATGTCAGTCCGCGACAGAACAACTTCGCGGGGCTCGGCGCCACCGGCAATGGCGCCCCCGGCGAAAGCTTCCCCGATGTGTCAACCGGCGTGCTGGCGCACTTGCAGCACGTGCTCGTTTATGCGGGAGAGACCGTCGACGATCCCGTTGCCGACCGGACACGCAAGGTTCAGGAGTGGGGCATCCTGAAATCGATGCAGAAGCGCGCCGGCGGCGTCGTGACATTCCGCCATTTGGCCACCAAGTGGGCGCCCGGAGCCGACTATGTGTCCAATATCTCGTCACTTGCCAGCCGCTTCCATGAGAGCTTCTGCAATAGCCCCGATCCCAATCCCGAGTGGGTCGCGGAGGCTCGCGGCGAGACGTTGACGTCCAAAATCGCCGAAGTGTCCCCTGCGAAGGAGCGCATCTCTGGTGCCGAGCTTGCCAAACGCGCCATCGCGGAAGCCAAAGCGTCCGGTGATGACAGGCGGGCTGGCCTCGGTGCCACAGGCTTGACCTCCGGCGTTGCCGCGATGACAGGGGCCGGCAAAGGCGGGGGCGCCGCCGGGACGTCCCCATCCTACAGCATTCTGAATGCGCCTCCGGTTGACCCGCCCGCCGCGACAGCACCATCCGCTTCCGTGGACTCCGGACAAGCGAGGTCGAACATCGTCCCTCGGGGCGAAAAGTCCGGATCCTTGGCGTCGGCGGCTGGCGTACTGGGAACATTTGCGCCGCGCTCGCCGGGCGCAAAAAGCGAGCCAGGGCCCTCGGATGCTGCCGGCCCGTCGGGGAGCAGAAAATCAGGCGGGAAGTGTCGTGTTTGGACGGCCAGTTACGGCGGGAACAAGGCCCTGATCATCCGCGTGAATACCGACAAGGGAAGTGACCTCACCGTGCTCGACGTCAACGACGGCGCAGAGCGGCGGGAAGCGGAGGCCTATATCGCGGCATACGCCAAGGGTGGGCAGATCGAGGCCGAGTTCGCGAGCCATGCACAAGCGTTGGACAAAGCCTTCGAGCTCTGCCCCGAGGGCTGAGGCGGCGGGGCGACTCGCGCGACCCACACGTGCTCTGCTCAACCGCTTTTGGCAAACGTCGCTGGTGTGGCGTTTTGGGAAGTCCGCTCATTCTCTACCCACTCGGACGGCCAAACATGCCGCCACACTCAATTCATGTTTCAGAGAGTGTCTCTTTTCTGACCGCGAAGTTGGTCACAAGCCGCCAGCACGACGAAAACGACTTTCGCGGTCGGACACGAGCAGGAGGAAGCCGCAGATGACGTCTCGCCGACGCCTCGCGAGGTTCCGTTGCACGGGATTTTATACGTCGACTTTGATGCTGCTCGCCTTGGCTGTTGCGAAGCCGGTCGCAGCGCAAACGCTGCCCGAGATCAGACTATCGGAACGCAACCGCGTGCCGGCGTGCGTCACCCCGGATAAGTTGATGCGGTTTTTGGCCGAGCGCAATCCAGGCCTGCCAGCCAAGTTTCGCGGCATCGCCACGCATTACAAGTCCCACGGAGAGCGCCATCGGGTTCGATGGGATTATGCCTTTTTCCAAATGGTGATCGAAACGAACTACCTCCTTTTTCGGAATGCCAAAGGAAAGGGCGACGTGAGCCCGTCTCAGAACAACTTTGCTGGAATAGGCACGACGGGAGGCGGCGTGCCAGGTGACAGTTTCCCCGACGTCTCGACAGGTGTGCTGGGCCAGATTCAGCACTTGATCGCCTATTCGGGAGAGCGCGTCGACAATCCGGTGGCAAATCGCACGCGGGAGAAACAGGACGACATCATCTCGGCCTCGCAGCGCCTGAGGCGAGCTGTGACCTTCCGCGATCTCGCCGGTCGCTGGGCAGTCGATCGCAGCTATGCCCGTTCGATCGCGTTTGTGGCGGACCAGTACAGGGAGAAATTCTGCACGGGGCGGCAACCCGATCCAGAGTCCACTCCCTCACGCGAGATCGAGGCTTCGGCAAAACCAGCGCCGCCTCGATCGACGACAGCGGCACCGCCCACAGCACTCGGCGATGGGGCGCCACGGCGCGCGGCAGGGCTGATCTCTCCGCCCCGGACGGCGACGCGATCGATACCCTGCAAGGTATTTACGGCGAGCTACGGTGGCACGAAGAACGTGCTGATCCGCAGGCGTGTAGGCGAAGAGATGCACTTCACCGCGCTTCAGGTGTTGGATGGCCGCGAGGATGGTCTTGCCGCAGCCTTCATCCGCTCACATGCACAAGGCGGCGAGGCCCTTGGAGAGTTCGCGAACAGAGATGACGCGCTGAGCAGCGCCTTCGCTCAATGCCCGGGCGGCCTGACGAGCGCGCCGGGCGGGCAAGGCTGAGACAGCGTGGTGCGCGCCCTGCGACGCGCCCCGGTATCGATTAGGGGGCGCCGCCCCCGGGCTCGCGAGGCGCGAGGCGCGACTGGCGAGCCGGGGGGCGGTGCGATCTGCCTTCGAGCGCAATCGCCAACGAAGCGAACGACATCTGAAGGCTGATCCAGCGCATGGCTGGCATCATGGGGGCAGGCGATGGTTGGTACATCGACCATGGCTCGGAATGATGGATTGCATGGCAGAAGATGTAGCGGCACGCGGCACGAGGCGGCTGGGACTTTGGGGTGGCATCGCGGTTGCGGCGATCATGCTGGCGGCGCCGCCACCGACCGGCCTGTCCGCTGAAGGCTGGGCGGCAGCCGCGATTGCGGTCGTAATGGCGATCTGGTGGATGACCGAGGCGCTCCCTATTGCGGTCACGGCATTGGTGCCTTTGGTGCTGTTCCCGCTGCTCGGTGTTGCCAGTTCAGAGCTGACGGCGAGGCCGTATGCTGACCCGCTCATCTTCCTTTTGCTGGGTGGTTTCATGTTGGCGAAGGCCATCGAGCGTTGGTCACTGCATGAGCGGCTCGCGGGGGCATTGACGCGCTGGAGCGGGGATCAACCCGCCGCAAAGGTCGGCGCTCTGATGGTCGCGACGGCGTTTCTCAGCATGTGGGTCAGCAACACGGCCTCGGCCATGGTTATGCTGCCGATCGGTGCGGCCGTGGCGACCGCGATGGATGACCATTTGCAAGGTGGCTCGGATCGTGAACGGACCGATACGCGGGCAGCCATGTTGCTGGGCGTGGCCTACGCGGCGACGATCGGCGGCATGGCAACGCTCGTGGGCACACCGCCGAATGCGCTATTCGCCGCTTACATGGCCAATGTGCACGGCGTTTCCATCGGCTTCGCGGATTGGCTCGTCGTCGGGTTTCCGACTGCAGCCGTCCTGCTGGTACTCACATGGGTCGTGTTGACAAAGATCGCCTTCCGACTGCCCCGAGTTGAATTGCTCGCAGGGCGTCGGCAATCGAATGAAGCGAGTCTTGCTACGCAACCACTTTCGCGGGCTCAAACGCGTGTTCTGTGGATCGCCGGCGCGACGGCGCTGGCGTGGACCCTCGCTCCCGTCATCCGGCACATGTGGCCGATGCTTGCAGTATCGGACGCGGGCTTTGCGATTGCAGCGACGATAGCACTTTTCGTGACGTCGTCCGGATCGTGGGGCGCGCGCCCACTCCTCGTTTGGGACGACGTCATTACGATCAAATGGGACGTCCTGCTTTTGGTCGGGGGCGGTTTGGCTTTGGCGCACGGCGTAGGCGCCTCGGGTCTCGCACGATGGATCGGGGAAAGCGTCGGCGGATTACGCCACGTCCCTCTGCCCGTTTTGACGGTGCTCGCGATGATCGCAGTGGTTTATCTGGGGGAACTGGCCAGCAACACGGCAATCGCTGCCATTTTCCTACCCGTCGCTGGCGCTGCTGCCATAGGCCTGGGCGAGAACCCTATCGCGATGACGCTGCCGATCGCCATGGCAACGTCGCTAGGCTTCATGCTGCCGGTTGCAACACCGCCGAATGCAATCGTCTACGCGAGTGGAATGGTGAGCAGTGCGCAGATGTTGCGCGCGGGCGCCATTCTCGACGTGGCCAGCATAGCCGTCGTGGCCATCCTGGCCCTGTCGCTCGGGGCCTGGGCGTTTCGCTGAGGCGCGAGTCCAGGCGCTTGCTTCAGGCGGCTGCTTTCTTACCGAGGATCGCACGACTCCGAGAGAGTTCTGCCGCGATCATTTCGACCGCCTTGTCCCAGGTAGCGTCGGCTGGGGCGGAGAGACCGACCGCCGCAAGGGCGTCGCAGGCGCGGCCACCATCACGGAAGACTCGAGCCGAGATTTGTCGGGCGAGCCCGAGCGACTGTTGCCAGAGGATCGGGTTGACGTGAACCGGGGTCTCGTCGTCACTCTGACGGAGCGAGGCGTGATCGAATGGGATGACCATGGGGGCTTGCCTCTTTTTAATCTTATTGATCCGTGGGACGCCGCAGAAATCTGCCGGCAAGCGCTTCGAGCGAGTGACAGCTCTACGCGGGACCTTGCTATGAGCTGCTATCGGACTACCTTTCGGTGCCCACGGCTCAAAGCGCTTGCCGGTTCCGAAAGAGTGGCGGGGGTGACGCCACTCCGTTGTTCTGCTGGCACGGCGAAGGCCACCGTCTTCGGCCATTCGCCGCCCTCCTCGCGGAGGATCGGGGACACATTCGACGCAACGCCACTGCGAAACGCAACGCAACTCAGAACGCTGCCCGCCGCGTCACCAAGGGACTGCCAACCCGGGGTTGCGGACCCGCGTGCCAGCTCTCGGGGGAAAGAGACGACATTGGAGGTCACGGCTGGAGTTCCTTCAGTGAATGGTACGGGCATGCCACGAACTTAAACTCGACGGACACAACGCGGACGCTACGGGAACGGACGCAAAGCTACGGGACAAACTCGACTTCGACGCACGCGACGCCAAACCACGCAACACGGACAAGACCGACACACTCGAAACGCGACTCGCACCACTCGAACGCCACTTGACGCTACTCGCTGACGGACCTGCGGAAACGACGCTCCGCACGGAGGCATCCTCGAGCCGTCGCCACCTACGCGAAACCTTGGCGGCGGCGGCTCGCCGCACGAGCGTCTTGAGCACGAGAGGGAGCGTGCTCGAAGGGAACTCATCGCGGGCCGACGCTGACGCAGTCGACTGGGACGCTGACACGACGCGATACCGATACGCAGAGGACTGGGACGCGGCACTCTGGGACGCTAACGCAACCAACTCGGACTCCGACGCAACCAAACGAGACGCAAACTCCACCGACTGGGACGCAACGCTACCGTCACACCGACCTACGCGACGCAACACACTCAACGCACGCTGGACCGGGATACGCTGGTCCGTCACAACCACACCGCCGCACCGGGCAGAAACCGCCGTTGTGGACGCCTCGTCACCTGTGGCCGCTACGCTGGCCGTACTGACGCCACGCTGTACAAAGACCTCGGCAGGTGCCGGACAACCCTTACTCATGCTGGGCATCCGGGGGCGACTGACAACTTCCATGATCCGGTGCCTCCCTTGACCTCGCGTTCGGCGCGTCGCCGCGTCGTCCGCGAACGAGAGTTAATAAACAGTTGCCGCGTGGCGACATGGTGACGAATTCGCGATTTGAATTCGTTATTTCGCTTGACGATTGTTCATGTCGACACAGAAGGCCCCGAAAATGGGGCTTCGAGGCTTGAATCAGAAGCCTTTGAGTTCTGCGCGAATCGCTGTGGATAACTCGATTCAGCGTATCCGACTGGCTGCGACGGCGGCCTGCAATGCGGCGACGAAGATGATGAACGAGCCGAGCACGTTCCAGCCGGCGAAGGAGATGCCGAGAAAGCGCCAAGGCGCCTCGTCGCAACGCACGACCCTCGCCTTGCTCAGGTCGTTGAGAAGATTTCCACCACTGAGCGGCTTCAGTGTTTCCGTCGCTTGAGCGCAAGTATCTGGTCCAGGCCAGAACTTCCACTCAACACCAGCGTGATACGCCCCCAGACCGGTATTCGCGAGAAACGCGAGGCCGACGGCGAGAAAAAGCACGGCTGCGGTCCTGGGGCACTCGGCAGCGAGGAGCACCATGCCCAGGAACAAGCCTGGAATGCCCACATAGAAAGCGTAGCGCTGCTGGAGACAGAGGGGACACGGCTCGAGTCCGCCGAGATGCTCGAATCCGAGCGCAGTCAGGATGGCGAACACGGCGAGCGCCAATGCAAAGCCGCCGGCGCGGTAGGCAGGATCATTCTCGGGGCGAACGCGAGACATCGAGACGACCAATCCGTCTGAGCTTTCAGTGCAGGAAGCGGAGGGCCAGGAAACCACCGAACAGCAGAAGAAGGAAGACGGTGAGCAACAGTCCGAGACGCTTTTCGATGAAGACGCGGATCGGCTCACCAAACCAATAGAGCAAGGCGGCGACGATGAAGAAGCGCAATCCACGCGACGCGATGCTGGCGAGGATGAACACGATGATGTTGAGGCCCGTCGTTCCGCTGGCGACCGTGACCACCTTGTAGGGAAACGGGGTCACGCCGGCAAAGAACACGATCCAGGCGCCCCATTCATTATAATAGGTGGAGAACTCTTTGAATTTGCTGGAGTAACCGTAGAGATCGAGAAGCGGTTGGCCGATCGCGTCGAACAGGAAATAGCCGATCGCATATCCGGCCACTCCGCCCAGGACCGACGCCACGGTGCACAATGCGGCGTAAAACCAGGCGCGGGCACGATTGGCGAGGATCATCGGCACCAGCATGACGTCTGGTGGGATCGGAAAAATCGAACTCTCGATGAACGAGACCGTAAACAGCGCTTCTGGAGCCCGCTTGTGGCCCGCCATGCGCATCATCCAGTCGTAGGTCGCCCTGATCATGGCCGGCTGCTTAGGGGATACCCCGACCACTGTCCATGAGACACTGACGCTGTTGCTTTATTCGTGTGCACAAGTCGCGGTCCAGTGGCCGGCTTGCTGAGACGCTGTCGTTGGCGCTGTTAAGGGCTCAGTCGCTATGTCGACCGCGACGAAGCAGAACGTACAGAGCCCCTTCGCCGCCGTGGCGGGGAGCTGCAACTTGGCAACCGATCACAAGTGCACGCAGTGGCGCCTCAGCCAGCCATCGTGGCACGCTGCGTCTGAGGACGCCGACGTCCTCGTCGTCGCGCCATCCTCCGCGCAGCGTGGTGGGCTGACGGCTGGCGCCCTTGCCGGTGATGACCAGAACGGTGCGCAGGCCTTGGGCAGCGGCGCTTTGCAGGAACGAGACGAGGCGGCCATGGGCAATCGTCTGGGTGAGACCATGGAGGTCGAGCCGCGCCTCGATCTCGATCGTACCCGAGGCAATACGGCGAGCTTTGCGCCTTTCGACCGTCGGCAGGGTGGCGGGCGTAGGCGATGCGCGAGCGGAGGGTGGCCGCGGGGGCGGGCCCTTCGGAGGCCGCGCGTCGGAAGCCGTGGCGTCTTGCCTCCGGCTGGGCTTCGGTGCATGGACGCGCGTCGCGGCGGAAGATAGCACCTTTGTCTGCGTCGCCTGAGCCGCCCGCGACGAGAACGGTGAGCCCTCGACATCCTGCACACGTGGTTTGCCCTGCCGTCGCGAGTCGATCGTTTCGGCAATCCGCTGCCAGAGCGACGTATCCTCGGGCGTGAGCAGCGGCCTTGCTCCCCGTTTCGGCGGGCGGTCGTGGCCCGAGCCGCTCATCGCCCGCGACGCTCGTGGCCGGGCATGCCCTTGGCAGCAGCCGGTGTGGCCGCGGTGGCCTTGGCCACCAGGACGAACAGATTGCCTGGGTGGCGCACCCGGCTAGCCTGTCGCTCGGCGGTCTCGCCAGATCCGAAGTAGATGTCACCACGTTCCGGGCCCTTGATGGCACTACCGACGTCGTGCGCCACCATCAGGCGATTAAAGGGAACCTGGTGCCCACTGGGGGTGAGAGACGGCGCGCTGACATAGATCGGGCGGCCTAGCCGGTGCACCGCGGGATCGATGGCGAGCGACCGGCCAGCCACCAGCGGCACCTGTATCGCGCCGAGCGGGCCGTTTGCATCGGGCGGGAGCTCTCGAAAGAAGACGTAGGATGCATTCTGGTTCATCACGGAACGGGCGCGCTCGAGATCCGACTTCAGCCATCGGCCGAGAGCCCCCATTGAAACCTTGTCGGCCGCGAGTAGGCCCTTGTCGATCAAGTAGCGGCCGATCGAAGTGTAGGGATGTCCGTTCTTACCGTCGTACTGGACGCGAACGGTCGTCCCGTCGGTCAGACGGATGCGGCCGGAGCCTTGAATTTGTAGGAAGAATTTTTCGACTGGATCGCTGAGATAGAGGATTTCGAGGTTTTGGCCGGCTAGGGCGCCCGCGTCGATTTCCGCCCGCGTTGAAAACGGCACGAGGCCCGCCGCAGTCCGCCGTGCATGCGTAAGGCTACCCGGTGCCGCACCACGCGTCTCGGGGACGATTGTCACGAGGTCGGCAGGGCGCTTAAGGATCGGAGTTTGGAACCGAGCCTCCCGCTTACGCGAGCCATCGATGACGGGCTCGTAGTAGCCGGTCAGAAGCCCCCCCGTATCCTTGTGGACAATGCGGTGCGGTTGGAAGTGCTCCTCGAAAAAGGCCCGAGCGGCGACTTTCGTAGGCCTCTGCAAAGCCAGGGCGGCCCCGCAGGCGGCCGCAAACGTCTCACCGTCCGGCCCGCTGGCTCTTCCGGCCTTGCCGGCGATCACCAGGGGGCAAGAGGCGAGAAAGGCCTTGAACGCCGCCAAGTGATCGTCGTCCGCCCAGCCTGTGAGATCGGAAAATACGACAGGGATGAAATTGGGAGCAGTCATCTTGCCAATACGGTCGCGTTTTGCTGCGGAGTCGGTGGGTGAACCCGAAGCGAGTGAACCCGTCGTTTTGGTCGAGGCTTCCTTCGACGACGAACCGGTGGAGACAGGTCCGCTGGCCTCGCATGTGGTAAAGACGCCTCCCGCGATAGCGACGCAGACCACGAGGCTCGACAGCGCAACGCGGCGCCGGCTGCCGCCGTGACTGTCAAATTCCCCCAAAAGTCGACCCCCACTCTGCTTAAACGCATGCCAGGTGCAGCGCTTTATCCCGAGGAACGGCCTGCCACCCCCCTGCGCGCCTTCCCAGGGGCGCGCTGGGGGCGCCATCAACCTGGCGCTTGGGTTGCGACCAGCTTCCAGTTTGGATCACGCGAACCGATGTCACGGGCAAACGTCCAGATGTCGATCACCTCTTTGATCCGCTTCGGATCGCCGGCGATGACGGTGCCCTCCCGATCACGGGTTGCAGAGATCAACTCGCTCGCGAAGCGAACCGTGACGTGGGCCATGCCACTCTTCAACTCGGCCTCGACGATGTCCGCCTTGTTGATGCCGACAAAACTCTGATCGATCTGCTCGCCCCTGCCTTCACGGTCGGTGAGTGCGGCAGAGAATCCCTCGAACACGTCTTTGCTCAGGAGCCCCTTGAGGGTCTTGCGGTTGGCCTCGGCAAAGGCCGTAACGATCATTTCGTAGGCTTGGCGCGCGCCGACGAGGAAGTGCTCGGGATCGAAGCTCGGGTCTGACCGCGCCACGGACAGCAATCCGTCAGCCAGCGGCTCGTTACCGGAGGCGAGGGTGCGCACTTTCTCTTCGATGTCGGCCGTCGCCGCGGCAGCGGCTTTCTCCGGCGTTGCGTCCGCGCGGTCCCGTCTCGGCAGCGTCACGATCTTGTCCTGCCCTTGACCAGCTGCAGCACGGGCCCGCTGCTCGGCTTTGTAGCGCTCGACCCGGGCATCATCCTCGCTGCTCTTGCGTCCCAGCACGCTGCGTAGCCGCAGGATGATGATGACCGCCAGAACGAGGAAAAGCAGCGTGAAGATGTCGATTTTGCCGTCCATGCTCTATGGTGCTTTCCAAGCAACGGGTCGCAAGGGCAACCCATGATAGCCATCCTAGATATATTCAGCGTCGCCGCGACGCTCCAGATGTCCGTAGCAATTCTTAGCTGCCACGCCCATCGCGGTCGCCCGAACGGCCGATGCCCATTGCCCGGCGATGGTGCCATCGGAACTGAATTTAGGCGATCGTTGCTTTGAAGCCAAGCGTGGCAAGCGTCGTCAACGCAACAGGGTGTCCGAACGGATCAATACGTCACCTGAAAGCAAGGCAATGATCGGCCTCCTCATTCTCATCGCGCTGCCTTTGATCGAGATCGCCGTGATGATCAAGGTCGGCCAATGGATCGGGTTCTGGCCGGCATTCGGGTTGGTTGTCGCCACATTCATCGTCGGTTCTTTGGTGCTGGGTCGCAGCGGGCTGACATCGGCGCTGAGGGTGCGCGAGGCATTGGAACGTGGCGAGCCGCCCGTTGCGGCCATGGTCGACAGCGCATTGGTGGTCTTGGCCGCGATCTTGCTGATTACGCCCGGCTTCATCGCCGATGTCGTCGGCATGATATTGCTGATACCACCTATCCGCAGGATGCTGGCGCGTGTGGCCCTGCGCAACGCCTTCGTTGTTGGCGACATCAGGAAGCAGCCGGGTCCGTTCTCGGAGCGAAAAACGGGTGGCGCCGCTGACGCCGATCGAAGCGCGAACATGGGCACGGACGCGACCGGACCGGTGATCGAGGGCGAGTTCGAGCGATTGGACGAGCGCCCGGTCGACCAACGGCGGCCGGCAGATGGAGGTGATCGCCGTTGCTAGTCGGGGGATGAGAGATGCGGCAACGATAGATCGAAATAAATCAAAGGGTAAGACAATCGACATAAAGTGATCATGTCGCCTGCGTGCCGCAGGTTCCCAGTTGCATCGGCCCCAGCGACGGTCCGAGAACGTGGAGAGAGCCCATGAGAACCGGCAGCAACCCGCCCCAACTTCCATCGCCCCGTATTCCCGTGTTGGGAATCGGAGCCGGCGCATTAGCCGTTATTGCTTTGGTTGTGCTGTCGATCGTTTGGATGGGAATCTACCGGATCGACGCCGGCCATGTGGGCATCGTTAAGCGGTTCGGCAGCGTCATCAATGTCGTCGATCCCGGTCTGCACGTAAAAATTCCCTATGCCGACACGGTCGAGGAGATGGAGGTGCGCGAGCGTGCGTACTCGGTCGAACTTGCTGCCGCTTCGCAGGATCCGCTCGAGCTGCCGATCACTGTCACGGTCAACTGGCTCGTGAAACGGAGCAATGTGCAGGACCTCTACATCCAGTTCGGCTCGCTCGACCAGTTTGAGAAACGGATTATTCAACCGCGCTTGAACGACGTCGTGAAGGGCGTCACGAGTGGCTACATCGTCAACGATCTGCTGCGCAAACGCGGCGAATATCGCGACCGCTCGCAGGCGGCGTTCGCCGAGCGGATGCCCGACGATATCCAGATCACCGGTTTCTCGATCGTCAACATCGGCTTCCCGCCCGAATACACCAAGGCCATTCGCGATAAGCAGGTCGCGCGCGAGCAGGCCGAGACGGAGCGCTTCGTGCTGGAGCGCCAGAAGCTGACGACGACGCAGGTGACGCAAACCGCAATGGCACAGCGAGACGCCGACAAGGCCCGCGCCGACGGTCGCGCCTACGAAATTAAAGTGCAGGGCGATGCGCAGGCTGAGGCGGTTCGCGTCCTGGGCCAGGCACTGGCGTCGAACCCGCTGGTGGTCGAATACCGCAAGATCGAGAAATGGCACGGCACGTTCCCCACCACCTTCATGGGGGGCGAGCAGGGCGTGAACATGCTGTGGCAGTTGCCGGGCGGTGGTGTACCTCCGGCGGCGGCCCGGCCGCAGCAGTGATCCGCAGGGCCATTGCGGGTCACCAGTCGAACACCTCGCGAGCAGTAAGGAACGTACCGGCGTACGCCGCGACGCTGGCCTCGATGGGCACAGCGTAGCCGCCGCCGATCGCGATCGAGACGGGGATGCCGCGGCGGCGGCACATCTGGAAAACCATGCGGTCGCGCTCGGCCAACCCTTCGTGCGTCAGCGCAAGTCGGCCGAGCTTGTCCTCCCTCAGGGGATCGACACCTGAGAGATAAAGCAGCAGGTCGGGCCTGTGTGCCTCGATGGCCGGAAGCACGTCGGCGAGTGCATCGAGATAAGCGCGGTCCCCGGTGCCGTCGGGAAGCTCAATGTCGATGTCTCCCGGCACGCGTCGGAACGGGAAGTTCCGCTCACCCTGGATGCCCACGAGCAGAAGGCCGGGCAGCCCTTTCAAAATCGACGCGTTGCCATCTCCCTGATGCACGTCGAGGTCGAGGATGGCGATGCGCGCGGCCGCGCCTTCTGCGAGCAAGGTCAGCGCCGCGACGGCAAGATCGTTGAAAACGCAAAAACCCGAGCCGTAGTCGCGGTGGGCATGATGCGTACCGCCCGCGAGCTGGCCCGAAACGCCCTGTCGCAAGGCTTGGCGGGCGGCGGCGAGTGATCCACCGACGGTCGCACGTGAACGACGGGCGAGCGTTGGGCTTAATGGCAGCCCGATCCGCCGGACGATGTCGGCCGAAAGCGTCCCGTCGAGCACGGCGGCGACGTACTCCGGCGAATGAGCACGCGTGAGTTCCTCGATGGTCGCCGAAGGCGATGGGGACAGGCTCTCGGTCGATAAGATCCCTTCACGCTCGATCGTCTCGCGAAGCAGCCGGTACTTGACCGCTGGAAATCGATGGCCGGGCGGGACCGGCATCTCCTCGACATCGGGAAAGAAGAAGCGCACGCGCTGGATTGTCCCATGTTGCCCGGACGGGCGGTGCCCACTTTGGACTGTCTCGAGCCTACCAGCTCCGTCAGCTCTCGGCACGCTTCAGGCAGCGCGGCTCCGGATCGCACGTGCAGCCGTAGACACAGTTGACCGTTCGACGACCGCATTGCGACGCCTTGGCGGCGTAACCGACGCCATATGTGAGCGTCTTGCCCTTGCACGTGCAGAGTGTGGCGCACACACCAGCCACGAAGCCGCCACCCCGCGGCGGACTGGCTGGCGACGAGCCGAGCGAACCGCCGACACAGCGATCTGCGACGCATGGACCGGGACAAGGGGTGCGCGAAATCTCGACGGACTGGCATCGGCCGATGCAGCGGCTCTGTTTGACGACCAGCGAGTTGCCCGAGCAGGTGGTCCGCGTCTGACCGAAATCGCGGCACTGGCTATCGGAGGTGCAGGGCTGCGCTATCACGGGTTGCGCCATCGCGGTGATGGCGATGGCCAGAGCCAGAGCGAAGGCTCGAGCCCCTCTGGCGAGTCTGACTGAGGCGATGATCAGGTCGGGAAGCATGACAGACCATGTTTTCGGGGACGCCGGCGGCTATGCGGGTTCTCGCACCGAAGTGCTCAGCCCATATATAGGCCACGATGTTCTGAAACAGAGAGTAACCGCGATCGGCGATGCCGGACGTGGAGGTTGGGTAAACGTCGTCGGACAGGACAGTTGGGGGCCTTGGCGAACATGAATACGCGGACACGGGCGGCCACTTCGGCTGCACTCACGATTGCACTCGGTCTATCGCTCGCAGTGCCGGCATCGGCACAGCCGACGGTGGAGATTGGCGTGCTCGAATGCTCGGTGGAAGGCGGCACGGGTTTCATCATCGGCTCGTCGAAGCGGCTCGAATGCACGTTCCGGAGCAGGGACGGGCGGGAGCCTTATTGGGGCCGGATCAATAAGTTCGGGCTCGATCTCGGGACCACGGCCGGAGGCGTGATGTCTTGGGCCGTATTCGCGCCCACGCGGGATGCCATGCAGCCGGGATCGCTGACCGGCACCTACGCGGGTGTGAGCGGTGAGGCCACGATCGGCGTCGGACTAGGCGCAAACGCGCTGGTAGGTGGATCGCGACGCAGCATCGCGCTGCAACCACTGTCGGTCGGCGCCCAGCATGGCTTGAACCTCGCTGTGGGCGTAGCGGCGCTGACCCTCGAACTCCCAGATTGACAACGGCTCCGGCGGCCACTCACGCCATTCGCGGTCACATCCCGAGACGCTCTTTGATCGCGGCGAACATCTTCGCCCGGCGTTCCATGCCGATGCCGGGCGTGTCGTGCGGCCGCGTGTAGCCGTCGACGATCGCGATGTCGTCGGCAAAGCCTCCGTAGGGCTGGAACACGCCGGGATAGCTCTCGGTGCCGCCGAGTTGCAGGCCAGCCGCCATGTTGAGCCCGAGCTGATGGCCGCCATGCGGAACAGTACGGCGCCGCGACCAGCCCATGGCTTCGCTGACATCGAGGATGCGCAGCGTTTCGGTCAGGCCGTAGTCGAGCGAAGGATCGGGCTGCAGCCAATCCTTGTGCGGACGCAATCCCCCGTGTCGCAGCAGGTTCCTGAAATCCTGCAATGAGAATAGATTTTCGCCCGTCGCCAGCGGAATAGCGCTCTCCTCGGCGATGACTTGGTGCGCGAGATAGTCGAGCGGGTCGACTGGCTCCTCGAACCAGCAAAGCCCGTAGGGCTCCATCGCCTTGGCGTAGGCCAGTGCGTCGGCGAGCGAGAGCCGTCCATTGGCGTCTACCGCGAGATTGTCGCCTCCACCCGCGATCTCGAGCGCCCACTCGATGCGCTTCAAGTCCTCGGCGAGGGAAGCGCCGCCTATCTTCATCTTGAGCAGCTTGTAGCCGGCCGCCTTGCAGGCCTTCATCTCGTCCTGCAGTCCCTCCTTTTCCTTGCCCGGGTAGTAATAGCCGCCACCGGAGTAGACCAGCACCTGGCTATCCGCCTTGCCACCGTTGAAGCGCTCGGAAAGAAGCTTCCAGAGCGGCTTTCCCGCTATTTTGGAGACCGCATCCCAAACCGCCATGTCGATGGCGCCGGCGGCAACGGCGCGATCCCCATGCCCGCCGGGCTTCTCGTTAGACAGCATGGCCTTGGAGACGGCGAACGGATCGAGGTTGTCGGAGGTCTTGTCGAGCAGCGATTTCTGGTCGGCATCGAGGATGCGTGGCGCCAATCGCTCGCGGATGATGCCGGACTGCGCATACCGCCCGTTCGAGCAGAAACCGTAGCCGACCACCGGCTTGCCTTCGCGCACCACGTCCGTCTCGACGGCGACGACGGAGATCGTCATCTTGTCGAATGAGATGACGGCGTTGCGCATCGGGCTCGGGATCGGCGCCACGGCGTCGCGGATACGGGTGATTTTCACGTTCTTTGGCCCTTTGGTTGCCACACGGCAACCAGGCCGCGGTGGCGAATTTTCATCAATGCAAACCTGTGGGGTAGCTTAGCGTGGCCGAGGCGGGTCGACCATTCTCATGTGCTTGGTCAACGCGTAACCCAACATCTTTGGCTCGGTTTCTCAGTGTCTTGTGGTGTCGGCTCACGTGCCAGTCGCCGCATCTGCAAGGTCGAGATGGCGCGGCCAACGCTAGCCCCCCGGCTGCGTTGCGGGACCCGGATCCACGCGCCAGATGCCGTGTGGGCATCCGAAGGCGCCAGCCGCATCCACGCGCCGGATGCCGTGTGGGCATCCGAAGGCGCCACCAAAGAGTGAGGACCGGAGTCTGCCGCCCACTCCCTCGTCCCCCGAGTTGGGCTGGTGGCAGGCTCCGGTCCTTTCGCGCGCTGTGACGGACTAGACCTTCACGCGCTGCGATAGAGTTTCGTCAACGAGAACTCGCGGTGGCCGAGAGCCTCGGCCGCCGTCAATCGCCCATTGGCGGTGCGGATGATCATGTCGATCAACGCGTCACCGGCCATGTCGAGCGTTTGCTCACGCCGCAGGATGCCGGTCACGTCGACGTCGATATGCTCCCCCATGGTCCTGAGTGTCTTCGGGTTTGCCGAAATCTTGATGACGGGCACGATCGGATTGCCGATCACGTTACCCTGTCCGGTCGGGAACGTGTGGACCACCCAGCCACCGGCAGCCATCAAGGTCACGCATTCCGCCGCGGCCGACGACGTGTCCATGTAGTAGAGGCCATTACCCTTCTGCGGCTCCTCCGCAGGCCCGAGGACATCGATGTAGCGACACTCGCGGCCGATCTTCTCGAGATTACCGAGCGCCTTCTCCTCGATCGATGAGAGCCCACCCGCGATGTTGCCCTTGGTCGGCTGGCTCTCCGAGAGGTCGTCGACCTTGTTGGCCTCGATCACCTCCTGCTGGTAGGCGTTCCAGACCTTGTACCACTTCTCGCCGATCTCTTTGCTGATCGCACGCTCGCGGGCGATGTGTTCGCCGCCGGTGATTTCGCTAGTCTCGCCGAAAACGCCAGTGACGCCCTTCGGGATCAGCTTGTCATACATGTTGCCGACTGTCGGACACGAGCCGAGGCCGGTCGTGGTATCGGATTCACCGCACTTGGTCGAAACCCACAGTTCGTCGATGGAGCATTGCTCGCGCTGCAACTCGGAGGCCCACTGCACGAACTCCTTGGCCTTGTAAGAGGCCTTGGCGATTGTCGCGATGTCGCCATGCCCCTCGATTCCGAAGCCGACGACGGGCTTGCCAGTCTTGGCGATGCCTTGAACCACACGGTCCGTCCAGCCGTCCTCGATCCCGATGACCACGACGGCCGCCACGTTCGGATTGGAGCCCGTGCCGATCAGCGTCCGGAAGTGGAGGTCGAGGTCGGCGCCAAACTGCAGGCGGCCGTAGGCGTGCGGGATGGCGAGAGTGCCCTTGATGTTGTTCGCGACGGCCTCGCAGGCAGAATTGGACAGGTCGTCGAGCGGCAGGATGAGCACGTGATTTCTCACGCCGACGCGTCCGTTCTCGCGACGCCATCCCCAGAACGACAGATTGTCGAGGCTCTTGGCAGTGGGTGCGGACTTGGCCGCTTTTTTTGCTGCTGGCTTTGCCATTGTCTCGTCCCGCCTCACCAGCGCTTCGTTCTGTGATTGTGGATGTGGACGTGCTCGCCGGTTTTGGCGCTGCCCACCATGCGGCCGACGTCAGCGCCGTACTTGATGACGGTGTCGCCTTCCTTCAGCTCGGTCAGCGCCACCTTGTGGCCGATGGGAATGTCCTGCTTGGCAGTGACGCGGATCGTCGTGTCGGTCTCGGTGATGACGCCGAGCATGTCGGTGCCGGCTTTGAGATCCTCCACGACGACGACGCCGACGTTGTCCTTGGGGCTATGCACCAGGAATTGTGGAATGTTGGACACGCGCTTCCTCTTCGAGTGTTTTGGAACGATTGCGAGCCTAAGCCCCCGAAGCGGTGGTGGCCAGTGCGACGAAACGAGGAGAGCAGAGTAATCGGCGGGAATGGCAGACTGTAAACCGCACATCGGCGCGGCGACAACTGATTGACCGAGCCTGAAGCCCTGCCGCGCGATCACACTTCGTTACGAGTTCTAACCGCCCGGGATACCCTGCACCTGAACGTAAAGCGAATAGACCGACGTCGATGCAGCCATGAACAGGCGGTTGCGCTTCAAGCCGCCGAAGCAGAGGTTGGCGCAACGCTCGGGTAGCAGAATGTGGCCGATGGGCTTGCCGTCCGGAGCGAAAACGCGAACGCCGTCGAGTGCCGGATCACCCATGCCCCAGCCGCACCAGAGATTGCCGTCGGTGTCGCAACGCATGCCGTCGGGGGTGCCTGGACCAGCGTCGATGTGGACGCGCCGATTGGCAATGCGAGTGCCGCCGTCGATCACGTCCCAGGCCGAGATGAGGCGGTTCGGCATCGCGCGGGACTCGACGACGTAGAGGATTTTCTCGTCGGGCGAGAAGCAGAGGCCATTTGGCCCTGGCACGATGTCGGTAAGCATTGTGGCTTTGCCAGTCGTGGGGTCGAGACGGTAGACGCACATCGCCAATTCCGCCTCGGCCTTATCGCCCTCGTAGTTGCCGAGAAGCCCAAACGCAGGGTCGGTAAACCAGATCGTGCCGTCCGACTTCACCACGACGTCGTTGGGCGAGTTGAGGCGTTTGCCTTCGAAGCGGTCCATCAGGACGGTGATCGAGCCATCGTACTCCGTCCGCGTCAGGCGCCGGCCGTGCTCGCACGTCACGAGACGCCCTTGGCGATCACGCGTGTTGCCGTTGGCCCAGTTCGATGGCTTGCGGAATAACGATACGGCGCCGGTCTCCTCCTCCCACTTCATGATGCGGTTATTGGGAATATCGCTCCACAGCAGGTAGCGGCCGTCGCCCACCCAGACCGGACCCTCGGCCCAGCGGAAGCCGGTGGCGATGCGCTCCACCGCCGAGAGCTTGATCCAGTATTTTTCGAAGCGCGGATCGAACGCCTGGATCGCCGGATCGGGATAGCGCGGCGCATGGCTGCGCCAGCCATTGGGGAAGAGATCGGACATGCGAACCTCTCGGGCAGATGGGCACGGCCATCAGCCTGCGCCGATAACCGGTAATCTTCAAGTTGCAAGGCGCCCAAAGCATCGATCAGGTGCTAGGTGGCAGCATGCGGGTGCCCCTCGCGGCACTTCATGAGCGGTTGGACCCGCCGGCCGAAGGTATCGAGGCCTCCGATGAAATCGTCGAAGGTGAGCATGATCCCTTTGACGCCAGGCATGGTCGCAGCCTCGTCCAGCATGCGCGCGCAGTTCTCATAGGAACCGACGATCGTGCCCATGTTGAAATTGATCGGCGAAGCGGCCCGCGAAATGGCTGATGCCGTCGAGGTCTCGGTGAGATTGGGGTCCTCAGCCGCCTTGCCGATGAGGTGGGCGAGCGCCTCGCGGTCCGCACCCCGGTTATAGAGATCCCATTTGGCGAGGGCGGCCTGGTCGGTCTCCTCGGCGATGACCATGTAGAGCATGTAGGCGCCCACATCGCGCCCTGTCTTTGCGGCGTGTGCCTTCACCCGTGCTGGTACGGCCGCAGCCTTGGTCGGCTCGTTGACGCCTTCGCCGAGACAGAAATTGTACTCGCACCACTCGGCGGCGAACTCCATGCCACGGTCCGACTGTCCGGCCGACACCACATCGATGCGCCGCTTGGGTCTCGGCGACAGGACGCATTTGTCCATCTGGAAGTACTCGCCCTTGAAATCGGAGACGCCGGTCTCCCAAAGATCGCGGAGTATCCGCACATATTCCGTACTGTAGTCGTAGCGTTTGCCGAAATACTCGTCGCCCGGCCAAAGGCCCATCTGGGTGTATTCGGGCTTGTGCCAGCCGGAGACGATGTTGACGCCGAAGCGGCCGCCCGACACGTCGTCGATGGTTGCGGCCATGCGTGCAACGATCGCGGGGGGCAGCGTGAGCACGGCCGTGGATGCAAAGAGTTTGATCCGGTTCGTCACCGATGCGAGCGACGCCATCAGCGTGAAGCTCTCGAGGCCGTGGTCCCAGAACTCGGTCTTGCCGCCGAAGCCGTGCAGCTTGATCATCGATAGTGCGAAGTCGAAGCCGTAAGCCTCGGCTTTTTGCACCACCGCCTTGTTGAGCGCAAAGCTCGGCATGTACTGAGGTGAGGTGGACGAGATGATCCAGCCGTTGTTGTTGATGGGTATGAAAACGCCGATGTCCATGGGAAGCCTCATCGCTGTGCAGCGACATAGTAATAGGAATTCGAAAGGGGATGCTGTGAGCGAGTGCTGATTGATTCGACAGGATGGCGGATGCCGCGCCACGATAGGTCACGATAGGGAATGCAATTCAGCTTTGTTTCGGAAGGCAGAGAGGGGATAGAAATGCGGTTGCAGGGAAAGATCGCCATCGTCGTCGGAGGCGGGCAACAGCCGGGCGAAACCACCGGCAACGGGCGGGCTGCATGCCTCCGCTTCGCCGAGGAAGGCGCGACGGTACTCATCGTCGACAGCAATCAGGAGTGGGCCGACGACACCGTCCGCACGATCACAGCGCGTGGCGGTAAGGCCTCGGCCTTTAAGGCCGACATCACGCGCGAGGCCGACTGCAAGGCGATCGCGGACACCTGCCTTACGCGTTACGGGCGGATCGACATCCTGCACAACAACGTCGGTCGGGCGCGGGGCGACAAGGGGACGGTCGAACTCGAAGCCGAGATGTGGGACGAGCTGATGGCGCTCAACATCCGCGGCATGTTCCTGACCATCAAGCACGTGCTGCCGATCATGCGCCACCAACGGTCGGGTGCGATCGTCAATATCTCGTCGACATCATCGATCGCGGCCGGGCCGGCCCTCACGTATCGAGTCTCGAAAACGAGCGTGAACTCCCTCACCCAGCACGTCGCCATGGAGAACGCCCCTCACGGCATCCGGTGCAATGCGATCCTGCCGGGGCTGATGAACACGCCGATGGCGATCGAGCGCCGCGCGCGCGAGCGCAACGTGTCTCGCGATCAGGTGCGCCAGGAGCGCGCATCGCAGGTGCCGCTCGCGGTAACCGAGGCGGGCAACGCCTTCGATGTCGCAAACGCGGCCGTATTCCTCGCCTCCGACGAGGCGAGATACGTCACGGGGGTGCTACTGCCGGTCGATGGCGGCCTGCTCCTGAAGATCGGGTAAGCGAGCACGGGGCGACTTAGTCGAAAGCCGCCTCCACCACACCGAGCGCGCCGAACGTGGCGCGGGCGGTCTCGCCGGCGCGCACTGCATCGAGCCCCGTGCACGTGCCCGTCGAGACGATCTCTCCGGCTTTCAGTCCGCGTCCACGCGCTGATTGCTGATTGGCGAGCCAGACCATCACGGCCAGCGGATCACCGAGCGCGCGTGCACCGGTGCCGTGGCCGCGGGGAGATCCGTCGATCGTCATCGAGACGGGCAGCAGCTTCAAATCGAGGCCGCGCCAATCCGTGGTCCAAGGGCCGACGACAAGCGCGATATTGACCCCGAAATCGGCCGTCGACAGAAAGCGGCCGATGCCGGCGAGGCCACCCGAGATGCGGCTGCCGACGACCTCGATCGCGCCCGCCACCGCGTCGATCGCAGCGCGAAGCTCGTCGTAGGTGTAGGGTGCGGCTCGAGGCGGCAGATCATGTCCCAATCGAAAAGCGATCTCTCCTTCGAGTTCGGCGTTGTGGCCGGGGACGAGCGATACGCGGGCGGGGCTCTGGTAAACGTAGGGCGCGAGAAGCGGTGCCGAGCCGGGTTCAGTCGTCCCAAGCTTCTTCTGCGCCTCGAGGCTCGTCGAGCCGACTTTGAAGCCTCGTGCAACGAGCCCCGACTGGCGAACCGCCTCGGCCTGAATGGCATAGGCCTCTTCGGCATTGCTGGGCGAGACGAGTGCAGTGCGTTCGAGCACCTTGCCGTCACGGCGGGCTTCCCAGAGCCGCTTCGCAAGCTCGGTCATGGATCGGCTCCCGTCTGAGATCAATCTCCAGCCTTTACCGGTGCGCACCGACGTTTGCCGAAATCGTGTGGCCAGCGGAAGTGCGCGGCAGATCTTACACCAGCCCCTGCACGTCGCTGTCGATGGAGATCGCCTGACCCGAGAGCGTGCGCGCCCGGGGGCTCGCCAGATAAACCATCATATCGGCGAGGTTTTCCGGTGGCACCAGCGACTTGATCGAGGCATTGGCCAGCGTCGCATCCTGGATGGACTGCATCGACGTGCCGGCAACCTGTGCCTTGGCCTGGAACACGCGGCGGATGCGGTCGCCGTCGACTGGACCAGGTAGGATCGCATTGGCGCGAATGCCGTATTGGCCCAATTCCATGGCCAGTGTCTTCGTGAAGCCGATGACACCCCACTTGGCGGCGGCGTAGGGAGAGCGGTTCGGGAAGCCGAACTTGCCGGCTGCCGAAGACAGATTGATGATCGAGGCGTTCTTCGATTGCTTCAGGTGCTCGACGGCCAGCCGCGTACAGTTGAACTGGCTGGTCAGCGTCACGTCGATGCAACGGTCCCAGTCCTCGGGGTTGATCTCGTGCACGGGGCCGGTGGGGCCGGCGATACCGGCATTGTTGACGAGACAATCGAGGCCGCCGAGCGAGGACAGCGCGTCCTTGAAGAGCGCCGCCACTTGGGCCCGATCGGCCACATCGCAGACGCTCTGCGTAACCGACGGGTAAGCCTTTTTCAGTGCCGCCAGCGCCTCCTTGTCGACGTCGCAGGTGTGGACCTTGGCGCCTTCGCCGAGGAAGGCCGCGACCGTCTTGAGGCCGATGCCGCTCGCGCCCGCCGTGATCAACACACGTAGGCCCTTGATGCCGAGATCCATTGCTTAAAGCTCCGAGGTGTTGACGATCGTCGGTAACCTAGCATCTTGCGCGGCCCGTGCTAGTCTCGCGCTCAATTCAGCCTCCCCAGTCACAGCGAGATCTTGATCGTGCGCGCGCTTGAATTTCACGAGACCGGTCAACCGCTTCGCGTCGTGGAGCGGGCCGAGCCGGGCATTGGTCCTGGCGAGGTGCTGCTCAAGGTCGCCTACTGCGGCATTTGCGGTTCGGATGTGCACGCAACAGAAGCGAGCGCGTCTCAGGTGGGACGCGGGACGGTGCTCGGCCATGAGTTTTCGGGCGAGGTCGTGCAGTCGTCCGACGCCGCCTGGCGGCCGGGAGACCGGGTCATTGGCGTGCCATTGAAGCCGTGTGACGAGTGCCGTCCTCTGGGAGCCTGCAAGGACGGCCTCGGCATTCTGTGTCCGAGCAATCGTATCGTCGGCATGTCGCCCGAGGCCCCCGGCGGCTATGCCGAATACGTGCGCATCAATGGCCGTCAACTCCTCCGTGTTCCAGACTCGATCGCGCTCGATGCGGCGGCGCTGGCCGAGCCGCTGGCGGTCGGTGCGCACGCGGTGAGACTCGCGGGGCAGCTTCTGGGGCGTCGGGTGCTGGTGATCGGCGCCGGTCCGATCGGGCTCGCGACGACGGCCTTTGCACGCCGGGCCGGCGCCCGCGACGTGGTCGTCTCCGAGATAGATGGGACGCGACGGGAGCGGGCACTGCAGCTCGGGGCGAGTGCGCTTCTCGATCCGGGCGCCGGACCGCTGGGCGAGCGCTTCAGGCAAGAGACGGGCGGACCCCCCGACGTCGTCTTCGAGTGCGTCGGCGTGCCGGGCGTGTTGGCGCAGGCGATCGATGTGGCCGGCATCCGCGGGCGGATCGTGGTCGTCGGCGTCTGCCGCCACGAGGACCGCATTCTGCCGCGCGCCGCAATCCGCAAGGAACTGCTGCTGCAATTCGTGCTCGGCTACACGCCCGAGGATTTCCAGCTCTCACTCGATCTGCTGGGTTCGTCCGGCTTCGATGCCGGCGCCATGATTACGGGCCGCGTCACGTTCGACGAGCTGCCCGACGTGTTCGAGAGCCTTCGCCATCCGAACGCCCACGGCAAGGTGCTTCTCGAGCCCTTCGCCCGGCGCAACGACATCACGACCTCAATCGGGAGATAAAGTGCAATGCCGACAGTCGGCCTCGTAGGAGTGGGCCTCATCGGCCGCGCGTGGGCAAATGTGTTCAGTCGCGCCGGATGGGACGTCAAGTGCTGGGACGCCAACCCCGATGCGACGGCGAACGCACCGAAACTGGTCGCACAGAGCCTGAAGGATCTTGCCGCGCACGGCCTCGTCGACGATCCCGACGGCGCGGCCGGACGCATCACGCCGGTCGCGACGCTGGCCGAGGCCGTAGCCGGCGTCGACTTGGTGCAAGAATCCGGCCCCGAGACGATCGAGGCCAAGATCGCCATATGGAAAGAGCTCGACGCTGCGGCCGCGGCTGAGACTATTCTCGCGTCGTCGTCGTCTGCGATCGTGGCTTCTCGGTTTACTGGAGAATTGGCGGGTCGCCATCGGTGCCTGATCGCGCATCCCGTCAACCCGCCGCACGTCGTGCCCGTCGTCGAACTTTCGCCCGCGCCTTGGACCGACCCGGCCGTGGTCAAGCGGGCACGCACCATCTACGAGTCCGTCGGCCAGGTGCCGATGGAGCTGAAGAAAGAGATCGACGGCTTCATCCTGAACCGCATGCAGGCGGTGCTGCTGGCGGAGGCGTTCCGCCTCGTTGCCGAGGGCTACTGCTCGGCGGAGGATCTCGACAAGACCATTGCCCACGGACTCGGACTCCGCTGGAGCTTCATGGGGCCGTTCGAGACGATCGAGATGAACGCGCCGGGCGGCATCCCGGACTATTGCGCGCGGTTCGGTGGCGCGTGGGCCTCGCTCGCGGGCCGTCCGTACGAGCCCGATGTATTGGGCCCGGAGAACGTCGCGCGGGTGATGGAGAGCTGGGGCAAGACGCCCTCGGCCGAAACCATCGCCTCAAAGAGTCGCTGGCGCGACGAGCGACTTGCGGCACTCGCGGCGCATAAGAGGGCACAAAAGCCCTACGGCAAGTGAGACCGACTACCGTTCTGTCCGCGTCCCCTGTCGTGCGCAATGCGTCGCGTTTCCCGCGCGTGTCGAATTCGCGATCCGGCACCGGAACCCGTGATTTTTCGTGGCGTTCCCAAGTCGGGTCGCGATGATGCGACCGTTGCGAACGGAGACTGCGCAATGGCACGAGAGCAAAACAAAAATCAATGGGATGAGGAACGCCGCCGCAGGCAGGGGATGGAGCATAACGAGCAGGATTACGGCCGTGGCCGCGAGGGGTGGGGTCAAGGCGAAGGCCGCGGGTATGGCCAGGACAACCAAAGCTATGGCGAGGATATGGGCGGCATGCGCCGGTCTTCTGACTATGGCCAACAGGGCTCCCGGGGCGGCAGTCGTTTCGGGCAGTCGGGCAGCCGGGACCAGTCGGACTTCGGCTGGGAAAACCAGGACCAGCAGCGTGGCGGCGGCTACGGCAGCGGCTCAGGGCAGCGCGGCTATGGCGGGAGTTCGAGCCAGGGCTGGCAAGGCGGTCAACAGGGCTACGGCGCGATGGGTAGCCAACAGGGCTATGGCGGCATGGCCGGTCAACAGGGCGGCCCGGGCTATGGAGGCATGGGCAATCAACAAGGCTACGGAGGCATGGGCAGTCAACAAGGCTACGGGATGGGTGGCCAGCAAGGCGAGCATCGCGGACGCGGACCGAAGAACTACAACCGGTCGGACGAGCGAATTCGCGAAGACGTATGTGACCGCCTGTGCGATGATTCCAACGTCGATGCCTCCGAGATCGAAATCCAGGTCGCCAAGGGCGAAGTGACCCTCAGCGGTTCAGTCTCGAGCCGCGACCAGCGTCGTACGGCCGAGGATTGCGTCGAGAGCATCAGCGGCGTCAAGCATGTGCAGAACAACTTGCGCGTCCAGGAAAAGACGAGCAGCGGCCAATCTGGAAGCGGCTCAACTTCAGCCCAGAAGATTGGCATGTAACATCTGCCGAAGATCCGCAGCCCGTCTTTACCGTAGACGGGTTGCGGTTTCATCACTGGCACCCGTCTCCTGTCACGCGAGGCTATTGATCGCATTCCCCGCAGCGATAGTCCTGATACCGTTCTCGATCTCCATCGACAGTCGGGGGACGGGAATGGCCGATAATGTGGTCACGTTGAGGGGTGGCCGGCGCCTAGAGAATGGCGAGCCCAACGAGAGCTGCGTGCGCGAGCTCGAACGTCTGCTCGACGCGGCACGTGCTGGCGAGATCACTGGGGTAGCCGGCACCTACAAGCATCAGAACGGTATCGTCAGCTTCTCGTTTGCAGGCGCGATCGGCGGTTTTGCCATGATCGGTGGTCTCGAAGGACTGAAGCACGAGCTGCTCGAAAGGTCCCTCGGCGGCAAATAGCCCCGTGTCGCTTTGACGACAGCAACGTGCCGTGTTTGTCTCCCTCGAGAACACTCCAGCTCGAGGAATCATTACATGGCTCAGCCTTCCGCCCCAGCCGTCAAGCGCGGCCGACGTAAAGTCATGATCACCTGTGCGGTGACGGGCTCGATCCACACACCCTCGATGTCGCCGCACCTGCCGATTACGCCGGAAGAGATAGCGGACGCCGCCGTCGGCGCGGCCGAAGCGGGCGCGGCGCTGGTCCACGTCCACGCACGCGATCCCAAGAACGGTCTTCCCGATCAGAGCCCCGAGGCGTTCGGCAAATTCCTGAAGGTGATCAAGCAGCGCTCCTCGGCGGTCATCAACATCACCACGGGCGGCGCGCCGACCATGTCGATCGAGGAACGGTTGAAGCCGTGCGCCGTCTTCAAGCCCGAGGTCGCCTCCCTCAACATGGGTTCGATGAACTTCGGCCTCTACCCGATGCTCGAGCGGCAGAAGGAGTTCAAGTACGACTGGGAGAAGCCCTACCTCGAAGGCAGCAGAGACCGCATCTTCAAGAATACTTTCACCGATATCGAAATGATCCTGACGTCGTGCGCCGAGAACGGCACGCGCTTCGAGATCGAGTGCTACGACATCGGTCATCTCTATACGCTGCGCCACTTCGCCGATCGCGGCATTGTCAAGCCGCCGTTCTTCATCCAGTCGGTGTTCGGCATCCTCGGCGGCATCGGGCCCCACCCTGAGGACGTGGCGCACATGAAGCGCACGGCCGACCGCCTGTTCGGCGACCAGTATCAGTGGAGTGTGCTCGGCGCCGGCCGCAACCAGCTGCCCGTGGCCATGCAGGCGATCTCACTCGGCGGCAACGTCCGCGTCGGCATGGAGGATAGCCTCTGGTCCGGCCCCGGGAAGCTGGCGACGTCGAATGCCGAGCAGGTGAAGCTGGCGCGCCAGATGATCGAGGCGCTGGGGCTCGAAGTGGCGACGCCCGACGACGCGCGCGAATTGCTCGAGCTGAAAGGCGCGGATCGCGTCGAGTTCTGAGCGCTCGCCGCATGGGGCGATTATCGCGCTGCGATGACGCCCCATGTGAAAGCGGCCTATGGCGGCTCGGTAGGTGAAACATCGGCAACGGCCGCCTCAGGGCAGCCAGCCAAGACATTTCGGGTTGGGCGAGGCCTCGGATGTGGTGGCTGAACGTATTCTTTCTGGTGCATGGGCTTTGGGTGCCTGGTCACCAGATGTCGCCCGAAGGCTGGAGTCCGCGCTCCTATGCAACTGAGCAGGAATGCCTGGAGCGGCGAGCCTACGCCGAGCGCCAGTGCAAAGAGCATCCCCTCGACTATCCCACAGCCTGGATCTGTTCACCGGACAATCCGCTGACCGAGCCGCCGGCCCACATGCGCGGGCGCGACTGCTGAGTGCGGATCGCGCCGCTCAGCGCATCACGACGGCGACCTGCTTGAATGAATAGGCGATGTAGTCGTAGGCCTTGCCCGTGCGCGTGACGAACTCGCGGAACGCCTTGTGCTCGTGCGTCTGCCAGGCCGGGTAGTTGAAGTATTCGTCAAACACGATGACGGTGCCGGGCACGATGCGGTCCGCCAGATGCTCGAAGATGCAGGCCGTCGACGAGTAGAGATCGCAGTCGACGTGCAGAAACGCCACGGGTCCTGGATTGGCGGCGACGAACCTCGGCAGGCTGTCCGAGAACCATCCGGCATGCAGTCGCACATTCTTGGGCACCTTCGGCAGCTTGCCGCCGCGATTGAAGTAGCCGGCTTCCATGGTGTTGCCGGACCAGCCCTCGGGCAGTCCCTCGAAGCTGTCGAAGCCGTCGATGGTGCGCTTCGGCAAGCGCTTGGCGATGTAGGTGACCGACCCGCCTTCGTTGACGCCGAACTCCGCGACGATCCCTTCGACGGTCACTTGCTTCAGCGCATAGTCCATCAACTCGCGTGGCGTGTCGAAGGCGAGCGCCGACGGCATCTCGGCTGTAATGAAATCGAGCGTCTCGTTGAGCGCCCGCTGCTGCAGGGCCCGATAGGGATGGAACGTCGAATAATCGAGCGGCAGTTGGACGAACATCATCGCCTTCTGCACGAGGGACTTCAGGGGATAGTTGGCGATGAACATGGCGAAACCTTCCTGGGCGGCCTCACGCGCGCTCGGGCGCCGGAGCGTTGAAGACGAAGACACGCAGTGCAGTGAACACGGTCACGAACGAGAAGCCGGTCGCAACGAGCTTGGCGAGCAGCGGGTGCAGTCCCATCACGTCGGCGAGGAGGCCGACCGTCGCCACCGTGACGACGAGTCCGGTTCCGCCGGCGACGAAGAATTTGGCGAGAACGGGCGCCTCCGCCGCCATGCCGCGGGCGCGAAGCCGGCCGGCGAAGACGATCCGCGACGACAGTGCATAATGAACCAGGACACCGAAGACGTAGCCGCCGGCAGCCGCGACGGCCGCGATGTGAAGCACCTTGAGAAGGGCCCAGTAGATCGCGACGTCGACGATGAGCGCGGTTCCGCTGACGGCGAGGTAGCCGATCAACTGGCGTGCGATCGGACGCAGCCGCTCCGGTACGATGCGCAGGAGCGCATCAAGCGGAGCCAGCAGCGTGTCGAGCGTGAAGGTCATGCCACCTTACCGACTGGACGTGGCACGAGACGCACGCTCTTCAGAGCCTCCTCGGCACCGGAAGCGCCAGCCTCGTGGTACTCGGCGTCTTCGTTCACGTTCCAGATGTCGTATTGATCCTTGCCCGCCAGGATGTTCTTGACCGTCAGCATGGCGGTCATCATGGCGTGGTCCTGGTTGTTGTACTTGTGCATGCCGTTGCGGCCGACGAGGTGGAGCCGTGGATAGTTGGCGGCGATGTCCTCGCGGATCGTGTCGACGTTGAAGCGATAGGCATCGTCGTAGACCGGATAGGCCTTTTTCTGGCGGACGACGCAGCCGTCCTTGATGTCGTTCCAGGTGGCGAGGCCGATCTGCTCGAGCTCCTTCTTGGCGAGGCCGATGAGTTCGCCGTCGCTGGCGCCCCACAACCCGTCACCCTCGAAGCAGAAATATTCGAGGCCGAGGCAGGCGAGCTTCTCGTCCGGCACCATCTCGGGTGACCAGGAGCGGAAGTTCTGGATGCGGCCGACCTTCACCGAGGGCTCGTGAATGTAGATCCAATTGTCGGGGAAGAGGTCGGGCTTGTCGACGATCAGCGCGACCGTGATGAAGTCGCGATAGCGCAGCTTCTCGGCGGACGGCTTCGAAACCGGCGTCGGCGTGACCGACTCCATCAGCTCGCGGATCGGAGCCGACGAGATGACGTCGCGCGCCGTGAACGTGCGGATCGTGCCGTCGGTCGTCTCAGCCGTAATGGTCCAAAGATCGGCAGCGGCGTCGTGGGCGAGGCTCTTGAGTGTGGTGCCCATGTGGATGGTGCCGCCTTGCGCTCGGGTCTTGGCCGCAGCGGCGTCCCACATCATGCCGGGCCCCTTGCGAGGATACTGGAAGCTCTCGATGAGCGTCTTGATGACTTCCCCGTCGTGCGCCTTGGTGCCGTCCTTGAAACCCTTCGGCGCGATCGAGTTCCTGAGCGCGTTGGCCATGGCGCTCCACAGGTCGAGGCCCTTGATGCGCTGCGCGGCCCAATCGGCGGAGATGTCGTCGCAGCTCATGCCCCACACTTTCTCGGTGTAGGTCTTGAAGAAGATCGAGAACAGGCGTTCGCCGAACTGATTGGCCACCCACTCGTGGAAGGTCACCGGCTTCTCGTTCGGGAAGGCCTGCTTGTACATGAAGGAGAGGACGCACAGGCCCGACTCGACGACACCGAGGTTGTTCAGGGCCTCGAAGGCCTTGAGCGGATACGAGTAGTACTTGCCGTCGTAGTAGATGCGCGAGAGGCGCGGACGTTCGATGAAGTCCTGGGGCAGGATCTCCTTCCACAGATCGACGACCTCCTTCGACTTCGAAAAGAAGCGATGGCCGCCGATGTCGAACAGGAAACCCTTGTAGCTCGCAGTGCGGCTGATGCCGCCGACGTAGGTCGGGTCGGCCTCGATGACGGTGGTCGACACGCCCTCTTTGGTCAGGAGATAGGCGGCCGTGAGGCCTGCCGGACCGGCGCCGATGACAAAAACGTCGGAATGCGACATGGAACCCCTCGACAAGATACGCGTGGTCGGCAGAGCCGGCCGAGTGCCGGACGCGCCTGCATGTTGGATAGCTTTATGCGGGAAGGCTTAAGGAAGCCCTTTCGAAACAACGACATCGGATTAACACTTTGGACATTAATCGCGGTGCAAGCCCTGTCGGGCATTCTCGCCGGAGAATGATGCGGGGGGACGACGGACCGATGGCGAATGCACTTCCCTTGGGCGCGCAGTGGCGCGGGGCGACGATCAACGTCCAGGTTTCGCCGGCCCTCGTCTGCATCGCGGCGGTCGTGCTGATCGTTTGCCTGCGCCTCAACTCCCATGGCGCGGCTCTGCTGACGTCGCTCGGCGACACCGATGACGCGACACGGCTGGTGCAACTCGGCGCCTTTCTAGAGCACGGCCGTTGGTGGGACTTGCGGCTCGAACGGATCGGCGCACCCGATCCCGTGATCTCGCACTGGTCGCGCCTCGTCGATCTCGGGCTGGCGGTAATCTTCAAGGGGGCGAGCCTCGTGCTCGATCCCGCCCGGGCGGAGCTGGCGATGCGCATCGTCTGGCCGAGCCTTGTGCTCCTCGGACTGCTGCTTTTGACCGCACGCGATGCCGAGCGTGACGGGGGTGCCCTCGCCTGCGTTCTCGTCGCGGCGATGGTGGTCATGTCTTCGTCGGCGCTCTACCAGTTTCGCCCGGGACGGATCGACCATCACAACGTGCAGATCCTGTGCGGGGTTGGGGGTATCCTGCTTCTCGCGCGCAGTATCGTGGCGCCAGCGACCGGTTGGTGGGCGGGCGCTTTGATCGGATTGGGTCTAACGGTCGGGCTAGAGGCGGCCACACTGCTCGGACCAGCACTCGTCGTCGCGATCTTGACCGGGCTTGGAAGGCGTCACGGCCTCGAAGGCCAGATGCGGGCCGTCGTGGCGATGGCGGCAGTCCTCGCGATCGGTGTCCTCATCTCGATCGCTCCGCAGCGGCTCGGCGTGATGGCCTGCGATGCGGTGGCACTGAATCTCGTGGCGTTGGTCGGGTTCGGTGCCGCAGGCGTGGTCGGCGCGGCGCTGGCGGCGCAGCGGCTCGAGGGACGCACGCTTCTGGTGACACAGCTCGCATGGCTCGGTGGCTGCGGGATAACGGGGCTCGTCGTCTATGGGCTGCTGGAGCCCCGCTGTCTGGCCGGTCCGTTCGGCCAAGTGGCAGCCGAGACGTGGCCGGTATGGTTGTCTCGAGTCACCGAGGGGCAGCCGATCGGCTATCTTTTCTCTCTGTCGGTCGGCAGCGCGCTCGGGTTCGTGCTGCTCTCGATCCTCGGCATCGCGGCACGAGCTTGGCTTGCGTTGCAGGAGCGAGCGACGAGCGGCGAGAGTGATCGATTGCTGCGCCAGATGCTGTTGCTGGCTGTGCAAACGCTCGCGTTCGTTGCAGCCTGCTGGCAGGTGAAGATGCTCCCCTACGCGGCCTGGCTGGCGCTACCGGCGCTCGCTGTCGCGATCGCTCGGTTACCGGGCACGGGCGCGCTGAGCCCGACGGTGGTTCGGCTCGCCGCGCTCCTTCTGGTGCTCGAGACTACACTCGCGACTTTCGCTGGCGGGGCGGCAGCGATGGTCGCCAAGCCGGACAAGTCGGCGGTGCCGCCGGTCAGGACGTCGTGCTCGGAGACGCAGACGATTTCGGCACTCGCTGCTTTGCCGCCAGGTCTCGTCCTGGGCGACATCAATCTCGGTCCCTACGTCGTCGCGCTGACGCCGCACCGGGTGGTGATGGCGCCCTATCACCGCCTCGATCGCAGCATCGTCGAGGGGCATGCGCTGCTCGCGGGCGAGCCTCAAGCTGTGGAAGCGCGATTGCGCAAGCTCGGGGTCGATTACGTCGTTGCGTGCCGAACGCCGGAGTCCGCGGGCCTGCCCGGCGGAGTCTCGGCAGCCGACAAAGCGGGGACCCTGAAAAGCGCCGTTGCGGCGGGAACGGGAGCGTCCTATCTCACCCCAATCCCGTTGCCCTCGGCACCAACGCTCAGCGTCTACCGCGTGTTGCCCCCGAAGGAATGAGACGGTCTCAAGCCCTCCCCAGAATCTGCCACAGGGCGCTCGTGTCGCTCGTCTCGGGCAGCGCTCGGATCATGCGGGCGAGATCGGCGGCCTCGCTCGAGCTGTAGCGCGCGGTCGCATTCTCGATAAATTTGGTGCCGATCTCGGACGGCGACAGCGGCTCCTGCGGGTCGCCCTTGGGATAATCACGCTGGCTCGTGAAGGTACGGCCGTCCTTCAGTGTGACCGTGACCCGAGCTGGGAACTTGGTCGGGTATTGAGCCGTCAGCTCCTCGACGGCGGCGACCTCGGTGGCCGCCAGCAGGCGTTGGACATCGTCGCGCAGCACACGGTCTTCGGCGAACTGGGCCTGCCCGACGGCCCGATCGATGGCCGCGACGGCGCAGCAGTAGGGCACCGACACCCGGGCACCCATGCCCGTGGTGACGGTCTTGGCCGAAAAATGCGACTTCACGGTCGAGTAGGTCTCGTTGACGATCGAAGCAATGTCGTCGGCACGGATGTCATGCTGGGTCACGACGTCGAGCGTTGCCTGGATCGGCGCATGGCTCGCGAGGATCGACGGGAAGAACTTGAACCCGTTCTCCAGGATCTCCCATTTTTGGCCGAGACCGGCAGTCAGCGCAGCGACCTTGGGCTCGAGCGAGAACGCGTTGATGTAACCCTTCTCGTGCTCGAGGATGGTGGGCGGGCTGGTGCCGCCGATCTCGGCCAGCCGGGCGGAGACGATGCCGTTGAACGAAGCCTTGCCGGGGTGCAGGCTCTTGGTCAGGTCGCCGTAGGTGAAGAACGTGTTGAGTCCAGCCGCCTGAGTGCCGGCGAAGCCGAGGCTCATCAAAGCGCCCTTGGCATCGAGTCCCAAAGCCGAGGCGGCGCTGGCAGCGGCGCCGAACGTCCCGTTGGTCGCGGTCGAATGCCAGAAGCGGTAGTGGGTCGGCATCACCGCCATGCCGACACGGACGGCGACCTCGTATCCCGCAACGATGGCTGTGATGATCTCGGGTCCGGTGAGGCCGCGCTCCTCGGCGATCGCGAGCACGGGCGGCACGACTACGGAGCCCGTGTGCAGCAGCGCGCGCTTGTGGGTGTCGTCGAAGTCGGCGGCATTGGCGAGGATGCCGTTGGCCATGGCGGCGACGGCGGCGTCCGTGCGCTCGCCACCACCCCAGATGGTGGCCTTCGGCGCCGCATGGAACGAGCGGGCGAGGCCGCGGGCGATCTCAGCCTTGTCGCGGTCGTCGCGCCAGGCGGCGATGCCGCAGCCGACGGTGTCGAGAATGATGTCCGCAGCCATCACGACGACCGGAACCGGGAGATGCTCGAACCGGAGGCCGGCGACGAACGCGGCAAGGGCTTCGGTCGGGGCAGTAGCGGACATGGGATCTCCTCTCGGCACGGCTCTTTGCTGGCGCAGAGAGTGGCGCATGCAGCGAGCCCGGTCGAGCGAGGCCGTCGCGGCTATCGGTCCCGGTAGGAGGTGGTCGCGCGCCAAAAAGCACCGTGGGAAGGGTTGGCTCGAGCATCACGAGGGCGGCGCCACCACAACGGTTCCCCGCTTGCCGCCAGCCTCGACCGCCTCGTGCGCGAGGTAGGTGTCGTCGAGCGGGTATGGCCCCACGGTGCGGTGGAGGCGTGGTGCAGCTTCGAGCCAGGCGAGGATGTCGGCCTGGGCCTGACGGCGCGACGCGTGTGGTGATGTCGGCAGCAGCACACCGTGCACGCTCACGTTCTTGCGCATCAGGATCTGGAACGGCACCTGGGGCACCGGATTGCCCTTGGTCGCATAGGCGGCGATGGCTCCGTTCGGCGCGACGGCGTCCTTGGTCCACTCGATGTTGCCGCCGAAATCGACATCGACGATGCGCTGGGCCCCCACCTCCTCGGTCTCGGCCCAGATCCGGGCTGCGAGGTTCTCGTCGCCGCGATCGAGAACGATGTCGGCCCCGGCCGCGAGCGCGTCCTCGCGCTGCCAGGAATGTGCCCGTCCCACGGTGGCGATGACGCTGGCGCCTCCCCACTTGGCGAGCTGGATGGCGTAGTTGCCGACGGCCCCGCCACCACCCGTCACGACGATCCATTGGCCGTCGACCGGACCGCCCGAGAACACGCAGCGATGGGCCGTCATGCACGGGATGCCGAGGCACGCGCCGGCCTCGAAGGAAACGTCGGTTGGCAACGGTGTGACCAGATCGGCGTCGAGGGCGATGAACTCGGCGCCGGTGCCGAGGTTCCGGCCGTTGCGCTGGCCATTGTACAGCCAGACGCGATCGCCCTCGCGAAAGCGCGTCACGCCCGGGCCGAGCTTGTCGACGACGCCGGCGCCGTCGCTGTGGGCGATGACGATCGGCGCCTCCATGGTGTAGCCGATGCCGCCGCGACGGTTGCAGTCGGCCGGGTTGACGCCGGAGGCCATCAGCTTGATGCGCACCTCGCCGCGCGCCGGCTCCGGCATCGGCTGCTCACCGACCATCAGGACTTCGGCCGCCGGACCAGTCCGCTCGTACCACACCGCACGCATCGGTTCGTCCCTCGCTTCGAAGCCTCAAATCCGGACAATTTGACCCTTGTGGCCCGGGTCGACAACGGCATACTGCGGCCAACCCCATCCTAAGCCAGCGCGAGCCCTCCATGCCGCAATTCAGTTTCGAGCCCGTCGTGATGCCGCCCGAGGCGATCCAGCTGCGCCAGGAGGTGCGGGCCTTCCTCGCCGACGAGATCCAGAAAGGCAGCTTCTCGCCCGCCGTCGGCTCCATGGTCGAGGGCGACGAGGCGTTTTCGCAGAAGATCGGGGCCAAGGGCTGGCTCGGTATGACGTGGCCGAAAGAGTACGGCGGCGGAGGGCGGTCATCGCTGGAGCGATATGTGGTGGTCGAGGAATTGTTGGCGGCCGGCGCGCCATCGCTCTGCCATTGGATCGCCGAGCGGCAGTCGGGTCCGCAGATCCTGAGGCACGGCAGCGAGCGCGCTAAGCGGATGATCCTGCCGGAGATCGCGGCGGGTCGGTGCTACTTCGCCATCGGCATGAGCGAGCCGGACACGGGATCGGATCTCGCCAGCGTCAAGTCGCGGGCGGTGAAGGCCGAAGGTGGCTGGCGCATCACCGGGCGCAAGGTGTGGACCAGCTTCGCGCACCGGGCCCACTACGTGATCGCCCTGGTGCGTACCTCCGGCACGCCGGACCAGCGTCACTACGGCCTGAGCCAGTTCATCGTCGACATGAAGACGCCCGGCATCACGGTGCGCCCGATCTACAATCTCTATGGCGGCCACGACTTCAACGAGGTGACGTTCGACGACGTGTTCGTGCCGGACGACATGATCATCGGCGGCGAGGGTCGGGGCTGGGAAATGGTGGTCGGCGAGTTGGCCTTCGAGCGGTCGGGACCGGACCGGTTCATGTCGACCTATCCGTTGCTGGCCGAAGCCGTCGACGAACTCGGCCCCGACCCCGAACGGATGCAGGCCGCAGAAGTCGGTCGCGCGATCGCCCATCTCGCCACCCTGCGACGCATGTCGGCCTCGATCGCCGGCATGTTGAACGATGGCAAATCGCCGGTGACGGAAGCCGCGCTGGTCAAGGATCTGGGCACGACCATCGAGCAGGAGATCCCGGAAATCGTCCGTCGTATTCTGCCGGTCGAGCCCCGAGGCGTGTCGAGCGACAACGGCTACGCCGACCTGCAGCAGCTCGCACAGATGCAGTGCGTGTCCTACTCGATCCGCGGCGGCACCCGCGAGATTTTGCGCGGTATGATCGCCCGGGGCCTGGGGCTGCGATGATACACGCGTCGGTTGCCGAGCAGCGAGAGCAGCTGATGATCGCAACTTTTGCCCACGCGCCGGTTGCGTCCATGCGGAGCATGGCTTCGCCATGACGTGGGCATCCGAAGGTGCAAGGAGAGACGCGCCGGTTGCCGTGTGGGCAACTGAAGGCGCAAGGAGAGACGCGCCGGTTGCCTGTCGGCGAAGGCAGTAGACTAACGTATCCAATACCCACGCGCCGGTTGTCGTGTGGGCAACCGAAGGCGCCACTGAAATGAGCGATATGCGCGACGAGATGCTGAGAACCCTCGACCGGATCGTCGAGGACACCGTGACGACGGCGCTTCGGGAGGCCGCCGACGAGAAGGCGAGCGGCGGCGGGGCCGGCCAAGGCGATGCGACGGCAGCGTTGTGGGCGGCACTCGAGGCAGCGGGCATCACCGCGATTGGCGGCGGCGGCGAGGACGATGTGGCGTTCGCGGATGCCATGGAGCTGGTTCGACGTGCCGGCTATCACGCACTGCCGGTGCCATTGGCCGAGACGATCATCGCACGGCGACTGCTGGCAAAGGCAGGACTCGCGGCGCCGTCCGGCGCAATCACCCTCGCCGTCCCCGGTGCCGGTGAGCTGCCGCGCGTGTCGGGAGGGGCGCTAGCGGGGGTGATTCAGGGAGTTCCGTATGGTAGAGCCGCGGCGCATGCGGTGGTCGCGTCGCAAGGGCAACTGCATCTGGTTGCCATCCACGACGCGCTCATGACGCGCGGCACGAATATGGCGGGCGAGCCTCGGGATGCGCTCGATCTGGCGCGCGCCACGGTCGTCGCGTCGGTGTCTTGGCCGACCGCGGCGGGCGATCTCGAAGCCGAAGGAGCGCTGGTGCGCGCCGTGGCGTTGTCGGGTGCGCTTTCGGCCTGTCTCGATCACTGCCTGACGTGGGTCAACGATCGGGTTCAGTTCGGCAAGCCGATCGGCAAGCATCAGGCGGTACAGCATCTGCTGGCGCAGCTCGCCGAAGAAACCGCTGCAGCCGGTGCTGCCGCAGATCTTGCGATTGAGGCGGCAGCGGTCGGGCCGAAGCGCTTCGAGGTGGCGATTGCCAAGGCGCGCGCGGGCGAGGCTGCGGGTAAGGCGGCGAACATCGCTCACGCCACCTTCGGAGCAATGGGCTTTACGCGAGAGCATCCTCTGCACTATACAACTCGACGCCTGTGGGCATGGCGGAACGAGTTCGGATCAGAGATTTACTGGCAGGCGGAGATCGGGCGCGTCGCCGCACAAAATGGCGGCGCGAAACTTTGGCCATTGCTGGCGGGTGAAGTCGAGACCCGTTGAGGGTCCGCACGCGGTCGCGGGGGTGCGCGACAGCGACGGCGCGCGCCCGGGCCAGACCACGATCTCGGGTTCGCGCGCTGGAATGCAGCGGCAAACGGGTCGCGCAGGAGGGCGCGCCGATCAGTGCGCGTCCTGCAAGGGCTCAATGGAAGCGCGAGGTTGCCGGTCTGGCTCATGCCTAGGCGCGGGATTGAGCGCCTGCACGCGTGTGTCACTTTCTTGACACGAACATTGTAATTAAGTCGTCGCCACCACATTTGAGATTTAATCCGAACGAGAATCGGCGACCTTCGGCGGAAGGCTCTGTCTCGTCATGATCGGCGGAGGCTGATCGGGGCGAACTCAAGCCCGGGGATCGTATCCCCAATAAACCGATTCGTCGAGATGCGCACCGGTCAGGCGGGCGCCCGAATCCGCAAGCTCGCGTAAGCCGGGCTCATGTGCCGCAGATGGAATCTGTGGTCCGATTCTCTGCCGGAAGCGTTGCGTATGGGCCGATCGGATTTTGCCGATCGAGGCGCCATTCGTAAGCCGATTATTCGAGCAAAGTATTGGAACGAATGCAGGATATGACGCATTTTATAGCGGTTTCCGCCATCACCGCGACGTTAAGTTGCGATAAGATGTATATGTCGAGATGGAAGTGACGGGAGGAATGGCATTCGGCCATGCAGGGACGGGCGAGCGAGACGAAATGAAACCCTAAAATCCAACCACCGCAGGGCAATGAAATGGCGACGGGCAGCGAGATCTTCGACCTCTACTCTCAGACCTACGACCGCCAGAAGCAGGTCGTGATGTCGATACGGGAGTACCTCGAGGGGTGCAGCAAGGACCCAACGATGTACGCCAGCGCCGCAGAGCGGATGCTGACCGCGATCGGCGAGCCACGCGTGGTCAATACAGCGGACGACCCGCGACTTGGCCGCATCTTCATGAACCGGACGATCAAGGTCTATCCGGCCTTTGCGGACTTCTACGGTCTCGAGGAGACAATCGAGCGCATCGTCGGTTACTTCCGGCACGCGGCGCAGGGACTCGAGGAACGCAAGCAGATCCTCTACCTGCTCGGTCCGGTTGGCGGCGGTAAGTCGTCGCTTGCGGAGCGGCTGAAGGATTTGATGGAGAAGTGCCCGATTTACGTGTTGAAGGCCGGCGACGAGATCAGCCCGATCTTCGAGAGTCCTCTAGGTCTGTTCAATCCCGATACCATGGGACAGATGCTCGAGGAGAAGTACCAGCTGCCCCGCCGGGCGCTGACGGGCTTCATCAGCCCGTGGGCCGTGAAGCGGCTGGACGAGTTCGGCGGTGACATCTCGAAGTTCACGGTCGTCAAACTCTACCCCTCCAAGCTCCGGCAGATCGCAATCGCGAAAACCGAGCCAGGCGACGAGAACAACCAGGACATCTCGGCCCTCGTAGGCAAGGTGGATATCCGCAAGCTCGAGCACTACGGCCAGAACGACGCCGACGCATATTCCTACTCGGGCGGCCTCAACCGGACGACGCAAGGGCTGCTCGAATTCGTCGAGATGTTCAAGGCGCCGCTCAAGATGCTCCATCCGCTGTTGACGGCGACGCAGGACCGGACCTATGTCGGAACCGAGAACGTTGGCGCAATTCCCTACCAGGGCATCATCGTCGCTCACTCCAACGAGAGCGAGTGGCAGTCGTTTCGCGCCAATCGTACCAACGAGGCGTTCCTCGATCGAATCTGCGTGATCAAGGTCCCCTACTGCCTGCGCGTTCAGGAGGAGCGGCAGATCTACGAGAAGCTGATGAAGGCGTCGGAGTTGGCGAACGCGCCGTGTGCGCCGTTCACGCTCGAGATGCTGGCGCAGTTCTCGGTCCTCTCGCGTCTCAAGGAGCACGAGAACTCGCAGCTCTATTCGAAGATGCGCGTCTACGATGGCGACAGCCTCAAGGACACCGATCCTCAAGCGCGCACCATGCAGGAATACCGCGACGCCGCGGGCGTAACGGAGGGCATGGACGGCGCCTCGACGCGCTTTGCCTACAAGATCCTGTCGGAGACGTTCAATTTCGACAGTCACGAGATCGGTGCTGATCCCGTCCACCTGATGTTCGTGCTGGAGCAATCCATTAAGCGCGAGCAGATGCCAGAAGACACGGAAAGTCGCTATCTCGAGTTCATCAAGGAGGAGTTGGCACCGCGCTACGCCGAGTTCGTCGGGAACGAGATCCAGAAAGCCTATCTCGAGAGCTACAACGACTACGGGCAGAACCTTTTCGATCGGTACGTGGCCTATGCCGACTCTTGGATCGAGGATCACGACTTCAAGGATCCCGACACGGGCCAGCTGATGAGCCGCGAATTGCTCGATCAGGAATTGTCCAAGATCGAGAAGCCGGCAGGGATCGCCAATCCCAAGGACTTCCGCTACGAGGTGGTCAAGTTCTCCCTGCGGGCTCGCGCCCGTAACGGGGGCAAGAACCCGGATTGGACGAGCTACGAGAAGATCCGCGATGTCATCGAGCGGCGCATGTTCAGTCAGGTCGAGGATCTGCTGCCGGTGATTTCGTTCGGTGCCAAACGCGACTCCGACTCCGAGAGGAAGCATCACGATTTCGTCGAGCGGATGGTGTCTCGCGGCTACACGCAGCGCCAGGTGCGCCGTCTCGTCGAGTGGTACATGCGGGTGAAGAAGGCTGGTTGATACGAGGCGATAGGCGGTAGGGCAATTGGCTTAGGCAGCGGGGTGCCGAGGATACGGCAGTCACGTGCTGCTTGCTCGTCCCGACCGCCTATTGCCTACTGCCGTCTCCCTTGCGAAGCGGAGCTGTGCTCTCCATGAACATCGTTGATCGCCGCCTGAACCCGAAATCCAAGAGCCTCGGCAATCGCCAGCGTTTCGTCCGGCGCGCGAAGGCCGACATCCGCGATGCGGTCAAGGACGCGCTCAAGAAGCGGAAGGTCACGGAGGTCGAGGGCTCGGAGAAGATCACCATTCGTTCCAAGAGCGTGCGCGAGCCGTCATTCAACCACGGTCGCGACGGCGGCGTGCGCGATTACGTGCTGCCCGGCAACCAGGACTACAAGGCCGGCGATCTCATCCCGAAGCCGCAGGGCGGCGGTGGTGGCGGCCGCGGCGGCAAGGCGAGCGCCGACGGATCGGGCGAAGACGATTTCGTCTTCACGCTGTCGAAGGACGAGTTCCTCGAGGTGTTCTTCGAGGATCTGAAGCTCCCGAACCTCGTAAAGAATCGGCTCAAGGACCTGAAGAACCCCTTGCCGCAGCGCGCTGGCTTTACGTCCGACGGTCCACCCGCGAAGCTGGCACGTATCCGGACACTGCGGCGGAGCCTCGCGCGGCGCATTGCGCTGAAGCGGCCGAAAACCGAGGACATGGCGCGACTCGAGGAGGAGATCGCCCGACACGAGGCCGAGACGCCGCCCAACGAGGTGTTGATCGCTGAGCTGAAGGCACGCCTGGCGCGGATGACCCGCATGCGCCAGACCATCGCCTACGTCGATCCGATCGATCTGCAGTACAATCGTTTCGACAAGGTGGCGCGCCCGACGACGCAGGCGGTCATGTTCTGCATGATGGATGCTTCGGCGTCGATGACGGAGAACCTGAAGGAACTTGCCAAGCGCTTCTTCATGCTGCTGCACGTTTTCCTGTCGCGCCACTACAAGGAGGTGCACGTCGTCTTCATTCGGCATACGTCGACGGCGGCCGAGGTGGACGAAGAGACGTTTTTCCGGGGCGTGGAGACCGGCGGGACTGTTATCTCGACGGCGCTCGAGGAGATGGATCGGATCGTCAAGGAGCGGTATTCGCCGGCCGACTGGAACATTTATGCGGCCCAGGCCTCGGACGGCGACAACATCCCGGACGACATGGGCCATTGCATCGAGCTGGTCGAAAATGCCCTGCTACCCGCGAGCCAATACTTCGCCTACATCGAGGTCAGTGAGCATTCGGGACCCGGCGAGACGATAGTTTGGCACGGCTATTCCGAGCTTGCGCAGCGACACAAGCATTTCGCCATGCGTCGGGTGACCAATCCCGGCGAAATCTTCCCCGTCTTTCACGAGCTTTTCTCGAGCTCGGCCAGCGCCTGAGGGCCGAACAAGGAGACCCGAAGCATGGTCGCGCTTGCGAACAAGCCGCTTTTCGATGGGCCCGAATGGAACTTCGAGCTGATCGGACGGACCTACGATGCGATCGAGGAGATCGGCGTCGGTGAGATGGGACTCAGTCTCTACAAGAACCAGATCGAGGTGATCACGGCCGAGCAGATGCTCGATGCCTATTCATCGATCGGCATGCCGCAGATGTACCGTCACTGGTCGTTCGGCAAGCGCTTCGCCCGCGACGAGATGATGTACAAGAAGGGCGCGCGCAGTCTCGCCTTCGAGATCGTCATCAATTCCGATCCCTGCATCAACTACATCATGGAGGAAAACTCCATGACGATGCAGTGCCTCGTGATGGCGCACGCGGCCATGGGGCATAACCACTTCTTCAAGAACAACTACCTGTTCAAGCAGTGGACCCAGGCCGACGCCATTCTCGAATATCTGGCGTTCGCCAAGCGCTTCGTCGCGGAGTGCGAGGAAAAGGTCGGCCTCGGGCCGGTCGAGGCCGTGCTCGATGCGGCACACGCGCTGATGAACCAGGGCGTGAGCCGCACGGCCGGTGCGCGTCGCCGTTTCGATCCGAGGAAGGAGCGCGAGCGCGAGCAGGCGCGGCGCGACTACGAAATCGAGATCTACAACGAGTTGTGGCGAACGCTCCCCAATGCACCCAAGAAGGAGGAGGAGCGGACGGACGAGAACAGGGCCGAGCAGCGCGCACTGCTGCTGCCCGAGGAGAACATTCTCTATTTCCTCGAGAAGAACGCGCCGAAGCTCGATGGCTGGAAGCGTGAGCTGATCCGGATCGTGCGCGTGCTGTCGCAGTATTTCTATCCGCAGCGGCAGACGAAGGTGATGAACGAGGGCTGCGCCACCTTCTGCCACTACGAGATCATGAATCGTATGTACGAGAAGGGCCAAGTGACCGAGGGCTCGATGCTCGAGTTCGCGCACATGCATGCGGCGGTCGTCTATCAGCCCGGCTTCAACGAGAAGCACTACAGCGGCCTCAATCCGTACGCGCTTGGTTACGCCATGATGCGCGATATCAAGCGCATCTGCCTCGAGCCCAGCGATGAGGATATGCGCTGGTTCCCCGATTTCGCGGGCAATCAGGACCCGATGGGAACGCTGCGCGAGGCCTGGGCCAACTACCGCGACGAGAGCTTCATCCTGCAGTTCCTGTCACCAAAGGTGATGCGCGATTTCCGGCTGTTCCACCTGAAGAACGACGCCGACAACCCGGCGATGCGAGTGGAGGCGATTCACGACGAACAGGGCTACCGCAAAGTCAGGCGTATGCTCGCCCGCCAGTACGACGTGTCGACACAAGACCCTGATATTCAGGTGACGGATGCGGACCTCGCGGGAAGCCGCCGACTGGTACTCACGCATTTCGTGCGCGACGGCATTCTCCTCGACAAGGAAGAATGCGATCGCACGCTGATGCATGTAGCGCGGTTATGGGGCTACCGGGTTCGTCTCGTGGAGCAGGATGCCGCAACTGGGCGGAAGATCCGCGAGCACGAGACGTTGCCGCTGCCATGAAGCAACCCGCGCGAGTTCTGTGAGGGTTGGGTAAAACCTCTTTCTTCAATCCTCGAGCTTTGCCTTCAGGAAGCTCGTCATGGCACGGAACGCGTTGCCACAGATGCGCCCGTGGATGCGACGCCGGATAAAGCCGTGGATCATGCGATCGGCGCGATAGAAGCCGGTCTCGACGCCGGCCGCGATCAGCTTCTGGGCGTAGGCAACGCCGTCGTCGATAAGGGGATCGTACTCGGCGACGAGAATGTAGGCGGGCGGCAAATTCGAAAGGTCATCCGCGACGAGCGGTGTCGCCAGCGGGTCCGTGGAGCGTCCCGCGTTCTCCTCGCCAAGATAGTCTCGCCAGTAGCCGCGCATGCTCGCGGTGGTCAGGCCCGGTGCGTCGGCATTGCGCGCGTAGGCGTCGGCGATGAGCCGGTCGACGAGGCACGGGTAGATCAGGCCCTGGCAGCGCAACGAGGGTTGGCCGCTCTGCCGCGCCCAGAGTGCGGTCGCCGCCGCCAGATTTCCCCCCGCGCTGTCGCCGACCACGCCGAGACGGTCGGAGTCGACGCCGTAGGCATTTGGGTTGTCGTGCATGTCCATCAAGACATCGGCGCAGTCATTGAGCGCGGTTGGATACTTGTGCTCGGGGGCGAGGCGATAGTCGACGCTGACCGTGACGGCGCCGGTCTCGTCGGCGAGCCCCCAGCCGGTGGTGTCGCTGGACTCCGGGTCGCCTTTCACGAAGCCGCCACCATGGAAATAGGCGAGACCAGCCCCCGTGCCCCCGCCGGCGGGCGTGTAGACGCGAACGGGAATGGCGTGACCGTCACGCGCCGGGACTGTGCGGTCCTCGACCTCCATGCCTGCGGGTGGTGGGACCCAACTCGCCTTGGCGTAGAGCGACCAGTTGCGCCGGATATCCGCCAACTCGGTCGCGGGAGGCAGCTTCTCTCGCTCGGCGATGAGCGGGAGCATTTCGGGGTGCAGGTCGAAAGCCATGGTTGCGTTGCCTCGTGCCAAATGGCGCGTTGCGCGAACGATGCGGCTCGAACAGTTGGCGCCGACGGAATTCCTGTCCTACGCTCATCATCCTGGCATACCAGCACAGAACGGCAAGCCGGAGGAAACGTCATGGCAGACAGGCATGATCTCGTCATACGCGGTGGCACGGTGGTCGACGGGACCGGGGCAGAGCCCTACGCGGCTGACGTCGCGATCGATGACGGCCGCATCAGCGCTGTGGGCGCGGTGGCCGGCCAAGGCCGCGAGGAGATCGACGCCAAAGGCAAGCTCGTCACGCCGGGTTTCGTCGACCTGCACACGCACTACGATGCGCAAGTGACTTGGTCGAGCCAATCACGCCGTCGTCGTGGAACGGTGTGACGACGGCGGTGATCGGCAACTGCGGCGTCGGTTTTGCGCCATGCAAGCCCGATCAGCGCGACATGCTGGTGAAGCTGATGGAAGGCGTCGAGGACATCCCCGAGGTGGTGCTGACCGAAGGGCTGCCGTGGAACTGGCAGAGCTTCGAGGACTATCTCGATGCCATCGAGGCCCGCCGCTACGACCTCGACGTGGTGACCCAGGTGCCGCACGCGGCGTTGCGCGTCTACGTGATGGGCCAGCGCGGCGCCGATCGCGAGCCGGCGACGGCCGAGGATCGCGCCAAGATGGCGGCACTGGCGGCGGCGGGCGTGCGGGCAGGCGCGCTCGGCTTTTCGACATCGCGCACGCTCAATCACAAGACCAAGGCCGGCATCCCGATTCCGACGCTGAAGGCCGACGAGGCGGAGCTGAGCGAGATCGCCATGGCGCTGAAAAAGGAAGGCGCCGGCTGGCTGCAGGTGATCTCGGACTTCGATGAGCCGGAGGAGGAGATGGCGTTGCTGCGCCGGCTGGCCGAACGGTCCGGACGGCCGATGTCGATTACGGTGCTGCAGCGCGACAACAAGCCGGAGGAATGGCGCTCGCTGATGCAGCGCATGGAGGAGGCGCAGAAGGCCGGGGTCCAGATCATGGGCCAGGTACTGACGCGGCCGACCGGCATCATGCTCGGCTTCGAGATCTCGCAGAACCCGTTCGTCGGCCGGCCGAGCTGGAAAGAGGTCGAGGATCTCCCCTTCGCCGAAAGGATGAAGCGGCTGGTGCATCCGGAGTTCCGCGCCCGGCTAATCGCGGAGGCCGACGAGGATGCCTCGCTGATGCGGCGCGTCACCAAGTGGGACCGTATCTTCCCGCTCGGCGACCCGCCCGACTACGAGCCGGCGGCCGAGACCAGCGTCGCGGCGCGGGCGGCACGCGAAGGGCGCAATCCGGCCGAAGTCGCCTACGACATGCTGCTCGAGAAGGGCGGCAAGGCGATCCTCTATCGGCCGCTCTCGAATTACACCTACGGCACGCTCGACACCGTTCGCGACATGATGTGCCATCCGAACGCGCTCATCGGCCTCGGCGACGGCGGCGCGCATGTCGGCATCCTCTCGGATGCGAGCGCCATCACCTATCTGCTGACGCACTGGACGCGCGACCGGACACGAGGGCCGAAGCTGCCGCTCGCCTGGGCGATCAAGCGGCTAACCAGCGACAATGCCCGCGCCATCGGCCTCAACGACCGCGGCGTGATCCGGCGGGGCGCGAAGGCGGACATCAATGTCATCGACTTCGACCGATTGAGATTGCACGCGCCCGAAGTCGTCTACGACCTGCCGAGCGGCGGGCGGCGCCTGATCCAGAAGGTTGACGGCTACGAGGCGACCATTGTCTCCGGCGAGGTCGTCAACCGCGAAGGTAAGGCCACCGGCAAGCTGCCGGGCCGGCTGGTGCGCGGGGCCAAGGCCGGGGTGATGGCCGAGGCGGCGGAGTAGGCGGGCCTAGGACGCGTTCGGCTGGTCTTAAGTGACACGTGGCCGAGGGCGTTGTCGTTCGCGCCGAACAGCCGTAATCTCTCAATCTTGCGATCTCAATCACGAGGCACACATGACCGCTCCATCCACTGCCGCGGACGGCAAGGTTCGCGTCTACTGGCACCCTGGCTGAACCAGCTGCCTCCGCACCAAGGAGTTCCTTGGCAGACACAATATCGATTTCGTGTCCCGCAACGTGGTCGAAGACCCGACCGGCTGGGACGAGATGAAGCCGTTCGGCGTGCGCATGCTGCCGCTCGTGACGCGTGGCGAGCGCTACGCGAACGGACAATCGCTGCGTGATGTGGCGGAACTGGTCGGCGTCGACATCGGCGAGCAGACAATCCTGCCGCCGGAGGAGCTGGCGCGCCGGATCGAGACCATCCTGGTCGCCGAACAGCGGTTCTTCGGGCAGATGCCCGAGGATCAGATGCAACGCGAGGTGCCAGGGCGGCCACGGTCGTTCGCGAACCTGGCGTGGCATACCTTCAACGTGGTCGACGCCTGGCTCGAGCACGAGGTCGAGGGAATCCCGCTGGTCGTGGCGTCCTACGGTCGGAATGCGCCGGAGGACGCGTGCACTAAGGCGGATATCCTCGCTTACGGCGCCGACGTCGAGCGGCGCTTCAAGCAGTGGTGGGAAACCCAGGGCCAGCACACCGACTTCGAGGACGAGGCCGACACCTACTACGCCAAGCAGTCGAAGCACGATTTTCTCGAGCGCACGACATGGCACGCCGGACAGCACGTTCGGCAGATGATGATGATCCTCGACGACTTCGTCGGGGTGAAGCCGATCGACCCGCTGCCGGATTCGATGTGGGCCGGATTGCCCATGCCCGAAAAGGTCTGGGACGACGAGAAGCCGATCAAGTAGCGATCTGCCCACGACGAGATCGACGAGACGAGAACGGGGTGGCCACGAGCCGCCCCGTTTTCGTTCGTGCATGCTCGCTCTGCGCTCGGTCGCACGGCGCAGCCCGGTGCGCCGTCATTGACGTGTCATTTATTTCGATTATTCCATAGTTATGGAAATAAAAGATGCCGTCGAGGGCTTCGCCGTCCTGGCGCAGGAGACGCGCCTGCAACTCCTGCGCGGGCTGGCGGCGCGTGGCGCCAGCGGAATGGCGGCCGGCGAGATCGCTGAAGCGTTGCGCGTCGCGCCGTCGACGCTGTCGTTTCACCTGGGCGCGCTCGAGCAGGCGGGGCTCGTGCAATCGACCCGCCAGGGTCGCCGCATCATCTACGCCGTCCGCTTCTTCCGTCTGCGCCAGCTCATCGTCTTCCTGACGGACACCTGTTGCGGCGGGCGGCCGGAGCTCTGCGGCGATCTTGTCCGCCTTTTGCCAGACGTCGTCGACGAGAGAAAAGCCATGCAGCCTGCGTTCAATGTCCTGTTCGTGTGCACACGTAATTCCGCCCGCTCAATCCTTGCGGAAGCGATCCTGGAGAGGGTCGGCCGTGGCCGCTTCAATGCCTACTCGGCCGGTACGGCGCCTGCGGCGGAGCCGATCCCGGAGGTGCTCGAACGTCTGCGGGCGTTGGGCCACGACACCTCGCGGCTGCGATCCAAATCGTGGACCGAACTCACTGGACCCGATGCGCCCCGGATGGATTTCGTGCTGACGCTCTGTGATGTGCCCGAGGGGGAAGTCTGTCCCGATCTCGGACCGCGTCCCATCACGGCGGCGTGGCCGTTCCCGGATCCGGCGAAGTTCATGGGCTCCCCCGTGGAGCGGACGGCATTGCTGAACGAGCTCTACGGCATGATCCGGCGGCGGCTCGAGGCATTCACCAGCCTGCCCTTCGATACGCTCGACGGCATGGCGATCAAGGCGCGGCTCGACGAACTGGGTGACAGCGCCCGCATGGCGCGTTGAAGGAGGCGGGATGAAAGTCGGCATCAATGGCATGGGCCGCATGGGGCGCCTTGCGCTCCGGGCCGCGCTGGGCGGTATCGAGCGGGTCGATGGCGACCCCCGTACCGCGAACCGGCTCGACGTGGTGCACGTCAACGAGATCAAGGGTGGCGTGGAGGCAACCGCGCATCTGATCGAGTTCGACTCGATCCATGGCCGCTGGCGGACGTCGATCACTGTGGAGGGGCGCGACGCAATCATGGTCGGCCAGCGGCGGATTGGGTTTACCGAGGGCAAGATGCCTGGTGACGTCGCGTGGGGCGACCTCGGCTGCGATATCGTGCTCGAATGTACGGGCAAGTTCCTGAAGCCCGCCGAGCTGGACGCCTATTTCAAGCGTGGCGTGAAGCGGGTGATCGTTGCCGCGCCGGTAAAGGACGAGGCCGCGCTGAACGTGGTCGTGGGTATCAATGACCACCTTTACGATCCGGATCGGCACCGGTTGCTGACCGCTGCATCGTGCACCACGAACTGCCTGGCGCCGGTGGTGAAGGTCGTGCACGAGGCGCTGGGTATCCGCCACGGCCAGATCACGACGATCCACGATCCGACCAACACCAATGTGGTGGTCGATGCGCCGCACAAGGATTTGAGGCGGGCGCGTTCGGCGATGCTGTCGTTGCAGCCGACGACGACGGGGAGTGCCACGGCGATCGCGCTGATCTATCCGGAGCTGAAGGGGAAGCTGAACGGCCACGCCGTGCGGGCGCCGGTGCTCAACGCGAGCCTCACGGACTGCGTCTTCGAGCTGAAGCGCGAGACGACGGCCGAGGAGGTGAACGCTCTGTTTGCCGCCGCCGCCAAGGGGCCGCTCGCGGGTATTCTCGGCTATGAGATGCGGCCCCTAGTTTCGGTCGACTACGTCAACGACAGCCGCTCGTCGATCGTGGATGCGCCGTCGACGCTGGTCACCGACGGCACGATGCTCAAGGTCTATGCTTGGTACGACAACGAGATCGGCTACGTCTGCCGGATGGTCGATCTGGCCAACATCGTGATGGCCAAGGGAGTCTGAAGCCATGACGGCTGGAGCGCGCAACTACCTCGTCGTCACGGCCTCCTATTGGGGCTTTACGCTGACGGATGGCGCGCTGCGGATGCTGGTGCTGCTGCACTTTTTCAAGCTCGGCTACTCGCCGTTCACGCTGGCCTTCCTCTTCTTGCTCTACGAGTTCGCAGGGATAGTTGCGAACTTGTGGGGTGGTTGGCTCGCCGTTCGCTTCGGCATTCCGCGCATGCTGATGGCCGGGCAGCTGCTGCAGGTGGCAGGGCTGACGATGCTGTCTGCCGTCGAGCCGGGTTGGCCGGCGGCGATGGCCGTGGCGTGGGTGGTCGCGGCACAGGGCATCGCGGGGCTCGCCAAGGATTTCACCAAGACGGCGTCGAAATCGGCGATCAAGGCGACGAGTGGCGAAGGCGCAGGTCAGCTGTTCAAGCTGGTCGCGTGGTTCACTGGCTCTAAGAACGCGATGAAGGGGATTGGATTCTTCGTCGGCGGTCTGTTGCTTGAGACATTGGGCTTCCGGGGAGCGCTGTGGCTACTCGCCGCACTGATCGCAGCCATTCTGGTGATCGGCGCGCTGTCCTTGCCCGTCGAGCTCGGCAAGGCCAAGGCGTCGCGGACGATGAAGGAGCTGTTCGCGAAATCGTCCGGAGTCAACCTTTTGGCGGCGGCGAGGATTTTCCTGTTCGGAGCGCGTGACGTCTGGTTCGTCGTCGGGCTGCCGGTATTTCTCTATGCGAACGGCTGGACGTTCGCGCTGGTGGGTGCGTTTCTCGCTGCATGGACCATCGTCTACGGTTTCGTCCAGGCAATCGCCCCGCGACTGGTCAAGCGCAGCCCTGACGGCTTGTCGCGGGAGGTGCCGGAGGCTCGGACATGGTCATTCGCTCTGGTGGCAATTCCTGCCGCTTTGGCTGCGCTGCTCGCGGTTGACGACCTGCCATACCCCGATCTCGTGGTCTGCGCTGGCCTCGTGTTGTTCGGCCTCCCGTTTGCAGTCAACTCGTCCCTGCACTCGTACCTTATCCTCGCTTACGCCGGTTCGGAGAAAGCTGCCGAGGATGTTGGGTTCTATTACGCGGCCAATGCGGCGGGCCGCCTGGCGGGCACGCTACTCTCCGGGCTGCTCTATCAGGGCGGCGGCATGACCGGGTGTCTCGCCGGCTCAGCGGCGATGCTGGCAGTGTGTTGGGCGATTACACTGATGCTTCCGACAAATCGGCCGCTCGCCGCCACGGCGAACCAGAGCGTCTAGTGTGCCGCTCCAGGCTGAGCAGCATGGATGGGAGAGCTCCGGCTGTGACTTGGTCGTGGAGTGTCGATCGGGGGACGGCGGCAAGGCCGCCATCCCCCGACCGACCGGCCCGTTACACAGTGCCGTCCCGTAGAGCCTTTGCCGCCTTCTCATAGGCCGCGATGGTCTTGGTGACGTCCGCCTCCGTATGGGCGAGCGAGATATAGGTCTTGCCCTCGCTCTTCAGGATACCCTCGGCCAGCATCACGGTGTTGAAGCGCCGCGCCATACCCTGGTCGCCTTTGAAGAAGCCTCGATAGTCTTGTACAGCAGCGTCCGTGAAGCAGATATCGAACATCGGCGCCTCGCCGATCACCTGTGCCTTGAGCCCCGCCCCCTTCAACACGCGGCCGAGCGCGTCCTTGAGCTTGTTGCCCGTGCCCCAAAGCTGCTCGTAGGCGCCGGGCCGCCTGAGGATCTCCATCGTTTTCAGGCCAGCCACCGAAGCCACAGGATTTCCGGAGAGCGTGCCGATCTGCACGAGGGCCTGGTCCTCGGGCACCGCCGCCTTGTCGAAGTGCTTCATGATGTCGGCGCGGCCGGCGATCGCGGCGAGCGGGAAGCCGCCACCGATGATTTTGCCGAGCGTGCACAGGTCCGGAGTTACGCCGTAGTACTCCTGGCCGCCGCCGTAGGCCCAGCGGAAGCCAGTCACCACCTCGTCGAAGATCAGCACGATGCCGGTCTCGTCGCAGATCTTGCGCACGCCTTCCAGGAACCCCGGCTTGGGTCCGATAAGCCGCTGGAACGGCTCGATGATGATCGCAGCCAGGTCGTCCTTATGCTGCGAGACGAGGCTGCGTACCGCCTCGAGATCGTTGAACGGCGCGACCACCACCTCGTCGCGTACGGATTTGGGTATGCCCGCCGAATCCGGCACCGCCTCGGGGAAGTTGGCGAGGCGCTTCGGTGCGAGGCTCATGAGCCCGTAGTCGCTCATGCCGTGGTAGCCGCCCTCGAACTTCAGGATCTTGTCGCGTCCGCGATAGGCGCGCGCGACACGCATGGCATAGAGGTCGGCCTCCGACCCCGTGCACACGAAGCGCACCTGCTCGGCGCAGGCCATCGCCTGCACGATCTCCGATGCGAGCTGGATGCCGGGCGGGTTGTTGACGAAGAACGTGGTGCCGTTGACCACCTGCTCGACAACCGCCGCCGTCACTTCCGGATGGGCATGGCCGACCAGCATCGGCCCGGAGCCGATGAGATAATCGATGTACTCGTTGCCGGACGCATCCCAGACGTGGCCGGCCTTGCCGCGCGCGATGACGATATCGAGCGCCGTGTTGCCGAACGTACCGGCGGGAAGCACGGCCTTGGCGGTTGAGACGAGGCTGGCCTCGCTCGCATTGACGACACGTTGTTGCATGATTGGCCTCTCGAGGATGGCTGGCATGGATGGCACGAAAGTGGCCGGCAGCAAAAACCCCTTGCCGCCCTCCCTGTCGATGCCGGATGCTCAACCCACTTGTCCAGACACGTCAAGCTCGGCTTTTCAGCGCGAGCTGCAAACCGGAGGAGCACTATGCCCGTCGTCGTCAAGGCCGATAAGCTGACATCCATCGTGACCGAGCTGCTGGTCGGCGCCAAGGCGTCCCGTGCCGAGGCCGAATGCGTGGCCAAGGGCGTCGTGCTCGCCAACCTGACCGGCCATGACAGCCACGGCGTCATCGCCATCCCGACTTACATCGACCGGGTCGATAAGGGCCACATCGTCCCCGGCGCGCCGTTCACGATTGTCCAGGAGAGCCCGACCACCACCGTCGTCGACGGCAACTGGGGCTTCGGCTTCGTCGTCGCCGAACGCGCCATGAAGATGACGATCGAGAAGGCGAAGAAATCCAACGTCGCCGCCTGCACCATCCTGCGCCAGAGCCACGTCGGCCGCGTCGGCGCCTACCCGATCATGGCCGCCGAGGCAGGCATGATCGCCATCATGACGGCCGACAGTGGCCGCTCGCCGAAGGCCGTCGCCCCCTTCGGCGGTGCCGAGGCCCGCGTCGGCACCAATCCGCTCTCGATCGCCATCCCCTCCACCTTGCCGGGCACCTTCTGTCTCGACATGGCGACCTCGTCGGTCGCCGCTGGCAAGATCAACCTGGCGATCGCCAAGGGCACGTCGATCCCCACGGGCTGGATCGTCGACAAGGACGGCAACCCGACCACGGACCCGACCGAGTTCAAGAAGGGCGGCGTGCTCCTGCCCCTCGGCGGCGAGGAAGGCCACAAGGGCTACGGCCTCTCGGCAATGATCGAGATCCTGTCGGCAATCCTTCCCGGCCTCGGCTTCGGAGTCGATCCGACCGGCCGGCACAACGACGGCTGCTTCATCGCCTGCTTCAAGGTCGAGGCGTTCCGCTCGCTCGACACCTTCAAGCAGGAGGTCACTGATTTCGCCCAGTATCTGAAGGCGACGAAGAAGCAGAAGGGCGTCAAGGAAATCTACTATCCGGGCGAGGTCGAGTACCTGAAGGAGCAGGATCGCCTGAAGAACGGCATCGAGGTCGACGACAAGACCTGGGCGCAGTTCAAGGAGCTCGGAGCCAAGTACGGCATCGCCGACAAGATCGTGGCTTGAGAGCAGTCTTCCCGGGCCTTGTGCCCGGGACCCCATCGGGCCAACGACCCGCAGAAGCAACGGAAACACCGCAGACCCGACCGCTCTGCGGGTCGCGGCTCACCGCGTTACGAAATCCCAGACCGCGAAGGTCAGCGTCGTCAGCCCGATCACGGCCAGCATCGCCAGCGCGGCCTTTCGATAGTGCTGGCTGCCGCCGGCCGAGAAGTAGCGGCTGCCGACCCAGGTTGCCACGAAGTAGAGCGGCAGGAGAGCAAGCCCGATGACGATCGCCTCCCTGGTCAGGAGGCCGTAGGCGTAGAGTGGCAGTATCGAAGCGATCACGATCGCGGTCATCACGGCAAGCACGTTGCCGCGCTGGCGCTCCGGTGGACCGGCTCGCGCCAGGGCAACCGCGACCACCGGCGGTCCACCGATTCCGGCCACGCCCTGAACGAGCCCGCCGGCCGCGCCCGCAAACAAGAGCACGCCCGTTCCGACCTTGTCGCCGAGCTTCCAGCCCATCGAGAGGAAGCCGACGAGCACGACCACCGCTCCCGAGATGACCATCTTCATGATGGCCGGGTCGACGGAGACGAGGATCCAGGTGCCGATCGGCGTCGCCACGAAGATCGCCAGCGCCATGGGCAGGATGATACTGCGCTCGCTGTGGCGAACCGCGTCCGGTAGCAGCTGGACGATTGATGGGAGCCCCATGATCGTGACCACCGCTACCGCGATGCGAGGGCCGACGACGAGGCTGATCACGGGGACACTGACGAGTGCCGCCCCGAAGCCGACGAAGCCGCGCAGGAAACCGCCGAGGAGCACGGATGCAGCGACGAGGGCCAGGCGCCAGTCGAAGGTGAGAAACGCCAGCAGGTCCGTGAAGGTCGCCGTCGTCATCGCGCGAACGACCTAAACGCTAGCGAGCGGTTCATGCTGCGGTCTCCCCCGGATGCCCCTCGGACTACCACGTCGGGCAGCCGGTCGCGCGATCGCGTCGTTGACCGCGGTGACACGCGAGGCGAACATTACCGATGGCGGCCGATGTCGTCCACGTAGCTTCTCGAAGGAAAGAGTTCGCGCATGAATTTGTCCCGCGTCCTGCAATCCGTGGCGCTGGCGATGCCGACGCGGCCGGCCATCTCGGCACCGGGCGTGTCGCTCACGTATGCCGATTTCGAGGCACAGGTGGCATCGATTGCGGGCGCCCTCCTCCAGCGGCACGGGCTGCGCAAGGGCGATCGCGTCGGCATCTGGATGGAGAACTGCGCGGAGCTGTTCCCGGTGCTCTTTGGTGTCTGGAGGGCGGGGCTGGCCGCGGTGCCGATCAACAACAAGCTGCACGCGAAGGAGCTGCAGTGGATTCTCGCCAACTCGTCGGCGAAGTTGTGCGTGGTGACGCCCGACCTTGCAGAGAAGCTGGCGGAGCTGTCGCCGGGCACCGAGATGCCGCCTGTTATCGCGACCGGGAGCCGGGATTATGCGGCGCTTCTGGAAGCGGCGCCGGTCCGCGATGCCCCGGCCGAGCCGACGGACGAGGCATGGCTGTTCTACACCAGCGGCACGACGGGCCGGCCGAAGGGGGCGGTGCTCACACACCGCAATCTCCTGTTCATGGTGCACGCCTACTACGCTGACATCGACCACCTCGGCCCCGAGGACACGATGCTGCATGCCGCGCCGATGACTCACGGCTCGGGCCTTTACGGGCTCGCCTGCATCCTCAAGGGCGGGCTCAACGTCGTCGTGCCGGGCTCGTTCGACCCCGAACAGATCTTCGCGGCGCTGGCGCTGCACCGGAACGTCTCGTTCTTCGCCGCCCCGACCATGGTCTCGCGCCTGATCAATCATCCACTCGCCGCATCGGCCGACAAGCGCAACTTGAAGACCATTACCTACGGCGGTGCGCCGATGTACTTCTCCGACCTGAAGCGCGCCCTCGAAATCTTCGGCCCGCGCCTGATGCACCTCTACGGTCAGGGCGAGAGCCCGATGACGATCACCGGTCTGCCGAAATTCATGCACATCGACGATGGCCGCCCCGGTTTCGAGGCGCGGCTGGCGAGCACTGGTCTTCCCCGAACGGGCTGTGCCGTGCGCGTCGTCGACGAGGCGGGGCGCGACTTGCCCGTGGGCGAGATCGGCGAGGTGATCACCAGGAGCGACTGCGTCATGGTCGGCTACCTCAACAATGCCGAGGCCAACGCCAAGTCCCTGCGCGACGGCTGGCTGTGGACCGGTGACATGGGGAGCCTCGACGCTGACGGCTTTCTCACCCTGAAGGATCGCTCCAAGGACATGATCATCTCGGGCGGCTCCAATATCTATCCGCGCGAGATCGAGGAACTGCTGCTCACCCACACCGGCGTCCTGGAATGCGCCGTCGTCTCGCGACCGCATGCGGACTGGGGTGAGGAAGTGGTCGCATTCGTCGTCCCCCGCTCGCCGGGTAGCGTCGATGCGTCCGGGCTCGACCGGCTCTGCCTCGACAACATTGCCCGTTACAAGCGCCCTAAAGGCTACCGCATCGTCGACAGCCTGCCGAAGAACAACTACGGCAAGATCCTGAAAACCGAACTGAGGGAGCGGCTGAAGGGCGAGGCATGAACCGCGAGACGATACCCGCCGTCACGGACGGACCAACGGCCCGACGTCGAGACGGTGCTCGGCGAGGAGTGCGGGCCAGGCGTCGCTCATGAGGTAGGCGTACTCCTGCTCCCGGGCGCGCGTCATCGGATCGCGGCCGATGAGTGATGCATCGACGTAGCCGGGATGGCACATGACGAGGCCATTGGCCGAGAGCCCCGTGACGAAGCGGCGGAACAGTTCGGCGGTCGAGCGGGTCTCGCCGGCAAAGTCGTAGGCGCCGGAAAAACCGCGATTGAACGGCACTCCCGTAGCTCGAGCACGGCGCTCGATGCCCGGACCTAGGGCGCCGATGATCAGAGCCTTGGGCGTCCCGACACCGCGACGGACGATGGCGCCGGGTGGTTCGGCACAAGAGCGCACCCAGGTGCGGCCCTTACCAACGCGCGCGGCGATGCGCACCACGATGTCTCGCACGCCGGGAAGCTGGTGCATGTGGTGATGGCCATCGATGTGCGCGGGTGGTGCGCCGTAGTGCGTGACGAAGGCCGCGACCTGACGCTCGATCTCGGCTTCGATCTCGGCAAGCGGCAGGCGACGCATCAGGCCGTTGCGAAACACAGCCGCGAGCGGCGGAAAACGACCATTTGGTGCGAACGTCGGCATGGATCCCAGGGGGGCCTGATCGGTCAACGTGACATGCAACCCGATGTCGGCGTCGCCGGCCACCACCTTGAGCGCCGAGGCCTCCGCAGGCCAAAACTCGGAGCCGGTCATGACGCTCGTCGCCGAGATGCGGCGGGCCGCGATCAGCTCACGAATGGCGCGGCTGACGCCCGGCGTGAAGGCGTAGTCGTCGGCGCAGACGACGATGCGGGTGGTACTGGCGGCTGCATTCCTGTCCGCAATCGCTTGGGGTGTTGCCGTCAAGCCGGTCTCCGTCAGAGCTCGATCATTGATGATGGTTAGGAGCACAGGCGCGAGGCGGCCGCAAGGCGCGGCAGGCGTTGACTCTGCCGCCAATGTCTCTCACGGTTTTGCAGCGCGTTTCTGGCTTCGGAACACATTCATCATGAGCTTGTCGACTGCTCAGTGGCAGAAACTGATCTCCGAGCTGCATGGCTCGGGGCGCAAGGCCGCCCTGGCGATCACCGGGGGCGGCAGCGGAGCCATTAGTGAGCTGCTGCGGGTCCCTGGCGGATCGCGGCTGCTGCTCGAGGCGCAAGTGCCTTACGACGAGCAGGCGTTGGCGGGTTTGCTCGGCTTCGCTCCGGCCCAGGCCAGCAGTGCGGATACCGCGATCGCGATGGCCAAGAGCGCGCGAGCGCGCGCCGCCAAGCTCGTGTCGGGGGACGCCGATCTGATCGGCCTCGGAGCGACGGCGGCGCTGGTCAGCGACCGGCCGAGGCGTGGCGAGCATCGGTTCCACATTGCCTGTGCCGGCGCAACGAGAGTGGCGCACTGCACGGGCGTGCTCGCCAAGGGGCGCCGGGACCGTGGTGGCGAGGAGGATCTGGTCGCGCGAGCGATCGTACTCTGGCTCGCCCGATTCTGTGGTGTCGACGCTCCATCACCGCGCAGCCTGATGAACGCCGACGAGCATTTCGCGGAGACGGTCACATCGGCGGTTGATGGCATCGAGCAGCTTGTCGCCGGCGATGTCGCACGCGTCACGGCGCAGCCGGATGGCCAGCTGATGCTGTCGGCGCCGGTGCCGTCCATCCTGATGCCTGGGTCGTTCAACCCCGTGCACGACGGGCACATGCAACTGGCGCGGGTCGCCGAGGACTTCAAGCAGGAGCCGGTTGCGTTCGAGATCTCGGTGACCAACGTCGACAAGCCGCCGCTCGAAGGGCAAGCGGTGAGGAAGCGGATCACGCAGTTCGCGTGGACGTCACCCGTCGAGCTGACGCGCGCGCCGACCTTCCTCGAGAAGGTACGGCTGTTTCCCAAGGCGACATTCGTGATCGGCGCGGATACGGCCGAGCGGCTGGTGGCGCCGAAATACTACGGCCACGACGAGGACCGCATGCACGGTGCGCTCGAAGAGATCGGAGCGGCCGGAGGCAGCTTCCTCGTCGCCGTTCGTATCGATGGCCAGGGTCGTCTCGTCGCGCTGAGGGACGTGGCCGTGCCGCATCGCTACGTGGATCTTTTCACGGAGATACCCGAGCACCGGTTCCGGGTGGATACCTCGTCCTCGGCGATAAGGGCGCAGCGAGGCTAGAAATTCCCCGTCATTCCTAGAGCGTGAAAACCAATCGACGAACCCGACACTCAGTGTCATCCCGCACAGGCGGGGATCTCGGGCGGCTCTCAACAATCTCGGCCCGGCGAATGGGCCGAAGTCAATGCTTTGCGAGCATTGGCCCCCGCCTCACCGTCCATCTGGCGCCGACTGACCGGGGCAGCGTAAGCTCCCGCATTCTGAACTCGCCAACAGGAAGGATCACGCCCATGCAGTTCTCCATGCAAGGCCGCAAGGCGCTCATCACCGGCGGCAGCCTCGGCATCGGCCTCGCCATCGGCGAGACGTTCGCCAGGGCCGGCGCCAGCGTTGCGGTGGTGGCGCGGCGGAAGGACGTGCTGGAGGAAGCGCGGGCGAGGATCGCCGCGGCAGGTGCTCCCAAGGCCGTTGCGATCTCGGCAGATGTCGGCACCGCGGCCGACTGCGAGCGAGCCTACAAGGAGGCCGTCGCCGGTATGGGTGGCGTGGATGTGCTGGTCAACAACGCCGGCACGTCGCAGCGCGGGCCGTTCGAGAGCGTGACTGACGAACTGTGGCAGCACGACCTCGACCTCAAGCTGTTCGCCGCGATCCGGCTCGCGCGCCTGGCGCTGCCGTCGATGAAAGCCAATCGCTTCGGCCGGATCATCAACGTGCTCAACACGGGCGCCAAGGCGCCGCCAGCCGAAGGTGCACCGACGGCGGTGACGCGCGCGGCCGGAATGGCGCTGACCAAGGTGCTCGCGGGTGAGGGCGCCAAGCACAACGTGCTGGTCAACGGGCTGCTCGTCGGGCGCATCGAGAGCGACCAGTGGGTGCGGCGGCACGAGGCCGACAAGGCCAAGGGCGCAAACGTGTCGATGGAGGAGTATTACGCCAACATGGGCAAGTCGCTGCCGATGGGCCGGTTGGGCACCTCTCAGGAGTTCGCCAACGCAGCGCTGTTCCTCGCATCGGACGCGGGATCCTACATCACGGGAACTGCGATCAACGTCGACGGCGGGCTCTGTCCGGTGGTGTGACGATCGACGCAGGCGACTGCCGTCGGAGAAGGCCCCCGACGGCAATTTGCCGATCCAAAAGCCGCCCCGTCTGTGTCATAAGGTTCGCGGGTAGGAATCGGCTGGTACAAGCCAGCCGATGCGGTGGACTGCGGGCTGGCCGGGACGGTCGGCCGCAAGACGTGGACGGCGCATGAACCGGGTCTTGCTTGCCATCGGTGGTCTCCTGGTCGGGCTGCTCGCGACGCTCTTCGCCGCGCCCGCCATGGTCGACTGGAATCGCTACCGCGGCATCTTCGAGGAGGAGGCGACGCGCTTCCTCGGTCGCGAGGTGCGCGTCGGCGGCGAGGTCAATCTGCGGCTGCTGCCGGTGCCCTACGTGCGCTTCGAGCGAGTCCGCGTTGCGGATACGACGGCCTCCGTCGGGCGTCCCCTGTTCATGGCCGACGATTTCACGGTCTGGCTCTCGATCGGCGCACTGCTTTCGGGCGGCATCGAGGCGAGCGACATCGAGTTGAGACGCCCGACGGTCACGCTGGTGCTCGACGGCAAGGGCGGCGGCAATTGGTCGAGCCTGTCGCCCGAGAATTTCCGCGGCAGCTTCATCCCGGCGCGAGTGGTGTTCGACGCAGTTCGGATCAACAACGGCACACTCGATATCCTGGCGCCGGACGGCACCCAGAAGACATCGTTCCAGAACATCAACGGTGAACTCTCGGCGCAAGCGCTCGAAGGGCCGTATCGCGTGGGGGCAGCGTTCTCGATCGGCGGCGCTGCCCGCGAAATCCGGCTGTCGACTGCCAAGCCGGCTGCGGATGGCAGCGTCCGGTTCAAGGGCACCGTGCGCGCTCCCGAAAGCGGCGTCAGCTACAGCCTGGAAGGCGACGCGACCGACGTGCTCAGCAGCATCAAGGTCGCGGGTGAGCTGACGGCGCGCCTGCCGTTGCCGGCTTCACTGGCGGCCCAGCCGAAGTCCGGAAGTCTTCCGGCCGGCAGTGCCGGCAGTGCGTCGAAGCCCGGCGGCGAGTTCGACCTCAGGGCCGCGCTCAAGGGCGATACCAAGGGGTTCACGCTGACCGATCTGGCGCTGTCTTTTGAGCAGGAGGGGCGTCCGCAGCTCGCCACCGGCGGCGCAGTCGTGAAATGGGCCGAGCAGACCGACGTCACGGTCAACATCAAGTCGCACTGGCTCGATCTCGACAAGATCGCCGGCGCGGATACGGGCGGCTCGCCGTTGGAGCTGGCGCAGGGGGTGGCGGTGGCGGTCTCCCGCATCCTCGAGACCAAAGGCCGGACCGAGGCCGCCCTGACGATCGATCAGGCGACGCTCGGCGGCGATGTGGTGAGCAATCTCGCAGCCACGCTTGAGCATGCGCAGGGACGCCTGACGATTAAGAGCCTCACTGCGGGGCTTCCCGGCGGCGCTCGTCTGGTCACGTCCGGTACCTTCGAGGGAACCTCGCCCGAACTGCAATACGGCGGCCGGATGAATTTGCGGGGCGCCAGCGTGACACGCTTCGCCGGCTGGCTGGCCCGCGACAGTAAGATGGCGCTACCGGCTCGCGACGGTCCATTCACGCTCGTCGGCGATCTGGTCATCGGTTCTCGTGAGGTGGCGGGCCGCAATCTGACCCTCGAGTTTGGTCGCAACATGCTGACCGGCGATGCGCGCTGGAAAGGGGGCAAACCGCAGCAGATCGGTCTCGATCTCGAGGGATCGGAGCTGGATCTGACGCCTCTCGTCCCTGCGGCAGCCGACCCGGCCCAGTCCCTGCGCGACTTGATCGTCAGCTTGACCGGCGTCAAGTCCGGGAGCCATGGGGCAGTCGAAGCCGCGGATGCCGACATCAGGCTACGGCTCGGCCGGCTCGTCGTGGCCGGTGCTGTATTCCGCGATACCTTGGCCGAGCTGCGGCTCGCGGGCGGCAACCTGTCGATGCCGCAGTTGCGCCTCGCCTCGGCGGATGGGTACGCGGTCGAGTTGCGGGGCGATATCGCGGATTTGGCGCGGCCGGCCGCGAAAGGCGCGCTGACGGGTCTCGTGACCGCCGATACAGCCGCCGGACTGAAAGCGGTGGCGCGCCTCGCAGGCATGCCGGCGGATCTCTTGCCGGCGGGCGAAGATGCGGCCTTCATGGTTCCTGCACGCCTTGCCGGGCGGCTGCAAGTCGGCCTGAAAGGCCCCGACTCGCACGAACTCTCGCTGGATGGGGTGCTGGCGCAGAGCCGGATCGCGGGCACTTTACGGCTCGGCAAGTCGCAGGTGGGGTGGCGGGATCGGCCGACCGACGTCGCCATGACACTCGAAGGGGAGGCCGTTCGGCGGCTCGTGGCGAAGGCGATCGGCAAGGCGCTGGGCACGGTCAAGGCCGGCGCGGCTGACCCCGTGACGAAGCTTACCCTGCGTGGCATCGGCAGTCCGCAGACTGGTATGGTGATGCTCGCTGCCGCCGATGGAGCTGGGCTGAGTGCCGCCTACCGCGGACGGGTCGTCCTCGACGATCAGGCCGCCTTCGGACTGAACGGTGAGATCCATCTCGATATTGCCGATCTGGCGCGCGGTCTCGCGCTGGGCGGTCTGTCTCCGCGACCGGGGCTTGACGGGCCGGTCAGTGGCATCTTGCAGGTCGAGCGGACCGGCGGCCGCACAAAGCTGGCGTCGACGGTGCTGCGGGTCGCCGGCGTCCAGGCGAGCGGTCAACTGATGGTCGAGGCGACGGACGGGTTTCGTCGCGTGACCGGCGACGTCAAGCTGGATCGAGGCTCGTTGCAGGGATTGTTCGCGGCGCTGACCTCGGGCGCCTCTGCCGAGCCTAATGCAGCGGACCGCCGGTCGCCATGGACCGAGGCTCCGCTCGATCTGTCCCTCGTCGATCAGAGCGCCGGCAGCCGGATCCAGCTCCAGGTTGGACGGCTTGCGCTGGCGCCCGGGCTCGAGATCGGCGACGCCCAAGTCGAGCTTGCGGCACGGCCCGGCGGGCTCGACGTCCGGCTCGCGGATGGCAAGGTGCATGGTGGGCAGGTCACCGGCGTCATCTCCATGGAAAAGGCGTCGGCCGGCGTCAAAGCCGTCGTCGAAGGTATGATCACGGGGCTTCGACTCGAGAAGCTGGCCCAGGGGCCGCCTGCGGCGACCGGTGGTCTGTCGGCTAACCTCAAGCTGCAGAGCACGGCCCTGTCTCCTCGCGGTCTGGTGGTCGCCCTGGCCGGTGGCGGTGAGATCCGTTTGTCGCAGGTACGGCTGAACAAGTGGACGCCGACGGCAGTGGCCAATGCGGCCGACGCGATACTGGCGCTCAAGGGCGAAATCCCGCCCGGCGCCCTTCGCGCGCAGCTCGAGCTGGCGATGCGCTCCGAAGGCGTCAGCATTGGCTCGACACGAGTTCCAATCACCGTAGCGGACGGCGCGCTCAGATCGCAGCCCTTGGTCGTGGCGGCCCCGTCTGGGCGGTTGACCGGACGCGGCGCCATCGATCTCGACCATATGCTGGTCGACGGCGAATGGCGCATGGAGCCGCGCACGTCTTCGCAGCCCTCGGGCGTGGTGGCGAAGCCGGAGCTGCCGGCGGTGACGGTCAGCTATACCGGTCCTCTCGCCGCGTTCGCGACGCTGCCGCCCAGGCTCGATATGGAGGCGCTCGAACGGGAGGTTGCCGTCCGCAAGGTCGAGCGCGAGGTGGTCGAGCTGGAGAAGCTGCGCAAGGCCGACGAGGATCGTGCCAGGAACGAGACGCATCGCCAGGAAGCCGAGATTAAAGACGCGGAACGCCAGCAGGCGGAGCGGCTGCGATTGGAAGCCCTTCAGCCGAGATCGTCGGGAGAGCCGCAGGCACCCGCGGCTTCCGCGGCCGAAATTATCGGCCAAGGCGCTCCTGCGTCAGGACAGCCGGGCACCGGCCAACAGGATGCATCGGGAGCCCAGCCCGCAACCTCCCCACCGCTCGCGATCGAGCGGACGCCTGTGCCGCGGCCGGCGCCGGCCAGCGCCCCACCCAAGAGCAAGGGACGTAGCCCCTTCAATCCTTTGCAGGAGAGTAGCCCCTGACGCCTCCGACGGTGGGAACGGGGAGAGGTTAGCAGCGACTGCAGGCCGATCCCGCCGCGGAGCAGCAGTGTGTGCTCAATTCGTCGTGATCGGTCCTTTGCGATCGCAGGTGCGCGCTGAGCGGCCTTATAGTCGGCCGAGTAAACCAAATAGGCGCAAGGCCAGTCAGGAGTTCGGGATGACAAACTTCACGCGTCGGCAGGTCCTCTCGGTTGCGGCAGCCGGCGCAGCGCTCGGCATCAGCGGTCCGCTCGAGATCCTCCCGTCGGCGCTGGCGCAGGCCTCGGAGGCTTCGCCGCTAAATCCGAAAGGGCAGAAGTTCCATAAGTTCAAAGTCGGCGACGCTGAAGTTATCACGATCTTCGACGGCTCGGCCTCTCGGGAACACGCGCCGGGCTTCGTCAAGAATGCGTCCGTCGACGAGATCAAGGCCTCTCTGAAGTCCGCCGGCATGCCGGACGACAAGGTGCCGAATAGCTTCACTGTGACGGTCGTGAGGATGGGCGACCGCACGATCATGTTCGATGCCGGCAACGGCGCTGGCCGCTCTCCTCAGGTGGGATTGCTGCATGAAAACATGAAGGCCGCCGGCCTCGATCCGATGCGCCTCACTGCGATCGTCGTCACGCATTTCCACCCCGACCACATCTTCGGGCTTTACGGCAAGGACGACCAGCCGCTCTATGGTGCAACCGAGATCGTCGTGCCCGAGGCGGAGTACAAGTATTGGACCGATCCGGCCGTCATTGAGACGCTGCCGGAGGCACGCCGCGGTATCGCTCGCCGCGTGCAGGCCTCGTTGCCGCAATGGAAGACCGTCCGACAGGTTGCGGGTGGCGCCGAGGTATTGCCGGGCATCCGTGCCGTCTCGACGTCGGGTCACACCTCCGGACATACGAGCTATCGGGTGACCTCGGGAAGCGGCAGTTTGCTGGTCCTGGGCGACTTGACCAGCATTCCGCCGGTCAATCTCAGGAATCCCGGCTGGCACGTCGCGTTCGATCAGGACGCCAATCTCGCGGAAGCCACGCGCAGAAAAGTGTTCGACGAGGTGGTCACCACCAAGTCCATCTGCACCGGTTACCATTGGGGGATGCCCGGCGCTGGAACGATCGCCAAGGATGGCAACGGCTATGTCCTGGTGCCGGTAGCGTAGAGGCGCTCAACGAGGCCGAGGCTAGGTGGCGGCGCGGCCTGGTTACTCGCGCCGCAGAATGCGATTGGTGATGACATTGGCCCAGCCGCTCGCCACGAACGACTGCTTGACCTCGTCCGCATCGTAGACGTGCTCGACCCAATCGAAGAACTCGATCGGCGATGCGGCGTTGGCCTCGAGGTAGCACTCGAAGAAGTAATCGAGCACGCCCGTATCCGACTGGCGGATGTGGCCGAACTTCAGCGCGAGTTGGTGACGCGCTTCCTCGACGGGCACGTTCTCGACGGCGATGAGATAGAGCGTGCTCATCAGCCCCGCGCGATCGGCTCCGGACTTGCAGTGAAAAAGGATTGGCGCCTCGAGGTCGCGGAGCAGGTCGCGTGCACCGAGGATTTCGGCACGGGTAGGTGCCGCGCGGGATCGCACCTGATAGTCGACGAGACGGACGCCATGGCGGCGGCAGGCCTGTTGCTCGAGCCAGTAGCTGCCGCAGACGCGAGGTCCGCGCAGATTGACGATGGTCCGGACGCCGAGTCGAGCGATGCGCTCGATCTGGTGGGGTGCAGGTTGGGCCGAGCGCCACGCGTGACGGCCGAGGCGGTGTAGATTGAGGTAGGCGAGCCTGAAGAGCCCATGGTCGACGAGGAGCATGTCCGCCCAATTGACGGCAGGACCAAGAGACACCTTCGCCCAGCCGGGAGAATGCTGCGAAATCCCTTGCCGCCAGCTACGGACGACATTGCGCACGGCGCGCCGCTGATGCTTCGCGATTTTTCCCATTCGCGGGAATCGATCCCCTGCCCTTTTGTCAGCGGTTAACATGCGCGATGCCGACGACAAAAGGCAAGAGGGCCACAGGGTTCTCGGACGCAAAGATCAACAAGGCGGCGATAAAATGTTTAGCCGCTGAAAGATTGATCGAGATATGCGGCGGAAAACGCACAGAAGCGCTTGGCAAACGCTGGTATGGCTGCCTATAGAGGTTAACGAGCAACGGAATAGTCGCGATCGCTCGTCGCTGCAACCCAAGATTGATATATGGCCGGCCCGATGCTCCATACCGGTCGATCCGACGCTCCGTCGCGGCAAGCGAGCGGGGTGACAGATTGCCTGGAATTGCGGGCCTATCGCATGCTCACGCGCCTGGCGCGACCGGCCGTGCCCTACATTCTTCGTTTCCGGGAAAGCAAGGGCAAGGAGGATCCGCAGCGAAGGGGTGAACGCCTCGGACGCGCGTCGATCTTGCGGCCGGATGGAGCCCTCGTTTGGGTGCATGCGGCGAGCGTGGGTGAGACGAGTGCCGTGTTGCCGCTCATGGAGCGCATGACGCAGCTGCGGCCCGGCGTGAACATGCTTCTGACCACAGGCACGGTCACATCGGCTGGCTTCGCGGCCAGCCGTCTCGGGACATCGGCCCTGCATCAATACGTGCCGCTCGACGAACCCTCGTATGTGAGCGCCTTCCTCGACTACTGGCAACCTTCGCTCGGCATTTTCACTGAGCAAGAAGTATGGCCCAATCTCGTGCTGTCCGCTGCGCGCCGCGGCATTCCACTGGCTCTCGTGAATGCCCGTATGTCCGATCGCTCGTTCGAGCGCTGGCAGAAGTGCCAGGGTCTGGCGGCGGCGTTGTTCTCCCATTTCGAGATCGTACTGGCGCAGAACGCGGAACTGGCACGGCGCTTCGAGCGAATCGGCGCGTCGCGCGCCCTGGTTGTCGGCAATCTCAAGGTCGATTCTCCCGCGCCGCCTGTCGGACCCGTGGCTTTTGCGCGGCTGCAGCAGGCGCTGGCCAGTCGGCCGCGGTTCGTCGCGGCAAGTACGCACGCCGACGAGGAGATCGCCATCGCCGAGGCATTCAAGGCGATCCGCACTCGCATCGAGGGTTTGATTGCATTGGTTGCGCCTCGTCACCCCGAGCGTGGCGCGGCAGTTGCGGAGGCGATCGCTGGCCTGGGACTGACGGTCCGCCGACGTGCGCTCGGCCAGCTGCCGGATCGGGACACGGACGTCTACATTGCGGATACCATCGGCGAGCTTGGCACCTTCTACGCCGCGTCGCCTGTTGCATTCATCGGAGGCTCGCTCATTCCCCACGGCGGCCAGAACCCGATCGAAGCGGTGCGTCATAATGCGGTCGTCGTCACCGGTCCGAGCATCCACAATTTTTCGGACGCCTACGGTGCGCTTCTCGCATCTGGTGGCGCGTTGCAGGTGAAGGCGCCGGGCGAGATTGCTCCGGTTCTTGAAGCGCTTCTGTCCGACGCGGCGCGCATCGAGGAAATGCGCGAGAACGCCACACGTGGCCTTGCCGCGCTCTCGGGTGCTCTTGAGCGGAGCGCCGCGGCTCTTCTTCCTTATTTTCCGGCGGAAGAGGACAAGCGCGTCGTCGTGGGTGGGTAGCTTGCCCCTCCCGGAACCCCCGTGGTGGTATCGCTCAGCGCCGTCCTGGTGTGCCCGGGCGATGGCGCCCATCGCCCGCGTCTGGGGAGCCGCAGCAGAGCATCGCTACCGGCGAGGCGAGGCCTATCGGTGCCCGGTGCCGGTCGTATGTGTCGGAAACTTTACGGCAGGCGGCACGGGCAAGACGCCGCTGGCACTTCTGATTGCGAGCCGGCTTGAAGCACTCGGTGCCCGGCCGGCATTCCTGACGCGAGGCTACGGCGGCCAGACATCCGGCCCGCATTGGGTTGCGCCGGACCACGACACGGCGAGCGAGGTGGGCGACGAACCGTTGCTGCTTGCGCGCACCGCGCCGACACTCGTCTGCCGAAACCGGGCGGCCGGCGCGCGCGTCATCGTTGAAACCGGAGCACGCCACGGCGCAATCGTCATGGACGACGGTCTGCAGAACGGCGCCCTTCAGAAAAACCTCACGATCGCGGTCGTCGATGGCCGTCGCGGCGTCGGCAATGGTCGCGTCATTCCGGCGGGGCCGCTGCGCGCCCCGCTCGAGTTCCAGCTTTCGCTGGCGGATGCGGTCGTCGTCAACGTACCGGAGTCCTCGGGGGAGGCCCGTCCGGAAAGCGATTTCCCGGTTTGGTTGAAGCATCACTTTGGCGGCCCGGTGATGCGGGCCCGGACGCGACCGGTCGGGGATACGGGTTGGATCGTCGGCCAGCCGCTGGTCTCGTTCAGCGGGATCGGCGCGCCGGAGCGGTTTTTCCATCTGATCGAGCAGTTGGGCGGGCGGATCGTCGAGCGACGAGTCTTCGCTGATCATCATGCGTTCACCGATCGCGAGGCGCGCGATCTCTTGGCGGCGGCTCGCAAACACGGAGCGCGCCTCTGCACCACCGAGAAGGATTGGGTCCGTTTGGCCCCCGTAGGCGACATGGGCGCACTGCGCGCCGAGACGCTCACGCTCCCGATTCGTCTCGAACTCGACGAGCGCGACGCCCTGCGCCTGGACGGCCTGCTCGAGGCCTCACTCGCCGTCGGTCGGGGACGTGGCGCGTGATCGATTGCGGCCCTTATTGAGCTGGAGATGGCGCTCGAGCGACGCCTCGGGCGAGATGTAGGCTTCCTGCAGGTCGACGCTCCAGTAGCGCAGATCGGCTATGGCGATCGGCTTGCCGGTAACGGCACACAGCACGAAGTCGCCGGGCTGCTCCACGCGAAACTCGCCGTGCATGTACGCGACGCGGGCTTCACCCTTGAGACCGAACAGGCGTTCGAACCGATTCATCAATTAACCTGCCGAGATGCCAGCTGCGAAGGCCGCGGATCGCGGCGAGCGCCAGCACCATACATAATCCGGGGTTGCGTTGCCAGTCGCGGTTCTGTCCCGCGGCTATCTTAGAAGAGAGAACCCTGTCCGCCCTTGTCCCCCCCGGGGGACCGTCGGCGTTGCGTCGGCCGGATGCGCAACTCGGCGGAGGTCCTTTGCGCAGCGTCGGGCGACTCAGTCATGGGCGCCGGACCGGATTCCGCTGTCTCGCTGCCAGTCGTCGGGATAGCGGCCGAAGGCGCCCCGTCGACGGTCGCCTGCCGGTGGCCATCGGCGACCTCGATATCGATGCGTGCCCCGTCGGGCAATCCGGCTACCGAGCGCACGGCCCGGCCCGAGGCATCGCGCACCAGCGCGAACCCGCGGCCGAGAACACTGTGGTAGCTGAGCGAAGCGAGCATCTGGCCGCGCGCTTCCACTATCTGTCGTCGTCGTGCCAGCAGGGCTTCGAAGGCGCCGCGCTGGCGCCGGTCCAGCCCCTCCAACCGCTCGGAGGCGCGCGACAGGCGAACCGATACGCCGACGGGGCTGAGGCGTCCGGAGATGCGGGTCAGGCTCAACCGGCGAACGGCAGCGATGCGCGACAAGGCCTCGACGGCTCTCGATCCGCAGCGTTCCAGCCGCGCATGCTCGCGCTCGGTGCGGACGGCGAGCAGTCGCGGCTGCAGGCGTGGCGAGATGCGTGCCAGCCGCTTGGCGTGAGCCTGTGTATTAGCCATCAATGCGCGTGAAAGCCGCTTTTCGGCGGCATCGAACCGCTGGCGCGGCAGCGCAGTCAGCTCCTCCGGACGCGGCAAGCCCCTCACAGCGGCCCGCCAGTGCACGCGCGCCTCGTCGAGGCGCCGGCGCATGCGCTGCATCAGCCGCAATCCGAGTTCACCGGTACGCTCCATCAGCTCGGAATGCTTTGGCACGGCCCACTCCGCCGCCTTGGTCGGCGTCGGCGCGCGGGCGTCGGCTGCGAGATCGATCAGTGTCCAGTCGGTCTCGTGGCCGACGGCGGAGATCAGCGGAATGGCGCTTTCCGCGGCCGCGCGGACCACGATTTCCTCGTTGAAGCCCCACAGATCCTCGAGGCTGCCACCGCCCCGCGCGACGATGAGAACGTCGGGGCGGGGCACCGGACCATGGGGAGGCAAGGCATTGAAGCCGCGGATCGCCGCTGCAACCTCGGCAGCAGAGGTCTCGCCCTGCACGCGCACCGGCCAGATCAGCACCCGCGTGGGAAAGCGCTCCGTGAAGCCGGCGAGCATGTCGCGGATCACGGCACCGGTCGGCGATGTCACGATGCCGACGACGCCCGGCAGGAACGGCAGCGGTCGCTTACGGGTCTCCTCGAACAGCCCCTCGGCGCCGAGCTTGCGTTTACGTTCCTCGAGCAGCGCCATCAAGGCGCCGACGCCAGCGGGCTCGAGCGATTCGATGACGATCTGATACTTGGAGGCGCCCGGGAACGACGTCACCTTGCCTTGCGCGATGACCTCGAGGCCTTCCTCGGGCTTGAACCGCAGTCGCGCGAAGTTGCCGCGCCAGATAACGGCCTCGATCTTGGACTTGTCGTCCTTCAATGAGAAATAACAGTGACCGGAGGCGTGCGGCCCGCGATAGCCGGAGATCTCGCCCCGCACGCGCACGAATCCGAAACCGTCCTCCAGCGAGCGCTTGATCGCTGACGACAGCTCCGTGACGGTCAGCTCGGCGATATTGACTCCGGTTCGGACGGGTCGGGCAGGCTCGGCGACGGTCATCCTGGCTCCTCGATCGATCTTCCGGGCCGTCGTGTGTAGGGTCCAGCACTCCCCTTCAAAGGGTCGCGCAACTTCTGGACCCCATTGCGGCGCTGGTCAATTCATCAGCCGGCGCGTCACCGATCTCACGCTGTCGCGGGCGCAACACAGGTTCCAAGTTCGCCACGTTACGGTTTGTGAGGTCTGTCGCGAATGTTACACCATTCGCGCCGCGCCACAGACCCTGTGCCGGTATAATCCAAAGCATTCATGGGGAGGATCGGCCGATGAACGTGCTTCTGATTGGCGCTGGCGGCCGTGAGCATGCCCTCGCCTGGTCGCTTTCAGCCAGCCCGCTGCTCGGCAAGCTCTATTGTGCCCCTGGCAACGGCGGCATTGCGCAAGTGGCCGAGTGCGTTGACCTGGATGTCGTGCGGCACACGGACATCATCGACTTCTGCCGTGCGAGCAGCATAGACTTCGTCGTCATCGGGCCGGAAGCCCCCCTCGTCGCAGGCTTGGCCGATGATCTTGGCAAGGCGGGCATCAAGCACTTCGGCCCATCGCGGGCAGCAGCGCAACTCGAGGGCTCGAAAGGCTTCACCAAGGATCTTTGCCGGGAGTTGTCCATTCCGACGGCGGCCTATGGCCGGTTTGCGGACCGGGCGTCAGCGCTCGCCTATCTGTCCCGCCAGCCGGTGCCGATCGTCGTCAAGGCGGATGGCCTGGCCGCCGGCAAGGGCGTTGTCGTTGCGATGACGCGCGAAGAAGCGGAGTCGGCGGTCGATGCGTGTTTCTCCGGAGCGTTCGGCGATGCCGGGTCCGAGGTGGTGATCGAGGAGTTCCTCGAGGGCGAGGAGGCAAGCTTCTTCGCTCTCTCGGACGGGACGGCGGCCTTGGCGCTCGCTACGGCGCAAGACCACAAGCGGGTCGGTGACGGTGACACGGGCCCGAACACAGGCGGCATGGGCGCCTACTCGCCTGCGCCCATTATGACGCCGGATCTCGTCGAGCGCGCCATGGCCGAGATCATCCGGCCCACGATCGCCGGCATGGCCCGGCGCGGCATGCCGTTCAAGGGCGTGCTCTATGCAGGGCTGATGATCACGTCGGACGGACCGAAGCTCATCGAGTACAACGCCCGTTTCGGCGATCCCGAGACGCAGGTCCTGATGGTGCGCCTCAAGTCGGATCTGCTCGCGGCCTTGCTCGCCGTCGCCGATGGCGTGCTGGCCAGCATGGATCTCCGTTGGCACGACGACGCGGCGCTGACAGTCGTAATGGCAACGAATGGCTACCCGGGATCTTATCGTCGAGGCAGCGAGATCCGCGGTCTCGCGCGGGCGGGGGAGGTGGAAGGTGTCGAGGTCTTTCACGCCGGAACACGCCGCGACGGCGACCGCATTCTAGCCGATGGCGGACGCGTGCTCGCCGTGACCGCGCGCGCTCCGACCATAAGCGAGGCACAGGCGCGCGCTTATCGAGCTGTGGATCTGATCGAGTGGCCTGAGGGCTTCTGCCGCCGCGACATCGGCTGGCGCGCGGTCGCCAAGGACCAGATCGCATGAAAGGCGCGCACGATCTCTTCCCGGGCTTCGCGTCTCGCCGGATCGACACGGGCAAGGTCGAATTGCATGTGTGCTTGGGGGGCTCCGGGCCGCCGCTCCTGCTGCTGCACGGCTATCCTCAGACGCACGTTGCGTGGCACAAGGTGGCGGGCCGTCTCGCCGAGAGGTTTACGGTGGTGGCGCCCGATCTTAGGGGATACGGAGAGAGCGCATGCCCTCCGGACGACGTCGACCACAGAGCCTACGCCAAGCGCACCATGGCTGCGGACATGGCCTTGTTGATGAGCCAATTGGGCTTTTCCCGATATCTCGTCATGGGTCACGATCGGGGCGCCCGGGTCGCTTACCGGCTGGCACTGGATAGCCCGGAGTGCGTCGCGCGGCTCGTTGTGCTCGATGTCATGACGACCTGGGACCAGTGGCAGCCGGAGCAGCAGATCACCCGCCACCGCATCGTCCATTGGGCGTTCCTCGCACAGCCCGCGCCCATCCCGGAGACGCTGATCGGCAAGGACCCGATCGGCTGGCTGGAGGGCCGCCTAAAGCGCGGGACGCGGTCTCGCACGCTCGAGACCTTCGATCCGCGAGCGCTCGCGGTCTATGTCGAGGGACTTTCGGATCGAGACCGGATCCATGCGACATGTGAGGACTACCGGGCGAGTGCCAGTTGCGATCTCGCTGACGACGAGGCGGACCGGCGCCTCGGGACCCGCATTATGTGCCCGACGCTGGTTCTATGGGGCTCGTCCGGCAGCCTCGCGGGCGTCGCCGACCCAGTTGCGTTGTGGCGCCCGTGGTGCCTCACTGTCTCGGGACGCGCGATCGACAGCGGCCATTTCATTCCCGAGGAGAACCCGGCGGCCCTGCTCGACGCAGTGCTTCCGTTCTTCGACAGCGTGGAGGCAATCACATGACGGCCATGAGCGACCTCTATCCCGGTTTCCGTGAGGTGCACCATGCACTGGGCGACGCCAAGATCTATGCCAGGGTCGGCGGGTCCGGACCTCCCCTTCTGCTGCTGCACGGTTATCCGCAGACGCACGCCTGCTGGCACAAGATCGCGCCGGACCTCGCCCGCAACTTCACGCTGGTGGTGCCGGATCTGAGAGGTTACGGACGCAGCCGTGGACCGGCCGTGTCGGACGAAGCCCATCTCGCCTATTCGAAGCGAGCCATGGCTGCCGACATGGTCGCGCTGATGCGTCTGCTGGGACACGAGCGCTTCGCCGTCGTCAGCCACGATCGCGGCGCCCGCGTCGGCTATCGATTGGCACTCGACCATCCGGATCGGGTCACGAGACTGGTCACGCTCGACATCGTGACGACGCTCGACGCCTGGACCGACATGAACATGGCGAACGCCGTCGGTCGCTTCCACTGGCCGTTCCTGGCGCGCCCGGCGCCGTTCCCCGAGACCATGATCGGTCACGACCCCGTCTACTTCCTGGACTACCTGCTGGCCCAGTGGACAGCCACGAAGGATCTGTCGGCGTTTGACCCGCGCGCCCTCGCCGACTACCGGACGTGCTTTTCGAAGCCCGAGGTGATCCACGCCAGTTGTGAGGACTACCGGGCGGGAGCCGGCTGTGACCCGGAGCTGGATGCAGCGGATCGCAAGGCCGGTCGCCAGATCGGTTGCCCGATGCTCGCGATCTGGGGTGCCTCCCGCAAGAGCGGTTTCGTCAACAAGCCTCTCGATACGTGGCGGTCGTGGTGCCCTCAGGTGATCGGTGGTCCGATCGAGTCGGGCCATTTCCTCGCGGAGGAAGCGCCTGCGGAAACTGTTGCCGCAATCATGCCCTTCCTCAAGGAAGAATGAGAGGTCTGAGCGGCAGTCACGCCGCGATGATGAAGCGTGAGAAGGGGCTCCGGACATGAGCTTGGTACCAGCCCGGCAAGCTCCGCCGCCGGCCAGGATTGAGAAGCCGCGCATCGGTCTGGCCCTCGGCGGCGGCGGTGCTCGCGGGCTCGCCCATCTCGTCGTGCTCGAAGCGCTCGAGGAGATGGGCCTCGCGCCTGCGACGGTCTCCGGCACATCCATCGGCTCCATCTTCGGCGCGGGAGTGGCGGCTGGGCTGCCCGCGCGTTACATGCGGGCCCACGTCGAGGAACTTTTGTCCGAGCGCTACGGACTCATTCGCCAGTTGTTGTCGGCGCGACCGCGCCCCGTTGACCACCTGTTCAATCTCTTCCCCATGCGATCGGCCCTGCTTGATGCCGAGGTCATGCTCGACCTTTTGCTGCCGTCGCGCCTTCCCGCGACCATCGAGCAACTCGCTGTACCGCTGTCGATCGTCGCGACCGACTTCTATGCGCAGGAGGCCGTGGTCATACGCACCGGGCCACTCAAGCGCGCGATTGCCGCGAGCATCGCGTTGCCGGTCATTTTCAGCCCCGTCATGATCGCGGGGCGGGCGCTGCTCGATGGCGGTCTCGTCGACCCTCTGCCGTTCGAGCTGGTTAGGGAGGGCGCCGACATCACCATCGCGGTCGATGTCTCCGGCGCCGCGGGGCAACCGAGTGACGATTCTGGTCCGAGGGCGCTCGAGGCCCTCTTCTCGGCATCGCAGATTCTGCAACGCTCGATCGTCCGCGAGCAGCTCAGGTCTCACCGGCCGGATATCCTCGTCGACACCGCCAGCGAAGGCGTCGGCGTGCTCGATTTTCATCGGTTCCGCGAGATTTTGGCGGCAGCGGAGCCGGCCAAGGAGGCGCTGAAGCGACAGCTCGAGCGCGTGCTCGCCGCAGACACGGTTGTTGCTTCCGACAAGACGTAACGATCGGCCGTCCGCACCTCGGGCCGTTCACCAGCGTCAGCGCTGGCTCGTCTTGACCTGACGTGGCGCGAGTTGGAACTCACCGGGAGCCGGCGCCGCGGCGCGCATCGGATCGACGTTGACGGCGGAGCCGCTGAACTGCTGCGCCCAAAGGCTCTTGGCAGCCATCATGGTCGGACGGAAGCGCAGCATGGCCCCAAGCTCCGGCTGGTCCAGCATATCGAGCGTGCGAGCAAGGTCATGCGCGATCAGTTCGCTCATCAGGGGTTGGCTCGCCGTCTCGGTCAGGTAGGGCGTGATCGGAAACGGCCGATACGACAGCTCCTCCGGATGCTCCTCGTCGTAGGCCGGCGCCGTGCTCCAGCCTCCCCATCCCGTCCGCTCCGCATCGGACATCGGAGCCTCCGGCAAAGCCGTCAGCCCGAGCGACGCCACCTGGCGCCCCTCGGGGTTGGCCTTGTCCGCCGCAATCGCGTCCGGCGGTACCGGCAGACTGCTCCCGGTCAGGCTCGGCAGAGACGCTCGCTCCGGGCGTCGAGCTGGCGCCGGTCCGACGACGAGTTGCGGCATCGCGGACGCTAGGCTCGCCAACTCGGCCAGTCGGGCTCGGTCGCTTGCCGAAGGCACGATCGAATGACGCAGGTTCGTCGGCGCGACCGCAGGCGTCAAGCGGCTGAGCAATTGTGGCCGCTCGACCAGCGTCGGAGCAGCCGGCTCGAGTCCGCTCGGCAAGGCTGCGATCCGTCCCGGCGCCGGGCTTTTGCCCGCATCAGCGACGGCAAACCGCGGCGTGCCGGTGGCCCGTTGTTGGTGAAACATGGCGACCTGCTGGGCCAATTCTCCGTGCCGCGCCTGGGCGGCCCGCACGTCGTCCTTCGTGATCGATCCGCCATCTGCCGCCGCGTGCCGCGTCGTGCCCGACGGGAACAGCAGCGCCAGCTCATGACGTGGGAGGCGCGGCCAGCTACGCACGCGGTCGGTATCGAGGTGAACGAACGGCAAGGCCGAGGTCGGATAGTAGCCGACGCCGCCCCGCTCCTGGATCAGGGCCGAGTAACGCAGCAGTTTCACCGGAACGTCGGGGAAATGCACGTCGGCGGCCTTGCCGAGAATGTGGCGGCTTTCGCTTGCCTGCCCACCGGCTGTCCTGCGCAGCATATTGTTGGTGGCGCGCGAGCGATAGCCGGAGATCAGGTGGATCGGCTCTTTCGAGCCGAGTTCCGTGTGAACTTGCCAGAGCAGGTCGAAAAGGGCCGGATCCATCTGTGTGGATTCGTCCCGGCGATGATCCCGCATGGCGTGGTTGAGCTTGGCGACGCCGTCCTCGACGAACTTGCCATGGCGCTTGTAGACGGCTGTGACGGTCTCTTTGGTGTGGATGCTGTAGATCGTGAGCGATCGCTCGCCGCCGGGCGCCGCCACGGGAGCCGGGTTGCCATAGCAGATCAGCAGCGCGGCTATAGTAAGCGCTGCGAGAAGCCCCCGATGACGCACAACCAAGGTTGACCCCCGACAATCCGGATCGCAATACCGGCGCGACCCTCCTTCCCCCATCCCCTGCCGCGCCGCCTCTTCCGGGCAGGGCTGCGGCGCGATCGAGCCGGAGCAAACCCCAACATGGTAAACTCGGCATCGTTAACGCTTGGTAAGCATCGATTGCGGATGCTTCTTGTCCCGCCTGTGGCAGGAAAGGGGCAGGCGCTGATCTAAGCAAACGGGTGGTTGTGTGAGTCCCCGGTTGCGCACCCACTTCGTCTCGGCACACAGTCAGCCAGGATGCGGTGCCCGCGTTCCGGTGAAAAATCAGAGATGGCTTGTCCCCCATGGCCCAGACCGAGACGGCCGTCCTCCAGCGGCCCGGCGCTGCACTCGCCGCGGCCACCGTCCTCAGTTTGCCGCTCGGATCGATCTACGCCTTCAGCGTGTTCCTGGCGCCGCTCGAGGAACTGCTGGGTGCCAGTCGGTCGGACCTCGCCTCGGTGTTCGGCATCTCGGTTATTTTCTTCACCATCGGGTTGAACCTCGCGCCGCGCCTGTTCGGCCTCATCCCCGTGACGGCGCTCGTCGCGCTGTCGGCCGCGATGTCGTCTGCGGGTATCGCGCTGGCGGCGGCGGCGCCGAGCTTCACCCTCCTCGCCGTCGGCTATGGCGTCCTTTTCGCGCTCGGCGGGGGTCTCGCCTACGTCGGTGCGCAGCAGTGCGTCAACGCCACGCCCATCACCCGTCCCGGGCTCGTCAACGGCTACCTCGTCAGCTTGTTTCCGCTGGGTGCGATGCTGTCGGCCCCGGCGTTCGGTTGGGGAATAGACCGCTACGGGGTGCGGGCGACACTTGCCGGACTGGCGGTAGTCGTGGCCGTGAGCGGCGTCGTCGCGACATGGCTGATGGCACGCTCCGGCGTTCGCTTGTCGCGTCCGAGCCGCGTCGCGGCGGCTACAACGGATGCTGAAGCGGCACGCCAGCTCTCTTTGGTGTTCTGGAAGCTGTTCCTCGTCTTCACGTTCGCGGCGACCGCCGGCCTCATGGTGTTGAGCCAGGCGGCGGCCATTCTCGCGGCCTACGGCGTCGGCAAGACTACGGCATTGACCGCCACGACCGGCATCACGGCAGCCATCGCAGCGGCCCGCCTCGGCGGCGGTTTGATGGTCGATCGCCTGCCGGTTCCCGTCGTCGCGGCGTCGGCGCAAGCCATCGCGCTCGCGGGTGCGATCCTGCTGACGCTGGTGCCGACGCCGGAGATGGCGATCCCTACGCTCGGTCTGATCGGCATCGGCTACGGGCTGATCTCGGGCGTGACGGCGGCGGCCGTCGCCTTCTACTGGCCGAAGGCGCTCTTCGGGCAGACCGCAAGCCGCATCTACATCGCCTGGTGTGTAGCCGCGCTGACCCTGCCCGTGGTCGCCGCGCGCCTGTTCGATCTCACCGGCGGCTATCACACGGCGATCATGCTGGCCGGCGCAGCCAACCTGTGCGGTGTGCTCGTCGGCTTGACGCTGCCCCGCCAACGCCCGCGGACCTGAGCCGCAGCCAGACTTATCCCCGGGCTCTCCAGATCACCTATTCTCCCTGTCGAAGTCCGTCGGTTGCGCAATTTTCTTGGCGTTGCCGGCGGGGCTCTTTGACATCGTGAGTACGACCGGGGTTGCCAATCGCAGCGGCTGGGGCAACCGTAAGCCCTATCCAACACGCATGCAGTCCCGGAGGAACCGCCCCATGAGCCTCACCTACGGCGAGATCAAGCAGCTCGGCTACGTCGTCCACGATATCGAGGCGGCCATGCGCCACTGGGTCGAGGTTCTCGGCGTCGGCCCCTGGTTCTACGTCGAGCGCCTTCCGGTGAAGAACTTCCTCTACCGCGGGGAGCCGTCAGACGTGCACGCGTCGATCGCCATCTCAAACTCGTTCGGCACGCAGATCGAGCTGATCCAGCAGCGCAACAGCGCGCCTTCGATGTACCGCGACTTCCTGGCGAACGGTCCGGAAGGGCTGCAGCACGTCAGCACCTGGCCGGTCGACTACGACGCCACCGTTCAGCGCGCGTTGGCGAAAGGGCACCGCATCGGTCAGCAGGGCGAGTCGAACCGCGGCCCGTTTGCCTACTTCGAGACCGATCGCGGCCATCGCGGCACCTGCATGGAGATCGCCGCCTACACCGATGTCAGGAAGCGGCAGTTCGACGCCATCGAGGCCGCCGCACGCAGCTGGGACGGCAAAGATCCGATCCGAACCAAATGGCCGGAGTGAGCATCGACTGGCGAACGACCGTCCTTGATGTGCCGCAAGTAGTCGAGCCCCGAACTCGGGCAGGTGTCGTGGGGCTGGCTCGGTGAGCCGCGGAAGATCGGGGGATTGGCGCCGTGTGCTTCTCGGCTACAGCAAGCTTCACGATCGCAGCGATACTGGCGCCGGTAGCGGCTTATTCTCTCGTCACGGCAAGGGTGGAGCCTCGTTGGCTGGCATTCGCCGCGTATCCACTTGCGTTCGGACTGCAGCAGGCGATCGAGGGCGTCGTCTGGCTGTCTTTGGCGTCGGGACACTCGCAGATGGTCGCCCTCGCGGGGCGGGGATTCCTTTTCTTCTCCCATTTTTTCTGGCCGGCTTGGGTGCCGTTTTCAGTCTACTGCCTTGAACGGGCGGCAGAGCCTTGGCGAAGGCGATGGCTGCTGGCGCTGGCGATCGTTGGTGCGCTCTTTGGGTTGTCGATCAGCTTGCCTTCGCTGCTGTTCGACCACTGGCTTTCCGTCGAGGTCGTGGATGGGTCCATCGAGTACAACACGGTGCTTCTCTACGACGACCTCGTGGCGCGCTCAGTTTTGAAGGTGATCTATGCGGCAGTCGTGGTCGGCGCCCTCGTGCTGTCGACTGAACGGCCGGTCCAGATCTTCGGGGCTGTTATCCTCGTTTCCCTGCTGGTGGCCGAACACTTCTTCGCCCACGCCTTCATCTCCGTCTGGTGCTTCTTCGCCGCTGTGCTGTCCATTTACGTGGGCGTCATGCTGGCTATCCGGGTAGCCCCGCGAGAGCGCGTTGCCTGATGCGATCTGGCCGTGATGCGCTCTCCATCTCTCTCGGCCGAGGCCGGCTAGGCCTTGACGACCGCCCGTATCCCGTCGGCAATTTTGTTGCGGTCTGGGAACACGTGGTCCTCGAGTCCGGGGCTGTAGGGGATAGGCACGAACAGCGCGCACACCCGCTTCACCGGAGCTTTCAGCGCCTTGAACGTCGCCGGGTCCTCGGTGGCGAGCGTCGCGATCTCGGCCGACGCGCCGCACACCGGGCCCGCCTCGTCGGCGATGACCAATCGGCCCGTTTTCCTGACGCTCTCTCGGATCGTCTCGACATCGAGCGGCGCGATCGTACGCGGGTCGACCACCTCGACCGAGATGCCCTCCTTCGCCAGCGTCTCAGCGGCGGCCAGAGTCTCGTGCACGGCCCAGGCGAGCGCAACCACCGTCACGTCCTTGCCCTGCCGTTTTACCTCGGCCTTGCCGATCGGTATCGTCTCGTCCGCGTCGGCCTCGGGCACCGCGCCCTTCATTGCGAGCAGGCGGTTGCCCTCGAACGAGATGACCGGATTGTTGTCGCGGATCGCCGACTTCAGCAGGCCCTTCAGGTCACGCGGCGTCGACGGCAGGATGATCTTCAGCCCGCTCATGTTCATGAACATGGAGTAGGGGCTCTGCGAGTGCTGCGCGGCGAGCCGCCCGCCCCCGCCGACGGCCGCACGATAGACGATCGGGAATTTCTGCTGGCCGCCGAACATGTACGTGATCTTGGCGGCTTGGTTGACGATCTGGTCCATGGCGACGAAACAGAACGTCACCTGCCGCCAGTCGCAGATTGGGCGGAAGCCGGAACCGGCCGCGCCGATCGACATGCCCGTCATGGTGCTTTCCGCGATCGGGGTTGCGCGCATGCGCTCCTCGCCGAACTCCTTGACGAGCGGGAGGATGGCATCGGTCGACATGTAGAAGACCTTGCCGTCGCGCCGCATTTCTTCTTGCACGGCCTCGAGCCCGGCCTGGGCGTATGTGATCTCACGCATTTTGGCGGCTCCGCTTTTTGTGCAGACGGAAGAAGAGATCGATTTCATCATGTCCCGACATGCCAGCGCCCCCGTTGCAGGAACCGGTCCAGGGTGTCGGAATCGGCCTTGTCGAATGCCGTCGTCTTGGCACGGGCCTCGTCCTGCTTCGCGTTGGCGCGCGCAACCGCTGGCCGGGCCGCCATCTTTGCCATCCAGCTCATCAGGTGAACGTGCTTGGCCTTGTCGTCGCCGAGGAACCCCAAGCCATCCGCCGTCCGCGACCACGGATAGAAGGCGATGTCCGTGATTCCGTATTCGGCGCCCGTCAGCCACGGCGACGTCGAAAGCCGATGCTCCATGGCCTTGTAGACGTTGCGCACCTGCGTCTTGTAGCGAGCCAGCGAGTAGTCGCTTCCGGACGGTGCGAATCGCACGAAATGGACGAGCTGGCCTGACATGGGTCCTTGCCCCGTCAGCTGCACCATCAGCCACTGCAGTGCTTCGTAGCGGGCAGCACCCTCTTTGGGCAGCAGCTTTCCTGTCTTCTCCGCGAGATAGATCAGGATCGCGCCCGACTCGAAAATGGTGATCGACTTCCCGCCCGGCCCATCGGGATCGACCAGCACCGGCACCTTGGCATTCGGGTTGAGTTTCATGAATTCGGGATTGAACTGCTTGCCGTCGAACACGTCGACGAGCTCGAGCTTCCAGGGCAATTCGAGTTCCTCGAGCGCGAGGAACACCTTGACGACATTCGGGCTGCCCATTCCGTAGAGTGTGATCATGCACCGCATCCTTGCTCGAACTCAGGCCCACCAAGCCTCTGCGTTCCCGGACGGTGGGCGCGCTTTGCGCGATCACATCGCCCTCTTCAGCGGAGGTGACACCAAAGAGATATCCCCCTAAGCCGCGAACACATCGTCGAGTGCTTCTTCCGGTGCCGGGAAGGGGCTCTTCTCGGCGAACCGGCAGGATTGCTCGATACGGTCGAGGATCTGTCGGTCCATTTCCTGCCACTCGGCGTCGGTGAAGCCGTGCTTCGCCTTGAGATGGTCGACGAGCCGCGCGATCGGGTCCTTGCCGGCCGCCTTCCAGGCCGCGATCTCCTCGGGCGGACGATAGTCGGGCTGGCCCTTTCGCTCGGTGTGCGCCCGCCAGCGATAGGTGCGGCACTCGATCAGCGTTGGACCTTCGCCGGCTCGCGCACGGGCGACGGCCTTCTCGGCCGCCTCGTGGATGGCGAAAATGTCGTTGCCGTCGACGACGACGCCTGGAATGCCGTAGGCGGCTGCACGCACCGCGACCTCACCGCCGCGGGCCAGCGTGGTCGACGCCGGGGTCTGTGCCGCGTAGCCGTTGTTCTCGCAAACGTAGAGGATCGGCAGCTTCCACGCCGCCGCGATGTTCATGCACTCGTGGAACGGTCCGGCCGCCGAGGCGCCGTCACCGAAGAACGACACCGCGACGCCGCCCTTGCCTTCCATCTTCGCGGCGAGGGCCGCCCCCGTCACGATCGAGATGCCGCCCGCCACGATGCCGTTGGCCCCAAGCATGCCCTTCTCGAAATCGGCGATGTGCATCGAGCCGCCCTTGCCCTTGCAGTAGCCGTCGCGGCGGCCGTAGAGCTCGGCCATCATCCGGTCGAGGTCGGCGCCTTTGGCGATGCAGTGGCCGTGGCCGCGATGCGTTGAGATGATCTGGTCGCCATCGCGCAACGCGCCGCACACGCCCGTCGCGATCGCCTCCTCGCCGATGTAGCAGTGCACCACGCCATAGATCTTTCCGGCGTGATAGTCGTCGGACGCCCGCTCCTCGAAGCGGCGTATGGTCTGCATCGTGTGCAGCATCTCGCGCAGCGTATTGGGACCGAGGGCCATGAGCGCGTCTCCTCCATTGCCTTTTGCGAGAGTGTTGCGCGGGCCGCGCGCGACCTCAACCGGTTTCCCACGAGGAAGGACGCGGCAGATTGCGGCGATGCGGCAGACCCCGAGCAAAAAACTGCGCCGCCGGTGTCGGATCGGCCGCGGCTGGCGCGTCATCTGGAGAGACGCGCGGTGAGATCCGCGAACCAGGGAGTGACGCGATGTCGACGTCAGAACAAACCGCCTCTGCCGAGACCGCCAACACGGTGCGCCTGCACCGCGTGCTTGCCGCCAAGCCCGAGCGCGTCTATCGCGCCTTTCTCGACGCCGAGGCCATGGCAAAATGGCTGCCGCCCTTCGGCTTCACCTGCAAGGTCCACCATATGGAGGCGAGGGAGGGCGGCACGTTCCGGATGTCGTTCACGAATTTCACGACCGGTCACGGCCACGCCTTCGGCGGCGAGTATCTCGAACTCGTCCCGAACCAGCGCATTCGCTACACGGATCGCTTCGACGATCCGAACCTGCCCGGCACGATGCACGTGACTGTCGAGCTGAAGTCCGTCTTCTGCGGGACCGACCTCCGGATCGAGCAATCGGGAATTCCGTCTCTCATCCCCGTCGAAGCCTGCTACCTCGGCTGGCAGCAGTCGCTGCGCCAGCTCGCCGATTTGGTCGAGCCCGAAATCCCGGGCTAGACCACGCAACAAGTCAGGGCGGTGTCTGGCGAGGGCCAGACGTCCCGCCCCGCACCATCACCGCACCCCGATCGCCGTCTCGATCGCCTTCGCGATGCCGAGCATGCGCCGGTCGGCCATCGTGGCGCACGACACCATCAGGCTCGTCGGCGGCGCACCCACGGCGCTCATCGGCAGCGCGATCGAGCATCCGTCGAAGATGTTGATCATCAGCGGATTGCGCAGCGAAAGCATGTTGAGCCGCGTGTAGTCCTCGTCCTTGACGAGATCGCCCTCCTTCGGCGGCAGGATCGGGCACGTCGGCGAGACAATGGCATCGAAATCCGAGAGGCCGTCCCTGTAGGCCGCCATCGCAACCCCGCGTTTCTGCAGCAGCTCGATGTAATCCGCCGCCGTCTGCGTCTCCCCCATCGCGATGCGCATGGCGACGCGCGGGTCGTACTGGTTGCGCTTCGAGGCAAACAGCTCCTTGTGCCACGCATAGCTTTCCGCCCCCGAGAGCCCGCCCTTGTTCAAAATCGGACGGATCTGATCGAACGGCGCGAACGCCTGCTTGACGATCACCGCACCGGCCTTGGCGAGCGCGGCGAGCGCCTTCTCGAAATCGGCGGCGACGGTCGCGTCCATGCCATCGAGCACGATGTTGGTCGGCACCAGCAGGCGCAGGCCTTTCAGTGACACGGGCTTGGCCGCAGCTATCGGCTCTCCCGCGAAAGCGCCGTCGAGCAGCGCGCAACAATCGACCGTGCGCGCGATGGGGCCGATCGAATCGAGGCTCGTCGACAACGGCACGACGTTCTCCGTCGGCACGCGCCGCGCGGTCGGTTTCAGGCCGACGACACCGCAATAGGCCGCCGGAATCCGGCACGAGCCTCCCGTGTCCGTGCCGAGCGCGCCGTGCGCCATCCCATCCGCGACCGCCACCGCCGAGCCCGACGACGATCCGCCCGGAACGTGCCGGTTGGCGCGGTCCCAGGGCGAAGCCGGCATGCCGTAGTGCGGATTGGTGCCGATGCCGCCATAGGCGAACTCGACCATGTTGGCGCGCCCGACGATGACGAGCCCCGCCGCCCTAAGCCGCGCCACCACCGGAGCATCGGCCTTCGCGGCCGCCCGGTCGGCAAGGGCCGTCGATCCGGCCGTTGTAACCTGCCCCGTGATGTCGGCCAGATCCTTGATCGCGAACGGAATACCGGCCAGCGGCGACGGCGCGGCCCCGGCCTTCCGCAGCATGTCCTGCGCATCCGCCGCCTTGCGCGCCCCCTCCGCATCCACCGACACGAACGCCCGCGCCCCCTCTCCCTTCGGATCGGCAATCTTCGCGAGACAATCCTCCACCAGCTTCCGCGACGTCGTCCCCCCCGACGCGAGATCACGAACGAGCGAAGCGATGGTCGGCGTTGCAGCAGATGACATGACGGTCAGCTCCCCGGGTGTGGATTTCCGGAGAGTGTAGGCGGGGATGGGAGAAGGAGCCAGACCGATGCTCGGGCGATTGGCCAACTCTTGGCCTGTTTTTGACCCATCTCGACCGGTTAGCCTTAGCTGACTTTGCGGTGGTCAGCCGGTCTAGCGCGGAGAGTCTTGACAGCGGTGCGTCTGGACAAGTCACGTCCCCGACGTCTGTTATCGTCCAGACTGACCGACCGACCGCCTAGCGCACGGATTGCGTAGGACTAGCGAATAGATCCGGGGCGCGGTGCGGCCGGGAAGGTCTCGACTTGATCTGCTGGAACGGTGTGATCAATGCGCGACTCACGGATCGTTGAGTTGGCATAGAAGCCGATCAACAGCGCAGCAGCGGCCAAACCAAGTGCCATTTGCAGAATGGTCCTGTTGACGCGCTCGCGGCTCATACTCAGCATATATACCTCCCAGGGACGTCAAAGTAATTTCAATCATCGATCTGATGAGACCGTACGGTGAAACATTCGTCGGCCGAGGTCCGGCAAACGTTGTGGACCTATCTGCGACTGCCTATATGATCGGCTTCTCCATCGCGATCAACGCTCCTCCGTCACTGGCTGCCGCCATCATATTTCGCAGTTGTCGCTTCATGCTACGGCCGTTGAAATGAACATCGAGGACGTAGCCCTCGCTCGTCAATTGTCGGCATATTCCAGTCAACGTGTGGAAGTCGCCCGAGTTTGCAAGCGCAAAGGCTCGCTGCAAAACATTTCCTGCCTCAGCCATGACCATTTTGATTCCTCTGATCGCGGGG
>JALHMC010000001.1 GCA_022844225.1 Hyphomicrobiaceae bacterium | reverse complement strand
TCAACTCAGGCTTCCCTCGTAATCGCGCCAGATCGACGGTTCCAGCTTCAAATGCGTCGAGGCCGGAAAGTGCGCGGTCCAATGCTCAGCGATTTCCGAACCTGTCGCGATCCAGACGTCTGGCCGGCTCGTCACATGCGCAAGGAATCGCTCTAGCAGCTCCAAGCGATTGCACCATCCGACATGCTGCGGGTGCAGGACCATCGAGAAAAATCGCCCGCGCTTGTACTGGGCGTCGAACTCCCCTTGCCAGTTCCGGGCCAACATGTCCGAGTTCTCGAGGCCCGTCCCAGCGACCGGGAAAAGCGAGAAGTACTGATCGTCGAGATGATAGTAGTAGGGCAGCGTCAGGAGCGACCGCCGGCTTTGAAAGTCACTGACCGTATAGTACGGGATGTCGTCGGCCATGCCGTTGCCGAGCCAACTGTAGCCCGACTCGCGGATGAGTTCGACCGTGTGGGGGCTCATGGCGCCGCCCGCATAGCGGTCCTTCTGACGTGACAAGGCGTACCAGCCGGCAGGCCGTTTGCCGACGATGCGCGTCAGGACCTCGGTCGTCAGCGCCATGCGCTGGGCCTCCTCCTCGCGCCGCATCGCACTCGTGTCCTCATGGCGCAGACCCAGGCTCGCTATTTCGTGTCCGGCACCCGCGATCTCGCGAATGCGATCCGGCATCATTTCGGCGATGGTCGCGGGCACGGCGACGGTGGAGCGGACCGCGTGACGCGCAAGTGTGTCCATCAGAAGGTCAAGGCCCTCGCCGAGGCCGAACCGCCCGGCCGACGATTCGAGATCGGCAGCGGTGATGCCTTCAGGCCCCGAAGCGACACTCAAGGCGACCGTGACGTAGAGAGCCATGCGATGGCCCTCGGGCCAATGCAACTCGTGATCTTTGAGGCTGATCTCGTCGGAGACGGTGTAGCGGTCCTTCCAAGGCATGTACGTCTCCCGGGGCTCACGTCTTGACGGTTGGCGGAGGACAGGTGGCGGCGACGTGGCGGGCGACAGCCTCGCAGCTGGTGAGCCAGACGCCCGGCAGGGCTTTCATGCGTGTGATCAGCTGGTCCAGCATGGCGATGCGCAACGCGCGGCCGGACACGAACGGGTGCAGGCAGATATTGAGATAGCCACCGGCGCGGTACTGGTGCTCGAAGGCAGCCCACCACATCTCGAGCACCCGATCGGGGTCCGATAAGCGCTGCTCGCTGGTGCCACTCTTGTACCAGGCGAACGAGAAGAACATGGCGTCGTCGATGGCGTAGTGGAAGGGAAGCTCGATCAGCCGGTTCTGGCCGTTGCCGTCGTGGCTCCAAGTTGGGCCGTGCGCGTCCGAGCCGTGGCTGCGATAGAGATAACCCTGCTCGGTCAGCGCCTCGGCCGTATGCCAGCTGCGCGTTCCAATGGGGCGCGTGCCGGTCAACTCGGTTAGTGCGCGCGTCGCTTTTGAGAGATGGTCGCGCTCGAGTGAAGGATCGCCGGGAACACGATGCTCCCACATGTGGTCGGCGACCTCGTGTCCGCTCGCAGCGCACGCCCGCACGGCTCGGGGATAAAGCTCGCAGATGCGGCCCGGAATGAAGAACGTCGCCTTCATGGCGTGGCTGTCGAACAGCTCGATCAGACGCCAGATGCCGACCCGTCCACCGAATTCGCCCTTCGCGAGCTGCTCCGACGGTTCGTCGTTGAGACGGCGCAGCAGCATCGCGTCGAAGTCGGCGGTAAAGTTCACGGCGACGCGGTTGCCGTGTGGCCAGACAATTTTCTCCGGTCTTTCGAATGTGCCTTGGTCGGCGCGGTGGGCGGCGACGAGGTCCGAAATCTCTTTCTGCAGCGCATCGCGCATCGGCGTCTCCCGAGCCCAGTTCGGTTCAGGATACCTTAGACCCGCTCCACGGCTCGTGTCAGCCCGCGGCCACCGCTATCGATCCAGCGTTGGCCGCTGCCTGTCGAGTTCCTATCTTGAGTTGAACTCGAGTGGTCAAGGAATTTGGAGCGCGCAGCATGAGCACTTTGCCCCACAACGATCCCGTACCCGGTGATGCCCACGCCTGCGCCCAGATCGAGCAGGTCATCGTACCCCGCGCCCGCGATCTCGGCGGCTTCGAGGTTCGCCGTGCTTTGCCAGCCCAGGGACGACAAATGGTCGGGCCGTTCATATTTTTCGATCAGATGGGCCCTGCGGAGTTCGTCATCGGCAAAGGCATCGACGTGCGTCCGCATCCGCACATCGGGCTTGCGACGGTGACCTACCTGTTTCAGGGCGCGATGTGGCACCGCGATAGTCTCGGGACATCGATCGTCATCAAGCCAGGCGAGGTCAACCTGATGACCGCGGGGCGCGGGATCGTGCATTCCGAACGTGAGACGCCGGAAGCCCAGGCCCACGCACGGGACATGTTCGGCATCCAGGCCTGGCTCGCCATGCCGAAGGACGCGGAGGAAGGGGAGCCCGCGTTTGTGCACCACGGTCTCGGCGATCTTCCGCGTATCGAAGGCGAGGGCAAGCGCGTTCGCCTCGTCATGGGCGAGGCCTACGGCCGGCGTTCGCCGGTCGGGTTCCCACATCCGACGCTCTACGCGGAAGCTGTGCTCGCGTCCGGTGCCGTCCTGCCTCTCGACGACTTTTACGATGAGCGAGCGGTGTATATCGCCTCCGGAGAGATCGACATCGCAGGCGATCGCTTCGAGGCAGGGCGCCTTCTCGTCTTCCGGCCGGGGGATCGCATCTCGATCCTGGCGCTTTCGCAGTCGCGGCTGATGGTGCTCGGTGGCGAGCCGATGGATGGGCCGCGCCATATCTGGTGGAACTTCGTCTCGTCGTCGCGTGATCGTATTCGCGCCGCCAAAGACGATTGGCAGCAAAAGCGCTTTCCCCTCGTCCCCGGAGACGACGCGGACTTTATCCCTGCTCCCGAATAGAACTGGGTTAGTTTCCTATGTTGGGCTCGGCGCGGGGGGCGGGGCTTGGCGCCGTTGTAGCATTGCGGGTGCGGTCTCGCGGTCCCTGCGATCCGCCTAGCTTGGCATCGGAGCGCTTGCCGGTGGGATGATGCACGCGTGTCCGAACGGCCATGGTTGTCGGTGTCGTCTTGGTGGAAGGTAGAACGGCTCCGGCAGGGCGGGTGATCGTCGCCGCCCGTGGTTTGACCCGCACCGATGCCGGCGGCACTGGTGAGGAGAGGGCTGGATCTGACGCGGTGGTAGTCTCCGCCGGGGGGGACATAACCGATCCTGTCACGATGCGCTCGCCGTCCTCACCAGTCTCGGCTTCACTGATGGCGGGCTCGGGCTCGGGTTTAGCGAAGCCGCCGTAGCCGCGGCACTTCCCGGAGCGGACCTGTCGCGCGATGTCGTCGGCTGGTATCGGATCGGCTGGCTCGAAAGCCATCCTGTTCAACGCGACAGGCGCGAATGTACGCGGCGCGCTCATGGTCTCGGACGGAACGGCGCGGCCGCGGACCTTAATCGGTTGTTCCGGCGCAATGGTGATGGTGCGGCTCCCGTCGTCCCCGCCAGCCAGATAGGCGAATCCCGCCTCGATGAGTTCCGCCGCGCGCTCTGAGCGGCTCTGCCGGCTTGCAGCGCCCAGTACGATCGCGACCAGTCGGCGGCCATCTCGCGTCGCACTGGCGACCACGTTGTAGCCGGAGGCGCAGGTGAATCCCGTCTTCATCCCGTCGGCACCCAGGAGCGTGCGCAGGAGATCGTTCTGTGAGTGGAATGTACCCTTGTGGATTTTCACGGTTGGAGTCGAGAATACCTCAGCCCGATCGGGGAAGTCCTTGAGCAGGGCTGCTGTGAGGATCGCGAGATCGCGCGCGGTCGTAACTTGCTCCTGATCGGGAAGGCCGTGCGGATTGCGGTAGACCGTACGTGTCATTCCAAGGCGCCGCGCCGCGGCGTTCATGGCCTCGACGAACGCCGCTTCGGTACCTGCGACGCGCTCAGCCAGCGCCGTTGCGAAGTCGTTGGCGGAGCGCAGGATCAGGCCGCGGATCGCCTGCTCGACATTGAGTTTGATGCCGCCCCGCAAGCCGATGCGCGTCGCGGGTTGGCTGCGGGCGTACTCCGAGAGGGGAACCTCGTCGTCCCAGCCGAGGCGTCCCGCGTCAACGGCCTCGAATGTCAGATAGGCGGTCATGAGCTTGGTCACCGAGGCCGGGTGCCAGGCCCGATCCGGCTCCTCGCTGTAGATCACGCGGCCGGTCGCCGGTTCGAACAGCAGTAGCGGGCCGGCGTGCGCCGAGTGTGCGGTCGAGATGACGATCAAAAGGATCGCCAACGCCGCCACCTGGCTCATGCAATTCCTCCGCATCCCCAACGTTCCGCCCCCAACCGCATCATGATCGGCAAATTTGTTGTGTCAGCTAGTGCCGAGGCGGGATCGGAGGCAAGCATGACGCGGATGGCTGCCGTCACTCGCTGCGGAGGCGTTGCGTCTCAGCCTCACTTGCCGGCGGTTCCGGCTGCAGTGCGACACCCTGAGCTCAACCGCGCCTTGGGGTGCAAGGTGCAGCTTCATCGGGCAGGCGAGGTGGCCTCCGAGGGCGTTTCGGTGGTGATGATTGATTACAAAAGCATCGACCCTGACGCACGAGGGAGGACGTGCGCCAGGGCCGCGCGCTCTCGGTATCGGGCCAAGATGGGGGAGGATACCCGGTACCGAGGGTAACTGTCTCAAGATGCCCAGCTGCTGCATTCAAAGCAGATCGAGCACGAACTGGCGCGTCACTCGCTCATTCACTATCCATGCAGGCTCTTGGCGACTGGCACCTTGCAGCTAAGAGCGGCACTGCCTGTCCAGGAACAATGAGCGCGGTGCATTTCCAGAAAAAGCTCTCACCTCTCATCCATTCGTTGAAAGACATTCTCTTAACTATAGGGCAATGGTGGACGCGGTTGCGACCGACTGTCAATTGACAAAATGTTTCTCTATGAGTCGCGCACGTGACAACCTGCCGTCACCACAGGCGACGGCAGGTTGTTCGTCCTGACGTGCGTCCGGCTTCAGACCGGTCCGGTCTCCATCGGAAGATCCTCGCGCGCACCCCATTCGCTCCAGGACCCGTCGTAGACTGCCGCATCTGTGCGACCGAGCTGAGCCAGAGCGAATGCGATGACCCCGGCGGTCACGCCTGATCCGCAACTCGCAACGACGGGACGCTCGACGTCGACGCCTGCGGCGGCGAACACCCTGCTCAATTCGTCCTTCGACTTCAGTGTCCCATCGGTGTTCAACAGCGATCCAAACGGTACGTTGCGTGAGCCCGGGATGCGCCCCGAGCGCAGGCCTTTGCGCGGCTCGGGTGCGCTGCCCGTGAAGCGACCGGCGGCGCGCGCGTCCACAATCTGCACGCTCGGATGACCGATCAGCGCATGGACGTCGGACGCATCGCGGACGAGGGCGGCGTTGGCGCGCGGCGTGAAATGTCGCGGATGGCGCTTCGGGCTCGGCTCGTCGGTGACCGGGCGCCCCTCGGCTTTCCACTTCTTCATCCCGCCGTTGAGGACCGCTACGTCCTCGTGACCCATGGTACGAAACATCCACCAGACGCGCGCGGCCGAGTAGAGGCCCTCGGTGTCATAGACGATCACCCGAGTGCCGTCCCCGATGCCCATGGCCTTGATCTGGGAAGCAAACTGGACGGACGATGGCAGCATGTGAGGGAGTGGATTTTTCTTGTCCGCGACCTCATCAATGTCGAAGAAGTAGGCGCCCGGAATGTGCTCGGCTGCGAACTCCTGGCGGGCATTGCGCCCCGACGTCGGCAGATGCGAAGAACCATCGAGCAGCACGACGTCCGGACTGTCGAGGTGCTGAGCGAGCCACTCGGTCTCGACGATCCACTGGGCTGGGTCGACCATTCGTATTCTCCCTGGCGATGAGCGCTGGTTGTTGTTTCAGGCGAAGACGATCCGGATGCGCCGGTTGATCTTGCCTTTCTTCTCGATCCTGGAGACCGCGATGGCGCCGATCTCGCCGGTTGCCCTGACGTGCGTTCCACCGCACGGCTGCATGTCCACCGAGCCATTCTCGCCGATGAGGACCAGCCGGACGCGACCCGAGCCCATGGGTGGCTTCACGGCCATGGTGCGCACGAGGCCTGGATTGGCATCGAGCTCGGAGTCCGTGATCCATCGCTCCGACACGGGGTGATTGGCCGCAACGAGAGCAATCAGATCCGCGGTCAGCTTGTCCTTGTCGACTGCGGACGCATCCTCGATGTCGAAGTCGAGGCGACCTTCCTCCGGGCCGATCTGGCCGCCGGTTACGGGAAACTTCACCAGGCTGCACAGGAGATGCAGCGCCGTGTGCATGCGCATGTGCCTGTGGCGCAGCTCCCAGTCCAGCTCTGCCGTGACCGGGGCACCCACGGCGGGTAGTGCCGCTCCCTCTGCCGCGACGTGGACGATGCGCGACTTGTCGGTGTTGTCGTAGACGGTGGTTGCGATCGGGCACTCGCCACCCGGAAAGTGGATCGTGCCGCGGTCGCCCGGCTGCCCGCCCCCCGCTGCGTAGAACGGCGTGCGATCGAACACGATGCCGCCGCGATCGTTCACGTCGACGACGGTTGCCTCGCAGCAGCGCAGGTAGGCGTCTGTCCGGTAGAGTTGGTCAGTCATCGATACGTTCTCGTTTGCCGTTTGCGGAATGCACATTGGCGCAAGCGACTTCGTAGCGGAACGTTGTCCGCCTTGCACCATGCCTGCGATACCGAGCGCCTGCTACGTGACGCTGGCTCGCCTCAGCGCGTCTTCGGCAGAACGAAGCCCGCACCCTTCTCGATCATGGTCACGAGCTCGGTGATGTCCTTGTTCTCCATCCCGGCGAACATGGCGTTCTTGAACATCTGTCGGGCGGCCGTACAGACCCACATCGGTATGCCGAGCCGGTCAGCCTGCTGTATGGCGAGATCGACGTCCTTCGTGAGAATGTGCATCGGGGCGCCGTAATCGAAGGCGCGATTGAGCACGGAGCGGGGAATCTTGTCCTGCGTCGCGCTGTTACGGCCGCTGCCCCGGTTGATGGCTTCGGTCATCACCTCGGGATCGAGGCCTCCCTTGGCGCCCATGACGTAGGCCTCGAGCGAGGCCGCCAGCGAGACGGCTGACAGGATATTGTTGGTGAGCTTCAGCACCTGGGCCAATCCGGGCTTCGGACCCGCCACGGTCACCGGGCCCCAGCGGGAGATTAGCGGCATGATCTGCTGGACCAGCTCAGGCTTGCCGGAGACCATGACGGAGAGCGTGCCGGCGCGGGCGCCCGGAGGTCCTCCGCTGATCGGGCAGTCGACCATCTCGATGCCCTTGGCCGCCAGCGCGGCTTCGATCTCCTCAACGAGAGGCACGCCCACCGTGCAGGTGTTGACGACGAGCTTCACGGTCGAGCCGTGGAAGAGGCCGTTCGGGCCGAGCACAACCTCTCTGAGGGTGTCGAGCGTCGGCAGTGATACGAAAGCCGTGCCGCATCGATCGCCGACCTCCTTGGGGGAGGCGGCAGGACGAGCCTGCTTCTCGACGAGAGGTTTCAGGGCCTCTTGGCGAACATCGTGAACGACGAGTTCCTCACCCGCACCGACGAGCTTGTCGGCCATCGGCAGACCCATGTTGCCGATGCCGACGAAACCGATAGCCATCACTTCCTCCTGCACCTCATCTGATGGCAGGGAAGCTAGCGACCGGTACCCCCCGCCTGCAAGGACGAAGTCGGTCTCGCGACGGCTATCGCGATCTTGGCTGTCAGGCGGCGATGGCGCGGCGGGCCGCGAATTGCTCGAGTTCAGGCGTGAGCCGGCTGGCTTCCCGAATGACGTAAGCGAGCAGCGTCGCCTCGTTCTCGTCGCCAGGACGCGACTCAGCGAGGCGGTCCATGAGCCAGATGTCGTCGGTCTCCTCGATGACCTCGTTGGTCACGATCTCGAGGCGTTGACGTTCGAGGCGCGTGAGCGCCCGCTCCTCCGAGGATAGGATACGGGCCGTCCGCCAAACTTCGCAGCCGCCGGTTGCAGGCCCGTGTCGCGCCGGCAACTCGGATCGTGGATCTCTCGCACCGATGAGCATGCCAACGATGCTACTGGCGTTGGCTGGTGAGGAGATCGAATCGACGAGCTCGCGGCGGGGCGGCACCGAGTGACCAAGTGCTGCCAGGACGCTGGAGCCCAGTGTCTGGACCAGAAGCACGCTCCAGGCCGGCGAGCTTCCACCTGGGGCGATCGCGCGGTTGATCGAGAGGAGAGCTTCGGCCTCTATGCGAGTGAGGGCAAGTCCGGTCTCGGCGCCGAAGGCCCGAATGATCCGCGCCGTCATGTCCACTTCCGGCGCAGTGATCACGCCGGCGGGCGCATCCCGGCCCGCACGCAGCGGCCCGGTACCGGAGACGACCGCGTGGCGGATCTGGTCGAGGGCAAAGGCCGCGAGGCTCGGTGCAGTCCAGCGTGCACGCTCGATCACATTGACGATAAGCGTCATCTCGGTCGATGTCTCGACCCGCCCGAATGTGCTGACCTGTCCGATCAGCCAGCGGGCGTTGTCTGCAACGATATAGCCGACCGGCTCAGCCTGATCGACGATGAAGTCGGTGATGATCTCGAGAAAAAGGGAAGTCCAGGCAGGATCCTGGATCGGTGTGGCGGCGTGGATTGAGAAAAGGCCTTCGGCGTCCTCGATCGTGATGGCTGCGGTGCTTTCGTAAGCAACACGCAGGCGTGCGACATCCCCGTCGCGGATACTTCCCCGACGGCGGATCTCGTCCACCGATATGGCTCTTAGAATGTCCATGCCACCCACTCCACACGGTCTCTGGAAGGGAGGCTAGAATGGCTTGGTTACCAACTTGCTAATTTGTTAGAGATCGCTCCCGTGAGTGTGGCATGGACGCCTCGGATTAGCTTCTCATGCGGTTGCGAAATCCGCTTGGAACACGGTCCATGGCGTGCCAAACCGGTTGCACCGAAGAGGTCGCGCATGATCCTGAGTCACGCTCACAAGTTCATCTACGTAAAGACCTATAAGACGGGCTCGACATCGATCGAGGCAGCGCTCTCCGCGATCTGCGGGCCGGACGACGTCATCACCGAAGCGAGCGAGCAATTGCGCGGCGTTCGCCAGAAGCCGGCGCAGAATTTCCGGATCGATCATCCCGCGAAGCCGGGGCGGCCGTTGTGGAAGACACTGCTCGGCCGGCCCGAGCGGCACTATCATCCGTCAGTCGGATACTACGAGCATATGCCTGCGTGGCGGATCCGGACCTATGCGGGTGAGGAGGTCTGGCGAGAGTATTTCAAGTTCAGCTTCGAGCGGAACCCATGGGATCGGCAAGTCTCGTGGTATCATTACAAAACGAAATCGAGGCCCGCTGATGCGCGGCCCACGTTCGATGACTTCAATCGTGATCGTCGCCGCGCCTTCGTCGAGAATTGGAGCCTCTACACCGAGGAGGATCACGTCACACTCGACTACATCGGCCGCTATGAGAGCCTCGACGTTGATTTCGCCAAAGTGCTTTCCACGCTCGGACTGTCGGGTCGGGTGACATTGCCACGCGAGAACGTGTCTCGTTCAAGGCAAGGCAGCTATCGCGACATGTATACCGATGCCTCCCGAGCGCTTGTTTCCGACTGGTATGCACCGGAAATCGCGCATTTCGGCTACGAGTTTTGATTCACGGTTGCGCTCGCGGATCGATTGCGGACGGGAATGCCGGTTCGGATCGCTCGAATTGGAGCCGCCTTCGCGCTTAGCGTAGTTCAGAGTGCCGCATTATTGGTCTTGACGGGCTCTGTGGCTGTGGTGAATATCACAGCGTTGCTGCAGCAAATTTTCAAAGACCCAATCATTAGGAGTGAATCAATGACGAAGTCGATCAAGTCGATATCGCAACCTGCCGTCAAAGCCGACGAGACGGCCACCACCTCCTCCTCCGAGCAGTTCACGCGCGTGCGGCTCGGCGACAGCCTGTCGCCATGGACCGAGGCGCCGAAGGTGCGCCTTGGGGACAGCCTGATGCCCTGGTAATAGGGGCGGAGGCGCGGTTCTACCCGGGGGTTTTTTCACCCGGGTGGTCCCGTGCTGTCTTCGATATCAAATGTCGGGTGTCAGTCGCGCCATTGCGTGTTTTATGGCGGGACATTATAATATCTATGCGGTTATTATAGTCGGATTTTCTCCGACTATCCTCGATTGTCGTAAGAGGGATGATAATATGGGTTCGATTTCGATCGAGGCCGGTGCGCCAACGGTCAATAAAGTACCTTTGGCCCGGTTTATTCAGGTCGTGGACGGTGGTCGTCCTCCTCGCCGCGCCGACCGGTCTGTCGGGGGCACGCTGCCAGTCCGCGCGCTACGCTATTGCGAGCCCGTATCCGCCGCATCGGCCTTTGGCTGGCATGTGTTTCTGCCCCGCCGCTTTCAGCTACTCTGGGACGGGTGCGAGGTCTCCTGGCGCCTCCCCGGGATGGATGACTTCCTGCCGCTCCGATCGATCCACTATCCGGGCTTTCCAGAGGTGTTTGATCGGGTGGCACCGGAGGATGCGCGTGGCTATGCACAGCCCTTTCTGGCGGCTTCTGTGCAGGTGGGTACGGTGCAGGTCTGGCCTGGATCGATTGCCCAGACCGCGCCGGGATGGAGCCTGCTGGTCAGGCCCGTTGCCAATCTCCCGCGGCCATCGGGGTACGAACTCTACGAGGGCATCATCGAGACCGACGGCTGGTTCGCCGGGCTCTTCACCAATATCCGGCTGACGCGGACGGGTGCCCCGATCGACTTCGATGAGGACGTGCCGTTCATGCAGGTGCAACCGGTGCGTCGGATCGATTATGACGACGCTAGGCTGAATGACATTCGGGTCGATGCCGACATCGGTGCTTTGACAGAGGACGATTGGGACCGCTACCGGGATACGGTCGTGAAGCCGAACGCGGCGCCGCAACGTCGGCGCGGCGCCTATGCGGCCAGAGTGCGCAAAGCGGGGGCTGTGCACCGCTCCGAGGCAGCGGAGGGAGGTGCCTAGCGGGTTCGCCTTGGGCTGCGCGTCGAGCGGGGGGAGTCGAAACACCCCCCAGTACGCAACTGACGGAGGAACTGCTCTCTGAGGACCCTGTCCTGGAACGGGACCGTGCTGGCGGCGCGGGCGGCCGTATAGGCCGGCTCGCACTTGCGCAGCAGGGCGGCATACTCGCGGGCTTCCGCCACACGGCCACAAGCGACCAACGAGACCACAAGTGCCTTGAGGGTCGTGGAGTAGCGCGGATTGAATTCGAACGACCGCTGAGCATACCGGATCGCCGCCTCGTAATCGCCTTCGGCGTAGCAGCAGACCGCAGCGAAATTATAGAAAAAGTTGGCCTGCGAATCGATGGGGGACAGTGTCAGCGCGTACTCGACAGCCTTGCGTCCTTCGGTTGGTCGCCCGGTATAGGCCAGTGTTCCAGCCAATAGAAGCCAGCCGAGCGGCTCGTTCGGGCAAATCTTGACGGCGCGTCGAAGCAGACGCTCGCCAGCAGCGAAGTTCCTGTCGAGGTAGGACGCCAAATGTCCTGCGGTTGCCAGGGCAACAACGTTCTCGGGATCTCGCGCGATGGCGCACTCGGCAAGGCGCCGCGCTTCGTTGGCGTCGGCAGCAGGGTCTGTCGTCCAGCCTTGGCCGATGCGGATCGAATAGTACCGCGCCAGCCAAGCATAGGCCGTTGCATAGCCGGGGTCCTTCTCAATGGCGCGCTCGAGTAGCGCCTTGGCGCGTGTTACGCTGCGGCGATCGAGCCTGCACATAGCGACCTGTGCCCGAAGCGCTAGCTCGTAGGCAGATCCCTCCCGGGGCCTTTTAGCCATGATCCGGTCGATCTCGCTTTCCAGGAGAGGCAACCGAACGTCGGCGATGACGCGGGCCAGGACGTCGCGCTCAAACCCCTCCAGCTGACCGAGCCCGCATTCCACTTCATGCTCGAGGATGAGTTCGCCGGATAACCCTTGGTAGAGCCACTGCGTGAAGTAGAGCGTCTGGTCGGCTCGGACGATCTGCCCACGGAGTACATAGTCGACATCGAGACAGCGTCCGACTTCCGCGACCGGCATATCGTGGGGCAAATTCATGGTCGACGCGGCTGCGATCACGCGCATCGCCTTGACGCTCTTCAGCGTCTCGGTGATCCGCATGGTTACGCAATTGGCGAAGTCTGCGCGCAGGAGGCCGTCGTGCATTGTGCGGAACGGTAGAATGGCGAGAGAAGGCAGGGCTGGCTTTCCGTCCTTACGCGTGCCCCCGGCACCGGGTGAATTCATGCTCGGTTCCCTGCGGCTCATGTCCCCCCCAACACTTGCGAGCCGTGCATCATCGACGGGTCCCGGTCACCTGTCGTCACAGACGAACGGCCGACGTCCATCTAGCCCCACTCAGCCGCCCATCGTCAGGCGCTTATCTCAGTATTGCAAGGAAGCAAGCTGAGTGGACTAGATTGCAGATCAGTGAATTAGCAGCGTGTCGATCATGCTCGTCGTGAGCGAACTATGTGCGGACGACCGGAGGGTTGCAAGCGGCTCTTGAGACAGATTCGCTTGTTTGTCCTATCGCGAGTTGCACTGCGTGCCGGGGCCAGTCCTGGCCTCGCTCTGGTCGGCCGGGCCGTACCGGTTGACGACGAGTTTGAGCGTCATTGACATCCAGCCATGCACGCTAAGCATTGCGGACCGCGACGGCGCGGCTATGCTCCCGCCAAATCACGGGATGCGGGGAGATGCGGCGTTATGGAGGCGGATTATGTGATCGTGGGGGCGGGGTCAGCCGGGTGTGTTCTTGCCGATCGACTGTCGGCTGATGGCGCTCAGGTAATCCTGCTGGAAGCCGGTCCACGCGATCTGCACCCTTGGATTCACGTTCCGGCAGGCGTCCTGAAGCTGCTCAAGAATCCGCTCGTCAACTGGAATTACGAAAGTCAGCCTGACCCCGGCTCGGGCAACCGCGCCATACATTGGCCGCGGGGCCGGGTGCTGGGCGGCTCGTCGTCGATCAACGGCATGCTGTTCGTACGCGGGAACCCGTCCGACTTCGACAACTGGGCACAGATGGGCGCGCGCGGTTGGAGCTACGACGACTGCAAGCCGCATTTCAAGGCGATCGAGCGGTACGCTCCCGGCGACGGAGAGCACCGCGGGAAAGACGGGCCGCTCCTGATCGAGGACTATCGCACAGTCCTTCCCCTGACTCACCGGTTCGTGGAGGCGGCGCAACAGGCCGGCTTTCCGTTCGCCAAGGACCTCTCCGGCGAGACACCGGCTGAGGGTGTCGGTTACTCTCAAATGTCGCGCAATGGGCGATTCAGAGGCTCGACGGCTCAGACATTCCTCCGCCACGCCCGGCGTCGTTCCAACTTCCGCGTGCTCACCAACGCCACCGCGCTCCGCATCCTGCTCGACGGAAAACGGGCGACGGGGGTTCGGGTCGAGCAGATGGGTCGCGAGATGGACATCAAAGCGCGGCGCGAGGTCATCGTCTCGTCGGGGTCGGTTAATTCTCCGCATTTGCTGCAAGTGTCGGGAATTGGGCCAGCCGCACATCTGAGAGCGATCGGCGTCGATGTCCGCCATGACCTGGCCGGCGTCGGAGCCAACCTTTCTGATCACTACGTCGCGCGCGTCTCGTACCGGGTGAAAGACGCACGCTCGATCAATGAAATGTCTCGGGGACTGTTGCTGTTGGGCGAGATCGCCAAGTGGGTAACCGTTGGGCGCGGCGCGCTGACGTTCGGTGTGTCGAGTGCGCAATGCTTCTGCCGCAGTCGTGAGGGGCTGGCGAGCCCTGATATCCAGCTCCTGTTCTCGCCCGCTAGCTACGATCCGACCGTGTTTGGTGCCTTGGAGCGAGAGCCGGGAGCGACGATCGCGGTGTCCATCGCGCGACCTGAGAGCCGAGGGACGATCATGGCGGTCTCCCCTGATCCCTACGATCGCCCCGTGATCCGGCCGAACTATCTCTCCGCGCCCGGTGATCTCAGAGTGATCCTTGCCGGGATTTCGCATGCCCGCCGCATCTTTGCACAGCCGGCGTTCGCGCCGCATGCGGCGACCGAGATCGTGCCCGGGCCGGACGTGCGTAGCGAGAGTGAGGTGAGCGATTACGTGCGAAATTTCGGGACGACGATCTACCATCCGGTCGGCACCTGCCGCATGGGCGAGGATCCGATGGCCGTGGTCGATTCGCGGCTGAGGGTGCGGGGACTATCTGGCCTGCGCGTGATCGATGCGTCGGTCATGCCTCTCGTGACGACGGGCAACACGAATGCCCCCACGATCATGATTGCGGACAAGGGTGCCTCGATGATCAAGGAGGATGCCCGCGCGGCGGCTTGACGATGACGTCAAGGTGGGTCGGGAAACCTCTTGCGCAGTTACGGCGCGGCTCGCTGCGCTGCGGCGCGCACGATGTCGAGCACCTTGTCGGGCGAGGCGTCGTGACCAAGGGCATGAAACGAGGCGCGTTGGCGCATGGCGCGGTCGAGGGCCTTTTGAAAGGCGACCTTTTCGAGTTCGATCGTCCCGAACTGGCGCAGATGGTCGGTGACGAACTGGGTGTCGAGCAGCGAAAAGCCGCCATGGAGCAAGCGCGCCACCAGATAGACGAGCGCGACCTTGCTGGCGTCCGTCTCCGTCGAGAACATGCTTTCGCCGAAGAAGGCGCCGCCGAGTGCGACGCCATAGAGTCCGCCGACGAGCCGCCGCTCGAACCAGGTCTCGACGGTGTGGCAATGCCCCTGCTCGAACAGAGCACCGTAAAGCTGACGAATGCGTCCATTGATCCAGGTGGAGCGTCGCCCTGGTCGAGACGCTGAACAGCCATCGATGACGCCGGCGTAGTCGCTGTCGATTCGGATCTCGAAGCGTCCCGAGCGGATGGTGCGCGCCAAGCGCTTAGGAATGTGCACCTGATCCAATGGCAGGATGCCGCGGGCCTGCGGCTCGATCCAGTAGAGCGCCGGATCGTCGGCGCTCTCGGCCATAGGAAAGATTCCGCACGCGTAGGCCTTGAGCAGCACCTCCGGTGTGATCTCGATGGCAATGTCGTCGCGCGAGGCCATGGCGTCCGCTGTTGCCGCTATTCACGCCTACTTACCGCGTGCGCGTGGCAAAGGCGAGGCACGCGTACCTGCGAAGCCTAACGGGCTGTTGCCAACGTCTCAGTTTTTCAAGCCGAGGTGCCGCTCCAGCCAGTGGATGTCATAGGTGCCATTGGCGATGTCGGGATGGCGCACCAGCTCAGTAAAGAGCGGAATGGTCGTGTCGATGCCGTCGATGACGAACTCCGACAGGCAACGCTTCAGGCGCATCAGGCACTCGTTCCGGTTCTTGCCGGCGACGATCAACTTGCCGATGAGGCTGTCGTAGTTGGGTGGGATGCGATAGCCTTGATAGGCGCCAGAATCGACGCGCACACCGAGCCCGCCGGGTGGATGCCAGTAGGTGATGCGTCCGGGTGACGGGCGGAATGTCTTGGAGTTCTCAGCATTGATGCGGCATTCGATGGCATGACCCGAGAACGTCACCTCGTCCTGCGTCAGGGAGAGTGGGTGACCAGCGGCGATCCGGATCTGCTCGAGCACGAGATCCAGACCCGTGATCATCTCGGTGACCGGATGCTCGACCTGCAGGCGCGTATTCATCTCGATGAAGTAGAATTCGCCGTCTTCGTAAAGAAACTCGACCGTGCCGGCACCTCGGTACTTGAGCGTCTGCATGGCACGCGCCACGGTCATGCCGATCTTGTCGCGAGCCTCGGCGTTGAGTGCGGGCGATGGTGCCTCCTCGAGCACCTTCTGGTGGCGCCGCTGAAGCGAGCAGTCGCGTTCGCCGAGATGGATGGCATTGCCCTTGCCGTCACCGAAAACCTGGATCTCAATGTGACGGGGATGTGAGAGGTACTTCTCGAGATAGACGCTGTCGTCGCCGAACGCGGCCTTGGCCTCGGCACGCGCTGTCTTGAGGGCACTATCGAGTTCGTCGGCTGAGCGCGCGACTTTCATGCCACGTCCACCGCCACCTGCGGCCGCCTTGACCAGAACCGGGTAGCCGATGCTCTTCGCGACCCGCTGTGCCTGGGCCTCGCTCGTGATCCCACCCTCAGATCCCGGGACGACCGGAATGCCGAGCCGCTTAGCGGTTTCCTTGGCTTCGATCTTGTCGCCCATAATGCGGATATGCTCGGACGTTGGACCGATGAACGTGATGCCGTGCTCCTCGAGGATCTCGGCGAATCGCGCATTCTCGGAAAGAAAGCCGTAGCCGGGATGGATCGCGTCGGCGCCGGTGATCTCGCATGCGGCCAGGAGGCGTGGAATATTGAGATAGCTTTCCGCGGCGGGAGGCGGGCCGATGCAGACGCTCTCGTCTGCGAGCCTGACGTGCATCGCATCGGCGTCAGCCGTCGAATGGACAGCGACGGTCGCTATGCCGAGCTCCTTGCAGGCCCGCTGGATCCGCAGCGCGATCTCACCGCGGTTGGCGATCATGACCTTGTCGAACATGGCTTTGCCGGCAGTACGCAGCAGGCAGTAGGCGATAGGGCACAACTCTCACGTTCCCTTCAGCCTGCTGCCTAGTGCCTGCTGCCTCTCCCTTTCATTCGATGACGACGAGCGGCTCGTTGAATTCCACCGGCTGTCCGTTTTCGAACAGGACGTGCGAGACGGTTCCCGACCGAGGCGCCGGGATGTGGTTCATGGTCTTCATGGCCTCGATGATCAGCAGCGTCTGGCCCTGACTGACCCGCGCACCAATTTCTACGAACGGCGCGGAGCCCGGTTCAGGCGAGCGGTAAGCTGTGCCAACCATCGGCGAGCGGACGCAACCGGGATGCGCTCCGAGATCGGCTGCCGCGGATGCTGCTGGTTGCTCGGTCGAGCCGATCGACGGTGAGGGCCGCGCAGCGGGAGCTGTGGAAAGCGTTGATGGCGCCGCCTGGACTGCTGTCGCTTGGCGCGCGATGCGCAGCTTCAGCCCGTCCCGCTCGATTTCGATTTCGGTGAGTCCGTTCTCGTTCAACAGTTGCGCGAGGTCGCGAATGAGCGCTCGCTCGATGCCGTCCTTGTCTTTGGGATCCTTGGCCATGCTCATTTCCGCACAGGTGTTGAACCGCCGGCGCCTGCTTCAGGCCGGTGCCTTCGAGTCGCTGGTCTTGCGAGCGAGGATGTTTGCAAGACCGTCCAGTGCAAGTGTGTAGCTCGCCGGGCCGAATCCGCAAATCACGCCCACGGCCGCGAGTGACACATAGGAATGATGGCGGAAAGCCTCGCGCCGGAAGACGTTGGACAGATGGACTTCGATCGCCGGCAGCTCGGCAGCGCTCAGTGCATCGAGCACGGCGATGGAGGTGTGCGTGAGCGCACCAGCGTTGAGCAGAATGCCGCACGCCTTGTCGCGAGCCTCCTGGATCCAGGTGACGAGTTCGCCTTCGAAGTTGGTCTGGCGAAAATCTATCCTCAGGCCCAGCTGCTCGGCGTGGCTACGAACGCGCACCTCCACGTCGGCGAGAGACTCGTGGCCATAGATCGACGGCTCGCGCAGCCCGAGCATGTTCAAGTTCGGGCCGTTCAAAACGTAGACGGGCTTTGCTGTCGACACGTGCATTTGGCTCCCGCTTCCCGTCGTCTCGGGCCGGGTCTGAACCGGCTCCCGGAACGAGGGGACGGGAGGATGTACCAGCTTTCGCCGCGCTGCGGAAGTACGCCCGCAAGGGGCTCGGGCCACGCCGAGAGTTCGCAGCGTCGGCCCGTGAACGACCCAGCGACGATTAGCAGACCGAGCAACCGTTCTTTCTCAGATCGGCTGCGTGACCGCGGATTTGGTCGAGAAGGTTCCCGGGTGCGCCTGGAATGGCCCGATCACCGACGAGAAAATGAGGCGTGCCCTGGATACCCATCTTGCGCGCCAGATCTCGGACGCGTTCGATTTCGCCGGTCACCTCGTCGGATGCCATGTCCTTCTTCAGCTTGGTGATGTCGAGCCCGACCTTTTCGGCAGCGCGCAGAGACGATTGCTCGTTCACTTCACCGCGTACGGTCAGGAGTGCGCGGTGAACTTCCCAGTACTTGCCCTGCTTCTTGGCCGCGAGAGCGACACGCGCGGCTTCCTCCGAGGCTTTGCTGAGGATCGGCAACTCCTTCAGCACGAGCTTGATTTTCGGGTCGACCTCGATGAGCTTGGCGATGTCCGTAAAGGCGCGCTTGCAGTAACCGCAATTGTAGTCGAAGAATTCGACAACCGGGATGTCGCCGGACGGATTGCCGGCGATCGGCGCATCCGGGCTGCGAAAGATCTCGCTGGCATTATCGGCTAGTGCCGTTTTCAGCTTCTCTGCCTGGATCTTCTCCATCCGTTCCTCGAGTGCGGCCTGCACGTCGAGCATCAGCTCCGGATGGGTTAGCAGGTACTCTTTGATGATGGCTTCGATGGCTGCTTTCTGGCTGGCATCGAACGGGCTTGACGGCGCGCCCGCGGTGGCGGCGGCTGCTGGACTGTTGGTTGGTGCAGCTTGGGCAAGCTGCACGCCCGAACCGGCGGCGGGGTGCCCGGCGCGATCTGCGGCGATCAGCCCACCGGCGCCCAGTCCTGCCGAGGCGACGACGATGGCGGCGGTGAAAGCCAGACGGATGCCGGTCAGCCGGCGCGCAGCTCGCGTCATATGTGGTGTGTCTCCATGCACGTTGCGCGCTCTATAGCGCGTCGGGCGGTAGCTTGTAACTCACGATATCGCCAGCTCTGAGTCCTTCGGGCGATCCGTTCTTGAGGCCACGCTGCGATCGCTTGGCGAAAATCTGGGCCCGTTTGATGTTGCCTTCCAGGAAGTGCGCCTCGGCAATGGCGAGATCGGCCTCCGCTACGCGACCCTGCTTGGCGTAGCCCGAGGCGAGCAGGCGGAATCCCTGAGGGTTCTTGTCGTTGACCAGTGATTTGCGCGCGAGCGCGATGGTCTCCTCGACACTCTTGGGGTCGGCTTCGCCATCGAGAGCCTGTGCGAGGCGCACCGCCATCAGTGGTGCATCGCCCGCGAGTTTCAGCGCTGTCCTGAGGGGTTGGATGGCCTCGCGCGAACGGCCGGACCGCATCAGAAAGTCGGCCTTGAGTTCATGAAAATAAGCGTTCTGCGGCTGCTCGCGGATCAGCTTCTCGACTTCCGGAAGTCCCGCGTCGACGCCGCGTCCGAAGAATGTGGCGATGGTCCGTGCATAGCGCGCCGGCAGGCTCTGGTCATCCTGCCGGTAGCGGTTGAGGACGATCTGAGGTCGTTCAAGATAGCCAGCCAGCTTGGCGCGCATCAGGTCATGGCGCAGCTGGAGCTCCGCCGGGTCCTTCTGGTTGGCGTGAGGGCTCGCCGCCACTCGCTGGCGCAGTTGTGCCAAGCGCTCGACGGCGACAGGATGGCTGCGGGCGAAGGCGTCCTGCGTTGCGCCCGAGGCCGAAATGTATTCCTGCTGGGCGAAGCGTTCGAAGGTCTCGAGCATGCCCTGTCCAGACTGCTTCGTCGCATCGAGGAAGCGCAAGCCTGATTGGTCGGCGGAGGATTCCTGAGCTCGCCGATCGGCGAGCAGTGAGCGGATCAGCATCTGATCACCGCCGGCCAGCACGCCAGTGCCCGCCCCGGAGACGCCACCGCCGCCACCGGCGACCATCATGCCGATCCCGAGGATCTTGATGAGCAGGCTCTTTGTCTGGTCGCGGGCGATGCGGTCGCGCAGTTGCGCCAGATGCCCTCCAGCGATATGGCCGGTCTCGTGGGCAATAATTCCGATGACTTGGTTCGGCGTCTCCGATTGCATCAGGGCGCCGGTGTGCATGAAGACGTTCTGCCCATCCAGAACGAAGGCATTGAACGATTCGTGCTTGACGATGCGCATCGTGATGTTCTGGCCGCCGAGGCCAGCGGCCCGGAAGATGGGCCGCGAATAATCGTTGAGCAGTCTCTCGATCTCGGTGTCGCGAATGAAGCTTAGATGCTGGGCGCTGGCTGTCATTGGTGCCGCGACGCCGGCCGCGAATGCGACCGTCGCGGCCGCGAGCCGCAGCCCCGTTCGCCGTCTTGCGACGCCTCTTATCGCTGTCATCGGATGCATCCCCGATCTCCTGACTGCGTGTGGCCCTCCGACCTCGCGGACCTATGCACGCGGGTCGTTGGGGGTCAATCCGAGCATCCGCGCTTGCAAACACCGCCGAGCGTAGCTGGCTCGCTCGTTCGCACGAGACTATAAGATCCTGCAATGCGCGACTCGCCGAAACCGTCTTGACCGCGTACCTGGGTCGCAGGCGTGGCGATAACAAGGCGGGGCATCCCGTCGCGGAGGTGGCGATGATGGCGAGCGATCGAACATTGGCGGCTTCCTCGCTCTTGCGGCCGCTACCGGCGCGCAGTGCGATCGATGCCTTCATCGTTATGGACGTGATGCGGCAGGCTGCAGCGGCGGAAGCGCAGGGTCGCGACATCGTGCACATGCAGGTTGGCCAACCGGCGACGGCGGCGCCGAGAGCAGCGCGTGAGGCCGTAAAGCGGGCGCTCGACGCCGAAAATCTCGGCTACACTCTGGCGCTAGGCTTGGATCCCTTGAGGGAGCGGATCGCGAGGCTCTATCGCGATTGGTACGGCCTCGATCTGTCACCTGATCGCGTGGTCGTCACCAGCGGATCATCAGGCGCCTTCGTCCTGGCGTTTCTGTCACTGTTCGGGATCGGTGACCTGGTGGCGCTGCCGGCGCCTGGGTATCCCTGCTACCGGCATATCCTGACCGCATTGGGGGCATGTCCGGTCAATCTGGAGACAGGGCCCTCGACCCGGTGGATGCCGACAGCGGCCGCGATCGAGGCTGCCGCCGATGAGCACGACCTGGCGGGCCTTCTCATCGCGAGCCCAGCGAACCCGACCGGGACCATGCTCGAGCCCGACCGCCTCGCTGAAATCGCGACAGTGGCAAAGCGGCGCAAGCTCTGGTTCGTTTCGGACGAGATCTATCACGGCCTGACGTGGGGCTTGCCGCAGGCGACGGCACTGCAGTTCTCCGACGACGTGGTCGTGATCAACAGCTTCTCGAAATACTTCTCGATGACGGGTTGGCGGGTCGGTTGGATGGTGGTGCCACCGGCCCTCGTGCGCACGGTCGAACGACTGGCGCAGAACCTCTACATATCGCCACCGGCGGTGTCGCAGGTGGCGGCGCTCGGTGCCTTCGACGGGTTGGAGGAACTCGAGGCCAACAGGCGCATCTACGCGGCAAACCGTGAATTGCTGCTGAACCAGCTCCCCAGCGCCGGCTTCACCGAGATCGTGCCGGCTGACGGCGCCTTCTATCTCTACGTCGATGTCTCACGCTTTACGGACGACAGTCTCGCTTTCACCAAGCTGATGCTGGCCGAGACAGGTGTCGCGGCAACTCCAGGCGTGGACTTCGACGAGGCGCGCGGGCACCGGTTCGTGCGATTCTCCTACGCGGGCTCGACGGAGCGCATGGGGGAAGCGGCGCGGCGGCTCCAGGCATGGGAGCGCTTGCGCGTGTGAGGCGGCACGCGCCAGACTATGTCTCGCGAGTGGCCGGTCGTCTTCACAGTGTGGCTGTTTCGGCCTGCCGCGATCCACCAGCGAGGCGATGCGAATGCCGAAGCAGCTCAGGCTCAATGCCTTCGACATGAATTGTGTTGGCCACATCCAGCACGGCATGTGGCGGCACCCTCGCGACCAATCGAGGCGCTACACCGACATCGATTATTGGATGGACCTTGCCCGAACTCTGGAGCGCGGGTTGTTCGACGGCATTTTCCTCGCCGATATCCTGGGTGTCTACGACGTCTATCGCGGCGATGGAGACACCTCGATCCGGGAATCAGTCCAGATCCCCGTGAACGACCCACTGCTGCTCGTGCCGGCCATGGCCGCAGTGACGAAACACCTGGGCTTCGGGGTGACGTGCAACCTCACTTATGAGGCGCCCTACACGTTCGCGCGCCGAATGTCGACGCTGGACCACCTGACGCGCGGCCGGATCGGCTGGAATATCGTCACAGGCTACCTGGACAGTGCCGCCCGCGGCATGGGCGACCAGAAGATGATCGGTCACGACGACCGCTACGACATGGCCGACGAATACATGGAGATCGTCTACCGGCTTTGGGAGGGGAGTTGGCAGGATGACGCGGTGAGGAATGGCCGGGACGCCGGACCGTATGCCGACCCGGCAAAGCTGCATCGCGTGCGTTACGAAGGCACACGGTACAAAGTCGACGCGCTGCATCTGAGTGAGCCGTCCCCACAGCGGACCCCGGTGCTCTACCAGGCTGGCGCCTCCACCCGCGGCAGACGGTTCGCGGCAAAGCACGCCGAGTGCGTCTTTCTCGCGGAGCAGTCGAAAAGAGCGCTCGCAGCCACCGTTGCCGATATTCGGGCTCAAGCAGCCGGCGCCGGCCGGGACGCTGCCGAGGTCTTGATGTTCCAACTGGCGACGGTCGTCGTCGGCCGCACGGAGAAGGAAGCCCGGGACAAGCTCGAGGACTACCGTCGCTGCTCCAGCGTGGAGGGGGCGCTTGCGCATTTCTCCGCGTCGCTCGGCATCGATCTCGGCGGCTACGCTCTGGACGAGCCGATCCGCCATGTGAAGACGGATGCGAACAACTCCTTCATGGATGCGATCACGCGTAGGACCGAGAGCACATGGACGCGGCGGCGGATCATGGATCAGGTCGTGCTGGGCAGCCGGTGGCAGCCAACCGTAGGCTCGGCGGAGCAGGTGGCAGACGCGTTGATCGAAATTATGGAGTCAACGGGCATCGATGGTTTCAATCTTTCCCGCACAGTCATGCCGGAATGCGTCGAGGATTTTGTCGATCTGGTGGTGCCGGTGCTCCAGGAGCGCGGACGATACAAGTCCGGCTACGAGACAGGGACATTGCGCGAGAAGCTCTATGGCGCCGGACGGGCCAGGCTGCCCGCCTGTCATCCTGCGGCGGCGGTGCGTGTCGAGTCCAGGTGACACCCGGCTCTGCTCGCGCCTATCCTCTCTCGATCAGAACAGCATACTGGAGACGCCATCATGAAGAACCTCGAAGGCAAGGCCGGCATCGTCACGGGAGCAGGCCGAGGGATCGGACGCGCGGTGGCGCTGCTGATGGCCGAGCAGGGCGCCAGCGTCATCGTCAACGACGTGGGTGCCGGACGCGAGGGCCAGGCCGACAAGGACGACTCGGCGCATCAGGTCGCCGCCGAGATCGTCAAGGCAGGCGGCAAGGCGACCGCCAACAACGACAGCGTGGCCGACTACCAGTCCGCCGGCCGCATGGTGCGTACCTGCGCCGAGACCTACGGCAAGATCGACTTCGTCGTGAACACCGCCGGCATGCTGCGCGAGCGCATGATCTGGAACATGACCGAGGAGGACTTCGACCTCGTCATCGGTGTGCACTTAAAGGGCACGTGGAACATGTGCACGCACGCCACCAAGATGATGCGCAACGCCCGTCATGGCCGGATCATCAATTTCTCTTCTGACGCCTTCAAGGGCTCGGTCGGGCAATGCAACTATGCCGCCGCCAAGGCCGGCATCATCGGGCTCACCCGCACGATTGCCCGCGAGGCCGGGCAGTACGGCATCACGGCCAACGCCATGTGCCCATTCGCCGCCACCCGCATGACGGTGAACGACGCGGTGATCGCCAACTGGAAGCGGCGCGTCGAGAACGGCCTGATGACGCAGAAGGACTACGAGCAGCGCATGCAGATGCCGGGTCCGGAGTACATCGCGCCGATGGTGGCCTACCTCGCGACCGATGCCGCCGCCGACGTCAACGGCCAGATCTTCCACGCCGAGAAGGGGCACTATCACACCTATTACTATGGCGAGGTGAAGCGCTCGATCTTTAAGTACGAGGACGCCGGCATGTTCAATGTCGACGAGCTGATCGACGTCATCCCGACCTCCCTCATGGCCGGCATCCCCAACGAGGCGCCCGCGAAGGCGGAGAAGGCGTAGGGCGATATCCTGAGGTCACGCAAGTGTCATCCCGGGGCATGTCCCCGGGACCCATCGAGCGGGAGTGGACACCGCAACGATCGCGAACCTGATAGTGGTCGCGATTAGCCGGACCCCCGACCCGGATGTTGAGACGTCGCTCTTGAATTCTTGGTAGCGGGAGGCGGACTTGAACCGCCGACCTAAGGATTATGAGACCTTCGCTCTAACCACCTGAGCTATCCCGCCACTCTTGATACGGCCTTCGGATGCCCACTTCGCATCCGGCGGCCCGAGTGGCCGGATATACGGAGTGGCGGGCCGCGCTGTCAAGTTGAGGCAGTGCCGGGCGCCGCCGGCCCCTGCGAACCGGGTAATCCGGGCCCGACCATCGCCAAATCTCGACGGCTGCTCTGCGGCCGGCTCCTCAGGGTCGCCCCCGCCTAATCTTCACCCTCGCCTAGGGTTCGCATCGATGGCACCTTTGGGCAAAGCAAAACCGGAGCCCCCCCAATGCCCACTTACGACCTGATCCTCAAAGGCGGCCATGTGATCGATCCCTCGCAGGGGGTGGACGGCATCCTGGACGTGGCATTCGCAGGCGGCAAGTCGGCCGGCGTCGGCAAGGACCTCAAAGCCGGGCCCGCGACCGAGGTTCGCGACGTCACGGGGCACGTCGTTACCCCCGGCCTGATCGACCTCCATACCCACGTCTATTGGGGCGGCACCTCACTCGGCATCGACGCGGACGAGTTTTGCCGACTGTCGGGCGTTACAACCTCGGTCGATACCGGCAGCGCCGGGCCTGGCAATTTTGCCGGCTTCAAGAAGCACGTGATCGAGCGAAGCGAAGCGCGCATCCTCGCTTACCTGCACGTCTCGTTCGCTGGCATCTACGCCTTCTCGAAGACACACATGATCGGCGAATCGAAGAACATGGAGCTGATGGCGCCGCGCGAGGCCGTCGCCGTCGCCGACGCCAACCGGGACGTGATCGTCGGCATCAAGGTGCGCGTTGGCCTGCATGCTTCGGGCGATCAGGGCACGGCGCCCTTGAACATCGCGCTGCAGGTGGCCGACGAGGTCGGCATGCCGCTGATGTGCCACATCGACCACCCGCCGCCATCCTACGAGGAGGTGATCGGCATGCTGCGCCCGGGCGACGTGCTCACACATGCGTTTCGCCCATTTCCGAATGCACCGGTCACGGCGCAGGGAAAGGTCAAGGAAGCCGTCCGCGAGGCCCGCGCCCGCGGCGTTCTCTTCGATATCGGTCACGGCAAGGGCTCGTTCTCGTTCAAGACGGCGCGTGCCATGTTGGCCGGGGGATTCATGCCGGATACGATCTCGTCCGACGTGCACCAGCTTTGCATCGACGGTCCGGCCTACGATCAGGTGACGACCATGTCCAAGTTCCTGTGCATGGGCATGCCGCTCGCCGAGGTGGTGAAGCAATCGACCGTCAATGCCGCGATGGCCTTGAAGCGCCCCGAGCTGGGATCGCTCAAGACCGGATCGGCGGGAGATGCAACCATCCTCTCCGTCAAGGACGGCGCCTTCGACTACGAAGACGTACTTGGCGAGCATATGACAGGCGCCAAGCGCATCTTTGCCGAGGGCACCGTCATTGCCGGCAAATGGTGGCATTCGGCGAAGGAAGGCGCATTTCCGGCCCGGAAGAGTGGCTGACGCAGGGCGTCAGTGCATGTACCTGCGCCAGATCGCGGCCAGCACATTCGCGTAATCGTCGGTCCAGGGCGCAACCTCGCTCGAAGGGGCGGGCCTCGCGTCGTGCCAAGCGAGGACGCGCGCCATGGCAGCTTCGGAGCGCGCGACGAGCACGACGCGGCTCGGCGTCGCGTCGCTGTCCCTCGGCGGCGCATGGGCCACGACCGCGACATGCGCGCCCGGCACCGATCGAGCCGTAACCGAGGCGACCTCCTCGAGGTTCATGTGACGGTTCGAGACGTGCATCGCAAGAATGCCTGACGGGGTCAGCCGGTCCAGGTACATGGCGATCGCCTCACGCGTGATCAGATGCACGGGCACGGCGTCCGACGAGAAGGCGTCAATGGCGAGATAGTCGAACGTACCCTTAGGCTCGCGCGAAACCGTCAGACGGGCATCGCCGAGAATGATGTCGGCGCCCGGGCGGCACTTGGCGAGGTACGTGAACATCTCGGGGTTCAATGCGATCCGCACCACAACCGGATCGATCTCATAGAAGCGCCAGAATTCGCCCGGCTTGGAATGGCAGGCCATGGCGCCGGCTCCCAGGCCGACGATGCCGGCCGCGAAGGGGCGCCCCGTTGCACCGTGGAGCTCGCGGGCCGTCTCGATGGCGCGCGTGAGAGGACCTTCGTGATGGTAGTAGGCGGCCGGCGTCGGATGGGCGACGGGATTGCCCGCCTTGTCCTTCAGTCGCTCGCCGCCATGCAGTGTGGTGCCATGCATCAGCGCACGCGTGCTGCCATCGGCGGATGTCACGACCCGGAGGACACCAAAGAAGCCGCGCTCGGTGATGCCGCGGCTGAATGTGGATGGCAGCAGGATGATGCTCAGTCCCGCGACGCCGGCCAGAGCGACCAGTCGAAGGGGCCGCAAGGTCGAGGCGACCATCAGAACCCCGAGGATGGCGATGACCGGCAGATAGGCAAAGCGGAGCGCCAACTCGGAGAGTGTCATGCTGCGCAGCACGATGGCCGTGATCGCGATTGCCGCGAGCAGCAGGAGCGGTAAGCGGAGCGCATCCGCGCGCTCCTTGCTGTCGCTGAGTGCCTCGCGCACACCCGGCCTCGCGGCCAATCCGAGGATGATCAGTAGCGGGAATTCGTGGATCGAGCTGAAGATCTGCGGCGCGATGATCGCGGCGAACACGCCGCCGAGCACACCGCCGAGCGACATCCACATATAGAACTCGGTGAGATGCGCACGGTCGGGTCGGGCGAGATAAAGCTCGCGGTGGCACACCATCGAGGTGACGAAGAAGGCGAGGAAGCCCATCGTGACCCCGAGCACCCAGCCGCCGCCCGACGATGCGGCGAGGCCGGCAAGCGCGCCGACGACGGCCACGGTCTGCACGGCTAGGAACGCGGCGTGTGGGATCGGCGGCGTGTCTTTGAAGACGAAGATGAACGTCGACAGGAACAGCGCCAGTGGCAGCACCCACAGGAACGGCGCCGAGGCGATGTCGGTCGTCAGGTAGCTGGTGAAGGCGACCAGCAGCCCCGACGGCACGAAGGCGAGACCTATCCACGTGCCACGCTGCGCCCAGCTGGTCGGCTGCAGGGGGCGAGCTTCGTTCGAGATAGCGGCGTCCTGGTGAGGCTTCAGGGCAAGCCCCAGCATGCCGCTGACGCCGATAAGGGCCATCAGGACGACGAAGCCACCGGCCCACATCACGGCTTGCGAGCCGAGGCCAAGGCTTGGCTCGACGACGACGGGATAGGCGAGCAACGCCGCCAATGAGCCGATGTTCGAGGCGCCATAGAGGAAATAGGGGTCGGCTGCGCGCGGATGGCCGGACCGGGCGAACCACGACTGCAGCAAGGGCGCGTTGGCGGAGATCGCGAAGAACGGTAATCCGACCCCGACGGCCAGGATGCCGACGACCGACAGATAGAGGTTGCCGCCCGAGACGTCGGTATCGGCTGGCACGGCGAAGGGTAGTGCGAGCGCGGCCGACGTCAGCAGTACCAGATGCACACCGAGGGCCAGGCGGCGATCACCGATGCGCTCTAGCAAATGGGCATAAGTGTAACCGCCCAGCAGGACGGCCTGGAAGAAGCACAGCGACACGGCCCACACCGAGGGCGATCCGCCGAGATGCGGCAAGATCATCCGCGCGAACATCGGTTGCACGGAGAAGAGCAGCAGCGCCGACATGAAGAGCGCGGCCGTGAAGGCGATGACGACGAGACGTATGAGCGTGTCCGATTGCCAGCCCGCAGTGAGGCTCTTGGTGGCATTTGACATGCGGAACTCCTCTACGCTCACTCGCGACAACGACGAGCAAGTGCAGCTGCGAAAACGCGCGCGCACCTCGCCACCCGGCCTCCACTAGGCGCAGAAAATGGTTACCCCCCAGTTAGCCCTGCCATCAGCCCCAGTTAGCTCTGCCGACGACTGCCGTGGGCCTGTCCATGGGCAGCAGCCCTCGCCAAAGGCGAGAGCCATGGTCGTCCAGTCCTATCGGCTCTTGCGTCCCCCTGCCCCTTTGCGGGGAGGGGGCAGTGAAGGGGAGGCTTAACGCGTGGGGCAGCGGGTTAGCACGACGCAGCCCCCTTCAAGGCTGCCCGCCTTCACCCCGAGATCTTAGAGAAATCGGCGACGTTGAGGGTCGCTGCGCGGATCTCCGACAGCAGCTTCAGCCGGTTCGCGCGCAGCGCCGTATCGGGGGCGTTGACCGTCACCTTCTCGAAAAAGGCATCGACGGGTGACCTGAGGTCGGCGAGCGCGTTCATGGCGCCGGTAAAGTTCTCGACGTTGAGCGCGGCGACGGTGTCCTGCTTGGCCTGTTCGATCGCCGCGGCGAGGGCGGCTTCCTCCTTCTCGACGAGGAGCTTGATGTCGTAGGCGTCGGCGTAGGTGGTTTTGTCCTTCTTCTCCTCGATGGCGAGGATGTTGGCGGCCCGCTTGACACCGGCCAGCAGGTTGGCCCCGTCGTCCGTCTTGAGGAAGTCGTCCAGCGCCTCGACACGACGCACGATGAGCGCGAGATCATCCTGCCCGCCAAGGGCAAACACGGCATCGATCAGGTCGTGCCGGGCACCCTTTTCGCGGAGATGGACCTTAAGCCGGTCGGCGAAGAAGGAGAGGAGGTCACCATAGGTCGCGTCCACGTTCTTTGGAAGCTGCTCAGCCTCCTTGCTCGCACCTGCTCTTGTCAGGCGCTCGGAGTAAACCTCCTTCCAGTTCACGTCGTCCAATGAGCTATACTTGTCTTGAATAACTTCATCGAGGCTCGGCAACTTCTCGCTCACGCGGGCTGCCATCAACCGCACATGAGCGTCGAGAATTGGTCTGAAGAGCACTTTGCGAAGGGAAACCCGCAAATCATTCTCCAGCACGATCCGGATCACGCCCAACGCTGCCCGCCTGAGCTGATACGGATCGCCGCTCCCGGTCGGCTTTTCGCCGATCGCCCAGAACCCCACCAGCGTGTCGAGCTTGTCGGCCAGCGCCACCGCAATCGAGACCGGTGCCGTCGGCACGGTGTCGCTTTGGCCGCGCGGCTTATAGTGCTCCTCGATCGCCGCGGCGATCTTGGGGTTCATGTGCTCGGCCTCGGCGTAGTAGCGGCCCATCAGGCCCTGCAACTCGGGGAACTCGCCGACCATGCCCGAGACGAGATCCGCCTTGCACAGCTGCGCCGCGCGCCCCGCCAGCTCCGGCTCCGCATCGACGCTGCCCGCGATCTGCCGCGCCAGCTCCGTGATCCGCTCCATGCGATCCCACTGCGTGCCGAGCTTCTCGTGGAAGGTGATGCCCTTCAGCTCGAAGTGCATCGGCTCGAGGTGGCGCTTGAGATCCTGCTCCCAGAAGAAACGCGCATCCGAAAGCCTGGCCCGGATGACCCGCTCGTTGCCGGCGATCACCTCGTGCCCGCCGTCGACCGGAATGAGGTTCGAGACCATCAGGAACTTGTTGGCGAGCTTCCCGGTCGCCGGGTCGGTCAGCGAGAAGCACTTCTGGTGGCTTTTCATCGAGGTCGTCAGGCATTCGCCCGGCACGGCGAGGAAGTCTTCATCGAAAGTGCCCATCAGCACGAGGGGCCATTCGGCAAGCCCGGCGTTCTCGGCGAGCAGTGCCTCGTCCTGGACCAGCTGGAGTCCGGCCTTCTTCGCCAGCGCCAGCGCCTGCTCGCGGATCATTTCGGCGCGTTCGGACGACGGCAGCAATACCTTGGCCGCCTTCAACTTCGTGCCGTAGTCCTCGAAGCTCTCAACCAGGAACGGCTCGTTGCCATGGAAGCGGTGGCCTCGCGTCACGTTCGATGCCGTGACACCGCCGACCTCGATCGGAACCACCTTGCCGGCATAAAGGCAGATGATCGAATGCAAGGGGCGAACCCACTGGAACGATCCAGCGCCCCACCTCTGCGACTTCGGCCAAGGGAATTTCTCGAGCGTCTCCGTCAGGACGTCACCGATGAGCACCGTTGCCGGCTGACCGGGCTTCTCGATCTTCGCGAGGTAGTAGCTGCCCTTCTTGCCGTCCTCGACGACCCGGGCCTGCTCGATCGAGGCGAGGCCTGCGCTTTTGAGGAACCCCTGGATCGCAGCATCGGGGGCGCCGACGCGCGGACCCTTTCTCTCGTCCGAGATAGCCGGTGACATCGGCGGCACGCCCTGCACCACCAGTGCGAGGCGCCGCGGCGTCGCAAACGCGATGGCCGCTCCAACGGACAAGCCTCGACCCTTCAAACCGTCGACCACGAGACGCCGGAGATCCTCGGCGGCCTTGCTTTGCATGCGCGCCGGGATCTCTTCAGAGAAGAGCTCGATCAGCAGTTCATTGGACGAGGGCATGAGGTTCTGGGCCGCCAGCTTGAGTGCAGATGCCGACAGGGCCTCGGTTGCCGGAAGAGGCAATCGGGTCCCAAGTCGGGCCGGGACCACTCCCTTGCCGTCATTCCGCGGCGCTGGCAAGGCCGGCGCGTGGCGTTAGAGTTTGATGCGGATCAAGTCTAAGGTCTCCCGACCCGCCGCTTTTCGGCGCAGGCCGATAGAACCGCATGACGCGCCGCGTAAAAGCCGCTATCGCCCTTGTCCGGACATAGCGACACACTGCCCAGGCTTCTGAGAGGACGACGACGATGGCCCGTAAGCGCGAGATGACCCTGGTCGGGTTCATGCAGGCCCAGAACTGCTCGAACTACATCGGCTCTTGGCGCCACCCTAATTCCGCGACCGACTTCCTGGGGCCGCAGTATTACCAGCGGATCGCGCAGACGTTGGAATACGGCAAGTTCCACCTGTGCTTCTTCGACGACCGTCTGGCCATGCCGGACATTCTCGGCAACGACCATCGCGAGGCCGTCCGCAACGGAGCGCGTGTCGTCAAGATGGACCCCGTCACGATTCTTGCCTGCATGGGCATGGCGACCAAAAATCTTGGCCTCGGGTCAACCTACTCGACGACCTACTATCAGCCGTTCCACGTCGCTCGCGTGATGGCGACACTCGATCTGATGACGGCCGGCCGTGCCGCCTGGAACGTCGTCACCTCGCTGAACGATAGCGAGGCGCACAATATGGGCCAAGTGTCCCATGTGGAGCATGACCTCCGGTACGACATGGCCGACGAGTTCATGGAGGTCGTGCTCGGCCATTGGGACACTTGGGAGGACGACGCCCTCGTGGTCGACAAGGAGGAGGGACTCTTTGCTCACCCCGATAAAGTCCACCGGCTCGAGCACAAGGGAAAGTGGTATAGCTCCAAGGGCCCGTTCACGGTGCCACGCTCGGCGCAGGGACGCCCGGTTGTCATTCAGGCCGGCCAATCCGGGCGCGGCCAGGCCTTTTCGGCGCGCTGGGGCGAGCTGGTCTTCTGGGTGCTGCCGAACCTCGAGATCGGCAAGCGGACCTACGACAACTTCAAGGCGATGGTCGCCAAAGAGGGACGCGATCCCGCCAGCGTGGCCGTGGCGCCGGCCGTTTACGTCGTGCCGGGCGAGTCCAAAGCCATGGCCGATGATAAGATGGCGCTGATCGATCAGCTGGCGAAGCCTGTCGACGGCTTGGCATTGCTATCCGAGGCCCTGAACTTCGACTTCTACTCGAAGCCCATGGATTCGAGCTTCAGCGACGAAGAACTTGCGGGCGTCAGCGGCCTGCGCGCCATCATCGACCGCGTCACGACGCTCTCCGGCAAGAAGAACCCGACAATCCGCGATTTCGTCCAATTCTCGAGCCGCGGCACCGTGCGCGAATTCCCGCGTTTCGTCGGTACACCGAAGGAGATAGCCGACGGCCTCGAGGAGTGGTTCGGCACCTGCTGTGATGGGTTTGTGGTGGCTGCAACTCACATTCCGGGTGCCTATGAGGATTTCGTGCGCCTCGTGGTGCCGGAGCTTCAGCGTCGCGGGCTTCATCAAAAGGACTACAAGGGTCCCACACTTCGCGACAACCTCGGGCTGCCCAAAGCGCAAATCGGGGACTGGAAGAAAGCCTGATCCTCGCGAGGAGCATTGCGGCGGACCGGTGTCTGGCTTTAGCCTGATGCTGCTGTCACGATGCGATGTCTGCCAGCATGTTCAAGGCTCTGCCTGCGCCGTCAGGCTGGAGCCGGATACCCATACCGCGCCTCGGGAGCACGACGATGGACAGCGCCAAGTTCAAGAACCTCATGCGCCACCAGGCGGGCGCGGTCACGATTATTACCGTGGGAAGTCCGGGCAGTCGCACGGGCCTCACAGCGACGGCCATGTGCTCGCTCACCGATTCGCCGCCGACGGTTCTGATCTGCGTCAACCGGAACGCCAGTGCCCACGCGCCGATTCGTGCCGCCAAGTGCTTCGGGGTCAACATCCTGGCGCAGGAGCACTTCGACTTGGCCAAGCGGTTCTCGACCAAGATCGTGGAGGGTGAAGCGAGGTTCGACGCCGACGCCTGGGAGGCGCTCGCGACGGGCGCACCGACCTTGAAAGGGTCCCTGGCGACGCTCGATTGCGAACTCGTGGACGAGCACGAGTTTCAGACGCATTCGATCTTCATCGGCCGGGTTCGCGACGGTCGATTCCGCGAGGACGTCCAGCCGCTTCTCTACTTCCGCGGCGACTTCTGGGATGTGAAGGGGCGCTGACGCGGCTTCGGCCCCCTCGAAGGCCTTCGTTCGCCTGGAGTGTTGCTGCGCGGGCGAGTTGCGGCATAGTCTTCACCTGCCGGGGCACGCGAACTGAACGAACGTGCTCGTCTCATGGAGGATAACGATGTCGGAATTCTTGTTGAGCCGCCGAGCAGCGCTGTTCGGCGCTGGCGCGTTCGCAACCGCGGCTGCGACTGGTCTCGGCGCATCAGGTGCCATGGCGAAGGCACCTGCGCTCAAATCGCAGGTTCCCTATTGGTATCGATTCAAGCACGGCACCATGCAGGTCACGATGGTGTCGGACGGCCCGCTGCCGCTTGGCGACCCTGGTGGCGCGTTCCTCGGCGCCAGTAAGGACGAGATCGGCAAGTTGCTGACCGACAATTATCTGTCTGCCAGCAACGTCGTGCTCGAGCAGAACTCGCCGGTCGTCAACACGGGTAAGAACCTCGTCCTGTTCGATACTGGCATGGGCACGCAGAAGATGTTCGGTCCGACGACCGGGCGGCTCATGACGAGCCTTCGGGAAGCCGGTATTCGCCCCGGCCAAATCGATTCGATCGTCATCACGCACGGGCACATCGACCACATCGGGGGCATGGTCGACGCAAAGGGAAAGAGGCTTTTCCCGAACGCGCAAGTCTACATGAGCCAAGCCGACTTCGACTTCTGGACCGACGACAAGGACCCGAAAAAGCTCAAGGACTTCGTCGTTCACGCACGCAAGAACCTGTTGCCGTACCGCGACCGTATCAAATTCATCAAGGATGGCGAGGAGTTCCTGCCCGGCATCACGGCGATGGCGGCGCCGGGACATACTGTGGGGCACATGGTTTTCATGCTGTCGAGCGAGGGCAAGCAACTTTGCTTCATCGGTGATCTGACACACCACCAGGTGCTGCTGGTCGAGCGGCCGCGGCTCGAGTTCGCCTACGACACCGATCCGAAGCAGTCCGCTCAAACGCGAGTGAAGTACCTCGACATGTTTGCGACGCAGAAGATCCCAGTCATCGCCTACCACTTCCCGTGGCCGGGCTACGGGCACCTATCGAAGCATGGCGACGGCTTCCGCTACCATGCGGCACCGATGGAGATCGTACAGGTCCCGCCGAAGAAGACATGAAGTAAAAACTGGAGGTCGGTTGCTGAGAACGTGTGTTGCGTGCTCTTGACCCGAGCACGTTCACTTGCCGCCCTTCTTGAACGGTGCCATGCCCTCCCGAGCGAGCTCGTCGGCTCGCTCGTTCTCATCGTGACCGGCATGCCCCTTCACCCAGTGCCATTCGATCTCGTGGCGGCGGCGCGCCTCGTCGAGTCGCTGCCACAGCTCGGCGTTCTTCACGGGCTTCTTGTCGGCCGTCTTCCAGCCGTTGCGTTTCCAGCCGTGGATCCACTTCGAGATGCCGTCCTTAACGTAGTTGCTGTCGGTCCATAGTTCGACTTTGGAAGGTTTCTTCAGCGCCTCGAGGGCAGAGATGGCTGCCATCAATTCCATACGATTGTTGGTCGTGGTCGCCTCGCCGCCGTTGATCTCCTTGCGGTGCGGACCGGAGACCAAAATCGCGCCCCAGCCGCCAGGGCCAGGATTGCCCGAGCAGGCCCCATCCGTAAAGATCGTGACCTGAGGCTTGTCTTCGTCGCTCATGGGGTGCCTGCGCCGAGGCCAGCGTCCAGGCCGTACTCGCGCTCGCTACGGACCGCTTGATGAAAGCTGAGCCGCCGCAAGTACTCCCCCGGATCCTTCCGTTTCACGAGTGCATCGGGCGGCGTATTGATCCAGTCGTAAGCGCGGGTCAGCAGAAAGCGCAAAGCTGAGCCGCGTGCGAGCACGGGGAGTGCCTTCCTCTCGTCGTCGGTCAGGCAGCGAACGCTATCGTAACCCTTCAACAGCGCGCGTCCCTTGGTTATGTTGAACTGGCCGTTGGCCTCGAAACACCAAGCGTTGAGGCATACGGCAACGTCGTAAGCCAACGCGTCCGTGCAAGCGAAGTAGAAATCGATCAGCCCGGACAGACGATCGTGGAGGAAGAACACGTTGTCGGGGAAGAGATCGGCGTGGATGACCCCTTCTGGCAGATGTCGCGGCCAATGCGCGTCGAGGAAGTCGAGTTCGGTTTCGATCAGTGCGCCGAGCCCGCCGCGAACCTCATCGGCCCGGACGGCAAACCGCTGGTAGAGGGGGCGCCACTCGTCGATCCCCAGCCCGTTGCGCCGCCGCATCGAGAAATCCGCCGCCGCGATGTGCATGCGGGCCAATGCTTCGCCGATCTCCCTGCAGTGATCGGCAGTCGGGCGCCGCACCGAAAGGCCTTCGAGAAAAGTGACCAGCGCCGCCGGCCGGCCAGCAAGCTCGCGCAAGTTGCGGCCCTCGCAGTCCCGTACTGGCGTCGGGCAATTGAGGCCGGATCCGGCCAGATGCTCCATCAGCGCGAGAAAGAACGGGAGTTCGGCAGGGTTCACGCGCTTCTCGTAAAGCGTCAGAATGAACCATCCGCGCTCCGTCTCAACGAGGTAGTTCGTGTTCTCCACGCCTTCCGCAATGCCCTTGAAGGACACCACCGCGCCCAGACCATAGCTGGCGATGAAGGCGGCGATCTCCTCGTCGCCAACGTCCGTGTAGACTGCCATTGGGATCCCGCTCCGCGTTTACTGATCAGCCGGAGACCGGTGCGTCGCGCAGCTCGCGCGGTACATTGAACGCAATGCGTTCCTCGGCAGTCCGAACCTGCTCGAGCGTGACGAGGAAGCGCTCCCCGAGCGCTGTGATGATCTCGTCGACCAGAACCTCCGGCGCCGACGCGCCGGCGGTGATGCCGAGGGTTCGCACACCTTCGAGTTGCTCCCATGGCAAGTCGCTTGCCCGCTGGACCAGCATCGCGCGGGAGCAACCGGCCCGCTCAGCCACCTCGACGAGGCGAAGCGAATTCGAGCTGTTCGGCGCGCCCACGACGAGCACGCAATCGGCTCTCGGTGCGATCACCTTGACTGCGGCCTGACGGTTGGTCGTTGCGTAGCAGATGTCCTCCTTGTGGGGCCCGACGATGGCGGGAAACCGCTCCTTGAGAACGGCCACGATCTCGGCCGTATCATCGACGGAGAGCGTCGTCTGCGTGATCCAGGCGAGGCGGTCCGGGTCGCGCGGCACGAGGCGTCTCGCGTCCTCGACGGTCTCGACGATCCGTACCGCGCCCTCCGGCAGCTGGCCCGTCGTTCCCACCACCTCGGGATGCCCCGTGTGTCCGATGAGGATGATCTCGAGATTTTCGGCGTAATGGCGCTCTGCCTCGACGTGAACTTTGGAGACCAGGGGACAGGTCGCATCCAGGAAGAACATGTTTCGCTTGCGCGCCGCGGCAGGGACGGACTTCGGCACACCGTGTGCCGAAAAGATCACAGGCGCATCGGTTTCTGGGATCTCGTCCAGCTCTTCCACGAATATGGCGCCTTTCTGGCGCAGGGACTCAACCACGAACCGGTTGTGCACGATCTCGTGCCGAACGTAGACGGGGGGACCGTATTTGCGCAGCGCCAACTCGACGATCTGGATGGCCCGGTCGACGCCGGCACAGAAGCCGCGCGGCGCCGCGAGCAGTACGGTGAGCGGTGGGAGGACTGTCGGTTCCATGCGGTGGAGAGGCTCCGTCGGCGCGTTCGCGATCCCAACTGAGGACATCCGGGTCCGGCGCGACACGCCACCCGGAAAACCCATGGTGCTACACTTGACATCCGCTTTGAACAAGGGCGATGGTCCGCCCGTGACCTGCGGGGGTACCGAGTCAGCGGCGCGTCAGATGTCGCGGCTTCGAATGGACGGGGGTAGCGTGGCGCGAGCAGCGACAGGCGCTTTGCGCGCACTGGTCAGATTGGCCGGTGCTGCGGCGATAGCAACGATGGCGAGCGGATGCGGCATGTCCTCGATCACTTCGGGGATCGGTGGCGGCATGTTTGGTGGCGGGGCCGCGTCCAAGACTGCCGAGAAGGCCGTTACGCACGAGCAGATGCTGTCGGCAGCCAAAGCCAACTCTCCGATGCCGGTCGGTGGCGACGTGGCAGGTGGGTGTCCTCGCTTCGCGGTTTGGCCCCGCGATCATCACGTGACGATCTACGAACAAGGCAAGGTCGGAGATGGCCTCGCTGTGCGTCATCGCGGCGAGATCACCCAGACGGCACGTGAGTGCCAGATCCAGGGGACACGCGTTACGGTCAAGTATGGTTTCTCTGGACGTGTGCTGCTCGGTCCGAAAGGGCAGGCAGGATTGGTCACGCTACCGGTCAATATCTTCGTCACCGATGCAAAGCGTGCGCGGATCGTGAACGAGAGCGGCATGGTCGACGTGACGGTGTCCGCCGACAGACCCGTCGGTTACTTCTCAGCCGTAAGAACTGTCTCGTTCGACGTCCCGGTCGGCTCGCGGGCCGGCGAGTTCGAGGTCTTCGTCGGCTTCGATCAGACGACACCAGGCGCCGGGTGAGCGTCATCACCTTCGTGACTTTAGCGCCTACGGGGTAACTCGGGCGAGCGACCGCGCGCAGAGCCAGCCTCATCTGAGCCTCTGCGCGAGCCTCAACTAATTGAAATTCAACTTCAGCCCCGGCTCAGGCCACCGAAGCATCGCGAGTTGGCCCTTGTCGGAGAGCGTGACGTAGGCGGTGCACATATCTGTGCCGCCGAAACAGATGTTGGTGGGATAGACGTCCGGCATCTTCACTTCGCGCACGATGTCGCCCTTCGGCGAGATCTCGGTGATATAGCCCGTTGTCAGTGTTGCGACGCAGATGTTCCCGCTCGCCATCACGGCGAGGCTGTCGAACCGCGCGCGACCGGGGAGACCGGCAATCATGCGCCCGCTGTGTGGCGCAAACTCTGATTTCGGTTTCAGCTTGCCCGGGCCTTGCACTTCGAAGGCCCACAGCCGTGCGCCTTCGGTGTCGGCGGCATAGAGCGTCTTGCCATCGGGTGACAAGCCGCATCCATTGGTGCTGAGCATCGGATAAGCCACCTCGACGATCTTGGAGCCGTCAGGCAGGGCATAGTAGATGCCGGCATTGTCCCGATGTCGGGGGTGGCGTTTGCCGAGATCGGTGAAGTAGAAGCCGCCGTCCTTGTCGAAAACCAGATCGTTCGGTGCTGAGAGCGGATTGCCGGCCACGTCCTTGTAGAGGAGCGTCGCCTTGCCCGTCTTGGCGTCGAGCCGCTGCACGTACCCGAATTTGTAGTCCGGGTGTGGGCCGAGACCCATCGAATGGCCCTCGACGTAGCGGCTGCCACCGTTGTTGCAGAGGTACAAGTGTCCGTCCGGTCCGAAGGCGAGCCCGTTCGGCCCGCCGCCGCAATCCGAGAACAGGCTGACCTTGCCGTCGGATGTTACCCGGGTGCAGCGGCCATTGCGGATCTCCGTGAGAATCACCGAGCCGTCGGCACAGACCACCGGTCCCTCGGGAAAACCGAGCCCGCTCGCCAGAATCGTCACGTCCGTCATGAACGTTTCTCCTGAGTAACGCTGAGTTCAAATTGAGGCGCCGTTGACCGCACCTGCTCGTGGAAAGGCTATTTCAGCCGGCTCAGATACTGCGCGGCGATATCGATGCCCACGTAGTCCGAGTAAGCCTTGAGGAGACGTGCCGCTACGGGCCCTGGCACTTTGCCGTCGCCGATGGCCGCATGATTGACCTTTGAAACGGGACATAGGCACAGGCTCGTCGAGGTCAGGAAGACCTCGTCCGCCGTGTAGGCGTCGTAGAGGTCGATGTCGCGCTCGACCACCTCGAAGCCTTCTTGCCTGGCCAATTCGATCACAGTCTGTCGCGAGATGCCTTCGAGTACGTAACGGCCCTGCGGCGTCGAGATACGGCCATCCTTCACCACGAAGATGTTCGACCCCATGCCCTCGCAGAGATTGCCGTTCTCATCCAGGAGCACGGCCCAGGCCTCCGGATCGCGTTCACGCGCCTCCATGTCGGCCATCACCATGTTGAGATAGTTGTGCGTCTTGACGCGCGGAGAAAGGGAACCGGGCGGCGTCCGGCGCACCGACGGCACCACCACGCGGATGCCGTCACGATAGTGTGCGGCGCGCGCCTTGAAGGGGAGCGGCATGCAGTCGACGATGATGCTCGGCCCCATGTCTTCCCATGGGTCCATGCCTTCGCCGACACTCTTGATGCCGCGCGAGACGCGTTGCCCGACCCACCAGTCGTCGCCCTGGCCAAGCAGATGGGCGTTGCGGTGCACAACCTCGTGAGTGATCTCGGTCAGCTCGGCGGGCTTCAACCCAATATCGATGCCGAGGTACGCAAGCGAGCGATAGAAGCGATCGATATGCTCCTTCACGCGAAAGGGCTTGCCGGCGAAGGTTCGGGTCATGTCGAAGCAGCCGTCGCCATAGAGAAAGCTTCGGTCGCGGAAGGGCACGCGCACCTCGCCTTCGGGCACGTACTTACCGTTGAAATAAGCGGTCCGCTGGTTCGAGCGCTCTGGCATGGTCCCTGTCCTTGAGAATGATCGATCGGTGAGCGCTGGGCGCCTGCCGCAGGTCATATCCTAGGCAGGCTTGACCCCGTTCGCCAACTCCGACCTCGTTCAGAACATGCGGGCGGGATCGAAGGTCAGAATCATATGCTCCCAGCCGCCGGCATACTTGTCCTCAGGAAGGACGTAAGGCTCGCACTGGACGAGCGCGCGCACAGCGGAGTCGGCAGCGTCCCGGAAAACCGGGTTTGCCATGGTGTTGACGACGCGCGGTGAAGACGCGAGCCGCCCTTCGGGCGTCAAGCGGATCTCGACCTTGACCACCATCTGCTGGATGCCATCGACGCCGGCATTGATGTTCCAGCAGCGGCTGACCGCCTGCCGCATCAGTCCGGCAAGGAAGCTCGCTTCATTCGCCGAGATGGTGCTGTCGCGGCCTTGGGCGTCGCCGCGTACAGGGCCCTTCGCATTGGTCGGCCGTTCGGGCGCGTCGTTGGCGGCCGGGGCCTGCTTAGGATCGGGTGTCTTGTCGAGCAACGCCGAGAGCCGGTTCGTGTCGAGCTGCTTCTGTTTGGCGAGTTCCGCCTTGCGCTTGGCGTCGTCGCGCTTCTTCTTCTCGGCCAGCTCCCGCTTCTTCTTCTCCGCCAGTTCCTGCTTCTTTTTTTCCTCAGCCTTCTTTTTTTCTTCGGCTTTCCGCTTTTCCTCGGCGGCCCTTGCCTCGGCGTCGGCCTTCGCTTTCTCTTCCGCCTCGGCTTTGGCTTTAGCCGCAGAGGCCTCCTCCTTCTGCTTTTCCTCCTCCGCTTTTTGCAAGGCCAGCTCGTCGAGCTTTTGCGCGAGCGCAGCTTTGTCCGGCTCCGGCTTTGGGGGCTCGACTTTTTGTGCGGGTGGGGGAGGGGGCGGAGGTTCGGCCTTGGCGACCTCGACCGGCTTGGCGGGCTCGGGCGGCGGCGGTTCGGCAGCGGGGGGCGGCGGCTGTGCCACGACCGGGCGCTGCTTGGGTGCGTCCTTTTTGCCTTCGTCCGGCTTCTTCACGTCCTTCGCTTCGGCCTCATCAAGCTTGGCCTCGCGGACGCCCTTGCGCATCTGGTTGAGCTCGGAGGCCGAGATGACGTCGGCGACGATGGCCTCGGTCGGCGACTTCTGCTCGCGAGGCGGCGTATGGGCAATCGAAAGCATCGCATAGCCGAGCAGCGCTGCGTGGAGCACGACGGACATTGCCAGCCCGAATGTCACCCCTTAACCCCCACCCTCCACCTCGGTCACGAGCGAGATCTTACGGAAACCCGATTCCTTCAAGCGCGCCATCACGCGCGCGACGTGACCGTACTCGACTGCACGGTCTCCCCGGACAAAGACGGGCTCGTCCTGTCCTGATCCGCTGCCTCGCGACTGCGCGATCGCCGTGAGTTTGGGCCCGAGCTCGTCGAGCGACATCGGTGTCTTCTCTTCCTGGCCGAGGAACACCTGCCCGCTCTTGGTTACGGAGACCACGAGGGGCTCCTTATTGGTCTCGAGCTGGCGGCCCTTGGCCTGCGGCAGCTCCACCTGAACTCCGCCGGTCAGCAACGGTGCTGCGACCATGAAGATGATCAAGAGTACGAGCATCACGTCGACGAAGGGCGTGACGTTGATTTCGCTCATCGGCGCATGTCGACGCCTGCGACCTCGCCGGCCGCTGTGACCGCTCCCACCACCTCCGCCAAGGCTCGCACCCATGAGCTTGCCCCCCTAAGAGCGGACGTCGATCTGGCGCGAAACAATGGCGGCAAACTCGTCGGCGAACGCCTCGAGGCGCTGCGCGAGCCGAGCCGAATCGGCAGAGAATTTGTTGTAGGCGATCACAGCCGGTATTGCGGCCAGCAAGCCGAGTGCCGTCGCAAACAGCGCCTCGGCAATACCCGGCGCCACGACGGCGAGGCTAGTGTTCTTCGAGATGGCAATGGCTTGGAAGCTGGTCATGATGCCCCAGACCGTGCCGAAAAGACCTACGAACGGCGCTGTCGAGCCGACCGTTGCCAGAAACAGCAGACTTCGCTCGAGCCGCTCCATCTCGCGACTAATGGTGACGTCCATCACCTTTTCGACGCGCAGCTGGATGCCGCCGAGCGCGCGAATATTCCCCTCGACGGAGCGCTTCCACTCGCGCATCGCGGCAACGAAGAGTGCCGCCATCGAGAAAGTGCGATCGCGTGAAAGGGCAGTGTACAGTTCCTCAAGCGACTGCCCGGACCAGAACAGCTGCTCGAAGCGGTCGGCTTCGCGGCGAGCACGCCGGAAGGCAAAGATTTTGGTGAAGATGATGGCCCACGACCAGACGGAGGCCAGAACTAGCCCGATCATCACCACCTTGACGACGATATGGGCCTGCATGAACAACTCGTAGAACGAGTGTCCACCGGCCGTCGCCCCGATCGCATGCTGCACGACGTCGGTCGGATTCATAGTGCTCCCGCAAATTCTGGTGCCGGGTCGGGCGCGACGGACCTTGCGGATGAGACTGGGCGATATCCCCATCCCTCTGCCACACCGTTTCGCCTGGACGCGCGACTCTCCCCAAACGAAGCTTCTTGCCCGCCAATTTGACCAAACTGCGGCCCCGGCGTCCCCGTGACACGAAACGTGAACGAGCAAGGCGATATAGACCGTGGTCCAACCCGCATCTCAAGGGCGCGGACTTGTCCGTGATCTTTTGTCCACAGTGCTATGGGTCAGGAGCGGGTTGCGCGTGGTCGGGTTGCCCTGCCGAGGCCTAATCCGACGAGGACTGCGGCGAGGCCTGCCGCGAGCCCGGCACTGACGAATGCGAACGTCTGCTTGAACGCCAGAAGGGTGGCATCCGGCAGGCCGGCGGCCAACGCATCGGCCTCGATGGTCCGGCTCAGTGCCGTCAGTCCTGCCGCCGCGCCGACGATACCGATCGTGCGAGTGACCAGTGTGAGGCTCCCGGCGACGCCTCGGTCTGCCTGGGGCAGAGTCTCCAGGACTCGATCGGCGTAACAAACCTGGAACAGTCCGAGTCCGAAGCCTTGGAAAGCAAGGCATATGGCCATCATGACCGCCGTCGTATCGCGGCTCCAGCTCGAGACCAGCGCAAGTCCGATGACCGAGACCAGCGTGCCGATCAGGGCGAGCGGAGTTGATCCGACGCGCTGGGCAACCCGCCCGGCGAGCCACGAACCTACCACGACGCCCGATGCGTTGGCACAAAGGACGAGGCCTCCGATGCCCGGGTCAAGTCCGGCCGTCCGAGCCAGATGAAAGGGTACGAGCAACATCACGGCGAATCCCGCGAAGTTGAGCGCGATGCTGGCGAGGTTGAGAACAAGGAATACGCGCTCGCGAAAAAGCGATGGTCGGATGATCGGGTCGGGGTGACGCGACTCGTGCGCCAGGAATGCCCAGAAAGTCGCTGCCCCGATCACGACGAGTGCTGCTGCGATAATCTCCCCGTTCGGCATCTCGGGTCGGGCTGCGGCGAGCAGGAAGGCCGACAACCATGTCACGAGCAGAAGTGCGCCGGTCCAGTCGAAGGCACGCCGCGTCGCGCTTGCCACAGCTGTGGGGATGAGCCAGGCCAGTGCGAAGGCCGTCGCCACCAGTGGCAGCCGGGCCCAGAACACGACCGGCCAGCCGAAGCGTTCGACGAGCACACCGCCCGCAAGTGGCCCGAGCGCCGCGCCGACAGCGATGGCGGCCGAGTAAAAACCCAGGACCCGGGTGCGCTCGGATTCCGGATAAAGTGAGGTTGCGAGTGCCGGTGCACAGCTCCAAGTCAGGGCCGCGCCGACGCCTTGCAGAACGCGTCCCGCAAGCAGCAGCCCGACATCCGGCGCCAGGGAGCACGCCGCATAACCAAAAGCCGAAATGACAAGGCCAGTCACGAACACTCGGCGGTAGCCGAGCAGATCGCCCAGCTTGCCGAACGCCAGCGTCAGGCTCGCGTAAGTCAGCACATAGGCGATGATCACCCAGCGGATGCCGGACTGCGGCAGGCCGAACGCGGCGGTAATGCTTGGGAACGCAATGTTGACGGCGCTATCGAGCGGAGCGGCGAGCGTCCCGAGGCAAACGACGAGTAGGGCGGCGAGCGAGCGGCGACGGGAAAGCGACATGGGCCATCGGGTCTGTGTCAGGAGCTGGGTGAATGACCGCCAGCGTTGCACGCCTCTCCACGAACTCGAAGAGCGAACTGTCGTCAGTCGAAGGCCGCAACCCCAGCGATCTTCACGAGCACATCTGCGGCGAACCGCAGCACTTCGCTCACGTGGCCGGCGAATGCGTCGGAGTGAACGTCTATCGCCTTCTTTTTGCCGGGAATTTTGCCGAGCCGTCAATCTGCGGGCCATCGATGTCGATCGTATAACGAGAGTGAGGTGGGTATGACAACCCGCGCGTACGTGTCGGCCGAGACGCCGTCTTCAGCAGCCCTGTTTCGTGAACATTCCGATCGTCTGCGCTGGGAACTCGCTCCTGAGGAGCGTGTCGGTGCGCCGATCGCGCCGAAGCGGAAGCGATGGTGGTTGCGCGCCGTTGCCTTGCTCGCACTTGGCGGCGGAGGCTGGGCCTGCGCCACCGATCCCGAGGGAACCTGGGACTGGGCATCGAAACGACTGACATCGGCCGCATCCTGGGGAGAGGCGATGCTGAGCGAGTGGCACCCGATCTCTCGTCCGGCAGAATTGCCGACGCCGCCACTTTCGCTCGCCCCGTTGCAGCTACTCGATTCAGCCGTGATCGAATCTGCCGGCCGGGTTGTCTTGGGCGCGACCAGCGATCTGGTGATCAAGGATGTCGCTCGCGCGGAGGCTGAGGCAGCGCCACCACCAGCCGAACAGATCGATGAAACGGCCGCAAAGCCCGCCGAGATCGAGAAGCCCGCGCCCCTGCCTCCATTACCCCCGCTGACCGATCCGATCCAGAAGCGAGCCGAGGCAGTGGGCCTGCATCCCGATTTGTCCCGGGCTTTGCTCCAGAGCCTGACCGCGACCGACTTCAAGAATGCAGCCACAGCCATCAAGAAGGCGATTGCGGAGACGCCGGACGACGCCGTTCTCGTCTGGCCGACACAGCCGAAGCCCGGGATCGCGCGATTCCGGATTCACTTCGTGCCCGGAATCTCTCCCGCTTGTCGCCGATATGTCGTCGGTGTCGGGAAGAACGGTTGGCTGACGACCGCCTTGCCGATGGAGCGCTGCGGCGTCAAACCGAAATCATCATCGAAGCCGCCAGTCGAACGGGCGGCGTCGACAACCTTGCCGAAGAGGTGAGGCGTCTGCGCAGGCGGCTTGTCGCAATTCGGCGGGGCCGCGCTGCGATGTCCCTGGTCGTGACGGTGAAGGGCGCTATAAGGTTGTCCGGACATATCTGAAGTACGCCCGGAGCGAGCCCATGACCCTGCCCACATATGAGATCTACGCCATCCGCTATGCCAAGCAGGATCTTCGCGACGAAGGCCACATGTTCATCGGCGGCCAGCATGGCAAGATGATACAGGGGCTCGATTTCTTCACGTATGCGCTGAAAGGTAACGGTCGAAACTGGATCATCGACACCGGAATGACGTCAGTACAGGCCAAACGTATGGGCCGCGATTACGATTTCCTGTGTCGCCCTTCGGAGGCTCTGGCTCGAATCGGTATCGATGCGGCCTCTGAACCGGACGTGATCCTGACGCACGCTCATTTCGATCACGTCGGCACCCTGGAGGACTACAAGAAGGCGCGATTCCATATCCAGGACGAGGAGATGATCCACGTCACCGGTCGCGATATGACCATGAAGCCATTCCGCCTCGCCTATCATCCAGACGACGTTAAACAACTGATCGATCTCGTCTATGCCGACCGGATGGTCTTCCATGACGGCGACGTCGAGATCGCGCCGGGTATCGAGTTCATCCTTGTCGGTGGTCACGCACGGGGTCAGGCGATCGTGCGCGTGCACACCAAGCGCGGATGGGTGGTGCTTGCCTCCGACGCCGTGCATGTCTTCGACGAGACCGATTTCGAGCGCCCCTTTGCGATCTTCTACGACCTCGCTGACATGATCGAGGGTTACCGATCGATAAATCAGATGGCGGGCCATCGCGACCTCCTGATCCCCGGCCACGATGCGCGCGTCACCAAGGCATATCCGCCCGCTGGCCCGGGCATGGATGGCCAGATCCTCCGCCTCGACCTTCCGCCGAAGTGGTAGGGCGGGTCATCTTTCTCCCATCACCCTGAGCTTCTTCCCTCTGGGGGCAGTGCAATGGGAGGAAATTGAATTCAATTGTGGAGCACGCCGATGTCCGATCCCCGCCAAATCACGATGATCGCTTTCATGCAGGCGCAAAACTGCTCGAACTACACGGGCTCCTGGCGGCACCCGTCGTCGCACAGCGATTTCCTGACACCCGCCTATTTCCAGCGGATGGCCCGCGTTCTGGAGGAAGGGAAGTTCCACGTTGCATTCTTCGACGACCGTCTCGCAATGCCGGATCGCTACAAGAACGACCACGTCGAGGCAGTTGAAGGCGGCGTTCGTGTGGTCAAGCTCGACGTGACCACCATCATGACGGTTATGGGGCTGGCGTCGACGAAGTTGGGTATCGGCGGCACCGGGTCGACGACGTATTTCGAGCCGTTCCACATCGCCCGGGCCTGGGGAACGGTGGATCACATGATCGGCGGTCGCGCCGCTTGGAATGTCGTGACCTCCGTCAACGACGGTGAGGCTTTGAACTTCGGCCGCGACACCCATGTCGATCACGACCACCGATACGACATGGCCGACGAGTTCATGGAGGTCGTGCTCGGTCACTGGGACACGTGGGAACCCGACGCGTTGATCGTCGACAAGGAGGGTCGCTTCGCCGACGGCAAGAAGGTCCACCGGCTCGATCACAAAGGCAGATACTACCAGTCGCGTGGCCCCTTCACCGTGCCGTGGACGCCGCAGGGACGGCCTGTCATCATCCAAGCCGGTCAGTCCGGCCGTGGCAAGCAGTTCGCCGCCCGTTGGGCCGAGCTGATCTTTTGTTCGGTGCGCAATATCGAGCACGCCAAGGCCAATTACGCCGAGGTCAAGGGCGCGATTGCAGCGGCTGGTCGCGACCCGGAGAAGGTCGTGATCGCGCCGGCCTGCTACGTTTTCGTCGGCGAAACGCGCGCCATGGCCGAGGAGAAATTCGCGATCTCCGATAGCCTTGCTCGCCCGATCGATACGCTCGCGCTGCTTTCGGAGGCGATCAATTTCGACTTCGGATCGAAGCCCATGGATGAGCCGTTCTCGGACCAGGAGCTCGCACAGCTCACGGGAATGCACGGTATGCGGGACCGTGTCATCGCCAACTCCGGCAAAAAGAACCCGACGACTCGAGATTTCGTCGAGCATTCAGGCCGGGGTCGATTGCGCGAGGCTCCGATCTTCAAAGGCACGCCTAAGGATGTGGCGGACGAGATGGAGGCCTGGTTCAAGGGCCGCGCATGCGACGGTTACGTACTCGCCACCACCGAGATGCCTGGCGGCTATGAGGATTTCGTGCGCCTTGTCGTTCCGGAGCTGCAGCGCCGCGGCGTTTACCACAAAGATTATCGTGGAACGACGCTTCGCGAGAACCTCGGTTTGCCGATGGCGCGTCGGGGTGACTGGCGGATGTGACGACGCGGGGGGCGAGGAGCTTAGGCGCTGTCCGGCCGCGTAGCCTTGCCAAACACCTAATTCGGATAATCTGGATTCGGAGGAAACGTCGACGTTGCGTTGACAGGTAAATCGTACGTTGCCGAGGTCAGCCAACGATCTTGCGTCAACTCGGGATACTGTCGGGAATGCCTGCACCCAGACTTCATTCGCATCGTATTGTTCAGAGGTTCGCGAGGGACGACCGCGGCACGGTGCTCATTATCTTTGCTGTCTCGGCGTCGCTGCTGTTTCTGGCCGCAGGAATTGCTGTCGATACGGGACGGTTGTTTCTGGCACGGTCCGCGGTCAGTGCCGCCATAGACGCGGCTGTTCTCGCCGGTGCGCGATCTCTGCAACTCGATCCAGATTCGCCGGCCGAAGCACTCGACGTGGCCCGAAGGACGTATGTAAGCAATTTGCAGGGCGCGCCCACGCTGTTGCGGGACGACGTTGCATTTGCTGTATCGTCAGATGGCAAGGCCATCGACGCGACCGGTACGGCTATGATCGGGACCACACTGCTCCAGGTGGCGGGCATTGCCGAAATGTCTGTGGTTGCTGTCTCTGGAGCGAAGCTCGCGTCGGCGTCGGTCACGGTTGGCGGTTCGGGCGGCAGCAATATCGAAGTTGCCGTGATGCTCGATGTGACCGGATCGATGTGCGATGACGGTGTTGGCCCCTGTACGAGCGGAACCAAGCTCACGGGGCTTAAAGAGGCGGCGAAGCGGCTTGTCGAGATCGTCGTCTCCGATGATCAATCGCACCTGACCTCCAAAGTCGCCGTCATGCCGTTTTCGACGCGTGTCCGGGTTGGCCCGAACAATGGTGGTGGAGCGCGGATGAGCGCGCTGACCGGGCTCCCTCCCACATGGAGCGGCTGGATGAACTATTGCTCATCGAGCACGGGTAGTGGCGGCAGCGAATCGGCAGGCAATTGGACTTGCACATCCGCGGTAACGCAGTACGTGAGCGCGTTGCCCATCATGCCCTGTGTCACTGACAGATTTTATGAAGCGACCGGTCAGATCGACGCGACAGATCGTGCGCCGGGCGCCGGCGCGTGGCTGAATGCGCATGACGGAACCAGGATGACTCGGGGCTGGGACAGCAGCGGAGCGGCGGCGGCGAGCTACCTCGGGGCCAGCGCTGCGGACCCTTCCTACCAGTGGAATTACGCGAGTTATGGCTGCGCCGACGTCGCCGAGGCCAACGAGATCGTGCCGCTGACGTCGGACAGGTCGACGCTAATGGCCAGTATCGATGGCCTTGAGGCCTATGGCGCGACGGCCGGTGCGCTGGGCACGGCCTGGGCTTGGTACATGCTTTCACCGGAGTGGCAGTCTATCTTCTCAGGCGCGAGTGCGCCTGCGCCTTACTCGATGTTGACGAGCAAACGGCCGAATGGTGCGCCTGAGCTGCGAAAAGTTGCAGTCCTGATGACGGACGGCGGCTACAACACTTTCCGCAGTGCCAAGGAAGTGTCGCAGCAGACGGTCTCCAACTATGCTCTCCAATTGTGCTCTGGCATGAAAGCCAAAGGCATTGAGGTCTTCACCGTGGGGCTCGCGCTGGATCAGCTACCAGCCGCCGAGCGCGCCATCGCCGAGCAGACGTTGAGGGCGTGCGGCACGGACATCTCCCACTTCTACAATACGCTCAACGTGCAGCAGCTCTATGCGGCATTCACCGATATCGCCATGAAGCTCTCGGCCATCCGACTGACGCAATAACCCTCGATTGCCGGCTACCGCCTCGCCCTTGCAGCCGGGTGGTTGCTTGGAAGTCGCGCCCCGCCGAACAGCTTTTCCCGCAGCGTGCCGGGACGGTAAGCTGTCTTGAAGCGACCGCGTGACTGCAACTCGGGAATCACGAGGTCGACGAGGTCGGTGAAGCTTTCCGGCATGACGACATAGGCGAGATTGAAGCCGTCGATGCCGGTCTCGTCGACCCAGGCCATCATCTCTGCTGCCACCTCCGCGCCCGAGCCCACCATCACGGGACTGCGCCCGCCGATGGCAACCTTCTCGGCGATCTCGCGCACAGTCCAGGTTCGATCCGGATCCGCGGTGGTGAAGCTTTCGAGTGCGGAACGATTGGCGTCGGTTTTCTCGTATCGCACGACATCGTCGAGGCCGTATTTGGAGAGATCGACCCCAGTCCAGCCGGACATCAGAGCGAGTGCGCCTTCGTGGCTCACGTACCGCACATACTCGGCGTGCTTCTCACGTGCCTCGGCGCTTGTCCGCCCGACGATAGGTGTTGCAAGAGCTAGTATCTTGAGATCCGCCGGATCGCGACCTGCAGCAACCGCCTGCTCGCGCAGGCCCGTGACGTAAGGCTTGATCGCAGCCTTTGTCGGGCCGTTGATGAAGACGCATTCAGCGTGCTGGCCCGCGAATTGACGTCCACGCCCGGAGGCGCCCGCCTGGAAAAGCAGCGGCGTGCGCTGGGGCGACGGCTCGCACAGATGAATTGCATCGAGCTTGTAGAACTCACCGTCGTGACACACCCGGTGGACTTTCGTTGGATCGGCGAAGACGCGGGCGGCCTTGTCGGCCCTGACCGCGTCGTCCTCCCAACTGCCTTCCCAGAGCTTGTAGACCACCTGCATGTAGTCATCGGCGATGTCGTAGCGCCTGTCGTGCCCGACCTGGGCCCGCTCTCCCATGCCCTTCGCAGCGCTATCGAGATAGCCGGTGACGATGTTCCAGCCGACACGCCCCTTCGTCAGATGATCGAGTGTCGACATGCGGCGCGCGAACGGGTAGGGGGGCTCGAAACTCAACGTACATGTGACGCCAAAGCCGAGGTTCTCCGTCACCATCGCCATCGCCGGGATGAGCAGCGAAGGATCATTGACCGGAACCTGGACCCCGGAGCGAAGAGCCGCGTCCGGAGTTCCGGAATAGACGTCGTAGACCCCCAGCACGTCGGCGAGGAACAGCGCGTCGATCTTTCCGCGTTCCAAGGTCCGGGCAAGGTTGGCCCAATAGGCGAGATCGGTGTAATGCCGTGCGCGGTCGCGGGGATGTGTCCACATACCCGGCGACTGATGCCCTACCGTGTTCATGTGGAAGGCGTTGATCACGATCTCTGTCGTCATGTGTGTGTCCCCGGTATCGGACGGCACCCGCGCTCGATGACAGCATTCGCCCGCCAGCGCACGCCCGTCAGAGCCGCTTCAAGATCATCTCACCGATCAGCAGACAACCGAAACCAATCAGAATGAGGCCCGATAGCTGATTGATGCGTTGCATTGCGGGAGACGTCAGACGGTGTCGCACGCTATTGATCAGGTGCGAGACGACCAGCCAATAGAAGAAGCTGCCGCCCATGATCGCGAGAACCATTGCGATCGCATCGCTCCGCGACTCGACCTCGACGAACGAACTCGCCCCACCGATGATGGCGATGAGGCTCAGGACAGCCCCGGGGTTCGTGATCGTCAGGATCACCAGCTTGGGAATGTCCCACGCGTAGTCGGAGAGCGTGGTGTCGGCCGCATCCTGCACGCTGCGGAATGTATTGCGCGAGAAAAAGAGCTTCGTCCCGGACGCGATCAGCGCGATACCGCCGACGATCTGGATCGCCCAGCGATAGTGAGCCACGGCGCCGCTAAGAGCCTTGACGCCGAACGTCGCCACCGAGGCGATCATGGCATCGCCGAGCGTAATGCCGATGCCAGCTGCGAGGCCGCCAAAAAAGCCGCGCTCGGCTGCCCTTTGCAAACCGAGGAAATTGATCGGCCCGATGGGCAGCGCGATCAGCACCCCGATCAGGAATCCGATGGGTATGACGAGAGGATTTGGCACCAGCCCTAGCCCCACCATAGGCCCAGGACGGTGCTTCGATGCGATGGGCCCTCGACTGCGCGCTGGAGTGGCCAGGACAGGTGTTGTCGTGCGCGCTGGCTGCGCTCAGTCGTGCGCCGACCGTCATCCTCGCCGCTCAAACGGAAACCTCCCGCTGCCAGCCCGCCACAGGCCTTCGCATGCTCGATCGGGTACTGGTACTGAGCGCAACGGCCCTTGTCCATGTGACGGCCTGCTCGGTGCACAGGCACGCTGCCGGGCATCGCGAACCCAAATCGAGTTGGCCCTGCTGCGACCATCGACATCCGCGCGTACACATCCCGCGGGCAGGACCGCTTACATGTCTCCGGTAACCATACGTCGACCATCGGTTAGGCCCGGTCGACGATGATCCATTACGAAAGTGTATCCGCGAAAGAGGGGGCCTCTGATGAACCGTTTTGTGGTCGTCGCCGGTTTGACTGTGATGATGTCTGCGCCTGCTATCGGTCAGACTTGGGCTCCATGGTATCAACGAAGCCTGCTCGAGACTTCGCGACCGAGCACACCTTCACCCACGCCCAAAGCGAAGAAGGCCCGACCAGGCTCCGCAGCACCCGCGAGTTTGACGCCGCTTGGCAGCATTTTCTCTGCCGACGACGATGACGAGCCAACGGGCAACCCGTCCGCGCCCCAGGTCCTTGATGGTGGACCGCGTCCCGCAATCGATCCGCAGGCCCCGACGGAGGTCCGCTACACTTCCGGGCAACCAGCCGGGACCATCGTGGTCGATACGGCCGCGCGCCGTCTCTACCTGGTGCGAGGGCCTTCGACGGCATTGGTTTATCCTGTATCGGTTGGCCGGGAAGGCTTCACCTGGACGGGCACGGAGAAGATCAGCCGCATGGCGAACTGGCCGGATTGGCACCCGCCTGCCGAGATGCGCGAACGCGACCCGAGGCTTCCGGTTAAAATGATCGGCGGCGTCCGTAATCCACTCGGCGCCAAGGCCCTCTACCTTGGCAATACGCTCTATCGGATTCACGGCACGAGCGATGCCCGCTCGATCGGACGCGCCTCGTCGTCAGGTTGCTTTCGCATGCACAATAGGCATGTGGTCGATCTCGCGAGCCGTGTGGGAGTCGGGACGAAGGTTGTCGTAGTCAATGGCTCGACACGCACGGCGAGGAACTAACCGTCGGGGGCTCGAACAGCGGTCCCGCATCCCAGTCTCACTTAGCGTCTCAGTCCTCTCGCCAATGTCATTGGCCGGCGCCGCCATGACCATGCCACGGTCGTCGCCATCGGTGAGCCGGTAAAGGGCGAAGGACTGCTAACGAAACTCGAACCGGGGACTTCAAATTCGCGGAGTTCGCCCCATATCTGTGAGGCAGGGAGTAGAACGCCATGAAGAGAATGATTTTTCTCAGTCTGATGCCAACGCTCCTGGCAGCGATGCCCGCGACGTTGATCATGACTGCTGTACCTGCCGAGGCGCAAAGCTGGCGCTGGGACGAGCCACGGCCACGAGGCAACTATTACCGGGAGCGGAGTTATTACGAGCCGGCACCAAGTTTGTGGGGTTATCGCGTGCCGCCGAGCCGCTATTACGATCCGTACGAGGATCGACGGCGCTACTACGACAGAGATGACGACTACGAGCCACGTCGGCGGTCGAGCTACGACCGGGACGGCTTTGAACAGGCGCCGAAGCTCATGAGTGGAGGTGCCCGTCCGGACATCGAGCCGCTCGGGCCGGAGCGTATCAGTTTCCGCAGTGCGCACGGACCTGGCACGATCCTCATCGACACGGCCGGACGTCAGCTCCTGCTCGTCGAGGCCGCCGGTTCGGCATTACGCTACCCGATATCCGTCGGCCGCGAGGGGTTCTCGTGGACCGGCGAGGAGAAGATCAGTCGCATAGCGGAGTGGCCCGATTGGCACCCGCCGGCCGAGATGCGTGAGCGCGATCCCAAGCTGCCTGAGAAGATGACTGGCGGCATCCGTAACCCGCTCGGCGCAAAGGCACTCTACCTTGGCAACACGCTCTATCGGATTCACGGCACCAATGACGCGAAATCGATCGGTCGTGCCTCGTCGTCGGGCTGTTTCCGAATGCTGAACGGCCACGTGATCGATTTGGCCGCCCGAGTTGGCGTCGGCACCAAGGTCGTCGTTGTTTCGAGCCTGCGTACTGCGGAAGCTGGCCGGCGTTGACCTAGATACCTTTGACGATGGCGACGGCCTCAGGCCGCGCCATCGAGGAAGCGCACGGGAGCGCCGGCTGCAATCTTCTCGATCTCGCCTTGCCACATGACGCGGCGTCCGCGAACGAGTGTGCCGACGGGCCAACCTTTCACCTTCATCCCGTCATAGGGCGTCCATTGGGAGCGCGACTGGATCCAGCCGTTGGTGATCGTCTCCGCTCGCCCCATGTCGACGATGGTGAAGTCGGCGTCATAGCCGACGGCGATACGGCCTTTGCCGATGATGCCGAATAGTCGTTGTACACCCGCGCTGGTGAGGTCCACGAGGCGGGCGAGCGAAAGGCGGCCCGCGTTCACGTGATCGAGCATCAGCGGTACCAGCGTCTGCACGCCTGTCATGCCCGAATGGCTCTCGGGATAGGGGTGGTGCTTCTCCTCGATCGTGTGCGGGGCATGGTCGGAACCTAGGACGTCGACAGTTCCATCCGCGATTCCGGCCCAGATGCCTTGTCGATGCGTCTCGTCGCGCACGGGTGGATTCATCTGCGCAAAGGTGCCGAGCCGCTCGTAACAATCGGGAGCAACGAGCGTGAGGTGATTCGGCGTCACCTCGCAGCTCGCCCAGTCCTTGTGGTCACGGAGCCATTTGATCTCGTCGGCTGTCGAGATGTGGAGGACGTGGACACGTCTCCTGTACTTCTCGGCGAGGCCCACCAGTCGCCGTGTGGCAATCATTGCCGCTTCCGGGTCACGCCAAATGGGGTGCGTCGCGGGATTGCCGTGCTCCCGGACGTCGGCACGGGCGCGAAGTCGCGCTTCATCTTCGGAGTGGAAGGCTGCCCGCCGTGAGAGCTGCGCGATGATGCGGTCGAGCGAAGGCTCGTCCTCGACGAGGAGGTCGCCGGTCGAGGCACCCATGAAGACCTTGATGCCGGCCGAGGCCTCGAGCTTTTCAAGTGCCGGAATGTCGGCGATGTTCTCGCGCGTGCCCCCGACATAGAAGGCGAAATCGCAGTGCATCCTGCCGCGCGCCCTGCGTACCTTATCCGCCAGCGCAGCCGCATCCGTTGTCAGTGGCTTGGTGTTCGGCATCTCGAAAACGGCCGTGACACCACCCATGACGGCTGCACGGCTGCCGGTTGCCAGATCCTCCTTGTGCTCGAGCCCCGGCTCGCGGAAGTGCACTTGGCTGTCGATCACGCCGGGCAGCACGTGCAATCCTCGTGCGTCGAGCACCTCGGCTGCCTTTGCGCTCCCGAGTTGGCCGATGGCGGCAATGCGTCCGGCTCGGATGGCGACATCGCGCACGCCCTCGCCGTCGTGATTGACGACGGTTGCGCCCTTGATGAGGAGATCATAGGTGTCGGTCATGTGCGCGAACCCGCTCAGCTGGCGCCTTTCCCGGCGCGTGACGTTTCGGATGCCGGATTAGCGTATATCGACCATCTAGAGAAGCTCCGCTGGCGTTTTGCGAGTGCGAAGGAAGCGATCATGAGCGCGAACCACCTAGCTCTGTTGCCCGATCGAGGTGTCGTGTCGGTGAGCGGCGAAGATTCGCGCGACTTTCTCGACAACCTGATCACGAACGACATGGCCCAACTAGATGCCGTTCCTGCGATCCACACCGGGCTGCTCACACCGCAGGGCAAGATTTTGTTCGAGTTCTTCGTCGCTCGACACGGCGATGGTTATCTCCTGGAAACCGCACGAGCCGGCGCTGGGGATCTCGTGAAGCGGCTGACGCTCTACCGCCTGCGCGCGAAGGTCGCGCTCAACGATCTCTCTGGGAGCCGCATCGTCGTCGCCAGCTGGGGTGGACCAGCGCCGTCTTGGCCGCTCGCCACTGTCTATCCCGATCCGCGCGCTGAAGGGCTCGGATATCGCGCGATCATGGCACCAGAGATGTCCATGAAGCTCGCAGCCGTGGACGAGGGGGAGGCCGCTTTCCACCGGCACCGCATTGCGCTGGGCGTACCCGAAGCAGGGCGCGATTATGCGCTCGGTGATGCTTTCCCACATGAAGCGGGATTCGATCGGTTTGCTGGCGTTTCCTTCGTGAAGGGCTGCTTCGTCGGGCAGGAGGTCGTGGCTCGCATGCAGCACAAGACGGTCGTGAGGAAGCGCGTCGTGCGGATCGAGGGCGACGCCCCTCTCGCCAAAGGTAGCGAAGTGATGGCCGGCGACGCGGTCATCGGGCGCGTGGGCTCCGTCGACGGCACGCGCGCACTCGCTCTTGTGCGTCTCGATCGCGCCCTCGAGGCCCGCAGGAACGGTGTGAGCCTGGTTGCTGGAGGTACTTCGATTGCGGTGGACTCCGCGGCGCTCGACGTCTTTGCTGCCTCCGAGGCAGCGCGGACCATGCCGAGTGCCTGATGGCAAAAAAAGCTGTCGGTACGGTCTTGGTCGACGGCACCCAATTTTCGACACCTTGACACCCGATCAAGCGGTGGGCCTTGTCCGGCCACCATTGTGCGCATTTTGAGAAGAGGAAGCCGGTGCCAACCCGTCGCGATGCCTTGCGCCTGTCTTTAGGTGCCGCCTTGGTCAGCGGTCTGCCTGCGATGTCGGTCTTGGCTCAGGGCCGCGCCGCGCAAGCGCAGGGCCGTGCTCCGGGATCTGGGCCACTCGAGGTCGATGTCGACCAGGCGAACCTGCGACCGCGACCGATCGCCATTCCGCCCTTTCTGTCGGACGACCCGCAGCTCGGGCAGGAGGTGGCCAATATCATCGCGGCCGACCTGCAGAGTTCCGGGCTGTTTCAGCCGCTCGATTCGCGCTCGTTCATCGAGCGCATCGGCGACATCAACATTGCACCGCGCTTTGCCGATTGGCGATCGGTAGGCGCCGAGGCGCTTGTCGTCGGCCGGGTCGCCCGGACCGGCGATGGCCGCGTTCGCACCGAGTTTCGGCTTTGGGACGTGCTGCTCGGCAAGCAACTCACGGGCCAGCAGCTATCGACCTCGGCCCAAAGCTGGCGGCGGATCGCCCACATCGTGGCCGACCAAGTCTGGGAGAAGCTGACGCTCGAGAAGGGGTATTTCGACACGCGCATCGTTTTTATCGACGAGACAGGGCCCAAACAGAAGCGCATCAAGAGGCTGGCGCTGATGGACCAGGACGGCGCAGGCGTGCGCTACCTCAGCAACGGTCAGGAGCTGGTGATCACGCCTCGCTTCAGCCCGACCAGCCAGGAAATCACCTACATGACCTATACGCGGGGGGAACCCCGCGTGGTGCTCATGAATATTGAGACCGGTCAGCGTCAAGTCGTGGGCGACTTTCCCGGCATGTCGTTCGCACCTCGGTTCTCGCCGGATGGCCAGCGCATTGTCATGAGCCAAGGCGAAGGCGGGGTGAGCGGACTACTCGAGATGGACCTGCGCTCCCGGCAAATGCGGCGACTCACCAACCCGCAGTCGATCGATACAGGCCCATGCTATGCACCCGACGGCCGCCAGATCGTCTTCGAATCGGACCGCGAGGGCACGCAGCAGCTCTACGTCATGTCGTCGGAAGGCGGAGGCGCCCGCCGGTTGAGCAACGGTGACGGCAGGTATTCTACCCCCGTGTGGTCCCCGCGCGGGGACCACATCGCGTTCACGAAGCAACTCGGCGGGCGTTTTCTTATCGGTGTCATGCGCATCGATGGTACGGGTGAGCGGGTCCTCAGCGACGGTTTCCATAACGAGGGTCCCACGTGGGCCCCGAATGGACGCTTCCTCATGTTCTTCCGCGAGCAGGCCGGCGCCACTGGAGGCCCGCAGCTCCTTTCCGTCGACATCACCGGCCACAACGAGCGAGTCGTTCGGACGCCCTCATTCGCCTCCGACCCCGCCTGGTCGCCGCTCCTGAAGTAGCACGACGTTTAACGCGGCATTAACGCCTTCCACCTACTTTCGCGTGCATCGGTTCCCGAGCTCAAAGGCCCGTGAAACCGGCGTTTTCGCGTACATGATGTAGGCGTCATCCGGCCTTCTGGAGCGTTACCTGAGCGGGGCCTCTTCGTTGTATTTTCGCATCGCAAGCGGTGGAAAAGCTGGTGATACTGGCCACACTTCTTGATCTGCAGGGTGCACGGGGATACCCCAAACAGGCGATTGCCGAACTAGCTCTAGGAGAGAGAACATGAACGCTGTCAAGAGTGCCATCGTCCTCGCGACGATCCTGGCCACGGTCGCAGTTTCGGCGTGCCGTCGCGAGGAATATCACGAGCCGATGAAGCTCGGCGCTGACGTTCCAGCGACCATCCAGGTTGCTCGCTAACAAGTCGTGCTGCCCTGCAGGGCAAAAGGAGAATACAATGAAAGGCGCTATCGTTCTTGCAACGGTCCTTGCTGCTGTCGCCCTCGGCGCTTGCCGCAAGGAAGTGGGCCACGAGCCCATGAAGCTCGGCGCGGATGTCGCCGTGCAGCAGCAGGTTTCCCGCTAAGGGTTGCCTTGTGCAAGAGTAATGCGGCAGCTGCTGTCGCGAAGCGTCTTGAGTTGAGAGAGGCCGTCCAGATAAGGGCGGCTTCTTTCGTTTCAGTCTGAATTCGTCCTTTGATTGGCTTGGGGATTGCCGTGTCGAACGGGTTGCTTCCTTGAACCGATCCTGCCAGACCGCTGTTTGGCCAAGGACAGGCCATAATTTTGCACGGTGGCTGTGATTAATCAGTCGTTGATCTGGCCATTCCGTAAGCAGGCCATACGGGTCGTTGCGGCGATGGCGGCGCGGCCCGAGGCGCCGACAAGGGGGTTAGCATGAGCGAGCGGAGGGGAAGCCGGGTGCTGACGCGCATCTTCATTGTGGGCCTATTGGCGTTCGGCGCCGGAGCGTGCGCCAATCAGAATCCGAAGCCGGACGACGTACGCCTCGGCCCTGGAGGGTTGGGGAGTTCGCGCGGAACAGCAAAGCCGGGTTCATCGCAGGATTTTGCGCAGAATGTAGGCGATATCGTCTACTTCTCGACTGATGCGACCGATCTGTCACCCGAAGCCCAACAGACGTTGGCCGGTCAGGCACGTTGGCTGCAGCAGTATTCGCAGTATACGATCACGATCGAGGGTCATGCCGACGAGCGCGGGACGCGCGAGTACAACATAGGCCTCGGCGCAAAGCGCGCAGAGTCGGTCAAGAGCTTCCTGGCTCGCAACGGTGTCAGTAGCGCCCGGATACGTACGATCTCCTACGGTAAGGAGCGACCGGTCGCGGTCTGCAACGACATCTCCTGCTGGTCGCAGAACCGGAGAGCTCAAACGGTATTGAACAGCAGGGGCGTCGGGTCGTAAGCAGACGCCACAGAATTACTGGAGCAGGATCGAGGTCGGCGCATAAGCCGGCCTCGTTTGTTTTTGAGACGACCAAAGAGTGTAATGCTTCCTGTTGGCTTGGCCCGGATCACAGATCCGCCAACAAAAATGCGCCCCAATGTCAAAGGATAGGTGAGCCTTAGCTTAGACGCGGCGGGACCGGTGCAATGGCGGCGGATGGCTTGAGGAATGCCGGCAGATACTCCGAAGTCACGCTCGATGCGAGCCGCATCCGGAGCGAGGGCAGGAGTGGGCGCCTTGCCTGTGGCGCACTGCTCGGCCTCCTGCTCGTGCTGCAGGTGACCACAGGCGTTGCTCAGGTTTCGGAACCACCGCGCGCGCAAGGGTCAGAGCGGGGCGTCGGATGGCCGTCGAGACTGGATATCTCGGACAAGCGCACCGGTGAGGCGGAAGAATCCGAACCGGTCGAGCGTCAGCGGTCGGCCGCAGGGATACTCGTCGACGCGAGTGACGCTCTTGAGCAAGGAGACGTCATGCTGGCTCGGCGTCGGCTCGAGGTTCTCATTGAAACCTACGCTGAAACACCTGCGGCAGATCGCGCACGCGAGCGCCTCTTGGCGATGTTCGGTGCAGGCCGCGGATCGCGCGGAAGGGCATCACCCGAGGCCGAGTCGCGGGGAGCGAGACGCGGCGACCCTCCCGCGCAGCTCAGCGACAACGATGAGCGATCGCGAGCAGGCCGAGACGCTGCTGGACCTCGTTCGGTTCGACCCGGACAGGACGAAGCTGTCAGTCGACAGCGACTTCAGTTGCAGGACCAGCGTCGTCTCCAGATGCTGGCGCTCGAGTTCCAGACAGCCGCCGGTGACAGGGTCTTCTTCGCAGAAACGAGCAGCGACCTGGGAAGCCGGGCTCGGGCCGTCATTGCCGGTCAGGCACGCTGGCTCGGACGACATTCCGACTTGCCGGTCGTCGTTGAAGCCCACGCCGACGACCACCGAACGAATCATGAGCGCGATACCGAGCTTTCGCAGAAGCGGGCCGAGGCTGTGGCGGCTCTCCTCGTTGAGCAGGGGGTAGGCCCCGATCGCATAATCATCTACGCCTACGGACGGGATCGACCGATCGCCATATGCCAGGCACCGGAGTGCGCCGCCCAGAATCGCAGAGTCGTGGTTCGCATCGGCGGCGCTGGTGATGGCAGCGACATACGACGCGGTCCCGAGGAGCCGGCCCTGGCGACCGTACCGAGTCGGACATTACGCACCCCCGGCAACTGATTGGCTCTGAGCTGTGCGTGCTGGCGGGCGTGCGATTGACAAGGGCCAGTCGCAGAGGTCACTTAGCGGGATGCTCGCAGCGCCGCGAGGATGTCGCCCGGAACACGCCGACGGCATTGGCGCTGCACACGCGAGGCGGCATCCGCAGGTCACGTATTACATGGACGAAGCGATCAGCGCGTCTGCGCCAAGCAACCGGAGTGAGCTTCGATGAGCATCCAGAGACTCTGGCTTATCGCGCTCGCGCTCGCGTTGTGCGGTTCCGCACAGCAGAATGAGGCTGTGGCGCAGGAGCCGCAAGCGCGTACCCAGCCTCGTGCCAAGGCGACGAAAGACGCGAACCCTGCGGCCACGCCGGTCGATTCGCAGCTCAAGGGTCGTGTGGATCACCTCGAGGAGCAACTCGCCGATATGCAGGTCGTGGTCGGCACGCTTGAATCCTTGGGTCGCGGCGGCGGTGCGGCGACGCTGCGCAGCGGTTCGGCACCCGCCACCGGGGGTGTCGATCAAGCCCGAGTTGACAGCCTCGAGACGCAGATTCGCGCCCTCACAGCCCAACTCGAGCAACTGTCCGCCCAGGTCCGGCAGCTCAGCGGCAATCGACGCACGGATGCAGCTCCATTCGCACCGGCACCGGCACCGCCATCCGTCGGCCCTGCACCCGGCGGATTCGGCTCGACGACGGTCTCACCGCCGGAAGGGAGGCCCGATCCGATCGGACGCATTCTCGGCACCGAGACACCGCAAACGGCCTCTGCGTCGCCAGCGCTGCCTCCAGCCGCAGGCGGCGCGGGCAGTCCTCGCGATCTCTATGAGACGGCGTACGGGTATCTGCTGCAACAGGACTATGGAGCAGCCGAAGCATCGTTCGACGAGTTCTTGCGGCGCTATCCGAGCGACAGGCTGGCCGCCGACGCCCAATACTGGCTCGGCGAGGCGCTTTATGTTCAACGACGTTACAGGCCTGCGGGGCAAGCGTTCCTGGCCGTAATCGAGAAGCACAAAACGTCAGCAAAGGTGCCGAACAGCCTGTTGAAGCTCGCCTTATCCCTTGAGCAGCTGGGCCAGAAAGATTGTGGCATTTTCGCTGAACTCGACAGCCGCCATCCGAACGCGCCAGCCGATGTGCGCGTCAAGGCACGTGCGCTCAAACAGCGGCAAGGGTGTTGAGGAGGGGCTCGTGCGCCGCCTTCAGCAATGACGTTGACGCCCGATAGCGCCATCTCGGATTCCGAGCTCGAACAAATTTTCGCCTGTCTTCCCAATCGGCCCTTGGCGATCGCCGTTTCGGGTGGACGCGACAGCATGGTGTTGATGCACCTACTGGCGCGATGGGTCAAAACGGCACTAGGGGCCAACTGGCTCCACGGCGTCGCCAGCACCAACGGAGCGACAGATCGTTCGGACGTCGTGCTCCCTGGTGGGCCGCCACGGTTGCGACGCCCCAGGTTAACGGCTCGAGCCGGGTGGCTCGGCGAAGACTTGGAGTGCGCCGAGCTGCTCGCGCGTCGCGCAGCGTCTGCTATCGTTGTCCTTACAGTGGATCATGGCCTGCGGGCCGCGTCGGCGGAAGAGGCGGCTTTCGTGGCCAAGGCCGCCGCCGCACTAGGCTTTCTGCATCACACGCTCGTTTGGGATCACGCTGCCGCGAGCGACCGGCAAGCCTCAGCGTTGCAGGCCCGCGCCCGCGATGCGCGCTATGGCTTGATGTGCGATGCCATTGAGGACGAGTGGTGGTCGTATTCTGCGATTGCCGGCGTCTATCTTCCTCGCCGGGCCATCGTGACAGCCCACCATCGCGGCGACCAGATCGAGACCTTTTTCATGCATCTGAAAAGAGGCTCCGGGCTCGACGGTTTGGCTTCGATGCTGCCGCTCACGCATCGGTACAGGGCTCCGACGCCGGAGCGCCCGTACCCCGTCGACATCAAGATCTGCCGACCGCTGCTCGATATTGCCCCCGAGCGGCTGGCAGCGACAGCTCGGCTACATACGCTCGACTGGCGCGAGGATCCCAGTAATGCCGATCCCAGGTTCGAGCGGGTGCGGATGCGCGCGGAGATTGTGAAACTCGAGGCGCTCGGGTTCAACAGCGATAATTTGCATCTCAGCGTCCGTCGACTGCAGCGGGCACGTGAGGTGGTCCATCATCTGGAGCATCAGCATCTCTATAATGGGCCGTCTGTCTCGGATCCTGTGGAGCTTAATGGTGGCCTCTATGCCTCGATCGCGATCGACAGAGCGGAATTGCTGCGGGTCGGCACGACGATGACCCGTGCTTGCGAAGAGATGCTGTGTCGGCTGCTTGGTCGACTTGTAAGTCTCTACGGCGGTGAGAGCCGGAAGCCGCGCCTTTGCGAGATCGAGGATCTCGTAGAATCGACGCTGCTAGCCATCGTCTCGGCCGACCGAAGCGTCAGTGGCGCCGAATCAGGCATGGCGTATCCGAAGGAGAACTTTAAGCTGGGGCGCACGCTCGGTGGTTGCCGCATCGATTACGTGCACCATCGCGATCCGAGCCGGCGCAAACTGCGGGTGTGGCGGGAATACGGACGCCGAGGATTTGGAGAGCTGCAGCTGGCGCCCGGCGATTGCGGTTGGTGGGACGGGCGGTTCTCCGTGGCTGTATCGGCCGACACGCCGGATCCGGTCACCGTGCGGGCCTTGGGGGCAAAGGCCTGGGCAGGATTGAGGCGCTGCATTCCAGCACTCGACAGCCTCCGCGGCGTGCCACCCGGTGCGATGGCGACGCTGCCGGCGTTCTGGGTGGGCGATCGCCTCGCGAGCGTGCCGTTCTTCGAGCGTCTTCCCGCTTCCGTGCCCTCGTGGCTGCGGCAGGAGATCGAGCGGGATTGGAGTGCTGCTCCGGGTTTGGAATGCGGGCGGTACAGCGCTCACTTCCAGCCGGGCGCAGCGCCGTAAAAGGCGTTCTTTGAGAGAGTTGAGAGAATTTCGCAGGCAAGTACAACCAATCGATCAGAAGGAATTGCCGGCAACTTGGCAAGACTCGTGTGGGACCCTATGTTAGCTGAGCCTATCGCTGGCAGAGGTGCGCGGCACGTTTGCTGCAAGTGCCGTGCGGTTGCCGAGGCTGCGATGCACGCCCCAGGAAGGGACTTAGATGAATTCTCACTTCAGGAACTTCGCGATCTGGGTCGTCATCGGCCTGTTGTTGTTCGCGCTATTCAATCTGTTCCAGAACCCTGTCCAGAACCGGCGTGCCAACGAGATCGGCTACACCGAGTTCAAGTCCCAGGTTAAGTCCGGTAATATCAATGAAGTATTGATCCAAGGAAACCGGTATTCGGGCCAGTTCGCCGACAAATCGCGATCCTTCAGCACCCTCGGTCCAAATAACCAGAACGAGGTGATCAAGGATCTTGAGGCGCAGGGCGTCAAGATCAACGTCCGTCCGGCAGAGGAAGACGTACCGTCGCTCCTCGGTCTGCTGGCTTCCTGGTTCCCGATACTTCTGATGATTGGCGTCTGGGTATTCTTCATGCGCCAGATGCAGTCGGGTGGAGGCCGAGCCATGGGCTTCGGCAAGTCCAAGGCCAAGCTGTTGACCGAACGTCACGGCCGAGTGACTTTCGACGATGTCGCCGGCGTAGACGAGGCCAAGGTTGATCTGCAGGAGATCGTGGAGTTCCTCCGCGATCCGCAAAAATTTCAGCGCCTTGGCGGCCGTATCCCTCGCGGCTGTTTGCTGGTTGGTCCTCCCGGCACGGGCAAGACCTTGATAGCGCGCGCGGTGGCGGGTGAAGCCAATGTGCCGTTCTTCACCATCTCGGGCTCGGATTTCGTTGAGATGTTCGTCGGCGTCGGCGCCAGCCGCGTTCGTGATATGTTTGACCAAGCAAAGAAGAACGCACCCTGCATCATCTTCATCGACGAGATTGACGCTGTCGGTCGCCATCGCGGCGCGGGCCTCGGCGGCGGCAATGACGAGCGCGAGCAGACGCTCAATCAGTTGCTGGTAGAAATGGACGGCTTTGAAGCCAACGAGGGCATCATCATCCTCGCGGCCACGAACCGGCCGGACGTTCTCGATCCGGCGCTGCTCCGCCCGGGCCGGTTCGATCGACAGATCACCGTCCCGAACCCGGACGTCATCGGTCGCGAAAAGATTCTGCGCGTCCACATGAAGAAGGTGCCGTTGGCTCCTGACGTCGATCCCAAGGTGCTCGCGCGTGGCACCCCGGGTTTTTCCGGTGCCGACCTCGCGAATCTTGTCAACGAGGCCGCTCTTCTTGCCGCACGCCGTTCAAAACGGATGGTCACGCAATCCGAGTTCGAGGATGCGAAGGACAAAGTTATGATGGGCGCCGAGCGTCGCTCGATGGCCATGACCGAGGAGGAGAAGCTGGCGACGGCCTATCACGAGGCCGGACATGCCATCGTCAACTTGCTCGTTCCCGGTAATGATCCGCTGCATAAGGTCACGATCATCCCGCGCGGCCGTGCTCTGGGCGTGACGATGAGCCTGCCGGAACGCGACAAGCTCAGCTATTCGAAGACGTGGTGTGAGGCGCGGATTGCGATGACCTTTGGTGGCCGGGTGGCCGAACAGTTGGTTTACGGCAAGGAGCATCTCAACACGGGCGCTTCGTCGGATATCATGCAGGCGACCAGCCTCGCCCGGAGCATGGTGACCGAGTGGGGAATGAGCGAGAAGCTCGGTCCGCTGCGCTATACCGACAACCAGCAGGAAGTCTTCCTCGGTCACGCCATTACGCAGCGCCAGAACATGAGCGAGGAGACGGCGCGCATGATCGACGAGGAGATCCGAAAGATTGTGACGGCCGGTCAAGCCAAAGCCTGGGAGGTACTCGGTGCGCACCGCGACGATCTCGAGGCTGTGGCGCAAGCTCTGATGGAATTCGAGACGATCAGCGGCGAGGAATGCTTGACCGTCATGCGAGGCGACAAGATCATCCGAAAGTCCGACGACGAGGAAACCAAAGGGCCGATGGGGTCAGCCGTGCCCGTAGCCGGTAAACAGCGTCCCCCTCGTGAGGAGCCAGGCGCCGGCGGGCTTGAGCCGCAGCCCCAGACCTGATCTGATCGAGGCAGAAATTCTTGATTGAAGAAAAAGCAGGCGGCCCCTCGGCCGCCTGTTTTGGTATCTGCAATCGGCCTAGGCTTATCGCGTCAGTAGGCGCAGACTTTGTACGTGTTGGCTGTCTCGACGTCGACATTGTCGATGACGATGTTGAATGCGTCAACGCTGCTGAGGTCGACCCGGAACCGGCACGACGTCGAGTTGTTGGCGGTGCTATCGCAGACCGAACTACCGTTGTTATCGACGACGCGCAGTTTCAAGCCGCCGACCTCGGAGACTAGGGCGACGCCGCCCTTGTTGTCCCACATTGTCTCGCTGAGGCGCTGGCCGAGTTCGGCATAGTCGCGAGCGGCAATCTGGCCATGCAGACACGAGATGGTCGCGCTCAAGTCCTGGGCGACGGCAGCCTGGACGGCCAGTCCCAGAAAGGCGGCCATGGTGGCGGTTGAAGCCCAGTATTTGACGACTCTCATCTGTCTCTCCAAGTGATTTGGCGAACTGCTCGATAAATAGCGGGTGCCTCTGAAAGACGAATAAAAAGGCACCGCAGATTTTGTTTGGTGTCTATATAAAATTGTATCCAATTTCGATTGCGGCGCTAGGCAGGGGATTGATCATTTCAGAAAAACTAGAAACAAATTTATACGGCGACAGTGGCAGCCTTTAAGAGATTTGGCTTTAAGAAATCGCCAAGCCGCCGCCGGAAGCAGCGCGAATTGATGTAGAATGGTCGCACGACTAAGAAGAGGCAAAGCTCGATGACGACGTCCTCCTGGCACCTCAGCAAATTCTTGTCGTCGAAGGACGGCAACATCGGCATGCTATTCGCGATGATGATCGTTCCGGTTACCATCCTGGCAGGTGGCACAGTCGACTACGGTCGCGTTCTCTCGCAAAAGGCCCGGGTGCAGTCCGCGGCCGACGCCGCTGCCCTGGCGGCGGCACGTCCGCTTCAGGCGACCGACGCTGACCGCGCCGACATCGCAGTGAAGATCTTCCGCGCCAACGTCGCAGGTGGCAGCGTTGCCATGAGGGATCCCCTCGTGACGATCACCGGCAATGTCGTCAGTGTTTCGGCCAGCGCCAGCGTGTCGACGCCGTTTCTCAGCCTAGCCAGCATCCCCAGCATGATGGCGGCGGCCGTGGGCACGGCGGTTGCCGGCGATCCGATCGACAACGTCGACCCCGGCAAGATCTGCCTGCTGGCTCTCGACCCGAACAGCGACGACGGCATCCATCTCCAGGGCGATAATCAGGTCAATTATGCCGGCTGCTGGTCGCATACCAATTCGACCAAGTCGACTGCCATCAACGCCAATGGCTCGAACGCTCGCGCTGTGGGCAAGGGGCACTGCGCCGTCGGCGGCTACGCGCAGTCCCATGAGACGTTCTCACCGTTGCCGAAGAGCGGCTGCAAAGTGGTCCCCGATCCGTTTGCCGTGGTCGGCGCCTACGTCGAGGGACAAACCTATCAGCCCACCTTCGGGAGGCCCTTCAAAGCTGTGACCTGCAAGGCGAGCAATCTCGATTTGAAAAAGGGCGTGTTCACGCTCGATCCCGGCCGCTATTGCGGTGGTATTGATATCAAGGCCGGCGCCACGGTGAAGTTCAATCCTGGCATCTACTACATCGACAACGGCGTCTTGAACGTGCAGTCCGGTTCGTCGGTCAGCGGCACCAACGTGCTCTTCTACCTGGCTGGCGCCAATTCGCGGATGCAGATCATCGGCGGCGGCACCACCGACCTGTCGGGACGCCACGAGACGGCCAGCTACGCCGGCTTCCTGGTGATCGCGGATGCCGATGCCAACCGCGGCGGTGAGTCGAACATCCAGGGCGGCGGCATCTTCAAGCTCAACGGCACAATCTACATGCCCACGCAACGCATCGAGGTCTCCGGCCAGGGCGACGTCAACGCGCAGGCTGTCAACGTCTTCGGCATGATCGCCAAGGACTTCTACTTCCGCGGCAATGGTGTCTTCAACACGCAGCGCCACACAGGCCAAGGCAAGGTGCCGGACATCATGCCGGTTACGCCGATCGAGGGCATCCGTGAGACGGTCTTGAACTGATCTACACCGGACTGACAAAGACGAACGGCCCCGGTGCATGCATCGGGGCCGTTCTGCGTTTGAGGGCCTGCAATGTAACTGGCGCCTACCGCGCCACCCAGCCGCCATCGATCGAGTAATTTGCACCCGTGATAGAGCGGGCCGCATCGGTTGCGAGGAAAGCAGCGAGCCCGCCCACTTCGTCGACCGTAACGAAGCGCCCCGTAGGCTGAGAAGCGAGGACCTGCTTCTTGGCCGCTTCTTCGGTGATGCCTTGTGACCGGGCGAGGTCGGGGATCTGTTTCTCGACAAGTGGGGTCCACACGAACCCGGGCGAGATGGCATTGACGGTGATGCCTGTCTCGGCCACCTCGAGTGCAACCGCTTTCGTCATTCCGGCCAGTCCATGCTTGGCGGCGACATAGGCGGACTTGAACGGGGAGGCAACGAGGCTGTGCGCCGAGCACACGTTGATGACGCGACCCCAGTTGCGCTTCTTCATTCCCGGAAGCGCAGCCCGGATCGTATGGAATGAGGAAGAGAGATTGATGGCGATGATCGCATCCCACTTCTCGATCGGAAAATCCTCGATCGGCGATACGTGCTGGATGCCGGCATTGTTGACGACGATATCCACCGAGCCCAAATCGCGCTCGGTCTTGGCGATCATCTCCGCAATCTGGTTATGACGCAGCATATTTGCGCCATCGAAGGCGACACGCGTGCCGTGCGCCGAAACCTTGCGGATGGCCTCGGCGTTGTCGGCCTCGGTGCCGAGTCCGTTCACGACCACATTCGCGCCCGCCTCGGCGAGGGCGCATGCGATGGCGAGGCCGATGCCTGACGTCGAGCCCGTCACCACCGCGCTCTTGCCTTTGAGTGTCATGTGCTTGTCTCCTAGCGTCATGGGCCACCAACCGCTGGCTCAGCGACCGCGGTAGCCTTCGAGGGTGATGAAGCGAACGGTTCGTGGTTGCCCCAAGCCGGCCGGCACCTGTTCGGTGCGGATATTGCTGGTACGATCGAAATGCCCAGTGATGCGATCGGCGTCCTGGCGCACCGACACCAGCAGCACCGGGCCATTCTCCGCTCCCCGGAACGCACGGGTCATCTCGTAGTGGTCGAGCGGCCTTGGTCCTGAGAGCCAAGCCTGCACCGGCGTGCTCTCACGGCGCATGTAATAGAGGAGAGCGGCGGTCACGGCGCGCTCGTCCGCGATTACCGCGCCGTATGGCTGTCCCTTGGCGCGCGCTACGGCGAGATGTTCGGATGTCCGAACGCTGATCTCGCGCCAGCCGAGTGTGCGTTGGAACGGATCGCCCGCCAGTGGCAAGGCGAAGCGTCCCGCCATCGACGTACCGGCCGTGAGCAAGGCCATGATGAACAGATGCAGGGCGAGTGAAGCCCTCAGCCACCGCTCGAGGTCGAGCCGTATCAGTGTCGCGGGAACAAGGATGCTTGCCGCGACGTAAGCGGTCGCCGCCCAATTCGCATGCGCGCGTGACACGAAGGCTTGAGTCGCTATGACAGCGATGACGGGAACGGTGAAGCAGACGAGCATCCGGTCTGCTGCCGCAAGGCCGTTCTTCCATCCGCGATGCAAGGTCAGCACCAGCCCGGCGAGCAGGATCGGGCCGAAAACCGCAAGTTGGGCGGCCAGGAATTCGAGCGCCTTGCCGGGCTTGAGTAGCGACCCGCCCCATTTTGCGTTGTCGGCGGTGTGGGTGAACGTCGCGAACTTGTTGGCGGCATTCCAGGCGAGGTTCGGTGCGATTATGGCTGCCCCGAGCGCCAGAGCCGCCCATAGCCGAGGATCCCGGAGGAGCGGGCGTGCCGACGGTGTCGCTATCATCCAAACGGCAAGCGACAGGGGAAAAAACGCCATCGCATACTTGGCGTTGAGGCCGAGTCCTAAGCCCAGTCCCAGGGCAACTGCGGGCGCCCAGCTCTGGCGCGCCTGTAGCAGACCCACCAGTCCGAGGAGAGACAGTGCCCATGCCGCGAGAAGTGGAACATCGGTCGAGATGATACCCGCCGAGAGGGATACACCCGGTAACGTGGCAAAGGTAAGGGCGGCCCAAAGCCCGATCCGATCGTCAAAGAGGCGTCGTCCGATCAGAAAGACGAGGACCGCGGTCAGCGTATGCAGGATCGGCGAGGCGACACGCACGCAGAACGTGCCATCACCGCACACGGCCCCGGCGGCTCCGATGAGCGCTGCCACCAGTGGGGGCTTCGAATAATAGCCGAACGCCGGCGTCTGAGCCCAACTCCAGTACTGTGCTTCATCGAAGAAGAGATCCGTGCCATTCATGGCCAGAGCAACCAGACGCCACGCCAGTAGCGCGCCGAGAGCGAGCAGGAGCATCGGCACCGCGGCCAGCCGCTCGGTTTGCAGTTCAGGCGCCGCCAGCGCGCGTCTCATGCTCGGATTTCGTCCTTGTTGGCGGCAATGCGCCGCACGGTACGTTCCTGCCGGCCCGATGACGCGATCTCCCGCCCGGCCGTCTGCCGGGTCGTTTACCGCGTCGGCTCGCCGCATGAAAGCCTGAAAGGTGGTCTCGAGTGCCGCGATGCTTTGGCGGAATGGGGGCCTTCACGCGACGGTTATCTGGCGTTGATGCGATCAAAGCCGTGGAAAGGGCAGCACCGCGTCAGGTCGGCGCATGGGCCGCGTCCCGGGCCTGTGCAATGCCGAATGCGAAGCACCGGTCGGCAGGCTCGGCCGCTACGAGTTCGGGAGCACGAGCACCATGCGCGTCACGGTGGTGATTCCAGCACTCAACGAGGCCGGCAATATCGGACGCCTGGTCGAGGAGACCTATGCGCTTGTGCCGGCCGAGGTGCTGGCCGAGGTCATCGTCGTTGACGACTGCAGCGAGGACGGCACCGGGAGCGAGGTCAAGGCCTTGATAGCGCGGGGAGCCATGAGTGGATTGCGCTATCTGCGCCACGGCGAGCGCAGCGGGCAGAGTGCCGCCATGCGCACCGGCATATTGGCGGCTTCGAGCCCTGTCATCGCCACCATGGACGGCGACGGTCAGAACGATCCTGCGGATATCCCGAGGCTGGTCGCTCGGCTCGCCGCTCCCGGTACCAATGGACCGGCGCTGGTCGGGGGGATCCGCACGGATCGCAAGGCCGAAGGCTCGAAGCGGCTCGCCTCGCGATTTGCGAACTGGCTGCGTGACCGTGTTCTGAAGGACGACTGTCCGGACACAGGCTGCGGCATCAAGGTCTACTGGCGAGAGGCGTTCCTGAGGCTGCCTTACTTCACATCGATGCATCGCTACCTGCCCGCCCTCTTTATCACGTATGGTCATGAGGTTGCCTACGAGCCCGTGAATGACCGACCTCGGCTGGCCGGCAAGTCGAAGTACACAAATCTGGGTCGGGCCCTGGTCGGCATCTATGATCTGATCGGCGTCTCGTGGATCAGGCGACGCACGAAGGTGCCGCCGATCGTCGAGGATCTGCCCGAAGGCCGTCATGTGTCCGAGATTGTGAGCCGGATGAAACGGGCGACCGAGCCAACGCGCCGGACCGGCCAGAGCGAACTACCGTGAGGCGCATGTCCTCTGATTGCAGCGAGCGGCCATGGCAATGCGCCGCTGTCACAAGGTTCTGCGTGCCGTCCCGTTGCCGGAGACTGATGCCATGACAGCCGCCAAGCTCGCCGCCTGGTGGGCCTCAGTCTCAACGACGGAACTCGTCTGGCTGACGGTCGGCTTCGTTGCGCAAATCATGTTTTCGATGCGCTTCATCCTTCAGTGGATCGCGAGCGAGCGCGCAAAGAAGTCGATTGTGCCCGAAGTGTTCTGGTATTTTTCGCTCGGAGGTGGCGTGCTGCTTTTCGCCTATGCCGTCTACCGTCTCGATCCCGTCTTCATGTTGGGGCAGGGTATGGGTCTGCTCATCTACGTTCGAAACATCCAACTGATATGGCAGCAAAAGCAAAGTCCGATCGACGACAGCGCGCGAAGCGGCTGAACCGGCTCTGCTCCGTCTATCAGAAAGGAAGCCACGTTTCGCCGGGCCAGCACCGATGGCGGTGATCGAACGCGATGAAGGCCCCCTCGGGCCTGACCTTGGGACTGGGTGGCGACAACCCACGACAAGGGAGCTTTTTCACCAGCCTCTTTCGCACCTCGGCCTCGTAGATCGCACGCTGACCCGATCGCTGGGATACGTCCTGTTCTCGAGCTTTTCGTCGATCCGCGGGCTTGAGCATGTGCTGCCCGATGCCGATCCTTTCGTGCTCGCCCTAAATCACACGACTCGCTTCGAGGCCGTGGCTCTGCCAGCACTGCTGATGTACTATCGCGGTGGTCGTCGCGTGCATTTTCTGGCCGATTGGAACTTTCAGATGATCCCCGGCATAGGCCTGCTCTATCGCCGGTCTGGGGCCATTGTGGTGATGCGAAAATCGGCTCGCCCCCGTTTCCTGAATGCGCTGAAGCCGCTCTATGCCCATGCCGAGTCGTCTCACCACCGTGCGCTGGCTCACCTCAGAGCCGGCCGCAGCGTGGGCATCTTTCCCGAGGGGACGGTCAATCGCGATCCCGCGCGTCTACTTCGCGGTCGGCTGGGGGCAGCCCGCTTGTCACTCGAGGCTGGCGTTCCCGTCATTCCGGGCGGTATCCGGATTGTCGGCGGCGATGCCCGGCGGCCTCAATTGGCGTTAGAATTCGGGCCACCCATGCATCCCACAGCGCACGTCTCGAATAGTGTCACACGGGCAAACGTAAGGGCTTGGCACGATCGAATCATGACCGAGATTGCCCGACTGTCGGGAAGGGCCTGGGAGCCAACGCCATAGGAGCCTTGTCATGGGACGCCATGAGCACGCGATCACGCGCCGAGTGAGCAGCGAGACCGAGCGCCTGCAGGTCATCGACGTCCTTCGACAAACCTACGCCGGAGAAAAAGGCTGGATCGTGGATCCGGAGAGCCAGATCCCAAGCACGGATCTGAAGCGTCAGTCGATTGCTTGGTTCGTCACGACCATGGGTGGGGAACCGGTCGGCGTGCTGCGGATCCTGTTCGATCCGCCGATCGAGCAGTACGCCAAGTACGGGCTTAAGCTGATCGATCCCAGCTTCAAGGTCGACGAACTGCTCGCGGGATCGCGCATTGCCGAGGTCGGTCGGTTTGCCGTCGTCGCGCGGCGGCGCGGGCGCTTCACGGTGGCCACCAGCCTGATGCGCGCTGCCTTCTCCGAGATCATTGCCCGAGGCTATACGCATCTGGTGACCGACGTTTTCGAGGACGATCCGCACAGCCCCTACGGCTTCCACACCCGCGTCATTGGCTTCAAGCCAATCGCCACGCACGAGGTAGGTGAACTGCGCAGCCGGAGTCGGAGGATCACGCTCGTACTCGACATGAAGGCGGCTTACCTCCGCTTGCGTGACCACAGCCGCTGGCTCTTCCAGAACCTCACGCTCGGCTGGTCGGAGCGGATGCACCGAAAAGCGCTGGGTTAACGGGGCATCGACTGTATGCGGTTGCTGCTCGGTCGAGGAGACGCCGTCAAGGAGATGGTCGGTATCGCAGTCCAGCAACACGCGATACGTTCTGCAGAGCCGTGTCCGAGAGAGCGCCGCCCGATAGCCATACGTCCGGGCGAGGACGCGTCCCGTTCTGGCCGGTGGCACGCATCGGTCTTGTTCCGGTTGCTGCCGAGGCAGGAGCGTGCCAAGTCAGTTTTCCGCATGCGAAGGAGGTGTGACGATGCTGCGCCAACGCCTGACTGAGGACATGAAGAGCGCGCTCCGGGCCGGCGAGAAGGATCGCCTCGGCGTCATCCGTCTCATGATCGCGGCCATGAAGAGCGCGGATATGGAACCGGGCACAAAAGGTGAGATCGATGATGCGGGTATCATCGCCGTGCTGACGCGAATGGTGAAGCAGCGCCGGGATTCGATCGATCAATACAACGCCGGTGGGCGACCGGAGCTAGCCGCCAAGGAAGCCGCGGAAATCACCGTGATCGAGGAGTATCTGCCCAAGATGCTGGACGAGGCCACCACGCGCGGCCTGATCGGGAAACTGATCTCGGAAACGGGAGCAGCAGGTCCGAAGGACATGGGCAAAGTCATGGGGGCGCTTAAGACGCGCCACGCAGGCGAGGTCGACATGGGCAAGGCGAGCGCTCTCGTGAAGGAGATGCTCGCCCAGTGATCGGCCGGGGTCTTCAGGGCACCACGATTTGCCGCACGGTGCCGCCATCCGAGAGACGGTCGAAGCCTTCGTTGATCTGATCGAGTAAGATGCGTTCGCTCATTAGGCGGTCCACCGGCAGGAGGCCCTGCTGGTAAAGCGAGATGAACCGGGGAATATCCCGTTGGGGCACGCAACTCCCGACGTAGCTGCCCTTGAGCGTCCGCTCCTCCGCGACGAGATTGGTCGCCGGTAGCGCCATCGTGTGGGTGGGATGCGGCAGGCTTCCGGTGACGGTCGTGCCGCCCCGCCGCGTGATCTTGTAGGCAAGCTCGAGCGCCTTGACCGACGACGCCATCTCGAAGGCATAGTCGACCCCTCCGCCGGTCAGGTCACGCACCTGCTCCGTGCACTGGGGATCGCGGGCATTCACGGTATGTGTCGCGCCGAGCTGCCTTGCGAGGGCGAGCTTGTCGTCGAGCATGTCGATGGCGACGATGGTTCTGGCGCCCGAGAGGCGGGCGGCCAGCATGGACATGAGGCCCACGCCACCGAGGCCGACGATCGCCGCGCTGGAGCCCGCCGGCATCTTCGCCGTATTGATCACGGCCCCGGCACCCGTGATCACCGCACAACCGAACAACGCGGCTTCCTCGAAGGCAAGCGAGCGGTCGATCTTGATAGCACTCTCGCGCGCGACGACGGCATAGTCGGCAAAGGCGGATACGCCGATATGATGATGGATCGTCTTGCCAGCATTCGACAGACGCATACCACCAGTCAGCAGAGTGCCCGCGCCGTTCGCCTTCGCACCCGGCTCGCAAAGCGCGGGCCGTCCTTCCGCGCAAGGCAGGCAACGGCCACAGCTTGGCACGAAGACGAGAATCACGTGGTCGCCGATGACGATGTCCTTGACGCCACTGCCGATTTCCACGACCTCGCCGGCAGCCTCGTGGCCGAGCGCCATCGGCATCTGCCGAGGGCGATCACCGTTGATGGTTGAAAGATCCGAGTGGCAGAGGCCTGCCGCGCGGATGCGGACCATGATCTCACCCTCGGCAGGAGGGGCCAGATCCAGCTCTTCTATGACCAAAGGCCTGGAGGTCGCATAGGGTCGAGGTTTCTGCATCTCGTAGAGGACGGCTGCGCGCGTCTTCAATGGGTCCTCCGGTCTCGTTCGGATGTTTGTGGCCCGGGCCTGGGCATTATGAAACTAGCCGGCGGAGCATGTGGTGTCCAACTGGCAGGGAACCCACTGCGTCCACTGAGCGTTCTGGCGCTTGGACTGTCCCAGGACGGGACGACCCTCTACGTCGTTGGAGGACCTGTACGTGTTGGGCATTTCTCCCATCGGGCTGCTTGGGCTAATCCTATTGGTGACGCTCGTCCTTTTTGTCTGGGGGAAATGGCGGTACGATCTTGTGGCCGGCGCAGCACTTACGGTGTCGGTGCTGCTCGGGGTCGTCGAGGCGCGCGACGCGTTCTCGGGGTTTTCAGATCCGGCGGTCGTGACGGTCGTTCTGGTGCTGATCCTCAGTGCCGCAATCCGCGAGTCGGGAGTGCTCGACCGGGTTATTGACGCAGCCGAGCCGATGATGACCTCAGCCGGCATCATGGTGGCGACGCTGACGGGACTCACAGCTGTCCTGTCAGCGTTTATGAACAATGTTGGCGCGCTTGCTGTCGTCATGCCTGCCGCGATCGTCGCTGCCGAGAGGACGGGACGGCCACCCGCGATCGTCCTGATGCCGATCGCGTTCGGCTCGCTGCTGGGCGGGCTCATCACGCTCATCGGCACCCCACCGAATTTGCTGATTTCCGCAGTCCGTCGCGAGTACGGCGGCGAGCCGTTCGCAATGTTCGACTTCGCTCCGGTGGGGTTGGCGATCGCGTGCGTCGGTGTCGCCTATCTCGCCTTCGCATGGCGATTGCTGCCCGCCGATCGCCGTGGCGCTCCACTGCCGAGTGCTCGCTTCAAGATCGAGGACTACGTCAGTGAGGCGAAGATCATCGAGGGGTCAACCCTCATCGGCAAGTCCGTTGGTGAAGTCGAAAACGAGCACGAGGTCTCGCTTCTCGCCGTCATCCGGGGCGATGTTCGTCGCGTTGTTCCGTGGAGTACGTTGAAGCTGCAGCGGGGCGATGTGCTCGTGATCGAGGCGGGTTCGGCGGCGTTGAAGCGCGTCGTGGACCAGCACAAACTCGAGTTGGTTGGCTCTGAGAAGACGGACGCGGGGATCCTCACCTCAGAAGGCTACGGTATCGCGGAAGTGGTGGTGATGGGGAGTTCGCCTCTGATCGGCCGTTCAGCCTTCGACATCGGTCTCAGGGCCTACGGCGTCAATCTTCTCGCTGTGAGTCGTCGGGGCAAACGCATCACCAGTCGTCTGAAGTACGTGCGGTTCGAGGCGGGAGACGTGCTCGTTCTTCAGGGTCAACTCGACACCATGAGCGTGACGCAAGAGGAACTCGGCTGTCTGCCGCTCGCCGAGCGCAAGATCGCCCTGGGGCGGCCGGTGAGAGCTTCCCTTCCGGTACTCATCATGCTCGGAGCAGTGGCTCTCACCACGGCTGGAGTGTTGCCTGTGGCGATTGCCTTCCTATCAGCTGTCGTTCTGCTCGGGGTATTGCGGGTGATGCCGCTCAACGACATGTATGCTGCGGTCGATTGGCCTGTGGTCATTCTGCTGGCGGCGCTTATTCCCGTGACGGCGGCGCTCGAGAAAACCGGCGGCACCGAGCTGATCGCCTCGAGCATGGTCAGCCTATCGCAGGGCTGGCCCCCGGCCCTGGCGCTTGCGCTCTTTCTCGTCGCGACGTTAGCCGTCACCCCCGTTCTCAACAACGCCGCCACGGTGCTCTTGATGGGGCCCATAGCTGCCGGCTATGCGAAGAAGTCCGGTCTCAACGTCGACCCCTTCCTGATGGCCGTCGCGATCGGAGCCAGTTGCGACTTCCTCACTCCGTTCGGCCACCAGTCGAACACTCTGGTCTACGGACCGGGTGGATACCGCTTCGGTGACTACGCACGCCTCGGCTTGCCGCTGACCGTCATCGTGATCGCCGTCGGGCTACCGATGATCCTGCTGGTTTGGCCCATGCAACCGTGATGTCGTCCGAGCCGGCGTCAGCGGATGATGCCGATTTCCTCCATCACGAAGGTCTTGATCGAACCAAGGTATTTGGCGCCGTTATCGGTCACGCGTTTCATGGCAGCGCTGGCGGCGGCCTTCTGCAACGATGCCATGTCGTCGTACCAGAGTTCTGCGATGGCATCGCACCGGACCTCGGGTGTCGGCACATCGGGGCGAGTTGGCTCTGCGAGCGGAAACGAAAGAACGTAGCGGCGTACCTCCGGCACAGAATGCACCATCGGTGCATGCTCCTCCAGCCAGACCTTGCGGAAGGCTTCCACGGTCAACTCGGGCTTGCGGGTGAGAATCGATAGGCTCTTGATCATGACGCTTTCCAGATGCTGATTGGATGGCAGACAGCCCGTGACGGCATGGACGGGCCAAACTAGGTTAGGCCACGGTTGCTCGGCAAGCTGATGTAACCGTGCGCCACTCAGAGTGTGCGGCAAGGATCCGAAGTGAGGCTCGCAAATGCACGTCGTGGTCGAGTTTCTGGAAGCAGCGCCGGCGCATGTCGCCACGGCGCGAGCAGCCCTACTGATGCTCGCTCGTCAGGCCGTTGAGGGCCGGCAGTGCATCCAGCTCGATGTGGCGGCGGATCCTTTGGAGCCGACCGGATTTCTTGTCTACAGGCTCTATGCCGACGAGGCGGCCTGGAGAGCTCATACCGAGACTGCCGAGCACCAGGCCCTGCTGCTGACGATAGCACCGTGGCTCGTTTCGCGGCGTGTCCTCGCCTACGAGTTGATCTCCGAGCATGGTCTGGCATGACCGATCAACCCGATATGGGCACGCCGATGAATGCCATAGTCTTGCTCTAGCAGACTATCAGTCTTCAGCGTGGCCTAGTCCTGGAACGGTGGAAGGGCAGGGGTGAGGATCGTGGTGGATTGGCTGACGCGCGCGCTGACGGCCTTGGCAATGATCGCGACCGGATGGCTGTGGGACGCCGTGTGCCATGGGGTCGAGGCCCGTGAGACGCGTCTCGCGCTCGTTGTCGGCAACAGCGCCTATCGGCACACGAGCGTGCTCGATAACCCGATCAACGATGCGCGCGATCTCGCGGCTGCGTTGCAGCAGACGGGTTTCGAGGTGATCGTAGCTACCGACGCCGACAAGAGGCAGATGGATGGAGCCCTGCGCGCCTTCGCCGAGAAGGTCGGCTCCGCGGATGTGGCCCTCTTCTTCTATGCGGGCCATGGACTTCAGGTCGGCAACGAGAACTATCTCGTCCCCGTCGATGCGCAACTCGCCAGCCAGCGCGACCTCGAGTTCGAGGCCGTGAAACTCGATTTCGTACTGCGCCAGATGGAAATCGACCGGGACGGCAAGACCACGATCGTCATGCTCGACGCCTGCCGTGACAATCCGCTGACGCGCAGTTTGGCCCGCTCGATGGGCGCGCGCTCGACTGCAATCGGCAAGGGGCTCGCGCCAGCTTCGACGGGTGTCGGCACATTCATCGCCTACGCAACGCAACCGGGCAACGTCGCGCTCGACGGCAAGGGACGCAATTCGCCGTTCACGGCGGCGCTCCTTGCCAACATGGACGCACCCGGCCGGAACTTGAATGCGACTATGATCGAGGTGCGCAAATCAGTGATCAAGTCGACCGGTGGCAAGCAGGTGCCATGGGATCACTCGGCGCTGACGGGGGATTTCTACTTCGTCCCGGGCGACGTAGCGGTCGGGTCGCAAACCGCCGCGCCGTCCGGCAAACGGGACGATGTCGAAACCCTCAAGGCACGCCTCGAGGCGCTGGAGGAGGCGGACCAGCGACGCCGTACGTCTGTCGCGGCAGCGAGCAATGCAACGGACGGTGAGCGCATAGCACGGATGGCAGAAGCGCGAGCACGTCTGGCAGTTGCCGAGGACAAAGCGAAGGAGCTGCAGCGCAAGTTGCTGGAGGCAAGGCGGATCGAAGGGCAAGCGCGTGATCCCGCCGAGCGCCAGCGCCTCCTGCAGGTATCGATGGCCATTCAGCGCGACATGACAACCGCATCGCTCACGGCGAAGCGTCTCAAGGAGGAGATCGCATCCCTGGCCGAACCGCCTCCTGCTGCGGCTTCACCGCCACCGACGATTGGTCGGGCCTTCAACGTCAGACTTGGCCAGCGGAGCGTCGGAGTGGAGCTTGCGGCTTCGCCGTCGACGGCCAACTGCGAAAGCCGATGTCGCAGCGAGGCCCGCTGTTTGGCCTACAACCTGTCGCGCAACGGCGAGTGCGAGTTGCTGAGCGAGGTGACACGAACCGTCTCCGCCAGCGAGTGGCGCACCGGCGAGCGTCCATGCGAGACGCTGGGGCTTGGTTGGTCGAATCCGGTTCCTGTCGCAGTAGGGACGAAGCTGTGCAACGGCATCGGGCAGTACGCGACCCGTGTCGAGCAGGTTACTCAATCCGTCGTCGCGTTCTCAGTCGACGGGCGTGAGTTCACATGCAAAGTCGGCGATGTATGTCAGTTCACTTGGCCTGCGTCGCCATCGTTCGCCGTTCGGATCTCAGGTGACGCGGGGCGCAGCTTCACAACCGAAATCGTGCCTCGATGACAATCCGGCCGTAAGGGGTTCGCTCATGTCGACGTTCAAATGGGTGGCGAGGGTCCGGATAGTGGCCAACCTGGCGCTGGGCTTACTGCTGATCGCCTGGCCAGCGCTACCGTTCGAGTGGCTCCACGAGACGACGCCGCAGCCGGCGTGGATCGTTAGCGTCGTCGGAATAGCACTTATCTACGTCGCGCTTGCTCATGTCGCGTCGGCGGTTGCTCCGGGGATCGCGATGTCAAGTAACCTGTTCGTGGTGCTGGGGCCGATCCTACCGATTGTTATGCTGGTTTGGCTCGGGCTGGCGGTGCCATCGCGTGCTGCACTGATGCTTGCCTTTTACGAGATTGCATTCGTGCTTCTGCTCAGCCGGACGTTTCAGCGAGGCTGGCTGGCCGATCTGGCCACCAAGCCCTAAGACGCGCCGGCTGCCGTGGCCGCGCTCATGGAAGGGGCGGTCCGCTCGGGCGGAACGTCAGCCGCTGGAGGCAGTCATCGCGGTCGCCGATCAAATGACACCACGCCTTGAGAAATCCCTTTTCGCGCGCAGCGATTTCCGGGGAAGATTGCTGGTATAACCTCATGTGACCGCCGAACTTCGGACGGTATTGGAGCCGTATAGCCAATGTCCGACACCGAAGAAAAGTCCCCCCTACCGCAACGCCGCGGGCTGGGCTCGCCCTCGATTCAGCGGGGTGCGATCGCGCGCATCGCGATCCGCAGCGTGCGACTGGCTAGGGCCATTGCATGGCAGTTGCTCGATATCGTGCTGGCCGCCATCATTATCTTCGAAGAGTGGGGATGGCGCCCGCTATCCGCGGCGTTGGCGCGGCTCGCTGAGTTCAACGCGGTGGCACGGCTCGAAATGGAGGTGCGCAGCTTGTCGCCCTGGCCGGCGCTGGCCGTATTCCTCGTGCCATCAGTGCTTTTTCTGCCGCTCAAGTTGATGGCGCTTTGGCTCATCGCGGGGGGGCATGCCGTCGGCGCGATGTTTCTCTTCGCCTTCGCAAAAGTGGCTGGAACGGCGCTCTACGCCCGCATTTTCCAGCTGACTCAACCGGCGCTCATGCAGCTCGGTTGGTTTGCAAGTCTCTACAACTGGTTCATGCCCTGGAAGGCCGCCATCGTCGCGCATGCGCGTCAGACGAAGGTATGGCAGGCCGGCGTCGCGATGAAGCATCGCGTCAAGACCGCCACGAAAGCCGCTTGGGTACGATTGAAGCCTGTTGCCATTGCCGCGCTCGAACGAGTGCGAAGCCTCCTCCAAGGGCGGGCGTAGCACGCTCTAGGAGCCGATGAACTGCTCCTTGCGATAACCCTGCAAATAGAGCAACGCGGTCAGGTCCCCGTGCGCGATGCTGGCGTGAGCCTCGGCTGCGACCAGAGGCTTGGCACGGAACGCAACGCCGAGGCCGGCGGCACGGATCATCGCGAGATCATTAGCGCCGTCCCCGACGGCCAGCGTGAGTGGCGCATCGACGCCGTTGGCACTCGCGTATGATTGCAGGGCGGCAAGTTTGGCCTCGCGTCCCAGGATCGGTTCGATGACCCGTCCAGTCAGGCGCCCATCCGCTGTTTCGAGCAGGTTGGCACGATTGACGTCAAAGCCTATGGCTTGCGCGACCCGGCTCGTGAAGAACGTAAAGCCGCCGGACACAAGCGCCGTGAAGGCACCATTGGCGCGCATCGTCGTGACCAACTCCCGCGCGCCTGGGGTGAGGGTGATGCGCGTATCGAATATGCCTTGCAGATCTGCTTCGGCCAGCCCGGCCAACAAGGCCATCCGCTCGCGCAGTGCGCCCTCGAAATCGAGCTCGCCTCGCATTGCCCGCTCGGTGATGGCAGCGATGCGCGGCTTGATGCCCAGGATATCACCCATCTCGTCGATGCACTCTTGGGCGATAATCGTCGAATCCATGTCCGCGATCAGCAGTTTCTTCCGGCGCGTGGCAAGGTCGGCATGGACGAGGTTGGCATCGATAGGACGACCGGCCAGGGCCTTGGCAACTCGCTCCATCAGGGTGGTGTGGGGACTGTCATCTGGACGCGCCAGTAAGGTCTCCCAGGCCTCTCCCGCGCCGAGCCAAGCTTCGTCCAGGACGGTCTCCCCGGCAAGAGCGCCTCGGACCGCCATCACTTCCAAATTGCCGATAAGGTTGGCGCCAGGCGGCGCCGTCAGAACGAGGGCGAAGGCCAACATGTCGCTCATGGCGGGGTGGTTGCTCCAATGGGGCGATCTGCCGTGATAGGTGAGCCACAGATGTCGGGCAAGCGGTGCGAATTGGGGCGGCCGGTTGGGCAGTCACGCAGTGCGCTTATATGCGGGGAAGAGCAGCAATCGCCATCGCGTGCCGCGCTCTCGGCTCCGGACACTCGCCTCGGTTGCGTCACCAGATCTTATTGGGAAAATACCGCAGCAGGAGTTCCTCGTAGCGTCCGGTCGCCCGGAGTCGCATCAGCGCGGTATTGATCAGAGCCTTTAATTGCGGATCTTTCTTCGGCAAGACAATGCCAACGCCGTCGCCGAAGTACTTGGGCTCGAAGTAGGGTCCTCCTTTCAATTCACAGCAACCGCGCGACAGCGTGCCGTTGATCCAAAACGTCAGGGCAATGCCGTCGCCGAACGACACGTCGACGTCGCCGCCGGTCCGAACTGCGTCCCACGCGAGTTCCGCGCTCTCGAACGGGATGATGGCGCTATTCGCGAAGAACGTGCGTGCGTAGGCCTCGTGCGCACTGCCTTTGACGACGCCGATGCGTTTGCCTGTCAACCCCTCGGGCGTTGCCATCAGCGTCGCGGTATCGCGGCGCCCGACAAACCGAGCAGGTGTGAAATAATACCGGTCGGTGACGTCGAATTCCCTGAGTAGCACCGGTGTGATCGCATGTGAGGCGATCAAGGCGTCGGTGTCGCCGCGTCGGAGTGCCGGCAGCAATTCGCCCCATTCTCTCACTTGGATATCGCAGGCTGCTGACAACTCGAGGCAAATCGCCCGAGCCACGTCCACATTGAAGCCTGTTAGGACGCCTTCTTCGTCGTAGTAATGGAACGGCGGATAGTCGTTGCTCGTCATGAAGCGTACCGCGACGCGGCGTGATTGATCGCCAGCGACCGCGAGCGCTCCGACCTGGGCTACAACTTGTGCGGGAAAAATAATACTCAGGCAAAGGTTTATCAGCCAGAGGATGCTTGCGCTCCGGGCCAAGATATCTAGCCTCGGGGGCATCATTGATGGAGACCGATTGTCTGGAGACGGCAAGCGCACCCCATTCGATGTTGGCGAGACCACCGCGGGACGGTGGGACCGCGCGTAAGACGCTACGTTACTCAAGCCGGTTGTCATGGGGGGCGGCCGATGTCAATACGCCGTGCTGGCGATGGCCGCGCGAGGCCACTCTCTGCTCATACTTTATCGGGGACAAGAGGCCCACGACGACGCGTTAGTGCCGACCCGGCACTGACCCATGCCATCCGCGGTTTGCTGCTGTGGAGACCTGATCTCTCCGCTCGTGGGCCAGCGCCCCGATGGTTGCTGCCGACGATGATCGCCGTCTTCTTTCTCATTGGCTTTGGCGTCGTGCTGGAGCCCATCGTCACCTGGGGAGGCTTCGGTGCACTCTTATTGCTACCATTCTTGGGCGTTACGGGTGTGCGCCTGATCGCGGCGATCGAGGTTCTCAGACGCCCCGCCAGCCGGACGGCCCCAGCCATTCCGCGCGTGCCCGATGCTCGGCTACCGAGCTATACCGTGCTCGTCCCCATGTACGATGAGCCCGATGTTCTGCCGGGGCTCGTAAAGGGATTGGCTGCCCTGGACTATCCGCAAGATCGGCTCGACCTCGTACTAGTGCTCGAGGATCGAGATGCCGCCACCATCACGGCGGCAGCTCGCCTCACCCTACCGCCGAACATGCGCATCGTGATGGTTCCGCAAGGCGGGCCGAAGACCAAGCCAAAGGCCTGCAACTATGCCCTTGCTTCGGTCCACAGTGATCTCGTCGTGGTGTTCGATGCCGAGGATCGCCCCGATCCAGATCAGCTTCGCCGTGCCGTAAGAGCCTTTGCGACGGCTGACGCGGACCTCGCTTGCGTGCAGGCCAGCTTGAACGTCTACAATCCTGCGGATTCCTTCTGGTCTCGCCAGTTTGCGCTCGAGTACTCGGCACTCTTTGACGGACTTCTCCCAGCGCTCGAACGGCTGCGTCTGCCGATCCCGCTTGGGGGAACATCCAATCACTTTCGTCTCTCGGTCCTCCGTGCAGTCGGTGCCTGGGACCCCTATAATGTGACCGAAGACGCCGACCTCGGAATCAGGCTTGCCCGCATGGGGTACCGGACCGCGACGATAGCTTCCACGACCTGGGAGGAAGCACCTGTCCGCGGCCGGATCTGGCTTGGACAGCGCACCCGCTGGTTGAAGGGCTGGGTCCAGACGTGGCTGGTTCATATGCGCCACCCTCGGCAACTCTTCCGCGAGGTGGGGGGATGGCAGTTTCTCGGTCTTCAGATTGTTATGGGCGGTGTTCTGCTCTCGGTACTGGTTTATCCGATCGCCGCGCTCGCCCTGGCCTTGACGTGGTTTTTAGGGGGCTTCGACGGGATCGACTTCAGCGGACCCGGTGGGTGGCTCTGGATTGTCGCGCTCGGCAATCTCGCTATCGGAATTCTCGCGCCGATGCTCGCCGCTGCGTTCGCGGTCCTGCGCCGGGGGCGTGCCTGGCTCCTGCCATCCGTCCTCGCGATGCCACTCTACTGGCTGTTGATCTCGGTCGCTGGGTATCGAGCATTGTTCGATTTGGCGCGGCGACCTTTCCATTGGGAAAAGACACGCCATGGGCTCGGCAGCGCGGCACCCGCGCGACGGAAGCTTCCTCCGCCTGTGATGCCAAGGCGTGTGCATGCAGCGGCTGATTTCGGGCTTCGACGTCCCCCGACTTGACGTTCCAGAGCGCACCCTGCGATGGCATCGGGCAACGCTTGTCACATGCCGCACGATCGGTGAGGCTCTTGATGGGAAACCCGCGAACGACGACGGGTGATCAGGAGGAGAGCATTAAATGCAGTTCGGCATCAGCACGCTGTCGCGCGGACTTTACACCAGTCGCGCCACCTACATGGCGGTGGCCCAGGCAGCCGAGCGGGCCGGCTTCGCTTTCATCTCCGTCAATGATCACATCATCGTGCCGGGAAAGCTCGGTTCGGCCTATCCCTACACACAAGGTGGCGTCTGGTCGGCCTCGGAGCATGGTCATTGCTTTGATCAACTGGCCGCGCTGGCGTTCATTGCGGGATGTACGACGCGAATTAGGTTACTCACGTCCGTCATGGTCGTTCCTCATCGTCCCGTCATTCAGACCGCCAAGACGTTGTCGACCATCGACGTCCTATCCACTGGCCGCCTGATCCTCGGTGTTGGATCCGGTTGGATGGAAGAGGAATTCAAGTTGCTCGGTGCCCCTTTCAAGGAACGTGGAGCTGCGACAGACGAGTACCTCGAAGCATTCAAGGAGCTATGGACGGCCGAACGCCCGACCTACAAGGGGCGGCACGTCGATTTCGAGGACGTTATCTTCGCCCCGAAGCCGATGCAACCTGGCGGCCCGCCGATCTGGGTTGGAGGGGAAAGTCCGGCCGCGATGCGCCGCACGATCAAGCTGGGCGATGGTTGGTATCCCGGCAACAATAATCAGCAGATGCCAATGGATACGCCGGAGCGCCTGAATGCTGGTATCCGCAAGCTGCATCGAATGGCGGAGGCTGCCAACCGCGATCCGGCCTCGATCGACATGGGCCTAATCGTCCAGGGGCCCTTCGACTGGTCGCGGCAGGAGACGCAGGACAAGTCTTCGCGCCGCATGTTCACCGGGACATCTGCCGATATGCGCGCGGACCGGGCCGCTTTGGCCGAAGCCGGGGTGCGGCACGTCGCATTGCGGCTTGGGGGCGAAACCGTAACCGAGGCGATTGATCGTATCGAGCGCTTCGGTGCCGAGGTCATCGGTGCGGGTGCTTGATCCGGCAAGACGATCTCAGAACAAGCCCGAATAGCACGGCGAACCACGCGCGACCCTCTCGGTTTTCCTCGCGTGGCTCGCCGTGACCGGTGCGCCGATACGCGACACCAGGGTCACGGCGCTGAAAGCCATCTAACCAGCAAGGTGTTGCGGAAGTGCAAACGGCACCGTGTTTGTTCGGATATTGAGCTGATCGCCGGCTACGTGCGAGTCAGTGCGCCCGTCACCCACCCACCGAGAAATCGATCCAGCCATGCGTGCACCTTCGGCGCGTCGGTGAGATGCGTCTCGATGTGCTCCTGGCGTGGCCGCGCGCCCCTCATGAGAAGGCGCATCGGGTTCGAGCCCGACCAACGATTGACCTGTAGAAACGTGATCTCGGGATGGAACTGAACCCCGAAAGCAGAGCCGTACTGAAAGGCCTGATTGGGGTAAGAGCCATCGCTGGTGGCGAGCAGGGTGCCGTCCCGAGGCATTTCGAAGCCTTCCCGATGCCATTGGTAAACGCGGCTCGGAAAGCCGAGTTTGTGACCAGCTTGTGTCGCGCGAATGGGATGATAGCCCACCTCGACAGAGCCGCGCGTGCAGTGATCGACCCGGCCACCCAGATGGTGCGCGAGCATCTGAGCGCCGAGGCAGATGCCGAGAAAGGGCTTGGACTCTTTCAGCGAAACCCCGATCCAGTCGACCTCGCGGCGGATGTAATCGAGGCTGTCGTTTGCGCTCTGCGGTCCCCCGAAGATCACCGCTCCCGAATGCGCAGCAAGGGTCTGCGGTAGGGGGTCACCCTGAAAATGGCGTCGGATGTCGACTGCGTAGCCGTTGCGACGAAACCATTGTCCGACGTGACCCGGGTTCGAATGGTGCTGGTGGAGCACGAGAAGCACCGGGAGCTTCTCCTGCCGCGGCGCTGCGGGTACCTGTTCATCGGTCAACCCGGTCGACGTCTCCTGCAGACGCGTCTCGAGCATGGTGTTCGGCTCCCCTGTCGGCTGGCCGGCGCGGATTCAGCAGCCAAGCCATGATCGGAACGAGTACGACATGTGGCGACAACCGCAAAGCGACAGCACAAACAAGGTTGAAGAATCCGGGAACGACGGTTCGCAAACCAAGCTCGAAACCGCGGACTGCCCAACGCGCAATGCTAGCCGCAGACGAGGTTGGCAGCAGGATCCGGTAAAAGGCTCGCTCCGCGGCCATCTTGGCATGGAAACGTGTCTCGACTGAACCGGGCGCGACCACGGTTACTCTCACCCCATCGGCCTTGACCTCGGCCGCCAGAGCCTCGCTGAGTGAGATGAGGTAGGCTTTGCTCGCGTAGTAGGCGGCCTGATAGGGGCCGGGCACATAGCCTCCAAGCGAAGCGATGTTGATGATGCCGCCACCGCGACGCGCGCGCATTCCGGGTAGCACGTGGCGCATCAGGCGTCCTGGAGCCATGACGTTCAGCGCGACCAGCCGATCCAATTGCGCCGGGTTCGCCTCCGAGAAGTGTCCTGAATGGCCGATTGCGGCGTTGTTGACCAGGATGTGAGGATGCCGGCCAAGCCGGGCCAACTCGGCGTCAAGCAGTTCAAGGCTGTCTGATCGAGTCAAATCCAGTGCAAGCGCCATAACCTCGACGCTGTTCTCAGATCTGATGGCGGCTGCCGCCTGCTCGAGCGCGTCTGCCCGGCGCGCGACGAGGAGCAGATCGTTGCCGCGCTCTGCCAACAGATGCGCGATGGCGAGGCCGATACCTTCCGAGCCGCCCGTCACGACAGCGATGGGGCGTGTTGTGACGCCGGTCGAGGATCGTTCTGCGGGTAACTCCGATGCGCCGTTCATGCCGCTAGATATAGTGCAACACGAGGCCCGGTGCGACGCCGCCGCCACCGACTATTCGTGCCGCAGCGCCTCGATAGGGTCGAGCCGGGCCGCGCGACGAGCCGGGAAATAGCCGAACACCACACCAACGATCGCAGAGAAGAGGAACGCCACCAGGACGATCACCGGATCGACGACGAAAGGCACCTCGAGCGCCCGGGTCGCGATACCGGCAAGTCCGAGCCCCAGCACGATGCCGACCAGCCCGCCGAGCAGCGATAACACGACCGCTTCCACGAGGAACTGCGACAGCACCTGCCGCTCCAACGCGCCAATGGCAAGTCGAATGCCGATCTCGCGCGTGCGCTCGGTCACGGACACCAGCATGATGTTCATGATGCCGATGCCGCCCACCAGTAGGCTCACCGCCGCAACCGCCGCGAGCAAGCCCGTTAGCATGGCCGTGGTTCCGGCCTGCGCTTGTGCGATCTGAGTCATGTCACGGACGGTGAAATCGTCCTCCTTGCCGGGGCCGATGCCGCGCCGCTCGCGCAGCAGCCATTCGAGATCGCCCTGCACCTTTGCCGTGTCGGTTCCGTCCGCCGCCGAAACCATGATCCGGCGGATCTCGGTATTGCCCGCCAGGCGTCGGTGGAAAGCGCGCAGCGGCATCAACACCGTGTCATCCTGATCGGTGCCGAAGCTCGACTGCCCCTTTGCCACTAGCACGCCGATCACCTCGCAGGAGACGTTGCCTAGCCGGAGGGCGTGCCCGATCGCGTCCTCGAGCCCGAATAGCTTGTCGCGCACCGTCTGCCCGATGATGCAGACAGCGCGTCCGCCGCGCACTTCGCTTTCGAAGAACGGGCGGCCCGATTGCAGCGCCCAGTCTTGTGTCACGAGATAGGCGTTGTCGGTCCCCGTCACCGTGGTCACCCGGCTCTCGGCGCCGCGCACGACCGTCTGCGACTTTTGCGCGGTCGGCGCGACGGCCTTCACGCCGCGCAGTTCCTGGCGGATCGCCTCGACGTCTCGGATTGTGAGAGCCTTGGCGTCCGAGCTCGCCCGCCCGGGACCCCACTGCCCAGGGCTGACGAACAGCATGTTCGACCCGAGGCGGGCCATTTCGGCGGTAACCTTGGCGGTGGTGCCGTTGCCGATCGTGACCATCGCAATTACGGCGCCGACGCCGATGACGATGCCGAGCACCGTCAGAAACGTCCGCATGGCATTCCGGCGGATCGATCTCAACGCGAGCCTGATGGCCTCGAGCAGCATCACGCGGCCTTCTTGTTGAGCGTATCGCTTTCGATGCGGCCATCGACGAACCTGATCACGCGCCGGGCGTAGGCGGCGATATCGCTCTCGTGGGTCACCATCACCACCGTGATGCCGCGCTCGCGGTTGAGCCTCGTCACCATGTCCATGATTTCCCGGCTGGTCCGTGTGTCGAGATTGCCAGTTGGCTCGTCGGCGAGAAGCACGAGCGGGTCGGTGACGATGGCCCTCGCGATTGCGACGCGCTGCTGCTGGCCGCCGGAAAGCGCCGCCGATGTGTGCCCTTCGCGGCCTTTCAGTCCGACCACGGCCAGCGCCGTCATCGCTCGCTCTCGACGCGCCTCCGCAGGCATTCCTCGATAGATCAACGGCAGCTCGACATTCTCGAGCGCCGAGGTCCGCGGCAGCAGGTTGAAGCCCTGAAACACGAAGCCCAGCAGATGCCGCCGGATCAGCGCCCGTTGATTGCGGCTCATGCCGCCGACTGATACACCCTGAAACAGATACTCCCCCGACGTTGGTGTATCGAGGCAACCGATCACGTTCATGGCCGTCGACTTTCCGGAGCCCGACGGCCCCATGATTGCGACGAACTCACCTTCCTCGATCCTGAGATCCACGCCCGCCAGCGCACGCACTGTCGCATCGCCGCTGCCATAGAGGCGGGCCACGTTACGAAGCTCGATCAGTGGTGCCTCTGTCCCGGAACGCACGTGTGTCTCCCGCCTCACCGCTTAACTGTCGTCTGGTCGATGATGACCGCCTGCCCGGCTTTGACCTCGCCGCCCTTCACCTCCGTGTTTCGGCCGTCCGTGGCGCCCGTCCGCAGCGGAACTGCGATAGGCTTGCCGTTCTCGAGCACCCAGACGGTGCGCTCTCCACTCGTGGTGGCCGGGCGGCTAGCCTGACGAAACGGCGGGCGGCCCGGCAGGATACGCTGCAGGAAGCTGCGCTGATCGCCCGCAGACGTGTCTGCTGGGGCATAGCGCAGGGCTGCATTTGCAACGAGCAGCGCGTCTGCGACTTCCTCCACCTTGATCTCGGCCGTCGCCGTCATGCCGGGCCGCAGCAGCAGCTCCGAGTTGTCGATCGACAGCACGGCCTTGTAGGTCACCACACCCTGGATCGTCTCGGAGGCATAGCGAACGTCCCGAATGGTGGCTGGAAATCGGCGGTCGGGAAACGCATCGACGCCGAACGTCGCCGACAGTCCAGGCCGCACCTTGCCGACGTCGGCTTCGTCGACATCGACTTGAAGCTCCATCTGTTTCAGATTCTCCGCGATCGAGAACAGCACCGGCGCCTGCAGCGACGAGGCGACTGTCTGCCCCGGCTCGGCGCTCCGCTTCAGGACGACGCCGTTGATCGGCGAGCAGATGCACGCCTTCGCTAGGTTGGTCTCGTTGAGCTTCAGTTCGGCTTCGGCCACGCCCACATCCGCGCGTGCGCTCGCCACGCCCGCTACCGCCCGGTCGTAGGCCGCCTGCGCCACGTCCAGATCGTGCGTCGAGGTGACTTGTTTGTCCGCAAGCAGCTTCTTGCGCACGAGATCGCGCTGCTTTTCGAGGGCTGTCGCCTCGGCATCTGCGACCTTGGCTCGCGCTGCAACCAGCTTGGCCCTCGAACTGGCGACCGTCGCATCGAGCTTGTCCGTATCGAGTTCTGCTAGTGGCTGGCCGGCCGTCACCGCCGAATTGTAGTCGACGAGCACCTTCCGGATGGTGCCGGATAGCTCGCTCGACACGTCGACCTTGTTGGTCGGCTGCACCGAACCGGTCGCAGTCACCACCACGACCAGCGATCCTGTGGTCGCGGGTGTGGTCACGTAGCGAACTGTGCTCCGCGTCCCGGACAACATCCAGTAGAGGCCCAGCAGAACCAGCACCACGGCCGCGCCAACCGCGATCTGAACCCTGCGGTCGCCAGCCATCGTCGGCGAGGACGAGTCGAGCTTGAGTATCTTCTCGACGCTTACGCGATCGCTGCGGGCGGGGGCGTCATTCATTGCCGTTGTCCGATCTGTCACCAGACACGGACGGTTAACGATGATCGATGTGCCGGGTATTGATGCTGCTCAACCGGGCGCCGCGAGCGCCGCTATTCGCGCGTGACGAAACTCGCCACGACACGCTTCCTGTCCCCGGCGTCGAACTGGATGGTCAGTTTGTTTCCGTCGACCTCGGCGACCGTGCCACCGCCAAACTTCTCATGGCGAACGCGGTCGCCGCGCGAGAACGAGCTTTCCGCCGCCGATGACGCAACTAACTCGCCATCGATTGTGAGCGGTCCTTGACCACGACGCGGGGCAGTACCGGAGCGGAAAAACTTGTTGTTGCCTGCGGCCCCTCCGCCGCCCGCGTTGGCGCCGCCGCTCGACTGCTGCTTGGCGCGCTGCCATCCGGGCGTGTCGTAGCTCGATCGGAACGCCGCGGGGCCCTCATCGAAGCGGCTCGTACCGTAGGGAGCGGCGCGACCGAAGCCGGCGTAGGCGCCTCCGAACGGGCTCTTCGCCTCCACGACCTCAACGTGATCCTCCGGGAGTTCGTCGACGAAGCGGGAGGCCGTGGCCGACTGATACAGGCCGCGCAGCCGCCTGTTCTGGGCGAACGAAATGTGAGCCTGTTTGCGCGCACGGGTGATCCCGACGTAGGCCAGCCGTCGCTCCTCCTCCAGACCGGCGAGCCCCGACTCGTCGAGACTCCGCTGATGCGGGAACAGGCCTTCCTCCCACCCCGGTAGGAAAACAGTATCGAACTCGAGCCCCTTTGCGGCGTGCAGCGTCATCAGCGAAACGCGATCGCCGTCGTCACCCTGTTCCGCATCGGCCACCAGCGACACATGCTCGAGGAAACCTGCCAGCGTGTCGAACTGGTGCATGAAGCGCACCAACTCCTTCAGGTTCTCGAGGCGTGATTGCGCCTGCGGGCTCTTATCGGCCTGCCACATCGCGGTATAGCCGCTTTCATCGAGGATCAGCTCGGCCAGTTCGGTGTGTCTCATGCTGTCGATCTGGCCCCGCCAGTGCTCGAACATGCGCAAGAGGTCCGTCAGGGAACGACGCGCTTTAGCGCCGATCTCTTCGGTTTCGGCGATTTCGCGCGCTGCCTGCACCATCGGCACCTGCCGCGCCCGGGCCAGTTCGTGCACCCGCTTGATCGAGGTGTCACCGAGACCACGCTTCGGCACGTTGACGATCCGTTCGAACTTGAGATCGTTCGACGGGTTCGCCGTCACCTCTAGATAGGCGATCGCGTCTTTGATCTCCTGGCGCTCGTAGAAGCGCGGGCCGCCGATCACGCGGTAGGGCAGCCCCATGGTAATGAACCGATCCTCGAAGGCGCGCATCTGCGCCGAGGCCCTGACGAGAATGGCGATCTGATTGAGTGCATGGCGGTCTTTCCGAAGTGCCTCGATCTTCTCGCCGATGCCGCGCGCCTCCTCCTCGTCATCCCAGACGCCCGTGACGGTCGCGCGCGCGCCCTCGTCTCCATCTGTGAACAGCGTTTTTCCAAGGCGACTCTTGTTTTGAGCAATGAGGCCTGAGGCTGCACCAAGTATGTGGCCCGTCGAGCGGTAGTTCCGCTCGAGACGAATGACGGTCGCGCCGGGGAAATCCTTGTCGAACCTCAGGATGTTGTCCACTTCCGCGCCGCGCCAGCCGTAGATCGACTGATCCTCGTCGCCGACGCAGCAGACGTTCGGACAGCCCTGCGCCAGGAGTCGCAGCCAAAGGTACTGGGCCACGTTGGTGTCCTGGTACTCGTCGACCAGGATGTAGCGAAACCGCCGATGGTAATCGGCGAGTACATCGGGGTTCTGCGTGAAGAGGCGGATGCACTCGAGCAGAAGGTCGCCGAAATCGGCGGCGTTCAACTCCTTGAGGCGTGCCTGATAATCGGCATAGAGCTTTGCTCCCTTGCCGTTGGCGAACGCAAAGTTTTCGCCTTTCGGCACCTTGTCCGGCGTCAAACCTCGATTCTTCCAGCTGTCGATGAGCCCGGCGAGCTGCCGTGACGGCCATCGATCTTTGTCAAGGCCCTCGGCCTCGATCACCTGCTTGAGAAGGCGGTTCTGATCGTCCATGTCGAGGATGGTGAAACCGGACTTGAGCCCGACCAGTTCATGGTGCCGGCGCAGGATCTTGACCCCGATGGAATGAAACGTGCCGAGCCACGGCATGCCTTCGACTGCGCCGCCGACCAGATGGCCGATGCGCTCCTTCATCTCACGCGCGGCCTTGTTGGTGAACGTCACGGCCAGAACCTGCGAAGGAAACGCCCGTCCCGTCGCGAGAATATGCCCGATCCGGGTTGTCAGCACCCGCGTCTTTCCAGTCCCAGCGCCAGCCAGCACCAGCACAGGACCATCGAGCGACTCCACGGCTGCCCGCTGTTCAGGATTGAGTCCATCCAGATAGGGCGTGGGTGGGGGCGAGGCCGCGAGGGCCCGCTCAGAGATGGAACGCCGCGGTGAAGCCTCTACGACAGCAGCCTGAGCAGGCTTGCGCGGCGCCTCCGGGAGGTCGAACGGAATGTCGTCGGCGTCCGTGTCCGGGGCTGGTGATCTTTTCTCGCGATTCGTTTGGCTCATGGGGCTTTCTAGCACGCAGAGTGCGGCTCAAATCGGGACGACCGACGCTCTCCCCACATCCGCGCGGGCCGGCTACTGGAAAATCTAAGGCTTCTTCGGCTCGGCGCCAACTCCCGGGACCGCTGGCGCCGCGGCTCCCGCTCCTTGTTGTGTGGCCGCCGGATCGTCGTAGTAGAGAAAACCCTCCTCGATCGAGACTTTGTCGCCAGCTTCGAGTTCGTACTCCTCCTCGTCGCTGTCGTTGATGCGAATGACGCAGCCTTTCTCACAGATGCCTTCCAGCATCTGACTAGGCTTCAGAATATGGTCGGTACTCTTGGCGCCGCCCTCTTCGATGACGGTAAGTTTGTGGTCCTTGTCGTCTCGGTTGACGAGTGTGACCGCCGCCGAGGCCGACAATGCCGGAAATGCCAGAAGGGCCGCAAATGTGAGGGCCGCCAACGGCCAGGACGCACGGGGGATCATGTGACTGGACTCCGTTGCATGCAACGCCACTGCGTAGACCTCACGCTGGATAGGCGAGGCCATGGCTTCCTGCCCGCTGACAACCCTCGGGCTTTATGTGGAGATGTCTTCGCTACACGCAACCGACAACACAAGCGCGTCGACGCCGCATGTGGGGATTGTGAGGTCCAGAGTGTTGGCTACGGGTCACACTGTCGGGCGCACTTCGAATCCGTCGCCCACTGTGCCATCTTCATCGATGACCTTCACCATGTCAGCACGGCTTCCACGAGGCCCTGCGCGGCAGCGATCAATGATCTGGTCGATCTGCTCCCGATCGCCAGACAGTACGACCTCCACTCCACCGTCCCGGCGATTTCGCACCCAGCCCGCGACACCCCGCGACACCGCCTCACGCTCCACGAAGGCCCGAAAGCCGACGCCCTGCACGCGGCCTTCGATGCGCAGTCTAACGCGAATGGGCGGTTTGATTTTCGTCATCGATCATTGCGCCATGGATTGTCGCCTGCCGGTTTCAGCACGCATTTCAGACGCGCCAGCCTCCGCATCTCGGTCGATGCGAAGGTTGCCTCCACACTGGCATGGAGGCTGATCAGGCGGAACCGTCCATATGCTCAAGCAGCGGACTGCCTGAACTCGGTCCTCGAGAGCTGTAACGCCTGGCGCACCAGTATCGTCGTGCTCACGTGACGAGGCTTGAAGGCCCGCTCGACGATTGCGACTGCTTTCGAAACATCGAAATCCTGACAGGAAAAAAGTCAGCGAAGGGACGAGAGGCGTCAAAACGCCTCTTCGCCGTGACCTGTTCCGGTTGTGTCAATCCTAAAGACACTGGCGCAGCAGGCTTATCAATATCCGAGCGCCATCCCGTCTTTGCGCGGGTCAGAGGCGCCGATCAGCACGCCGTTGTCGCGGTCCATGACGACCATCTGCCCACCGCCCCACGGGTCGGGCTTGCGCTGCATCGGATGGCCGAGTGCCGCAAGTCCCTCGTAAACGGATTGCGGTACCGATTCCTCTGCCCAGCAGACGCCGTTCTCGAAGAAAACGCGCGGGCAATCGATCGCTTCCTGCGGATCGAGGCCGTACTCCAACATGTTCTGCATCACATAGGCGTGCCCCGCTGGCTGGAGGTTGCCGCCCATCACACCGAATGTCGCCCAGGGCAGTCCGTTTCGCATGGCGAGTGCGGGAACGAGCGTGTGCATGGGGCGCTTGCCCGGCGCGATGCAGTTCGGATGCTTAGGATCGAGCACGAAGCCCTGACCGCGGTTCTGCAGCACAATGCCGGTCTTCTTGGTCACGATTCCCGAACCGAATCCCGAGTAGATCGAGTTGATGAAGGAGACAGCCATGCCGTCTTCGTCGACCACCGTCATGTAGATCGTATCGCTACCGCCGGGCTTCGGGATGGGGCCGAGATCCGATTTGCGTGTCTTTGTGTCGATGCGGCTCGCCAGTTCGTCAGCAAACGCGTCCGACAGCATGTGCGTGACAGGAACGTCGGCCATCATGGGATCGGCGACGAACGTATCTCGCATTTTGTAAGCGAGCCGCACGGCCTCCATCATAACGTGGTAGCGCTCGACCGAGACGGGCCCATCGCCCAGCTTCCCGAAGCGCTCAAGCATCTTCAACATCACGAGCGCGACTATGCCCTGGTTATTGGGCGGCAACTCGAGGATCTCGGCGCCCTTGTAGCTGACCGAGATTGGGTCGACGTAGGCGCACGATTGGTTGGCAAAATCCTCTACAGTCTGGATGCCGCCGAGCGCGCGAAGCTCTGCAACGATGTCCTCAGCGACCTCGCCGGTATAGAACCCGTCCCGGCCCTTCTCGGCGATGATGCGCATCGTGCGCGCCAGAGCCGGCGATCGCATGATCTCTCCCGCCTTCGGCACGCGGCCATCTTTCAGTAGATGCAACTTGGCGCCGTCGTTGTTGCGGATCTTGCTTTCGAGCGAGGCCCAGTCGAAGGCGACGCGCGGCTGCACCGCCCAACCCTTCTCGGCATATCCGATGGCGGGAGCGAGAATATCTGCGAATGTTTTGGTGCCGTGATCCGCGAGCAGCCGCGACCATCCGTCAATTGCGCCGGGTACTGTCACCGAGTGCGGCGTCTGCGTCTCGATCTGCTTGATGCCGGCTTTGGCATACCATTCGGCTGTCGCCGCTTTCGGCGCCTTGCCGGAGGCATTAAAGGCGATGGGCTTCTGCCCCGGCTTGGCGATAATGGCGAAGCAGTCTCCACCGATGCCGGTCATCGCCGGCTCGACGACGCACATCACGGCCGTCGCCGTGAGGGCCGCGTCGATCGCATTGCCGCCCTTGCGCAGCATCTCGATAGCCGCGAGGCTCGCCAGCGGATGCGAGGTCGCGCACATGGCGCGGGTGCCGATGACCGGCGAGCGGCCCGGGAAGTGGAAGCTGCGCATTGAGACGTGTCTCCAGGGGCAAGTAAGGCGGTTCGCCTTTTCGTTGGCACATAATCAGAGTTGAGCCGCGCCGCCAACTGACCGCGCCGCCTGCTTCGCGCTTTGACTAACGTGTTTCACCCAATCACATTGGCGGCACGAAGCTGTTTCAGACGTGCCGAATCGTAGCCGAGAAGTTCCGACAGCACCTCATCCGTGTGCTGGCCTGGTGTTGGCACTGGTCCGATCCGGCCTGGCGTCGCCGACATCTTAACTGCGAGTCCAGGGACGTGAATCTCTCCGGCGAGCGCGTCCGGCTGCTTGACGAGCATCTCGCGTGCCCACGTGTGTGCGTCCTTGGTCACCTCCGGGATGGTTCGCACGGGCGCTACGGGAATGCCGGCATCGAGGAGAGTTGCGACGATGTCCTCGACATTGCGCTCCCCGGCCCAGGCCTCGATGGCTCGCCGCCGCGAGTCCGCCGGCCCTGCCGACGAGTTGATCGGTCCGGCGTCTGCCCCCGCCGTGCTGCCGCTTACGATCTGCATCAGACGGCCGGCCATTTCGCGGCCGATGGCCGAGATCACCACCCAACCGTCCTTTGCCCGATAGGGCGGTCGTCCGCCCTCGCCACCTTCCTCGCCTGTATCGAGGTAGGTGATACTTGGGATCTCGACCATCGTGAGGGCCGAGTCGAGCAGACAGCAGTCGACGAGTTGCCCCTCGCCCGTCCGGTCCCGATGGCGGAGCGCTGCCAAGGCGCCGATCGTGGCGTGCAATGCTGTCGTGCGGTCGATAAGCGAGAACGCCGTCCCCACGGGCTGGCCCACCGGTCGCCCCGTCAGAGTCATCAGGCCGCTCATCGCCTGCCCGAGGGGATCGAACGCTGGCCTGTCCTTGTAGGGGCCGTATTGTCCAAAGCCTGAAACCGACACGAGTATGATGTCCGCCTTGATGGCCTTGAGTTGCTCGTAGCCAAAGCCCATGGCTTCCATTGTGCCGGGGCGGAAGTTCTCCAGAACAATATCGGACTTCGCGACGAGATCCCGGAGCACGGCCTTGCCATCGGCAACGCGCGTATCGAGGCAGATCGATTTCTTGCCGCGATTGTAAACCGTGAAGTAAACGCTCTGACCGCGCACGATCGGTGGATTTTTCCGCGTCTCTTCCCCGCCGATGCGCTCGACCTTGATCACCTCCGCGCCGAGGTCCGACATCATCATTCCACCGCGTGGACCCGCCTGGAAGCGAGCCAGCTCCAGCACGCGGACGCCATCGAGACTGAGTTTCATCGGCGCACTCCTGTGGCTGGCTGTCATCGTCCCTTGAAGATCGGCTTGCGCTTCTCGACGAAGGCGCGCACGGCCTCCTTGTGATCCTCCGTCCCCTGCGTTCGCATCAGCCGCTCGGCCTCTCTGTCAATGGCCTCGGCGTGGGTGATGTCGAGCGCCTCGTCCAGATTGTCCTTCATGTAACCAATGGCAACGGCAGGTCCTTCGGCCAGTGCTTTGGCCAGAGCGAAGGCCTCCGTCTGCAGCGACGCATCGTCAACGACTCGATTGAAGAGGCCGAGCTGAGCGCCACGTTCGGCGCTGATCCGCTCGTTGGTCAGCATGAGTTCGCGGGCGCGACTTGGGCCGATCGCCCGTGTGAGCAGCCAGGCGATGCCGTAGTCGCCCGACAGCGCCACGCGCGAGTAGCCGGTTGCAGCAAAAGCAGAAGCTGCGGCGATTCTGATATCGCACGACAAGGCCAGCGCGAGACCCGCCCCCGCAGCGGCACCCGGCAGCGCCGCCACGGTCGGCTTGCGCAGTGCGCGGATCGCACCGGCCGATCCATGATGGCGCTCTTGCATGACACGGAATCGCTGGTCGTGAGTGAGATCGGTGGGAGCGCGCCGGTCGCCCATGTTCTTCACGTCGCCGCCGGCGCAGAATGCCGTGCCGGCGCCCGTGAAAAGGAGCGCTCCTACATCAGGATCCTGAGCGCAAAGTGGGATCATCCTCCGGAGCGATGCCGACATCTCCATCGAAAAAGCGTTACGCGCCTCCGGGCGGTTGAGGGTGATGATGCCGACGCCGTCCCTTACGACACAGGTCAGTTGGCCTGTTCCCGTATCGATTATTCGCTCCGTCACCATTTCAGCGCCTCTCACTGCGAAATCGACTTTCGATGCGGTGGTTCGAGAACCGGTCACTTGCCCCGGAAAACCGGCTTGCGCTTCTCGAGAAAGGCTTGAGCGCCTTCCTTGAAGTCCTCGCTGTCGAAGCAGGCCAGCACCTTGGCGTCGAGCGCCGCGAGATCCACGCTTTCCGGATGGGCAACCAGCGCGTCGACCGAAGCCTTCGCCGCGCGGATGCTGAGCGGGGCGTTGGCGGCGATTTCGTTGGCGAGCCGGGTCGTTTCTGCCTCGAGTGTCTCGGCGGAAACCTGGGCGTTGAGCAACCCCATCGCCAGAGCCTCAGCTGCCAGGTATCTCCGTCCGGTGAAGAGCATCTCCTTGACCTTGGCGGCGGTCATAACGGCGAGCATCGGCTTGATCCAACGCGGGTTGTAGCCGAGCGACAGTTTTGCGGATGGAACCGAAAAGGAAGCAGTGTCCGATCCTATCCGCATGTCGCAGCAGATCGCGAGTTCGCAGGCGCCGCCAAAGCAATAGCCATTGACCATTGCGATCGTCGGCTTTCCGGTGTTCAGGATCGCCTCGTAGGCCGCGTGATTGATCTCGTCATAGGCGCGTGCCGCAGCGCCTGTTCTGTTGTTTCCGAATTCCGAAATGTCGGCGCCGGCCGAGAACGCCTTTGAACCAGCGCCCGTGACGATGATCACGCGCACGTCGGGATCGTTGTCGGCTGCCGCGAAATGCTCCGGGACCGCTGCCCACATGTCGCGCGTGAATGCATTGAGCCGCGGCTCGTTGTCGATCGTGATCCATGCGAGCGCGCCGTTGGTGCGCGATCGCAGGCGGCCTGCCGTGGGTGTTGTCATGCGTGCGGCTCATGCATCTTGTTGCGCCTCGAGCCGATGCGGGCCCGAAGCGATGGTGTCCATTGAGCGTATCGAGGGAGCGGTTAGGCGTGCTTCTGATTTTCGCCGATGCCCGGCGCGAACGTGGAAGGCCTGCCTTCGAAGCCGGACTTGGCGCGCTTGTTGAGCCAGTAGCGCAACGGCGGTGGCACGAGCGCGAAATCGGGGTCGGCGCCGAGCTTCTGTGCGGCATCCATCGGCCAATGCGGATTGTACATGATCTCGCGCGCCAGTGCGACGAGATCGGCCCGGCCCGACTGCAGGATCGCCTCGGCCTGGTCCGCGTGAACGATGTGTCCGACGGCCATGGTCTTGACGCCGGCTTCCTTGCGGATGCGCTCGGCATAGGGCACTTGGTAGCCATAGGTCTTGGCCCGTGCCGAATCCATGGGCGACAGCCGCTCCAGGGTGCCGCCGGAGGAGCAGTCGATCACATCGACACCCACTCGCTTCAGCTCGGCCGACAGCTTCACGCTGTGATCGAGATCCCAGCCCGCGTCGTCCTCGCAAGAGAGTCGCATGAAAAGGGGCTTCTCCGCCGGCCATACCGCTCGAACTGCCTCCGCGACCTCGATGGGGAAGCGCATGCGGTTGACGTCCGAGCCGCCGTACTCGTCGGTGCGCAGGTTGGTGACCGGCGACAGGAACTGGTGCAGCAGATAGCCATGCGCGGCGTGGATCTCGAGGATGTCGAAGCCGCACTTGTCCGCCCGGACGGCTGCATCGGCCCACTTGCCGACCATGGCGCGCACCTCGTTGTGGGAGAGCGCCCGGGGCATCGCTTTCTCTGCGTGCGGCACGGCCGATGGCGCGACGAGCTCCCACTCGTCCCATTCATAGATCTCAGGCTCGTTGCCGTTGAGCGGCTTGCCACCCTCCCAAGGCCGGGTCAAGCGGGCTTTGCGGCCGGAGTGCCCGAGCTGGATGCCCGGAACAGCACCTTGCTTGCGGATGAAGTCCGCGCATCGTGCCAGGTTGGGGATGAATTTGTCGTCCCACAGAGCCGTGTCGCCGACAGTGCCGCAGCCATTCCGAGCGACCTTGGTCGACTCCATCATCACGAAGCCCGCGCCACCGGCGGCATACTTGCCCGCATTCATGAGATGCCAGTCGGTCGCGAACCCTTTCTCGGCCGCGTACTGGTGCATGGGCGCGACGACGATCCGGTTCTTGAGGATGATCGAGCGCAGCTCGATCGGCGTGAAGAGCAGAGGCTGTGTCATACGTTTGGTCCTGGGAGTGATGGTGTTCGCCAGAAGTGTCGATTGTCCGAGGCTCGGGTCGCCCGAAGACGAACGATGATCAAAACGGAATGCTTTTGGCCGTGAGCCGCTCCTTCAGGCGCGCCTCAGCCGCTGCAAGGCGCTCCGGCTCCGTCGAGCGGAGTACCAACACGGTGCCGAAAACGCGCGCCTCGCGGTTGAACGGGTAACTGCCCATCGAAACGTCCGGATACTCGGCTTGTGTCTCCCCGAGCAATTCCGCGATCTCACCCTCGCCTCGCAACAATTCGATCTCGACTGCGAGCCGCTTGCGGCCCGTCTTGAGGCTCGGCGTCACCGCATCCAGCATCACGTGCATGACGTTGGGTATGCCGGCCATGACGATCACGTTCTCAAGCTTGAAGCCCGGGGCAACCGACATGCGATTGGGCACCACGTCGGCGCCATGTGGTATGCGAGCCATCCGCATCCGGGCGTCCGTCGGCTCGATCCCGCGCTTCTGGAAGCTTTCCAGCAGAAGTTGCTTCACTTCCGGGTGGTGATCGATGCCGACACCGAACGCCTTGGCGATGGAGTCTGCCGTGATGTCGTCATGGGTCGGTCCAATGCCGCCGGTCGTGAACACATAGCTATAGCGTTTGCGCAGCGCGTTCACGGCCTCGATGATCTCCTCCTCGATATCCGCTACGACGCGCACTTCGCGGAGGTCGATGCCGATCGCCGTAAGATGATCCGCGATGTAACCGATGTTCTTGTCTTTCGTCCGGCCCGAGAGAATCTCGTCGCCGATGACGAGAATGGCCGCCGTCACCCGAACCTCTGCCTGCCCCATGCGCTCGCTTCCTTGTTACCTCTGGGCGCAAGACTAGCGCCCCTTCCGGGGCGCGCGCCATCCCTGCTTCGTTTTCCCTCGCTGCGTGGCTTACATTGACATGGCTTTCGAGTGGATGGGATAGTTCTGGCCGCGCCCAAATGCTCAAGAGTTCCGAACAGGAGCCACATCCACTCGCCGGCGCGGGAGGAAACACAGATGACGAAACTGTTCCGAGCCGCCGCTGGCCTTGTGTCTGCGGCTGCGGCACTAGCAGCACTGTCCGCGGAGTCGGCCGCTCAAACACCCATCCGAATGGCCACCAGTTGGGCCGGTGGTCCCCACCTCGAGGTCTTTGCCAAAGGGTTTGCCGCAAATGCCGAGCGTCTGACCGGCGGCAAGGTCAAGTTCCAGGTCTTCCCCGCCGGTACCATCGGCTCGCCCTTGAAGGTGACCGAAACCGTCCAGAAGAAGATCGCGCCGGCCGGTCATCATTGGCCCGGCTACGACTGGGGGCTCGACAAGGCCTCCGTCATCTTTGGCGGCTACGTCGGATCGCCGGGAATCGAAGCCTATCTGCACTGGCTCTATGACGGCGGTGCGGCCGACATGTGGGGCGAATGGCGTCTTGAGAAATTCGGGGTTGTGGCATTCCCGTGCGGCGCGCACTCTGACGAGATCCACATGCACTCCCACAAGCCCGTCCAGAAGATCGAGGACTTGAAAGGCCTCAAGCTTCGTACGGCCGGCGCCTGGGCCGAGGTTGCGTCCACCCTTGGTGCGTCGACGGTGATCATGGCCGGCGGCGAGGTCTACCAGGCGCTCGAGCGCAAGCTGGTCGACGCGATCGAATGGGCGACACCGGGCATCAACTATCCACTCGGCTATCACAAGATAGCCAAGTACATCGTGCTTCCCGGCGTTCATCAGCCGGCGGCATCGCAGGAATGCACCTTCGACAAGAAGCTCTGGGATGGCTTTGACAAGCCAACGCAGGAGGCACTCCGCCTGGCCGGAAAACTGATTACCCTCGAGTCCTGGATGAAACTGAATGTCGAAGACGCTCAGGCTCTCGAGAAATACAAGAAGGAGGGCGTTGAGGTTGTCCGCCTCGACGATAGTTACCTCGTCGCGGTGCGGAAGGCGACGGCCGAGTGGGAGGACAAGACCGCCAAGGACGCCGGCCCGTGGTTCGTCAAGGCCTTGGAGCACAAGCGCAAGTTCCAGGAGCTTTGGGACGGCGCGAAGGCCTATCGCATGGAATTGAAGTAGCTTCTCGAGAAAGAGGCGGCATGCCCTGCGGGATAGACGCCTGCAGGGTGGCCGGAGTGTCATGCGATCACTGGTCCGCGCTATCGATGCGTTCAGCAGGGTCTGCGGAGTTCTCGCAGCCTTCCTGGTCGTCGCACTCATCGTGCTGATGCTCTATGACGTGATGATGCGATACGTGTTCAATGCTCCGACGTTGTGGGGCTACGACGTGAACACGTTCCTCATGGGTGCCGCTTTCATCCTGTCAGTCGCTTACGCGCTGTCGCTCGATGCACATGTGCGGGTAGATCTGATCTTCACGCCAAAGACCCGCTACCTTTTGGATTGGGTGGATTTGGCGGGCTTTTCGCTGATCCTGCTGCCTGTCTGTGCCTGGGTCACACTCGGCCTTTGGAATTACTTCGCCGAGTCCTTCCACACAGGCGAGCGCTCAGGCACGTCCGCCTGGAACCCTGTGCTGTGGCCTTTCCGCCTGACATTGTGCGTCGGTTTTCTCGCGCTGACGATGCAGATCGTCGCCGAGATCATCAAGCGCGTCTATGCGGTCCGTGGCGAGCCGATCGGGTCCACTCCTGGCGGCTCTCACGATAACGTCTGACGGCTGGGGCCCATCCCAGGGCCCCTTTTCCTTCTGCCGGACATTCCCGGCGACCATCAGCAAGTCGACCGGAGATGTGATGTCCTCGCTCTGGATGTTTCCTGCTCTCATTGCCGGCATCCTCACAGGGTTCCCGGTATCCTTCGTGATGTTATCGTTGGCGTTCTTATTCGGTTGGTCGACATTCGGCGCCGAGGGACTTCTGCACCAGGCCGTTCTGAAGATCGAGGAAGTGGCGACCGCACAGGTGCTGGCGGCTGTGCCGCTATTCATCTTCATGGGTGCCATGTTCGAGGCGTCTGGCATTGCCTCGCGCCTGTTCGATGCCATCCACATGTGGACGCGCCGCATTCCCGGCGGCCTCGCCATCGGCACAGTTATCATGTGTGTGATCTTCGCGGCCACCAGCGGCGTCGTCGGGGCAACGGAGACGGTGGTCGGCTTGCTCGCCATTCCGCCAATGCTGCGCCACAACTACAACAAGTCGCTCATCTGCGGCACAATCTGTGCCGGTGGCTCGCTCGGCACGATTATTCCGCCATCCGTTCTTGCCGTAGTCATTGGTCCGGTTGCCAATGCGTCGGTGGGCTCGATCTTGATCGGAATGATAATTCCGGGCTTCATGCTGGCAATATCTTACATCATCTACATCTTTCTCCGCTGCCTTATTCGTCCCGAAGACGGCCCCCTTCTCAAATCCGATGGTCCCGAGCCGACCAGGGCCGAGAAGCTTGCGCTGACTTTCCAGGTTCTGGTGCCGCCGATCATCGTCATCATCTGCGTTCTCGGCTCGATGATGGCCGGCATCGCGACGCCGACAGAGGCCTCCGCGATGGGTGCCCTGGGCACAGTGCTGCTTGCAGCATCCTATGGTCGCCTCACGTGGTCTACGATTGTCGACAGCACCATGCGAACTGTCCGGATCACGGCCATGATCCTCTTTATCGTGACGTGCGGCTCGATATTCGCGGCCGTGTTCGTCGGGTCGGGAGGTCTGCAGGCCTTGACTGAGTTGATGCAGATTCTCAATCTGGGGCGCTGGGGACTGCTGGCGGTGATCATGTTCATCACCTTCCTAGCGGGCTTCATGCTGGATCCACTGGTGATCATCCTGATCATCGTGCCGATCGCAACGCCGCTGGTTACTGCGGTAGGTTTCGACGTGGTTTGGTTCTGCGTGCTCTTCCTGGTCATGCTGCAGACGGCCTACCTCACTCCGCCCATGGCACCGTCGATCTTCTATCTGCGCGGCATCGCGCCGCCGTCGATCAGTTTGCACGATATGTACGCCGGGATCTGGCCCTTCATCGGTTTGCAGCTGGTTGTCGTGACGCTCATCATCGTGTTTCCCGAGGTCGTGACATGGCTGCCGACCATGTTGACTCAAGCTCGGTGAGGTGGCCATGGCGGGAGGAGAGCATGACGAGCGCAGCCGACGAAAAAGACGCCATCCGCGAGCAGATGGCGCTCTATTGCTACGCGCTGGATGCGTGCCGCTTTGAGGATGTCGCTGCCCTCTTTGCGGACGACGGCGAATGGACCACCAGCTACGGCACGGCGCACGGGCAGGCTGAGATCGCCGCATTGCTCGACAGCAACATTCCGAAGCCGGGCGAAGGCCCGCAACGTAAACACTACATCACCAACATCATGGTTCGCGTCGATGCCGATCGGGCGACCGCCACGTCCGATTACCTCATCGTACGTGAAGGGGACGGCGGGCTTCTCCCGGTGATGGGTGGGCGCTACAACGATACATTCGTCAAGCGGGACGGGACGTGGCAGTTTGCCCGCAAGGAACTCGAGCATCACATCTGGGGTGATATGGCGCTCAAGAACGGTCGCTAGGAGAGAGAGATGAAGCTCGGCCTGCTCACCGGCTACTCGGGGCGCAAGATGAACCTCCCCATGGACACGATCCTGCATGCCGAGCGGCTGGGGTTCGATTCCGTGTGGACCTCCGAGGCCTACGGTTCCGACGCCGTGACGCCCGCAGCGTGGATCCTGGCCCACACCAAGCGCATCAAGGTGGGTACCGCCATCATGCAAATGCCTGGTCGGACCCCATCAATGGCCGCCATGACAGCCATGACGCTGGCGCAACTATCGGGAAATCGCTTCATCGTCGGCGTGGGCGCCTCCGGCCCCCAGGTGGTCGAAGGCTGGCATGGTGTGCCTTATGGGAAGCCGGTGACGCGGCTCCGAGAGTACGTCGCCATCATGAAGCGCATCTTTGCGCGCGAGGGCGACCTCACGTTCGACGGCAAAGAGTATCAGATCCCGTACCGCGGTCCCGGCGCCACGGGCCTTGGGAAGCCGCTGAAGAGCATCCTGCACTGCGAGGCACCGATCCCGATCTATGCGGCAACGATCACGCCCGCCGGCGTACAGGCGGCGGCCGAGGTCGCAGAAGGCTTCTTTCCCGTGTGGATGGACCCCGATCAGTACTCCGTCTTCGCGGAGCCGATCGCAAAAGGATTTGCTGCAGCTGGTGGAGGAAAATCGCTCGCCAATTTCGATGTCGCCCCCTTCGTCCGCGTCATCGTCGGCGATGACGTTGCGGCTTGCATGCAGCCGCTCCGTGAGAACATGGCACTCTACATCGGCGGCATGGGCGCCAGAGGCAAGAACTTCTATACGGACTACGCCATACGGCTGGGCTTCGGCGAGGCGGCTCTGAAGATCCAGGACCTCTATCTCGCCGGCAAGCGGGGCGAGGCGGCCGCCACCGTGCCCGAGGCCTTGATCGACGCCTGCCATCTGGTCGGTCCAAAGGCCCGCATCAAGGATCGCGCCCACCGCTGGATTGCCGCGGGAAAGAAGGGGCAAGTCGGTAGTATGCTGATTGGTGGCGACGCCAAGGCGCTCGAAATCATGGCCGAGGCGGTGCTCTAGATGCTTTTTCCCGTCCCCTTGGTCTCTGGTCGGCTCGTGCAGCGCTACAAGCGCTTTCTTGCCGATGTCGTGCTCGACACGGGCGAGACGATCACCGCGACCTGTCCCAACACAGGTTCGATGAAGGGGCTCGTCGCGCCGGGATCGCGCGTATGGCTTTCGACGTCCGACAGCCCGACACGCAAGTACAGGCACACCTGGGAGATGGTGGAGGCCGATCTCGGCCAAGGGCCGCATCTCGTCGGGATCAATACCAATCACCCGAACAAACTCGTCGCTGAGGCGATTGAAGGCGGCATCGTGATGGGTTTGAAAGGCTACCCATTGCTTCGCCGCGAGGTGAAGTACGGCAAGAACAGCCGGATCGACATCCTGCTCGAGTGCGCTACAAAAGGGACGTGCTACGTCGAGATCAAGAACGTTCACATGATGCGACGGGCAGGCTTTGCCGAATTCCCGGATAGCGTCACCGAGCGCGGCGCCAAACATCTGGTCGAGATGTCCGACATGGTGCGAGCCGGTCACCGCGCCGTCATGGTCTATCTGATCCAGCGCGGCGATGCCGAAAGCCTTTCGCTCGCCGCCGACGTGGACCCTAAGTACGTCGAGGCCTTCAAACTCGCATCCGCAGCTGGCGTCGAGGCTATTGCGCTGAGGTGTAGGGTCAAGCCCGATGAGATTGCCGTCGAGACCGCGGTGCCGATCACAGCCTGAAGCAGCTACAAGTCGCCCGCCACTCCGAGGACGGTCACCAGCTCCTCGCGCGTCAGCCCGCCGTGATGGCCATTGAGCCGGTTCATGATCAAATTGCCCTCGCGCCACCACACGAAATGTCCGAGGTGCGGCAGCACCAGGATATCGCCCAGCCTCCGGCGAAACTCTGGCGAAACAGAAATCGGCGCGCCGAACACTCCGTCCAGGATGGCCTGATCCATCAGCATGACCGTTGCGATGCCGTCCAGGCCGTGACGCAGAAGGTCCAATGCGGACTGGCGGAACTCAGGACGCAGATGCAGAAACATGTCGCGGGGCGACCCGCATGGCCAGATCGGCTGTCCGGTCGGACTCGTACTCAACCACTGGCGGAGTTGGGGCCAGCGCTCATTGACGTAAATGGTCTCTTCAGCCGGAGCACCAATGTGGCCATGGTCCGCGGTAAAGAGCCAGAGCGTGCTGGTTGGCTGCTTGCGACCGAGCAGTTGATCCAAGGCTGCCCAGAATGCAGTGACCTCGGCGTCATGCACCGCCGAGCCTGGCCCGTGAATGTGGGCGGCAGTATCGAGACCGGCCCAATAAAAGTTGATGAAGGCCTTGCCGGCTACGTCCGAAATTAAGTGGTCGAGTGAGACCATGGCCTCGGCCAGCGTCCCGTACGGCACGACATCTGCGCCGACCGACGCGGTCGTATTGTAGGGCGAGCGAGCATACGATCTGTGCGCGAGTTGGAAGGAGCGCACGCCCCGCGTCGCCAGCCGCTGGTGCGCCGTCTCCAGCGGTGCCGTGAAAAGGGCTGTCGGATCGTAGCCGGATCTCGCGGCGGACCCTGGCTCCTGCCCGAGAAGCGCGAATGGCAGCGACTGGATTACCTCACCGAACGCTGGCACATACATGTTCCATTCATAGATGCCATGTTGGGCCGGCAGAACCCCGAGGTTCATGGTCGTAACCGATGCCGCCGTAGTCGATGGAAAGAGCGCCGATATCGGCGTCAGGATGCCGTCGCGCGCCACGTGCCGCAGAATGCGAAACCGGTCCAGATAGCGCTGCCAGAACTCCCAGCCGAAGCTGTCGACAAAAACGAGGACGACCTTCTCAGGCGCCGGGTAACGACCCCCGAATGCATCGAGAGGAATGAGCGGCGCGATGGTCTCGCCCGTGAGCAGACGATGCACGGTCGCCGGGATGTTGCCGAACGAGTAGTCGTCGTAAATGGGCTTTGCGAGTTTCTGGCCTAGTGCCGGAAAGCGGTCAAGAGTGTGGTCGTTGATCATGGCGGCCGCCACTCCTTTGTCCGGTCGTGCCCTTCAGTTTATCGGGGCTATCCGTATCGCGCATCTGTGCTAAGCAAATGCGAGCCTCGATCCGATCCGGAAGCCGACCCATGACCAACAAAGCCCCCAAGGACTGTGCCGACCTCTCTGACGTGCGCGTCGAGATTGACCGTTGCGACAAGGCCCTCGTCGATCTGATCGCGGAGCGATTTGGCTATGTCGAGCGCGCTTGGCAGATCAAGCTGGGTCTTGGCCAAGAGGCAAATGTGCCCTGGCGCAACCAGCAGGTGTTCGACCGCGTACGGGCCCGGGCTGCTGAGCGTGGGATTCCCCCCGACATGTGCGAGGCGCTCTGGCGTCAGATGGTCGGCTGGTTCATCCAGTACGAGGAAGAGAAGCTGAAGGACGAGATCGTCGCCAAAAGCGGCAAGACCTGAAGCCAGACCAAGGTCGAACACAGCGTGAGCGCGCAATGCCACCCGAAGTGAAGGACATTCTTCTGCTCGCGATTGTGAACCCTGCGACGCTGGCTGCCGGGTTCTTGATCGGCCGACGAGCGGATCAGGCACAGAAGATCATCGTTGCGGGCTTCGCAGCCGGAATTGCTGGCGTGCTGTTCTCTGGCTTGCTCATGTTGACCGGATTTTTTCCGCCGAAAGTACGCTTGCTCACCGGCGTGTTCGTCGCGTCGTTTCTAGCGGGCCTCGTTTGGGGCTGGATCGGTTTCGCAACGCGGCGCGAAGACTCGGACGCCGGTTGATTGGCAGAGCCGGGCGGGGCGCTCAGTCGCTGTCCGGAGCGACAGGCCCCTTTCGCACGGGCGCCGTGCTCGCGGCGGGCACTGGGGTCTGCGTCGGCGCCCGTTTGCCGTTTCCGACGAGCAGGATCAGAGGCAGAGTGATCGCGCAAGCTGCGGTGAACAAACCAAAAGCATTGAGATAGGCGATCAAAGCGGATTGGCGTGAGATTTCGTTCGAAATTTTCTGAAGTCCTGCCAGCGAGTTATGATCCCAGGCGCCCATCACCCAAGGAAACGTCAATGCAGGGTTGAAGGGTGAGATCGCCTCGACCAATCGACTGTAATTGACGCCCGTGGAGCGGATGATCTCCGCGACGCAGATCGAGATGAAGAAGCTCGAACCCAGATTGCGCAGGAGGTGGAACACCGCGCTCGTCTCGGGTCGATCTTTCTCGGCAACGTTCGAGAAGGCGACCACCGAAAGGGGCACCCAGATCGCACCGATGGCAAGCCCTTGGAGTGCCGCGTTGGCCATCAGCGAGAAGGGCGTCACGTTGAGGTCCATGGTCATGAGCCAAAGGCCGGCGACCAGAAGCATTCCGAAGCCGGCCATCATCGAGACGCGGGCATCGATCCGGTTGGCGAATCCCGCGATCAGAAAGCCGATGCAGCCTCCGACACCTCGACTGGCCACGATCTCGCCGACGATGGTTTCCGGGAAATTGGCGTGGGCCTTCAGGAGTGGTGGAAGCAATACGACGGGCGTGAAATTGAGCATCCCGTAGAGCGCGACAAGCAGCAGTCCAATGGCGTAGTTGCGGTTGCGCAGATGCCGCGGATCGAGAAATGGCTCGCGAGCTGTCATGATATGAATCGCGAACATCCAGAACGCCACGATAGCGACGAGTGTCTCGATCTGAATCTCTAAACTGTCGAACCAGTCGAGACGTTGTCCCCGCGACAATACGAGTTGCGTGGCGGCGAGGGCGAGGGAAAGTGTAATGAATCCCGTCCAATCAAGTGCACGCGGCGAGCGCCTATTGTCCGGGGGCAGAAACGCACGCAAACCCAGGACGCCAATCACGCCGACCGGAAAAATGGCGAAGAAGGCGTAGCGCCACGTATACGTCTCTGCCATGTAGCCGCCGAGCGTGGGGCCGATCACCGGGCCTATCACCACCCCGAACCCAAACAAGCCGAGCACCAGCGCGTGCTGACGCTGGGGGTAGGTATCGAGAAGAATCGACTGGGCGAGCGGCGTGGACGGGGCACCGAACGCGCCTTGCAAAATGCGCCAAAATACGAGTGTTTCCAAAGAGTTCGCAAAGCCACACATCAGCGTCGTGATCGTGAAGCCGAAAACGCTCCATATCATCACATTGCGCACGCCGAAGCGCCCGGACAGCCAACCCGTCATCGGCGTCACGATCGCCGTCGCCAAAATATTGAACGTGACGACCCAGGACACCTCGTCGGCGGTTGCCGACATTGAGCCCTGCATCTGCGGCAGTACGGTCGAAACGATCAGGATCGTTGTCGAGTAAAGCGTCGTCGCCAGAACGACTGATAGCAGAATAAGCGCCCGTCGGACTGGCGTCAGGCCTTCTGCAGATGATCTGTCAGAACTCATGACGCTACTTGTATCGCAGCCACGACCGCAAACAAATGGCGTCCAGTATTCTTTCGTGGCCGAGGAGACTCACGACTTCGTTTGGCTCAGCCGCTCCATCTCGTCGAGCGTCCAGTTATTGGGGCAGACGCGGCGCCAGTCGCCCGACTCTGGTCTCTGCTCCAGATCGTGTTCGCAGAGTGCGCGGTCGGCGCAAAGGCCGCAGGTGCGCTCCATATCGCGGGCGCTGCCGACCCCTTTGGCTTCGATATCCTGCATCGTCAAGCCAAGGCTCTGCAGGCGAGCGTAGAGAAGCCGAGAGGCGTTGTTCTCGCCAGCTGCCAATCTGGCCAAATCGCCTGCCTCTAGTCCGACGTCATGTGCGAGATGCTGCATTTCGCTGGCGCTGAGATGGGCCAACTCATGACCGCGACCCCACTCCTCGATACGTGTCAAAAGCCTGTTCAAAATGCCGTCGTTGCCGTGTGTCGCTGCATATGCCATCGCATCGGCCTCCGCGTGCTTGCGTCTGGCAAGCGTCGGCAGTGGAGGGCAGCGCGACCTTGACCAGCATCAACGAGATGCTGCGGCACAGCGGCACATCAGGGCAGGAAGCCTTTGGCCAAGCTCATGGCCTGCCGCTCCCGCTCGCCGCCTGTCGGTCCGAGCACGGCCAGCGTCCAGGCGAGGTCCGTCCCACCCTCCTCGGTTGACCGCGCCCGGATCTCGGCCACGAGGGTATCCCCAGCCGCCAGCTCAATCGGTGTGAGCGCCGGGAAGAACAATTGCTCCCAGTGGGTCGGGGCGCCGAGCGGGCTCGTGGTCAACGAGACGCCGGGGACGAGTTCCGCCGTCCACCATACCGCCAGGCCGAAGATCGCTGCTGCGCGTTCGACCGGCCAACGCAGCGTGCCTCGGCGGGCGACACGGTTCTTCTCGTAGAAATCGATCCGGTCCCAGCGCTGTGCGGCGAGGCCCTCCTGCAACAACTCATGGGGCTTCAGTGTGCGGATGTAGACGTTGTTGAGGCTCATGTCGCGCGCTGGCCCGAAGTCCAGGCCATGTCCGATTTGATCCCAGGCACAAAGCTCATCGCGAATGCGGGGGGCGACCACCGGACATGCGAACTGCTCGACGATCCCTGGAATAAGAACGCCGTCCGGCTTCAAGTGCCTCGCCCTCGCGTCGTTCATGGTCTCGACCAGAAATTCCTCGAGGGCAAAGTTCCCGAGCGTCTCCGTCACAACGACATCGGCCCTTTCCGGATCGATGATTTCGGTCGAACGCCCAGGTATCAGTTCCACCGTGCGCATGCGGTTGAGGGACTTCAGTTTCTCCGCGACCGCCCCAATCTCGGCTGTTTCGTAGGCCCAGACCTTTCGCGCCCCGAGCCTCGACGCAAGAAAGGCGAGAAGGCCGGTTCCAGTTCCGATATCGGCAACGCTCGTCTTACCGCTGACGATGACGCGCGAGAGCGCCTCGTGGAAGGCGGCGATACGGACCTGGTCCGCGATCAACGTGCGATGATATTCGATGCGCATCCGGGAGCACTAGCCGGTGCACGGGGCTCCGGCAATCGGTCTTTCAAAGACCGTCTTCGTGACGCGCCCGTTCCAGCGCCTCGGGTGTGTCGACGTCGGCAAAGATCCGCGGTGATCCGATATCGACTTCCGCCACCTCGTCCCCGTGACGTGCGATCACAGGCTTGGCGCCGACATCGCCCTCGACCTCGGCGAGTTCGGAAACAAGATGTCCCGCAAACAGCACGGGGTTGCCTCGCTTGCCACCGCAAGTCGGGACCACGATGGCACGACCCTCCTTGGGTGCCAGGCCGGATATCAGCCGATCGATGTCGGAGCTGCTCACGCCGGGCATGTCGCCGAGCGCGACAAGAACGCCATCGAGGCCCCGGGGTAGCGCTGCCAGTCCCGCCTTGAGCGATGCCGAAAGGCCGTCCCTATAGTCGGGATTAGGGACGAAACTAACGGCCAAGCCTTCGAGTGCCGTGCGCACCTCAGCAGCCATGTGACCCGTGACGACGATCACCGAGGATACGCCGCTGCCGAGAACTGCTTTCACAGTGCGCCGCACGACTGGCTCGCCGCCGAAATCGGCGAGCAGCTTGTTCGATGGGCCAAATCGGGTCGACCGACCTGCGGCAAGGACCAGGGCCGCGACCTTCAGCCGATGCCGCGAGCCGTCGCCGGTCATGTCATCATCGATCAGCGCATCGCCTGCGAGTTTCCCTTCCCGAGGCTGCGGGCGGGTGGATATCTCCTTTAGAAGCCCGCCGAGCCCCATGGACGCGACGTCGTGGGGACCAACCTCGAGCCCCGCCAGGCGCCGCTCGAGGATCCAATCGAAACCGTTGAGCTTAGGGCTGGCGGCGCAGCTCGGTGCCCCGATCACGTCGGTCGCGCCTAGCCGTCCCAGCAACATCAGATTGCCGGGATCGACCGGCATGCCCAGGCGAACGATCTCGCCGCCGGCCTCGACCAGCGCGGCCGGGATCACGTCGCCGCGATCGACAATGGCTGAGGCGGAAAATACGATGATCGGATCGGCGCCTGCGGCTTGCATGCGCTGAATGGTGCCGGCCACCGCGGCGGCCTCGTGCGCGACCGTCTCGACCTGCCCGAGACTGGCACCCAGAGCCTTGAGCCGGTCTTCGATCGCGGTTCGGCGCTTCGCAAGCACGCTTGCCTTGGTCGCTGACATCCGCGTCAGCACGAGACCCGCTGAGCGCGGCCCGAATGCTCTCACGGAAGCAAGTGGCACGCCCCCCTCGAGGATCTCCACCGCCTTGGCAACGATAGGCTCCGGAAGGGCGAACGTGATGACTTTGACCGTGGCGATCATCTGGCCTGGTGCAACGCGTTCCAATTGCGGGAGCGTGGCAACGGTAAGTCCCTCGTCGAGGGCATTGATGCGGGCCAGTGTGGCCGCGTCGATGACCGCCAGCCCGGCTGTCGACGCAAACAGATTGGCGCGCCCGGTGAATGGAGCGGCGGCATGTGTGCCGGGGCCGGCCGCAGCGCGGGCAACTCGGGAGGCTGCCTCGTCCTCGCCGACATCCCCTGGCTCGAGGCGCGCGGCAACGACATGCGTCAGGCCCGTAGCGGCGAGGCGCGCGATGTCGGCAGCGCTCAGCGCACGCCCCTTCTTGAGAGTGCCTTTGGGCGTTGCGACGGAGTGGGCGAGGATGGCGCCTTCCGCATCAGCGAGTGGGAATGTTGCGAATTTCATGGAACCTAATGTCGTGGACCGAGAGCTTCAGCACAACCCCGTTGATTGCGACGCCCTCCGAACCGCATTACCAGACCGGGTCGCTATCTTCTCGGAGGGGGGGGGGGGGCTTGCAAACGCCTGAGAGCACGGCTTCCCCCTCGTGCGACGGCTCAACTTTCCCGCTCCCCATCACGCTGATCGTCCCGTCGGTCTCGAGCACCACAGCTGCGATACGATCAGTGCCTGAGTGCCCTGTGGCTCGGACCGCGGCGAGAACCTCGTTTCGGGTGATCCGCTGCTGAAGCATGGCCCTCTCGAGGAAACGACCATTGTGTAGCAGCAACGTCGGCTCCGACTTGATTGCCCCCTCAAAGCCGGACGATCGGACCGACATCCACGCAATGATGAACTGGAGGATGATCAGAAGCGCCAGCGCGACGACGCCTTCCGCCAACGTCACGTCCTTGCTGAGCAGCACCGTTGCCAGCGTCGAGCCGAGAGCCACGGTGACGACGAGGTCGAACGCATTGAGCTTCGAAAGAGTGCGCTTACCGCTCGTCCTCAGCAGGATCACGAGCGCGGCGTAGGCAAGAGAACCGACGGCCAAGACACGCCATATGGCCGTCCAGGAATCGAAGAATATGTCACTAGTCATGGCCGCTCCAGGCTTTCGCTGGAAAACCTGCCGACCACGCCTTCGTTCCCGCCCTGTTGCCAGATGCATCAGTAGGGTGAGTAGGTGTTGAAAAGATCGATGTTGTCAGTGTGTCGACCGAACGCACCGATATCGATGCCGGTCGCCACGGGCACGCGCTGCTCGACGAAGGCCAGAAAGTCCGCCCTGCCGTCGCCGATCTCGTGGGCCAGTACCCGTAGCTGCAGCGTCTCGGGTCGCCCCTCGAACGCACCGCGCACGCCCTCGACGATCTCCGGCCCGGACGAAACCGCAAGATTCCGGAAGCGCACCAGGAGAACAGCCGCACCACCGCGCGTCAGGAGGTCACCGGGCCAGATCTGATCGCCAGTCGCGCGCCGGGGACTGACCCGGCTCGTCACTCGCTTGGTCCAGGGACTTGCATTCTCGTACCCCACTCGCACGTAGTCCGGGGAGGTCATCACCGCGTGGCTCTCGAGATCGTACATCGCGAGATATTTCGGATGCCCACTGGCGGAAACGTAGCGCCGTGCCGTCAGAATCCCTGGAACAGCAAGGCGCTCGGGGATGTGTTCAGTATCGTACCAGACGTTGAACTCCTCTTCGAAGGCGGGAGGCGGCTGCATCGTCACGAGAAGAAAACCTTTGCGACCCACGTTTCACCCTCCCATCTGAATACCGTTCGCGCGTAAGCCGCCTACCGCGGCCGGCCAGGAGCTGACCCTTCTCGGTCGAAGTGTGCCCCGATCAGCTTTTTTCGCGATCGGGGATGATGATCTCGAAGGTTGCACCCGGCGTCGTCTCGAGCAACTCGAGGGTGCCGCCGTGGGCCACAATGAGTTCGTGGGCGATCGCCAGGCCCAGCCCTGTGCCGCCCTTGCGAGCGGTGCTCTGGAAGGCCCGGAACAAGCGTTCGCGCGCCTGTGGCGGCACGCCAGGTCCGTTATCCGACACGGTAATGCGCACGCGCGTGCCTGAGCGAACTGCCGAAACCCGGACCGTGCGGGGAGCGTCAGCCGTCTGCGCCTCCAACGCTTGGACAGCATTACGCACAAGATTGTTGAGGACGCGAAACAGATGCTCTTCATCGGCGTCGACCATGAGTTCGACCGGGATCTCGAGCTCCCAACCGACGCTGCCTTCTCGTGGAAGATCTAGGCCTTCGCCGACCTCTTCAACCAAATCACGCAGTGCCAGAAACTCACGCCGAGGCGGCCTCTCGGCAGCGCGCCCGTATTTCAGCGTATCGTTGCAGAAGGCGATAGCTCGATCCAGTGAAGCTATCAATTTCGGGGCAAACCGCTGCACGGTCGGATCCGGGCTGGAGGTCAGGCGATCCGATAGGAGTTGCGTATTGGCGAGAAGGTTTCTCAGATCATGATTGATCTTGCTGACCGCGAGACCGAGCGCGGCGAGCCGGCTCTTCTGGCTGAGCAACTGCGAAAGCTCGGCCTGCATATGAGCCAGCTCCCGTTCGACGGTGCCGATCTCGTCTCCCCGATCGCTGGGCTCCACGATGCGACTGCGATCTTCCGGGTTCTGGGCGAAGCGGACCATGTTGCGGGCGATACGCTCCATGGGACTGACGAGCATGCTGTTGAGCGCCATGTAGACGAGCGCGGCGGTGAAGATGGAGATGATGACGGAAAGCCCGAGAATGTTCAGTGCGAACCGCCACATCGCCGCCCGCAGTGGGGCTTCCGGAATGACCATCTCGATCAAGTCACCCGCATCGTCGGCAGGCTTGCCGAGAATGCGCAGCATCCGATCCTCGGTCGATGCCAACACGCCAATAGCGTCAGCGATCGACTGTAGGCGGGCTCCGAGACCACCATGCCGCAAAGCGGTCAAGTCGTAGGTCTGATCGATGGCGACCGGCATCTCGGACTGCAGGACCAGCAGTCTCTGGTCGTTGCGCTTGAGTGCGACGGCTCTGACCTGCGCCGTGCGCAGTAATTCCGCACGGAGCTTGGCTGGTACGTCGCCACTCGGCGTGGCTTCGGCCGCCAGCGATGCCAGCTGCGCCGACGCGAGACGGTCCATGAGCCAGCCGTTGCGGAAGTTCGCCACGGACGGCACAAAGATCAGCACCTCCGCGAGCATGACGAACAGGGTCGTGAGGATCAGCAGTTTGGACGAGAGGCTGAGCGCGCGAAGACGCTCAGACAGCCGTGTTGAACCGACAGGGGGAGATGCCTGCGCCTCGTTCCGCTTCACCCCCTCGACCCGCTGGTCCAACGGCTGTGCTCCATGCCACGGGGTGACGTCTGCGGCGACTTCAGCGTCCGCAGTTCCTAGCCCAGGCGCGCAAGGAACGAGATAAGGCTTCGCACCATTGGACTGCCGGCTTTCGACGCATAATAGCGCAAAGCTGCGCGCTTGTTGATCTCTCCGAGTGTCGGGTACGGTGACACCCACTGCGTCATGTCAGCTATTTTCATGCGCTTCGTTACGGCCAGCGACCAGATCTGGATCAATTCGCCGGCATGCTCGCCGACGATCGCAGCACCGACGATCCGATCACGTTTATCGGTGATGACCTTCACAAAACCTTCAGTGGCGCGTTCGGCCTGGGCGCGGTCGTTCTCGTGGTACGGCCAGCGGTAGATGTTGACAGTGCCGTGCCGCTTGCGGGCTTCGTCCTCGTTCAGACCAACATTGGCAAGTTCTGGGTCAGTGAACGTAACCCAGGGGATATGGTCGGTACTGGCCTTGACGGGCAGGCGGAAGCAGATCCGCTTCAGCACCACACCCGCGTGGTAGTTGGCAACATGGGTAAACTGCAATCCGCCGGCGACGTCCCCAATCGCATAGACCTTCGAGTTGGTCGTCAGCAGGTTGGCGCCGACCTTGATGCCTCGTCTGTCGTAGGCGATGCCGGCAGCCTCGAGGTTCAAGCCGTCAATGTTTGGTTTGCGGCCGGTTGCGACGAGAATGTGATTGCCTTCGATGACCTCGGGTCCTTCGCTCCCGGCGACGTGCACTCTGACCACGCCCATGCGGTGCTCGACTCGCTCGACCTTCGTGCCCTCTCGGATCGACAGGCCCTCCTCCGCGAGCTTCTTCAGCACGACCTCGGCCAGCTCAGGATCGTCTTTGCCAAGGGCCTTGAGGCCTTCAAGTACGGTGACCTGATTGCCAAGCCTCAGGTGGGCCTGAGCGAGTTCGATACCGATAGGGCCGCCCCCAATGACGATCAAATGCCCCAGTTTCTGGGTATTTTCAAAGATCGTTTCGTTGGTGAAGTGTGGTGCCGAATCGAGGCCGGGAATCGGTGGGACGAATGGCGACGAGCCGGTCGCGATGCAGTAGCGCCGCGACCGGACCAGGGTATCTCCGGCGCGCACGGTGCTCTTGTCCACGAAAGCGCCTTGAGCCTGGATGACCTTGACGCCCAGGCCGGTGAAGCGCTCGACCGAATCGTTTGGTGCGATGGCCGCGATCACCTCATGGACGTGGTCGTGCACCCGGCCATAGTCGATGTGCGGCTCGACCGGTTGCACGCCGAATGCACCCGAACTGCGCATGAGATGGGCACGCTTCCCGGCTGCGATCATCGCTTTCGATGGGACGCATCCGTAGTTGAGGCAATCTCCGCCCATTTTGTGTCGCTCGATCAGCACGACCTTGAGGCCGAGCTGCGACGTCGCCGCGGCCAATGACAGCCCGCCCGAGCCGGCGCCTATGATGCACAGATCCGCAGTGATCTCCTCGCGCACGGGATGTTGACCGGGATTGGAGCCGGAACCGCTGGCACCACCGATATTCGAGCTAGACCGCTGCATTGCGCGATTTCCATTTCTTCAGGGCGACGGGAATGAGTGCAACGAGACCAAGCATGGCAAAGGCGAGCACGAGCTCCTTCGTGACGAGAGCGCTGGTGTCGATCGAATAGGGGCACTTGGCCTCGGCAGCGGCGCCACCTCCTGCCTTCGCGAGACACGCCTGAAAGCTCCCGTTCTGCGCTTCGATCACACTGCCGAGACCCGCTCCCGCTACGGAATAAGCCGTAGTTCCCGGAATGATCCCAATCAGGGTCCCGAGCACGTATGTCCTGAGTGGAACGCCCAGCACGGCAGCGGCGAGATTGACCACGACGAACGGAAATACCGGCACGAGACGGAGGAAAAGCATATAGCTCAGAGCATTCTCGCGAAACCCGTCCCGCAAGCTCGCAATGGCGGGGCCAGCGCGTTCCGCCAGCGTCTCGCCGAACGACGTGCGGGCGATCAGGAACAGGACTGTTGCGCCGAGAGTTGCGGCGATGATCGTTGCCGGCGCGCCGAGCTGCCAGCCGAACAGAAGGCCACCCGAGAGCGTCATGATCAGTGCGCCCGGCAGTGACAGCGCTACCACAGCCACGTAAAGGCCGACGTAGATGGCGAGAGCACCAAGCAAGTTCTGGCCAATGAATGAGCGCAGCGTCTCGTAGTTCAGTCCGATTGTCTTGAATGAGAGATATTTGTGCCAGCCCATCGCGAAGATCAGACCTGCGGCGACAACGATCACAACCAAAGGCAGCCAACGCTGGGTTGACCTCCGCGCGGGCTTGGGGGACGAAATTGATGTCTTCTCAATCATCGCCGGCCGGCTCCCATTTGAGAAAGTACGGTGCAGAGTATCAGCGTCTGACATCGTTGAGGCTCCAATCATAGAAGGTATCGTCGATGCGCGACACGCCCGCGAGCCGAGCCTTGAGCTCTGGTGATGCGTAGCGTCGGATGTGATCGAGTACGCCCGTGTCAGAGCCGCCGAAATCAGCCTGGAACCACGAGAAGATCTTTGAGACGTGCACCTGTCCGTCAGTCAGCTTCACGCCGCGGGATGAGTTGACGAAAGCCCGCCCTCCTTGATGGAGCAGTTCGTCGAGGCGAGCGCCGGTGAGCGCCGTGCCGGCCAGGTTGGGACAACCAACCGAGGCGCAATTGACGGCAAAGTGAACCCGGTAATCTTTGAAAATGCCACGCATTATGGTGTGCTCGATCTCGTCGAGGCTCAGGGATTGCCCGTTAACCGTCACGACCTTCGCCTTCCAGGGCCCTCCCGTGAACGTCGCGAAGAACCCGCCACCCAGATTGATGTCCTTAATGGATTTGACCGGGTAGTGGTCCAGGACGATATCGATCGTCCGGGCGTTGTAGAGGTTCGCCCAGAAAGCGAATTGCTCGGCGCGGCCGAGTTGGCCGACGTCGACAGCCTCCAGTCTGCGCACATAATCTTTGAGCGGCTTATGAGCCTCCGCCTTGAATTGTTTGTAGTCGATGCGGTTTAGTCCATCCTCAGCAGGCTTGAGATAGGTCTTGAGCAGCTTATCCCACATCGAATGATCGACAGTGACCGTGCTCTCAGCCTGGTGCCGTGCAAAGATGGTCTCAATCGGCCTAGCCGCGGCATTTTGTGCGAAAGAGGGCACGGCGCCGAGGCACACGAGAGCCAACGGCAGCAGCCGTACGAGGGTGTGCATGGCAAGGCCCCTTGTTATCGAAATCGTTCGGGCACCGTGTCCCACTAGGCCCTCTGGGGGAACCTCAGCTTCGCCGGTGGCTCCATTTATATGAGGGTGCCGCGCCTCGCAGCAGGGCTTCAACCATAGTTGAACGAACGTCACGATATTTGAGAGCACGTGAATACGAAGTCATCTGCGTATAGCGGATTGCTCGAGCCATGATCGTTGACGCGGGCAAGTGTGGCCCATATAAGCGCGCGATGCTGTGACAGGTCGTCTCCGGCGACGAGGGCGTGCGTGTAGCGCCCAGATCTGGAGGCGTCGGGAGGAGTTGGTCATCGAACCGGTACTTGCGCCTGCGAGAGCGGGTTAGCGGCCGGCTCAGACACTGTCAGTGCAACGACATCAAGACGGCTCGCTAAAGGCGCGTGGCGCCATATGGCCGTGTTTGCGACGGAGATTGAGACGTGAAGAGGACCTACCAGCCGAGCCGGCTCGTTCGCAAGCGCCGCCATGGCTTCCGCAAGCGCATGTCGACAGTTGGCGGCATGCGCGTCCTGGCCCGCCGTCGGGCTAAGGGACGCAAGCGGCTGTCCGCCTGATCCTGCCAGGTCGGCTCGATGCGGTCTGGACCGCTTTGTGTTCCGACAGAGGGTGCCGCTCTGACGAAAGCGGACGACACCAACTGGTGCACGTCATGAAGTTCGAGACCCTCAAGCGGCCGTCGCAGTTCAAGCGTGTGCGCGGTGGTGTGCGTTGGGCAGGCCCGCTTTTCGTGATGGAAGGCCGTCGACGGTCTGATACCGACCATCAAACCGCTGGGCTTGTTACGCCGAAAGGGCCGCGGTTCGGTTTCACGATCACACGTAAGGTCGGAGGCGCAGTCGTTCGCAACCGCATTCGCAGACGCCTTAAAGAAGCTATTCGGGCGCTGTCGTCGCCGTTGATGCGTGCAGATCATGACTATGTTGTGGTTGCCAGGCGGGTCGCGCACGACTATCCATTCGCCGGGTTGCAAGATGCGCTTCGAGAGGCCTTCGAACGGCTTCACCAACAGGCGGTTGGCGGACAGCGGCCCGTGACACAAGGGAAGCGGCCCGCAGACAGGCGCGAGGCCGTGCGGCCAGCGTTAAAGGGCGTTGTCGAGGTAGTCCAGTCCGCTGGCGCTGAGGTTCGGCAGCCTGCCCCCGACCCACACGACGATACGAGACCCGGAACGGCTCCCGGCAGGCGATGACGCCGCCGGTACTGTCGAAGCACATGAAGGCCGAACTCCATGCAGCAGGACGACCAGCAGAAAAACCTACTTCTCGCCGTTGCGCTGTCGGCCATGGTGCTGCTCGGCTGGCAGCTGTTGTTCGTCAATCCGCGCATTAAGGACGAGCAGAGCCGCAAGGTGGCCCAGCAGCAGTCGCAGCAGGTCCCGGGTACCCCAGGAACATCGGCTGGAGGCATCCCCGGTGCTCCGGCCGTGCCGGGCGCGACCGCCACCCCCGGCGGACTTCCGTCGGGTCTGGCAGTACCCGTGACGACCAGCCGTGAAGGCGCCTTGGCTCTGTCGCCGCGAGTGCCGATCGAAACGCCGGCTATCAAGGGCTCGATCGCGCTCAATGGCGCTCGCATCGACGATGTACAACTCGCTCAATATCATGAGAAGCCGGACCCCAAGAGTCCGCTTGTCACGCTTCTCTCGCCTTCCGCAGCACCGGCTCCCTACTACGCAGAATTCGGATGGCTCGCGACGGCCGGATCCAGCACCAAGTTACCGGACGCAGCTTCGGAATGGCGGCAGGTCGGGGGCGGTACACTCAGCCCGACCTCCCCTGTCACCCTTCAGTGGGACAACGATGCAGGCCTCGCTTTCTCGCGCAGGATCAGCATAGATGACCGCTATATGATCACGATCGAGGATAGCGTCGCCAACAAGGGCGACGCCCCAGTCGTGCTCGATCATCGCTCCGTGCTCTCGCGGCATGGCACGCCAAAAATCGAGGGCTTCTTCATCCTTCACGAGGGCCCGATTGGTATCGTTGGCGAGAAGGGCTTGCAGGAGATTACTTATTCGGGCGCCTTGACGGACCTGAAGGAGGGGCAGCACCTCACCAAGTCATTCGAGAAGGTCACCGGCGGCTGGTTCGGCATTACCGACAAATATTGGGCGACCGCTCTCATTCCCGATCAGAAATCCGAGATCGATGCCTACGTGACGGGCTTCAATAAGCAGGGCCTGCACAAGGAGCGTTACCAGGTCGACTACATCAAGCGTGGCCTTGTCGTGCCGCCCGGTGGTGAGCACAAGGTCGCCACCAACCTGTTCGCAGGCGCCAAGAAGGTGGGGATCATCGAGGATTACGGCGACACGCTCGGCATCAAACAGTTCGATTTGATGATTGACTGGGGTTGGTTCTATTTCATCACCAAGCCGCTGTTCCATGTCATCGATTGGCTGGCGAAGTTTTTTGCCGGTCTCGGCCTCACTGCCAACTTCGGCTTGGCTATTCTTGCCACGACCGTACTCGTGAAGGCGGTCTTCTTCCCGCTCGCCAGCAAAAGCTATGAATCGATGGCGAAGATGAAGATGATGCAGCCGGAGATGGAAAAGCTTCGCGAGCGCTACAAAGACGATAAAATGAAGCAGCAGCAGGAGCTGATGGAGCTCTACAAGAAGCAGAAAATCAACCCGATGGCGGGTTGTCTGCCGATGCTGCTGCAGATCCCCGTGTTCTTCGCGCTCTACAAGGTGCTGTTCGTCACGATCGATATGCGCCATGCGCCGTTCTACGGCTGGATCAAAGACCTTTCGGCGCCTGATCCGACGTCGCTGTTCAACCTGTTCGGCCTGCTGCCGTTCGCTGTCCCGGAGTTCCTGCACATCGGCCTGTGGCCGATCCTGATGGGCATCACCATGTGGGTGCAGATGCAGCTCAATCCGCAGCAGCCGGACCCCACCCAGCAGATGATCTTCAACTGGATGCCGGTAATGTTCACGTTCATGCTGGCCTCGTTTCCGGTCGGGCTCGTGATTTACTGGGCCTGGAACAACGTGCTCTCGCTGATGCAGCAGTATTACATCTCGAGAAAGAACGGCGCCGAGATCCATCTTTGGAAGAACATGGGGTTCGAACGACTACAGTCCTGGCTGGCCGCTCGCAGATCCGGTAGCGGCAGCTGATTGATCTGCGGTGGCGGCAGCGCCAGCCGACCCCGACGGGAGAGAACTCGTGATGACTTCTGCCGCGCGAGAACCCCGCACCGACACGAAGGTGCGGGAGGACGCTGCGTCCGGCCCTTTCACGCGCCCGTGGCGTTTCCTGAAGAGTGTGCCCGCGCTGGAATTCCTACCGGAGGCCGGTCCGTTCGAGATCGCACTCGCGGGCAGGTCCAATGTCGGTAAGTCGAGTCTCATCAACGCCCTGATCCGGCACAACAGCTTGGCACGGACGTCCAATACGCCCGGACGCACCCAGGAGCTGAATTACTTTCTGACCGACTGGCAGCCACCGTTCTACCTGGTCGATATGCCCGGCTACGGGTTTGCCAAGGCTCCGAAAGAAAAGGTCGCCGCTTGGACGAGCCTCGTGAAGGATTACCTTCGTGGCCGCCAGACGCTGGTGCGGGTCCTTCTGCTGATCGATGCGCGCCACGGATTGAAGGCCGTCGACGACGAGATCATGAAGCTCCTCGATGGGGCCGGGGTCACGTTCCTGGTGGTTCTGACCAAGGCCGACAAGATCACCCCGAAGGCGCTGGCGCACGTCGTGGCTGCAACCCAGCTGGCGTTGAAGGCGCACCCGGCTGCGTTTCCGGAGATCATGGCTACGTCCTCCGAGAGCGGTCTCGGTATGGAGGCGTTGCGTAGCGCGATCACAGCGATTCTCGCCGAGAGGGCTTGACCGCCTGCTTCGAGTGCGTTCGGCTCAGCTCACCGCATAGAACCGCCGGTCCGGTCCTGTCAGGCCAGTCACCGGGTGGCTGCCGACATCTCGGAACGAGAGGGGGCCTTCCAGCCGCTGGCGGACTTCTTCGCTGGCCAGCATATCGCATCCAAGATCGCTCGCGATTTTCTCCATCCGAAATGCCACGACCACGTCGATGCCGGTCAGGCTATCCTCACCGTGTGAGCCGCCGCCCCCAAAGGCCACTGTCCCATGGTGGATCGCAAGGCGGAAGCGCGGACCTGCCGGCTCGGACTGCAGTTCTCGCAGAGCCTCGATGGCCGAGATGATTTTCTTAGTCTCGACTGTTTCGGCAAACCAGTAGGCGAGGAAGCCGTCACCAAGGAATTTGTTGATGGCACCGCCGTGATTATCGACGATTTCCTTGCACGTGCCCATCCAGCGACCGACGAGCATCGCCATATCGGTTGACGACAGTCGTGCCGCCAAGGCCGAGGAGCCTTTGATGTCGGCCACCAGCAACCAGCAGGGACTATCCTTGATGCTGATGATGGTTTGAGCCGAGAGGCGGCTGCGCGAGGGTTCCGAAATCGGTCGCTGGGCGATCTGCCGGAAGGCGAGTACATGATCGCCAAGCTGCAGGCTGTCGCCGTTGGTCAGCTGTGTCGGCTGAATGACCCGGCGGCCGTTGAGGTAGGTGCCATTGCCGCTACCGAGGTCGATCACCCAATACTGGGCATCGTCCTGTTTATGGACGAGGGCGTGCCGGCGGGACACTTTGCCGTCGTCGATGACGACATCGTTGCTGGACGATCGCCCGAGCGAGCATGTTGCGGCCATCGGCCAGCGCCGCCCGTTCGCGTCCTCGAGCCATACCGTCGCAAGCACCATGGTGTTCCTCTGCCGGCCGAGATTAGCAAGAATGCAGGAGCGGAGCCAGACGGACCCGAGTGTGCCCAAAAACGCGGGTTGCGTCGGTTAGGATCGAGCAGACCTCACAAATCGCCCATTCTTCACCATATCGCGGGGCGAACATCGTTGCTGAGCGTTAGCCGAAGAGGTCAGCCTGCACATTCACCGCACTCCACTGGATCGTCCGTCGATGCACCCGTTCCTCAACGCCGCACAACTGGCGGCCCACCGGCGCCGAAACCTGCTGCACTCGATCGTGCTGGTGTCGAGCATGAGCCTGATCGTGATGGGATCCGCCGCGCTCATCTGGTCCGTGCCAGGGGCACTTGGTGCCGGATTGTTCGTCGCGGCTTTGGTTGCTGTGGGCCCGCGTGTTCCGGCAGGGGCGGTAATGCGCCTCTACAAGGCTGTGCCGGTCGACGGCCGCAATGGTCCCCAACTGCAACGGTTGATCGAGGTCTTGGCCGAACGCGCTGAGCTCGGGCGGCAGCCGCGCCTCTATGTGATCCCATCGGCTACTCTCAACGCCTTCGCAACTGGCTCACCGTCCGACGCTGCGATTGGCATCACCGAAGGTCTTCTGCGTCGTCTTGATCTGCGCCAAGTTGCCGGAGTTATCGCGCACGAAATGAGCCACATCCGCAACAACGACCTTCACGTCATGGCCATGGCGGATGCCTTGACCCGCTTCACCCAGCTTCTTGCCTATCTCGGTGTCGTGCTTGCGCTTCTCAATATCCCAGCCATGCTGCTCGGCTTGGATACGTTTTCATGGCTGGCGATTCTGTTGCTTTATCTGGCGCCAATGCTGACGAGTCTCTTACAGATGGGGCTATCGCGCACGCGTGAATACGATGCCGACTTGGAAGCAGCCGGCCTCACTGGGGATCCGGTGGGCTTGGCCTCGGCGCTGGCCTCTCTCGAGCGGTATCAGGGGCGATTCTGGGAAGACTTGATGCTACCCGTACCGTCGCGACGCATCCCGTGTCCCTCGCTGCTACGCTCGCATCCGGAGACGGCCGATCGTATTGCGCGGCTTCAGGCGCTCGAGGCGCGCGCCAGCAAGGTCCGCCCGATCGTGATCAGCGAGGGACCCTTGTTCAGCCTCGTCGGGCGTGGTCCGGCGAGCATGGCACCTCGCTATCGGACGCTGGGACTGTGGTACTGATTGCGGCAGGACACGGTTCGCCAAGCGATGTCGTACCGTTGCGTTGGCTGGGGTCGTCGCTTAAGCACGGGGCATGCCCACGTCTCCTGCCGACCCGTCAGGTCTGATCGAACGCCTCGTCCAGGGTGAGCGTCGCGTCGTTGCCGACCTGCTCACTCGCCTCGAGCGTCAGACGGGCGATACGCCGCGCCTCATCAGCCTCCTTCGTCCCCATCTCGGGAAGGCCTTCGTCGCCGGGGTCACTGGCCCACCGGGAGCCGGCAAGTCAACCCTTGTCAACGCGCTGATCGCGGAGGCGCGGGCCGATGGCCTCCGCGTTGCCGTGCTGGCCGTGGATCCATCCTCCCCCGTAACCGGCGGCGCCATCTTAGGCGACCGGGTTCGCATGACAGCGTCACATGACGATGATGGTGTGCTGATCCGCTCGCTGGGCTCGCGCGGGACGGTTGGCGGATTGACGCCCGCCGCCGTGCGCATGATCGATGCCCTGGATGCGGCTGGTTTCGGACTGATCCTGCTCGAGACGGTCGGCACCGGACAGAGCGAAGTCGATGTGGCCGAGATCGCGGATGTCGTGGTGGTGGTCTCGGCTCCGGGGTTGGGCGACGGCATCCAGGCCATGAAAGCGGGCCTTCTCGAGATCGCCGACATCCTGGTCGTCAACAAGGCTGATCGTGACGGCGCCGATCGAACCGCCGAAGAACTGGCTGCGGGCCTCGCGCTCAGGGCGAATGCCGGTAACGTCCCCGTTATGAAGACGTCTGCCATCTCCAGCACGGGAATCCACGAGCTTTGGCGAAGCATCGCCGCCAAGGGGGAGGCACGCAAGGCCGCAGGCCTCGACGCGCGCCGTCGTCGCCGGGCAAGATACTTGATTGCCCGCGCTGCCGAGGACGTCATCGCCGCACGTATGCGCCATGGCGATGCCGCGACCGACGCACTCGCGGATGCCATTCTCGCTGGCGAGGTTGTCCCGCTCGAGGCTGCCATCCGCCTCCTGTCCGAGAATGTCGGCCATTGAGCGTGAGCGGCGCTTCCATTGTGAGCGCAGACTGTTGCAGGGAGGTCGCGCCCCATCGGCATTTGGCCAAAGCAACACGACGGCCAATTGACAGCGGCGCGAGCGCCGAGCTTCATGCAATTGCGTCGGTCTTCGCAATCCAATTGGATTGCGGGTGAAAAGGGAACGCGGTGACGGATAGCTTGGATCACTCGATCCAGCCAACCCATGCCGCGGCTGCCCCCGCAACTGTAAGCGGCAAGCTTTTGTCCAACGTATGCCACTGACGGCGCTACAGGCGTCCTCGGGAAGGCTGGATCGAAAGCGCTCGAGCCGTGAGCCAGGAGACCTGCCGACGCAAGTCGCCCATCTTCCGTGCGGGGCGCGCGGGAGAGCGGACCACCGTTGTGGCGACTGTGAAGCGGTAGGGAGCAGTCGCTTGGTGGGCACCGGCAATCCGGAGCGTAGTCTTTGAGGAAAGTCCGCTAGCGGTTCGTACTGGCGGGCGAGCAGTCCTCCAGCATGCCGAAGTGCACTGAGCGGTGGCTCCCGCAGTCAATACGCGGGAGATGACGTATGAATCGATGGCTTGGTGTTAGGCAGTATGCGTGCGCCCTGATGGCGAGCTTTGCGCTCGTGGGTAGCTGGTACGGATTGAAAACGCCTGCCGCCGCGCAAACGACGACCCAGTTGCCGGGTATCGTTGTAGAAGGTGCGGCTCTGGCGAAGCCTCGAGTGGGCGGTTCGCAAGCCGCACAGCCACGGGCGGCATTGCAAAGCGGTGGATCCGTGGACGCGGCCTCGGAGGCGTCCAGCGAGGCGATACCCGCTGATGTCTCGGTACCGGCTGTCTCGGGGGAAGAGCGGGGGTATGCGATCGAGACGGTCGGCTCCAGCGTCTCTGTCGTCACGGGGCAGCAACTTGCCGACCAGCAGATCCGTCACGCTGGCGATGCGCTGCGTAGCCTGCCCGGCGTTTCCGTAAGTCGGCAAGGCAGCGTCGCCGCGCAGACCCAGGTGCGTATCCGAGGAGCTGAGGGAAACCACACGCTGGTCCTGATCGACGGCATCGTCGCCAACCAGCCCGGCACGGGCGAGTTCGACTTCTCGAACTTGCCGGCAGAGCAGATCGAGCGGATCGAGGTGATCAAAGGCGCGCAGTCGAGTCTTTACGGTTCGGGCGCTATCGGTGGCGTGGTCAACATCGTCACCAAGCGCGGTCGCGGCCCAGCCAGCACCACGGTGTGGGCCGAGGCCGGTTCATTCAAGACGGCCGAGAGCGGCATGACGGTTTCGGGCGGAAGCGAGCGGGCCCACGGTTTGCTCTCGTACAGTGTGCGCAACTCCAACGGGTTCAATATCTCGGCCGACGGCAATGAGACCGACGCCAGCGCCATGCGCAGTTTCATCATGAAGGGCGGTGTCTCGCCGACCGAGAATTTCTCGGTCGATGTCATGGTGCGTAACGTCGATAAACGCGGCGATCGCGACGGCGATCTCTTCGCACTCTCTGGATTGTCCCGCCAGACCGATACCTTCAGCCATTTTGCCTCGAACGTTTGGCTGGCCGGCATCGAGGCTCGGCTTGTCAATTTCGATGGTCGCCTCGAGCACCGCGTCCGATACAACTACGCCGAGACGGCTCTCGAGGATACCGACGTCGGCGAATTCGGTACTTTCTTCGCGCGCAACGACAATGTGCGCCGCAACGCAGGTTACCTCGCGACGCTCGATATCGGCTCGCCATCGCTGGCGAGTGTTCTGCGCCACAGCGTGACGGGGCTCGTCGAGCAGGAGAACGAGACGTTCAATCAAATCACGGGCGATAACCTCACGCGCGAGCGCAGCCGCCTCGCCTTCGCCGGCGAATATCGCGCCGATCTCTTCGATCGCCTCACCCTCGCGGCCAACATCCGCCGTGATGACAATGATACGTTCGACGACTTCACGACTTGGCGAACCTCGGCCTCGCTGCGCCTCACTGATCGATTCAGCCCGTGGGGCTTACGTCCGCACGCAAGCTACGGCACCGCCGTCAAGCTGCCGACCATGGTCGAGCAGTTCGGCCAGTTCGCTGGCTTCGTCCCGAACGCCAATCTCAAAGCTGAGGAAAGCGCCGGCTGGGACGCGGGTTTGGAATTGTCGGTTGCGCGTGGGGCCTTCGTCGTTGATGCAACCTACTTCAGCGCCAACCTCGAGAACGAGATCGTCACGCGGTTCCTGCCGTTCTTCCAGTCGACCGTTGAGAACCTGCTCGGCGAGAGCACGCGCGACGGGGTCGAGTTGTCCGCCCGTTGGCGGCCCTTTGCCGGGCTGTCGTTCGGGGCGGCCTACACTTGGCTGGATTCGCGTGATGACCAGGGTCTTCCCGAGATACGCCGTGCGCGCGATTCGGGCCGCCTCGATGCCACGATGGCGTTCGCCGGCGGAAGGGGAACGCTAACCGTTGCCGCAGCCTACAATGGCGTCACGCCTGACCTCGCCTTCGGCTTGCCTACGTTCGAGACCGTGCGGGTGAAGCTCGACGATTATTGGCTCGCGACTGTCGCGGCCCGCTACAAGCTGGAGCCTGGCGTCGAGGTGTTCGGACGTATCGAGAATGTTTTCGACGCCGACTATCAGGAGGTCTACGGCTTCGAGACGGCGGGCATAGCGGCCTTCGCCGGTATAAAGCTGACCTTCGGTGGCGAGGATGGGATTGGCAGCCCAAAGTAGGCTGGCTGCCGAGAGAGATGATCGAGGGTTTGGGCCCTTTGCAGTGGTCAGCGAGGATGTCCGTGCGCGCGTTGCTATCGGTCATGATTTGGGCGCTCGCTTGGCTCACCCCGGCAGAGGCGACGCCCCGTCGCATCGTATCGTTGAACCTGTGCACCGACGAAATTCTGCTCGATCTCGTCCCGCACGACCGGATCGCGGCCGTCAGCCATTTGGCCGCCGATCCGCTCGTCTCGACTGTCGCCGGTCGCGCCGCGGGTCTTCCGGTGACGCGCGGTGAGGCCGAGAGCGTGCTGGCTCTCAACCCCGATCTGGTTCTTGCCGGCACTTTCACTACGCCAGCGACCTTGGAACTCCTGGAGCGGGTCGGACAGCGTGTGGTCCGGGTGCCGCTCGCCAGTGACATCGCAGGCATCCGAGGAGCTATTGCCCAGGTCGCGGCTGCAGTCGGTGAGGAAACAAAGGGGCACGCCATCGTGTCGGCATTCGACGCGGCGATCACAGCAGCTCGCTCTGTAGCAACTTCCGGTCTAGCGCCGTCGGCGCTCGTCTACCAGGTCAATGGCCTTTCTGCTGGCTCCGGCAGTCTCGCCGACAGCGTGATCCGTGCGGCGGGCCTCTCAAATCATGCGACGACCCTCGGTATCGGGGCGGGCGGTCAACTGGCGCTCGAAGTCCTGGTTGCGAGCCCGCCCGATCTGGTGGTTCTGTCCGGCCCGGCAGACGCGTATCGCACCGTCGTTGCCGACAACCTCCGCCATCCGGCCTTGCATTCGGTGCTGGTTCAGCGCCAGTCGGTCGTCGTGCCATGGCGGCTCTGGCTGTGTGGCACGCACCACGTCGCCGAGGCGGTCCATATCTTGGCCGAGGCCCGCGACCGATTGGCCCTATCACGAGGTCGGCCATGATGCGGCAATGCCGACCCGCCGCTGAGGTGCGCAGCGCTGGGCTGGTGCTTGGCACGTTGACGGGGCTAATGGCGCTCCTCGTGGTTCTCGCGGGACTTTCGATGCTGGTCGGGCCCGCTGGGTTCGGCGTCCCCAGCCGCGCGACCAGCACGATCCTGGTCGAGATTCGACTACCGCGGACGATCCTCGCGATCCTCGTTGGGGGGGGCCTCGGCCTGAGCGGCGCTGCGCTTCAGGGCTATCTGCGTAATCCGTTGGCTGAGCCCGGTATCATCGGCGTTGCCGGGGGCGCCGGTCTCGGTGCCGTCCTCGCCATCCATTCCGGTGCGTCGGCCGCGTTCGCGTTGGCGTTGCCGCTCGGCGGCCTTGCGGGCGCCGCGATCGCCATGCTGGCAGTTCTCCTGCTGGCTGGTTCCCGCGGTGGCGGGTTGAGCCTTATTCTCGCCGGTGTCGCCATCGCGAGCCTCGCCTCGGCCCTGATCTCCGGCGTGCTCTCGCTGTCGCGCAACCCCTTCGCCGCGGTCGAAATCATCTTCTGGCTGCTCGGCTCGCTCGCCGACCGCAGTCTTGTGCACGTATGGCTCGCAGCGCCGTTCATCGTCGCCGGCATGGCCCTCCTGCTGAGGCAGGGATCCGCACTCGACGCCTTGACGCTCGGGACCGACGTGGCGGCGAACCTCGGGATCGACGCGGGGCGGCTTCGGTTTGCCGTCGTGGCGGGAACCACTCTTGCCGTCGGGGCCGCCACTGCCGTCGCCGGTACGATCGCCTTCGTCGGGCTCATCGTTCCGCATGTGCTGCGGCCGCTCGTGGGGCATGTCCCCTCGCGCCTGCTTCCGGCGAGCCTGGTCGGTGGCGCAGTCCTGTTGCTCGCAGCAGACCTCATCCTGCGGCTCGTGACACCCGCGGGCGAATTGCGCCTCGGGGTCGTGACGGCGCTGATCGGTACGCCGTTCTTTGTCTGGCTCGTTGCCCGGACTCGACGGGAATTGGAACCATGAGCCTCGTGGCCGACGGGATCCACGTCCGCCTGGCCGAAAGGGCAGTCTTGTCGGGCATCTCGCTCGATTGCCGCGTCGGGCGCATCACCGGCGTGATCGGACCCAACGGTGCGGGTAAGACGACGCTGATCCGTGCGCTCGCGGGACTGGTGCCAGTCGTTGAAGGCAACATCATGCTTGATGGAGCGAGGCTGGCCGATCTACCGCCCGCCCTTCGTGGTCTTCGTCTCGCCTATTTGCCCCAGAACCGTCTGGTCCACTGGCCGCTATCGGTTCGACACGTTGTCGCACTTGGCCGGCTGCCTCATCGCTTCGTGGGGACCACCCAGGCAGCGAGCCGCGAAGAGGAGATCGTCGACCGGGCTCTCGAGGCCATGAAGGTCGCGCATCTGGCGGAGCGCCCCGCCTCGGAGCTGTCCGGGGGGGAACTTGCCCGTGTCCTCTTCGCGCGGGCTGTCGCGCAAGAGGCGTCCATCATCCTGGCTGACGAGCCGACGGCCGGGCTCGATCCTGCCCACGCACTGGCTCTGTTCGACGTTCTGGAGCGCATGGCCACGGAAGGTCGTACAGTCGTCCTGGCACTGCACGACCTCTCGCTCGCGGCCCGCTTCTGCCATGAAGTCGTGCTGTTGGCAGGGGGGCGTGTCGTGGCGGCGGGGTCCCCTGCGGAAACCATGACAGAGGAAGCCCTCGCGACTGTTTTTGGGGTCCGCATGGCAGTCGGCGAGGTGGGGGGCGTGCCGGCGATTGTCCCATTGCCGCCGTTGCCGGGTCGTCTGCTGCCTCGCGACTCCGCTCCCTAGTCACTACACAAGGGGCGCGCAGTCACGGTGCCTAAGGTAAAGCCGGGGGGAGCTTGGCGTGCTGAAGTTTCGGAAGGGAGGCCTCAAGCTCAATTTGGCGTTGCAAGGCGGAGGTGCGCACGGTGCCTTCACGTGGGGTGTTCTCGATCGCCTGCTCGATGAGAGCGACATCGAGTTCGGCTGGATCAGCGGCACATCCGCCGGGGCCGTCAATGCTGTGGCTCTCGCCGATGGCCTTGCCGAAGGGGGGCGACCCGGGGCCCGCGACCGACTGCGGTCGGTCTGGGAGGCCGTGATCGAGGCTGGCGTGCCGGATCTCTTACGCCTCAATCCGTTCCTCTACGGCATGAGCCGCTCGCCGACGATCGGTCAGGTGGCCTCGCTATTCTCGCCATACGATTTCAATCCGCTGGGCTTCGATCCATTGCGCAAGCTCCTCGCGTCGCAGATTGATTTCGAGCGTTTGCGCAAGTTCGAGGGGGTCGATCTGCTGATCGCTGCCACCGACGTCGCGACGGCACGTCCGCGGCTCTTTCGACGCCGCGAGATGTCGGTTGAAGCCATTCTGGCCTCGGCTTGCCTGCCTCAAGTGCACCATGCGGTCGAAGTCGATGGTCGCGCCTATTGGGACGGCGGGTTTACCGCAAATCCCGATCTGGTGACGCTCGCAGCGGAGAGCCCGGTCGGGGATACGTTGCTCGTGCTGCTCAATCCGATCGAAAAGGCCGGCTCCCCTAGGACGGCGCGCGAAATCGCAGCCGACGTCAGCCGGGTGACGTTCTGCCAGCCGTTGATGCGGGATGTCATCGAGATTGCGGCACATCAGGCCGACTTTAGGGGTTCGCTCTGGCGGCGGCCCCGGACCCGTTCGGAGCGTATCGCCACCCACCGGTACCATCTCATCGAAGCTGGGCGGCATACCGGAACGTTGCCGCCGGAATCCAAGATGCGCCCCGAGCGTGCTCTCCTGTCCTATCTCCACAACGCTGGGCGGGAAGAGGCCCGACGATGGCTCGGCCGCGCAAAGGCGGCGATCGGGAAGCACTCGAGCGTCGAACTCGGGGAAAGACTGCTAGGACCGCTCCGAGCCGTTGAGCAAGATCACCCCGTGGCGATTAGCCAAGCGCAGGATACGCCGGTGGACGAAGTGAAACTCTGACCTGGGCCGAGCGCGTTGACGCCTATCACCTTGTGCCGGGCATCGACGGCCGCGTCTCGATTTCTCCGCGGTCCTGTCCATGCGGAGCGCCCGCGTTGTTGACCTGGATGTCGAGCCGGCCGTACCGGGCGACGGCGTCGTCGACGAGATGAGCGACGCCCTCCTCGACGGCAATACCGGCGGACGCAAGCCGCCTCGCGAAGGCCGCGCCGGTCCCATTCTCCTTGCCGCAGCCGGTGATTAGGGCACGCGCTGTGGAGAATTGGAATGCCGACATTCCTCGGAAGGCATCAATTCGAAGTCGAATGTGCCCATCGCGGAACAGCTCCGCGATGGGTAAGCGATGAGTTCACTTCTTTTCGTCGGGCTTCTCCTCGGCGATCATCTTGGCGTACTTGTCATGCTCTGCCTTGACGATCTCACCAGCCTTGTCCGGTCCGAAAAAGACGTCCTTCATGTAGCGGCTCTTTACGACGTTCTGGACAGTCTCGGCCCTCATGCCCTCCTTGAGTGCCGCGGCGAGCTTGTCGATCACGGGTTTTGGCGTACCCTTGGTCGTCGACACGATGAGGTAGTTGCCGCTGCCGACCATCCAGCCGTTGTCGTGCATGCTCAGGATGTCGGGGAACCGCTCGAGCCGCTCGGCCATCATCGAGCCGATCATGCGTAGCGCGCCCGTTTCCACGTGCGGCCCGAAAGTGCCACCCGAGAATCCGAAGTCCACCTGATTGGCGAGTGTCGCCGTCACCGCTCCGTTGCCGCCCTGGGTCGGAACTGGAATGATCTCGACACCTTCCTTCTTGGCCACGTGGTTGAAGATCAAACGATCGAGTTGATATTGGGACGCGTATTTGATCGAGCGCTTCTCGGCCTTAGCGGTATTGATCACGTCGCGCATGCTTTTGTAGGGACGGCTCGGGTGCGTAAAGAGCCCATCCTGGAAAAGACTGATGATCGCGACGTGCTCGAAGTCGTCGTGCTGATACTGGGTTTTGAGAATCTGAGGCTCGAACGCGAAGGTCAACGATCCGGTCGCGATCAGAGTATAGCCGTCAGCCGTCGCCTTCTTGATGTCCATAGCGGCCACGCCGCCGCCTGCGCCCGGCTTGTTGGTGACCAGGATCGGTTGACCCAGGCTCTTGCTCATGGGTTCTGCGACTGCGCGGACGACGGCATCGGTCCCGCCACCGGCTCCGAACCCGATGACCATGCTAATCGGCTTCGTTGGAAAGTCTTGTGCAGAGGCTGGGGCGACGAGCGCAGCTGCTAGCACGATCGTGAGGCTGAGTGTTCTTTGCATGTTGGCACTCCCTGGTTGAGTGTTTTGCTTTTGGTGTCGGTGCGCTGACTAGGGTTCCTCGGGTAGCGCGCCGGTCTTGGCCTGCAGCCGTCTCACGCTGTTGAGCTTCCAGATCGACAGGACGGCGAGCGCCAGGAAAACCAGAGCGACCGGATGGCTGGCGAGAGACGTGATTTTCCCGTCCGTGATGATCATGGCCTGACGCAGCGACAGCTCGGCCATCGGGCCTAGAATGAAACCGATCAGGAATGTGACGAATGAGAAATCGAACTTCTTCATGAAATAGCCGACGAAGGCAAAGACCAGCATCAGATAGACGCTGAACATGCCGCTACCTTCGAGGTAGGCGCCGATGACGCACAAGAAGACGATGATCGGCACCAGAATGATCTCCGACACGGTGATCAGCCTGGCAAACAGATTCTGTCCGATCAAGCCCATGATGAGCATGATGAAGGAGGCCATCACCATGCCGATGAAGATCGCGTAGACGAGGGCTGCATCGTCACGGAACAGGAAAGGCCCAGGTGTCAGCCCATGCAACATGAAGGCGCCCATGAGGAGAGCGGCGGACGCACTGGAGGGTAGCCCGATGGCAAACATGGGAATGAGGCCAGCGGGCACAGAGGCGTTGTCGGCCGACTCCGCGGCAGCGACGCCCTCAAGGCGACCTTTGCCGAAACTGGAAGGGTCCTTGTCGCGGTTCTTCGTCCAGGCGTAAGCGAGAAATGAGGATAGGCTGGCACCCATGCCAGGAATGCTGCCGATCCCGATGCCGACAAAGGTCGAACGGATGATGGTCGGTAGGCACGTGATGAACTCGCGGTAGCTGAGCCGACGTCCCTCGGGCGTGCTATCGCGCAAAAGTGCAGCTTTGTGCTCGTAAGATCCGCGCCAACCCTTGTCGATCTGAACGAGCATCTCCGACAGTGCGAGCGTCCCGATGGCTACCGCTAGCAACGGCACGCCGTCGTAGAGATCGGCAAAGCCGAACGTCAACCGCGGTTGGCCCGTTTCGATATCGAGACGCGGAGCTGCGAGCAGAAGACCGAGAAACCCTGCGATGAGACCCTTGTAAAAGGAATGGCCGGAAACCGCTGCAATGAAGGTAACGGCGAAGATCAATACAGCGGTGATCTCGACGGGTCCGGTGCCGGTGGCAATTGCTGCCAGCGGCTGCGCGAGGGCGATGAGTGCGAGAGTGGCGAGGAAATCGCCGAGCACTGATGCGATCAGCGCAATCTTAAGTGCCTTCTGCGACTTCCCTTGCTGGGCCAGCGGATAGCCGTCGAGTGCGGTCACGACGGACTGTGGCTCTCCCGGGACGTTGATCAGGATGGCAGTGAGCGCACTGCCCGTGTTGCCGCCTTTACTCACCCCGATCAGGAAGGAGATTCCGGCCAGCGGCGGCAGCTTATACGTGATGGGTATGAGCAGCGCGATGGCTGTTGCCCGGCTCAGTCCCGGTAGAACGCCGACGACGTAGCCGATAAACAACCCGAGCGTGATGTAGGCCATCACTTCCAGGGTCATTACGTTCGAGAAGGCCTGCAAGACCTGGCCGGACATCAGCGCCTCATGGTCATGGCAGGGGAATCTTCAACGTCCAGGTCACGAGGACCCACGTGAGAGCTATTGTCGGCACCGCGACGGCGGCGATCCGCAGAGGATTGCGCTCGCCCATGAAAATCATGAGCGCTGCAATCAATGCCAAGCCTCCGGCCCAGGTGCCCAGCCAGTGAAAGACGAGTACCGCACCCAGGATCAGGAGACAGGCTAGCAGGAAAAAGCCGAACTCCGACCACGTCAGTGGCGTCGTGGTTTGATTGTTATAGGCGCTCTTGTCGGTGAGCGCCTGAACCAGCAGGCCCACGCTCGAGAGGCCGACGCCAGCCAGCATCACGACTGGGTAGAAGTAAGGCGACAAGCCATGCCAGACGCCCTCGGAACTCTCGCCTGGAATGATCACAAGGACCATCAGCGCGACGAAGCCGAGCAGCGCGATGGCCGCGACGATGTCGATCCTGCGCATGTGCCTCCCAACACTCGACCGTGACGTGGTCGCTGGGGGAGCGCGGTCCCCTCCCACTTGTTGTTTCTGACCCAAGACTGGCAGTAATCCTGACGGTGAGCAACAATCCTTCGCGATCCTGTCGCCCGCAATGACAACCTAGGGTGAGCGTGCGGCTCGCGCGAGGCTGGCCGCGTCCGGGATCCGCTCGACGCCGCGTAGGGCTTCGAGCAGGGCCACGGAATCGTCGGCTTGAAGAACGCCGGCTGCGGCCGAGGCAAACTTGGCATCGAGTTCGGCATCGGTCATCGGGCGACCACGGCTGCCGATGCAATCGCGGATCGTGCGGGAAATGCGCTCGCTGTCATCGAGGATCAGCGTCATGTCGGCGCCATCGTGCGGGACCGCGGGGTCGGTGGTCACCTCGATCCGGTCGCGCAGGGCCGTGATGACAGGCTCGGCGATGGCCCCGGCCGTTCCTTCGGGGATGCCCGCGCGACCGCGAACGAGGGCTGCTGCAACCCACTGGTACAGGCTGACCTGGCCCTCGAACTCGTCCTTGGGATGACGGCGAAAGCAAAGTGCCATAGCGGCCGGATTTGCCCGGATCTCGACTTTGGCGATCACCGCGGGAGCCGGTTTGGCCTCGCGGGCGATGTCGAGGGCGGCGTCGATCAGCGGATGGATGACGATCCCGCATGGATAAGGCTTGTAGGTGTTGCCCAGGATCTCCCAGCGCTCGCCGAGTCCGTCCGTGACGTGCGCCAGGTGAGGCGTCTCGGCGAAGCACTCGGCAAAACCATAGCGCGCCTCGATGGCGGTCCGCGAACTGGTCACGCCGGCAGCGGCCATGAAGGCTGCGCGCAATCCCGCCTGGCCGGCGTTGGCAGGCATCATCGGCGTGCAGTGGGTGCCATGGAGTGCGCGGATACCAGAGGCTTGCGCCGCGGCGATGCCGATCGCGACGCGGGTGGTATCGTGATCCAGGCCCATGAGGCGGGCGGCGGCGAGGCTCGCACCGATGCCGCAGGCGATGCCGGTCTGTGACCACGCGATGGAACCTTTCGCCGGTGCAACGGAGACCGCCTTGCTCAGCCGGCATATCGCTTCGACGCCGACGATAAAGGCGGCCAGCGCCTCAACGCCGGTCACGGGGCGCATCTCGCTATAGGCCAGCACGGTGGCCATGACAGGGCCGCTCGGATGGACAATGGCCTCCGCGTGCGTATCGTCGAACGTATTGACCGAGGAGGCGAGCGTATTGATCAGTGACGCGGTAAGGGCGTCCGTGCGCTCCGGACGGCCGATGAGGCTGGCTTGAGCCACTCCAGCAAACGGCCGGAGGGCAGCCCAGGTCTTCTCAACGGCATCATGTCGAGCGCCGCCGAGCGCGCAGCCCACGATGTTGACCAGGGAGCGGATACCCTCATGACGCACCGACTCCGGTATTGCCGCAAACTGCGTGTCGAGAGCCAGGCTGGTCAGGGCTGCGGTCGCGTCGAGCGGGGCATCGGCCATTTCGAAACCTTCATCGGGTGAGGGGGGTATGCGAAAGCCTAGCGGGAGCCCGGCCGATAGACTAGTGGCGGCGTCGATGGTCTCGGCGCGTCCTCTTAGGCCCGTGACGCGGCCGCAGGTCGGCTTGACCTAGAACCACTTCGCTGGCTCGATGCAGCTTCGAGCTGAGGGGAACCACAGGGTGCTTCGTCGGATCATCGCGTGGACTGGCCTGCTCTGCTTGCTGTGGCATGCAGGGTTCGTCGTGCCTCATCGCGGGATGCCTGGTCCCCAGGCCGTCTCTGTGAGTGACGACGAGGGTCACATTGCGAGCGCATTAAGGGCCTCGTTGTGTCGGCCGGCAGGCCAAGCCGCCGGTGCACCGTCGCCGATATTGCCGCTGCCGGCTGAGTCGTCGGAGCCGTGCTTCGCGTGCTGCTGTCCTACGGCGCATGCTTTGCCGGCGCCTATGAGCAGCCTCCAACCCAGTACCCAGCCGTCGCCGGATGGGGTCAGGTGGCACGCCAAGAGTGCTGTGATCTCGCGCCGCGCGTCCGAGCGCCCACCTGTGCGCGGCCCCCCTGTTCGGGCTTGATCAGCGAGACGGCTCAGCTCTCGCGGAATTATCGGTGCTGCCGAGACGCCGTCTTTCACCCAAGCCCCATCCAAGAGGCATCAGCTTTCCGTCGGGCTTCGTCCATCATTCCATTTGCGGACTTGCCGAGGCGCCAGGCGCCCAAGTCACTCATCAGGAGCACGCACAATCATGAAACGCTTCATCGCCACGACCGCCTCGCTGTTGCTGTTCGCCGCGGCCGCAGCTCCACTTCAAGCGCGCGACTTCTCGAAAGGTCCGATCAAGATCGAGCAGCCCTGGACGCGGGCAACGCCCGGCGGGGCGAAAGTCGCCGGCGGCTTCATGAAGATCACGAACACGGGCACGACGCCGGATCGGCTGGTGTCGGCAACGACGGACATCTCCGGCGTCGTCGAACTGCACGAGATGAAGATGGTCGAAGGCATCATGCAGATGCGGGCGCTCGGCAACGGCATCGAGTTGAAGCCTGGGCAGTCAGTCGATCTGAAGCCCGGCGGCTATCACGTCATGTTCATCGATCTCAAGGCGCCGATCGTGAAGGGCAAGCCGGTCAAGGCGCGTTTGACGTTCGAGAAGGCCGGAGAAATCGAGGTAGAGTTCAAGGTCGAGCCGATCGGCGCGAGAGCGCCCGCTGGCGGCGGCGGTGGTCACCACAAGCACTGACCTCGGGCATTATTGCGGTTCTGCGAACCGGCCGGGCCCTCGTACCCCAGTCGGTTCGCGACCGAGCATCGTTATTTGCAACCGAGCTGCTTCTCGCGGGCATCGAGGGCATCGACGAGGGCGCGGTCGGCGGACGTCATGGCGGCACGGGTTCCGGTCAGATCCCGCGAGCAGCCCTGATTTCCGAAAACCTGTTGGCCCTTGGCGCTGGTGAAGCAATAGCCGTTGCGATGCCAGACCGCGTTGCGGCGGTGCCAGAGGTTGTCGCAAGTGTCCTCCTGCTGCGCGGGCGGCGTCGGTTGCTGCGGTCCGGGTCGTGCTCCCGCCACCGTACGGCAGCATTGGATCCAGTTGCCGTGCGCCCAACCCGTCGTGCCATCGAGCAACGAGATGCGGCGCCAGTCACCCCTGCGCTCGAGGATCTGGAGCAGCGTGTCGGGTCCCATCGTTGCGATGCGCGTTCCGTCCGTGTTGGGCGACGTGCGCAGGGCCAGGAAATTGTCGCCGTTGGGATCGAGCCCCGTGACGTAAGCATAGCTTCTGGCCGTCACCGTCGTGCGGAACGGTTCGATAGCGGGCGCCGGTTGGGTGGGTCGGGTTGCTGGTGACGACGGGGTAGATGCGACGGCGGTCCCTACTGCGAAGGCCATCTCGTCGATCAGCGATGAGTTCTCCCAAGGAATCTGCTGCTCTGCGGTTGCGCGCTGGACGTCGGAACGAACGCGCCGCATCACGGCATGAACATCGGCGCCCGGAATCGCCATATGGCGGAGCAGCGCCTCGGTGAACGGACTGTTGTCGCCCTCGCCATCGAGGGCGACGTTGCCGGGTTGTGTCGAGTAGGCGATGAACGAGCCCACCCCGGCATAGACGCGGGCGAGCCCTTGCCCCAAGCCCGCCGACCGGGCCAGGGGCGTCGCGGCGAGCTTCTCGGCGAACGGATTGTTCCGGCAGGCATCGAGAATGACGATACGCGTCTTGGTGGATCGTGAGAGATCGGAGATCAACGCGTTCAGCGACACGAGACGGCCCCGGGCATCCGCCTCGCTGGCGACATTGGCATCGACGGGAAACAGGTAGTTCTCGCCGCCGATCTGCAAGCCGTGTCCCGCGTAGTAAAAGAGCGCGACGTCGTCGAGCTTCAGGTTTCGCACGAACGCCTGGAAGCTTTCGAGGAAGCGGTTGCGGTCGAGATCGAGGCCGAACGTGACCCGGTAGCCGAGGGCTTCGAGGCGACGGGCGAGATCGCGCGCATCGTTGGCCGGGTTTCGCAGGTGCGGTGCGCTGGCATAGGACGAGTTGCCGACGATGAAGGCGTGCCGTGCGGCGAGAGCTCGCTCGACGCCGGCCAACACGAGCAGAACCGCGACGACCAGCATTGCTGCAGCAGATGCGTGCCTCAGCCTAGGCATGTTGCGCTCCCCATGACGGCCACGGGGACGTGATAGCCGAGGCATTGGCTCGTGCCAACGCCGGCGCGTGAGCGGCTCAAGCGGCGCCGGCCTGCCGCGCACGGGCGAGCGTGCGTTCAGCCATCAGGGCGATATCCACCGCGATGAACTCGCCGTCGACAAAGGCCGTCCCTCGGCCGTCGCGGCGGGCAGCCTCATAGGCACCCAAGATACGGCGGGCGCGAGCAATTTCGGCGGCGCTCGGGGTGAACACCTCGTTGGACACCGCGATCTGGCTTGGGTGGAAGACGAGCTTGCCTGAGAACCCGAGCTCGCGGGCGACGAGGGCGTCGGCGTGAGTGGCAGCCACATCCTTCACGGCGACGAAGTAGGCGGCATCGATCGCCTCGATGTGCTGGGCGGCCGCCGCCGCCACGATCAGCGCGCGAGGGACGGCGAGTGTGCGCTCCGTCACGGCCGCGCCCGTCGCCGCCGTGTAGTCACCGGAGCCGAAGAACAGGGCTGTCGTGCGGGGCGAGGCTTCTGCGATCGGCAGTGCATTGAACAGCCCGCGCGGGGTCTCGATGGTGGCGATGATCTCGATGGGGCGCGAGCGCGACGCCTTGCGCTCCTCTGCGTCGAGCCACGCCGACAGATCATGCAACTGCTCAGGCCGCTCTACCTTGGGGACGAACAGAGAATCGATCCGTGCAACGTCCAGGCAGCCACGGTCAGCCGCGTGCTCCAGCGTCCCGACGGCATTGACGCGGACGGAGCGCTCGCGCGTGCCGAAATCGATCTCCCCGAGCGCTTTGGCAATGGCGAGACGTGCGGCCGGCTTCTGCTCAGGACCGACGCCGTCCTCGAGGTCGAGCACGATGGCGTCGGCGTCGAGTGTCGCCGACTTGGCGATTCGCTCGGGTCGGTCGCCGGGCGTAATCAGCAAGGAACGTCTGAGGCGCGCAGGATGCATGGGGGATGTCACACGAAGATCTGGGTGTCGAGCGGCAGGCCGAGCAGATGACGGCCGGCCGTAGCGTAGTGCGTGGGTCGGCCTTGCACCTGCTGCGAGGCCGACAGTGCGTCGCGCATGCGCCGCTCGAACGGGGCACTCTCGAAAACGGCGCTGGCGCCCGCCGCACGGTAGCCCTCGACGGCAATCTGGCAGCCTTCGTAGACCGTGTGTGTGCTGGCGAGGCGAGCGTTGACGCGATGCTCCAGCGTCAGCGGGCCTCCGGCGTCGACCGCGTTCCAGATGTCACGGAACGTTCCGAAATGATAGCTCCGCAAGGCGCGCCAGCGCGCTTCGAGCCGGCCGAGATCGGCATGAAACATTTCGCTGTCGCGCATCGCTGAAGCCGCTCCCCGCGCGGTCTTCGTCGAGGCGAGCGCTTTCAGATCATCGAGCATACCGCGCGAGATCCCGAGCATGACGCCGCCGAAGGCCGCCGCATAGATCATGATCGTGGGAAATCGGAACAGCGTGCCCGGTACGCGCACCTCATCGAGCGCTTCCCGGTCGATGGTGTCCTCGGCCGCGACGAACAAATCCTCGACGGCATAGCTGTCGCTTCCGGTGCCCTTCAAGCCGACGACCTGCCAGACGTCGGCGATGCGAGCCTTCGCGCGAGGCAAGAGCGCGGTACGATCGGCCGGGCGGCCGTCGGGGCGCAGACGCGGTTTGCCGTCGGCGCCGATCACCCTGCAGTGTGCACCGAGAAGCGTCGCATTGCGGCTGCCACTGGCGAACGACCAATTGCCGCTCACTTTGTATCCCCCTTGGACCTCGACCGCGGTACCTTGCACGCCCGCGCCCCAAGCGAGGACGGCATTGCGTGGGCCGAACAGCCGGTCGGCCGCAGCGGGTTCGAGAAACGATGCCGACATCGCGCAACCGCCGCCCTGACCGATGCACCATGCGGTACTCGCATCGGCCTTGGCCATGACCATGGCGATTTCGGCGAAGGTTGTGATGTCGGTCTCGAAGCCTCCGATCGACCTGGGGAGAAGGAGACGGAACAGGCCAGCGTCCACCAGGGCCTGATGGACGTCGGACGGCAACTCGCGCGCGTTTTCGATGCGCCCGGCCGCGGCCCGTACGATCTCGGCCGCGGCTTTGGCACGAGCGACGTGCTCGTTCTCGCCGTGAATGGTTGGCTGTCCGTCCATGGCCGCCGACCCTCGCTCACTGTTGCTGTCCGGACAAAAGGATAGCGGCAACACGGGGCAGTTGGCAAAGGAAGTCGCACCGGCGCGCACGCCGGGATCAGCCGAAGCGGCCGGTGATGTAGGCCTGCGTTCTTTCGTTCGTCGGGTTCGTGAACATCTGGTTGGTCTCGCCTTCCTCGAGGAGGAGGCCGAGATGGAAGAAGGCGGTGCGCTTCGATACGCGGGCGGCCTGCTGCATCGAGTGGGTGACGATGATGATGCAGAAGTTCCGGCTGAGCTCGTCGATCAGTTCCTCGATCTTGGCCGTGGCGATCGGGTCGAGAGCGGAGCAGGGCTCGTCCATCAGGATGATGTCCGGGCTGACGGCAATCGCGCGGGCGATGCAAAGGCGCTGCTGCTGACCACCAGACAGGGCGGTGCCCGAGTCCTGAAGGCGGTTCTTGACCTCCTCCCAGAGACTGGCTTTCTTCAAGCTGTTCTCGACGATCTGGTCGAGGTCGGACTTGGATCGCGCCATGCCGTGAATGCGGGGGCCGTAGGCGACGTTTTCATAAATCGACTTCGGAAACGGGTTCGGCTTCTGGAAGACCATGCCGACGCGGGCCCGCAACTGAACGACGTCGAGGGCGGGATCGTAAATGTCCTGCCCATCGATCGTGATCTTTCCCGTCACGCGGCAGATCGGGATGGTGTCGTTCATGCGGTTGATGCAACGCAGGAACGTGGACTTGCCGCACCCCGAGGGGCCGATGAAGGCGGTCACCGACTTGTCTGGAACATCGATCGAGACGTCCTTCAGCGCGTGCTTCTCGCCGTAATAGACGTTGACGTTGCGGGCCACGACCTTGGCCGAGGTGCCAACCGGCAGCAGCACCGCCTTCTCGGGCATCAGGGTCTGTTGTGACATGTCCATTGCGGCGATCCTACGTTGGGCACTTGGGTTGGGCGACGTTGGCTGATCGAGGCTGTGGGATAGGGCCGGTACCACGGCGCACGGTCCTTGAGTCAAGTTTACCAGCGGCGCTCGAACTTCTTTCTGAGATAGATGGCGGCGCCGTTCATGAGGAAGAGGAAACCGAGAAGCACCATAATGGCGCCGGCCGTCTTCAATTTGAAGGCGACCTCCGGCAGATCGGACCAAAGGTAGATCTGGACCGGCAGCACGGTGGCTGCATCCGTCAGTGCCGTCGGAACGTCGACGATGAACGCGACCATGCCGATCATCAGGAGCGGCGCCGTCTCACCGAGGGCGTGCGCCATGCCGATGATCGTTCCCGTCATGATGCCGGGCATAGCCAGCGGCAGCACGTGATGGAACACTGCTTGCTGATGGGAAGCCCCGACCCCGAGCGCGGCCTCCTTGATCGAAGGGGGCACAGCTTTCAGCGCGGCTCGGGAGGCGATGATGATCGTCGGTAGGACCAGCAGGGCGAGCACCAGTCCGCCGACCACGGGCGCCGACCGTGGGAAGTTGAAGAAATTGAGGAACACCGCCAGGCCGAGGAGGCCGAACACGATCGAGGGCACGGCGGCGAGATTGTTGATGTTGACCTCGATGAGGTCGGTGATCCGGTTCTTGGGTGCGAACTCCTCGAGATAGACCGCCGCAAGAACGCCGATCGGCAGGCAGAGCGCCAGCGTGACGAACAGCGTCAGCGCACTTCCGATGAGCGCGCTGCGGATACCTGCCAGCTCGGGCTCACGGCTGTCGCCGGAGGTGAAGAAAAGCGTATTGAAGTGCCGATCCACCATGCCCTTCTCACGAAAGCGCTCGAGGAATGCCACCTCCTGATCGGACACCTTCCGATTGCTTTCGGGGGTCGCATACGTAATGACCTTCCAGTCGCCGGGCTTTGCGTCGTCGGTGGATGAAAGGGGAAGCAGCACTTCGCCGGCGACCGAAACGTCGGTCAGCTTGGTGAGCTTGACCAGCCCGCCATTGATTTCGACGAGCTTGCTCGGCAGCTTTCCGTCGAGAACCTCTTCTACTTTCGGGCTGTCGACCCGCGCTCTCAATGCGGCGATCTCGGCATTGATCTCGCTGACCCGCTGCGCCACCGACTGTCCGCCGAACGTCGTCAGGCGGGCTGCCTCGATGGCCTGCCCATCCGCCTTCTCCTTCGCAGCCTGCTTGATGGACACCACTTCCGCGGCGAAATCGTTTGCCGAAGTGAGAATGGTGATCTCACCCGTCGTGCCGCTGGGAGTCGCGGTTCCTATCCCACTGCGCTTGATGATCGGTGTGCCGGAACCCTTGAAGTAGAGATCCGCGTCGTCCGACAGGAGCAACGGCACTTTGACCGTCTTGCCGATCAGATCGGGATCCGCAAGCAGGCGGTCCCGCAGAACGCCAGGCGCGCCCGTGCTCAGCAGGCGGGTCAACGTCCGCTCGCCCCGGCGCGATTCGATGCCCGGGATGGCTGCCTTGAGAGCATCACGGGTCACCGGGAAATAGTCGGCGCCCCGGATGGCGAGCGGATCACTCCGCTTATCGGCCGGCACGAAATCTGCCGGCACGGCGACATCCATCGTCAGCGAATGCTGAGTGAAGGCCGGGATCCCATTCCGGATGATATCGAAGATCAGCGCACCGACGAACAGCGTCGTGACACCGAGCGCGGCGAGACCGTAGGCTTTGAACCTGGCTTCCGCCGCGTAACGCTTGCGAATGCGCCGCTTCGCTGCGTCCGAAGTTACGTCGAGGCGGAAGACCGGCGCGGCTGCTCCTGCGATATCAGTCATATTGCTCTCGATATCTGCGCACGACCTGCAGCGCGATGATGTTGAGGATCAGGGTGACGACGAAGAGCACGAACCCGAGCGCGAAAGCCGCCAGCGTCTTGGCGCTGTCGAACTCCTGGTCACCCACGAGGATCGTCTTGATCTGCACGGTGATCGTGGTGACAGCCTCGAGTGGGTTCGCCGTCAAATTGGCCGCGAGACCGGCTGCCATGACAACGATCATCGTCTCGCCGATGGCCCGGCTGATCGCCAGCATGAAGGCCGAGACGATGCCCGGCAGTGCGGCAGGCAGGACGACATTCTTGATGGTCTCTGACTTCGTGGCACCGAGCGCGTAGGCACCGTCGCGCAGCGACTGTGGCACCGAGTTGATCACGTCGTCGGACAGGGACGAAATGAACGGGATGATCATCATGCCCATGACCAGACCGGCCGCCAGCGCCGACTCGGAGGCGACGTCGAGGCCGTAGGCCTCGCCCCAGCCTCGGATCAGCGGCGCCACCGTCAAAGCGGCAAAGAACCCAAGCACGACCGTCGGAATTCCCGCGAGGATTTCGAGGATAGGCTTCGTCAACGCACGGAAGCGGGGAGAGGCATACTCGGCAAGATAGATTGCCGAAAACAACCCGAGCGGACCGGCGACGATCATCGCGATGGCGGTAATGAGCAGTGTTCCAGTCAGCAGCGGGACGAACCCGAACGCCGTCTTGATGTCGCCCTGGTCGGCCCGGAGAGCGGCCTGGGGGTTCCATTCGGTGCCGAACAGGAACTGACTGACCGTCGGACGACCCTTCAGAGACGGATCGAAAAAGAAGCGATAGGTCTCGAACAGCACCGAGAACACGATGCCGATGGTCGTCAGGATCGCCACCGCGGCGCAGATGCCCATGACGACGAGAATGAATTTCTCGAAGATGTTCCGGGCTCGGTAGATGGGGGAAATCCTCGAAATGAAGTACCCCATGCTGATGAGCCCAAGCAGAGTGCCGAACCCGTAGACCATCCAATTCCCGAATGCAGATGCGCTTGAGAACTGCTGGGTCGCGTTCATCAGGAGAGCGGGCACGTCACCCGCGTGCTTGCCGATCGCGATGTTGTGGATGTCCCGCAATGCCGCAGAGCGCTTTAGCGGGTCTGCAACCGTTTCGGCACCCAGTACTGCCAGCGAACTCGCTTGGGCATAGCGGGCGACAACGTTGGACCCGATGACGAACGTCAGCAGCATAGCCACCAACACAGCCGCCATCGGGAGCATGCCGTGGTAGGCCGGCAGAGAATGGAGCGACGGCGCGCCGCCAGCGATCAAACTCTGTGCCCGGTGTCGTCCGAGCAGAAACGCGGCCGCGACCAGGATTGCCAGCGTCGCGAAATAGAGTGCGGTCATGCGTGGCCTGCGGGCTCGAGGTGCAATGACGAAGCTGAGGTATGCGGTCCGATCGAATGAACGCCTAGCGGAACGGCCTCGAACTGGTCATTCGGTGCCGCCTGTCGGTGAAGACACGCGGCACCGAATGTGGGGGTCGGGAGGACCTGACTCGGAAGCCCGGCGACCCTCCCCGTCTCCGGGTATGGCCACCGGGAGTAGTCCTCCTACTTCACGTCGGCAGCCGTCAGCGGCTTCATTGCCTTGACCGAGGCCGCGACTTTCTCAGCTTCGGCCTTGGGGAGTGCGACAAGGCCCTTTCTCGCAAGATAGCCGTCCTGCGACATGGCCTTGGCCGAGACGTACTCGGCGGCAAACTCAGCGATACCGGGAATCACGCCGACATGCTGCTTCTTGACGTAGAAGAACAGCGGGCGCGCGCCTGGGAATTTGCCACCGGAGATCGTGTCGTAGTCGGGCTCGACGCCATTGATCGACGCGCCGCGCAGCTTGGCGTGGTTCTCTTCGAGGAACGAGTAGCCGAAGATGCCGACAGCGTTCCTGTTGGCCTCGAGCTTCTGGACGATCACATTGTCGTTCTCGCCCGCCTCGACGAAGGCGCCGTCCTTGCGAAGCGACTTCCAGAGCTTCTCGAAGCCCTTAGGATCGGCCTTCTGCATGTCCTTGAGGGCAGCGATCTTCTTGGCGCCGACCTCCATATAGAGCTCGTGGAAGCTGTCACGCGTGCCGGAGGTCGGCGGCGGGCCGAGGACCTCAATCTTGGTGTTTGGCAGCGACTTATCGATGTCCGACCAGTTCGTATGAGGGTTGGCCACCAGTTTGCCGTCGGCGCCCGGCACCTGCTCGGCAAGAGCTAAGAAAACATGCTCGATGTTGAGCTTGAGAGGCGTGCCGGCCTTCGACTGGGCGAGGACGAGGCCGTCGATGCCGACCTTGATCTCGACGATGTCCTTCACGCCGTTCTTCTGGCAGTCCTCGAACTCACCCTTCTTGATGGCGCGAGACGCGTTCGTCATGTCGGGATGGCCGATGCCGACGCCGGCGCAGAAGAGCTTCATGCCGCCACCGGTGCCGGTCGATTCGACAACCGGGGTCTTGCCGGCGCCGGACTTGCCGAATTGCTCGGCGACCGCGGTCGTGAATGGATAGACCGTCGACGAGCCGACGATGCGGATTTGGTCGCGGGCGGCGGCGATGGCCGTCGACGCGACGATGCCGGCAACGGCGACGGTGATCGTCGCGGTCAGCTTACGGTTGTTGATCACAAGACCCTCCAGATTTGGGCTGGGCACTTCTGCCCGGCTGCCCTCGTCTTAGAGCAAGGTCGCAATGGATTTGTGACAGTATAACTATCAGAATCATATACGTAATGACGATTATCGCGGTTCATTTATTGACTGATCGCCGATCAGCGAGCTTCGGCCGTATCAGTTGACGCGGCGTTTTGCGGGGGATCTGCAGATGTGCAAACGAAAAGCGCCCGACCTCGGGGGAAAGGTCGGGCGCCGTAGCGCCATGAAGCGCTTGCGCCGGGAGGGAAGCCGGCGCGGCAGACAGCATCTTCGGCTAGACGGGGGGCACTACCGATGAAGAGCGATGCTGCCTGCTCTACGACGGAAATAAGAAAGCTTGACAGCGTTTCAAGGGTCACACCAAATCGGTCACGTTTTTTTTACGGTTTTTTGCGGGCTACAGAGTTTGGCGGCTATGGCCGAGGCCCGAGCTATTGATTTGGTGTCAGAGTCGGGCTGACGATCTTGAAGAGCGCAGCATCGACCGGTTGGGTCTTGTCGAGCGCGGAAACCTCAAGCCGCGTGTCCAGGCCTTGCGCGTCGGTGGTAACCCATTCCTTGAGTTCGGGTTCCGGCGTCAGGGCCAGGAAAAGCCGCACCTTTCCCGAGGCGTCCTTGGATTTATCCTGCAGGGTGACGATGGCAAGATCGTCCGCTTCCTGCACCTCCAGGATGCGGGCATCCCGCAGCAGATCGACGTCACTCTTCAATAGGACGCGGAACGGTGTCTGATCGACCATGACGCGGTCGTCCGTCTTGATGTCGAGGTCCTGGATCGAGATCTGCTTGCCGTCCGAGATGATCAACTGGCGGCTTGGTGGCGCATACTCGAACCGGATGCGGCCGGGCCGCTTCATGTAGATCTTGCCCTTCTGGCGCTTGTTGTCGGAGGTGGTCTGCAGAAATGTGCCCTTGAGATTCTCGATCCCATTGAAATAGGCGTTGACCTTCTTGATCAGCTCTATCTGACGAGCGTCCAGCGTGATGCCGGCCACCGTCGAATCGGAGGTTGCATGCTGAGTGCTCCAGGTGGGGCCTCCGGCCGGGCTGTCGCCGCCCTTCTTGCCCTGGGCTGCCACGGGACCCGCTAGCATCCCCACAGCCGCAAGCGTGCCCGCCGTCAGCCGCGCCCATCTCGCCACGTCGTTTCGCACCCTGCGCGTCCTAAGCCGAGCCATCCCGCCACCCCCGCTCCCGATCCGGTTGCACAGTCCCTACAATTGGGACCTTACGAGGGCAAGCGGAGGAAGAAGACGCCTGTTGATGGCGTGCTGCGGGGATCGCTGGCCGGGATCAGCCCCCCGCGCCGGCATCGTCCTCGCGGCCGGAGAGGACGCGGCGTCGACCGACGGTATCGGCTGGGGAGACGAGCCCTTCTGCTTCCATGCGCTCGATCAGGTCGGCGGCGCGATTGTAGCCGATGCCGAGACGGCGCTGGAGATAGCTGGTCGAGGCCTTGCCGTCGCGATGCACGATGGCGACCGCACGATCGAAGAGGTCGTCTGCGGAGATCACCGGCGTCGCGCCAGCCGGGGGTCCGCCAAGCGTCGGCGGCTCTGCTTCTAGCTGTATGGCGAGGCTCTCGACGTAGGACGGCTCCCCGTTAGAGCGCAGAGCCGAGGCAACGGCCTCCACCTCATCATCGGACACGAATGGCCCATGCACGCGCACGGTCTGGCCGGAGCCTGCCGAGTAGAGCATGTCGCCGGCCCCGAGCAGTTGCTCGGCGCCCTGTTCGCCGAGAATGGTGCGGCTATCGATCTTCGAGGCGACCTTGAAAGCGATCCGGGTCGGGAAGTTGGCCTTGATCGTGCCGGTGACAACATCGACGCTCGGCCGCTGGGTCGCCATGACCAGATGGATGCCGGCGGCGCGTGCCATCTGGGCAAGGCGTTGAACGATGCCCTCGACCTCCTTGCCGGCGACGCTCATGAGGTCTGCGAACTCGTCGACGATGACGACGATGAAGGGCATCGTCTCGGGGACGCGATCCTCGCGGACGTAAAGCGCTTCGCCCGTTTGGTCATCGAAGCCGGTTTGCACGGTCCGGCCAATGAGTTCGCCGCGTTTCCTAGCGTTTTTGACGCGGACGTTGAACATGTCGATGTTGCGCACGCCCAACTCCGACATGCGCTTGTAGCGCTCCTCCATCTCGGAGACGACCCAGCCGAGCGCGGCCGCCGCCCGATGCGGATCGGTGACGACCGGCGCGAGCAGATGCGGAATGCCGTTGTAGACCGACAACTCGAGCATCTTCGGGTCGATCATGATGAAGCGGCATTCGGCCGGCGAGAGCCGGTAAAGCAACGACAGCACCAGCGCGTTGATGCCGACCGACTTGCCTGAGCCGGTTGTGCCGGCGACCAGCGCGTGAGGCATCCGGGCAAGGTCGGCGATGATGGGCTCGCCGCCGATGCCCTTGCCGAGCACGATCGGGAGCTGAGCCTCTGTGTTGCGCCAAGCCTCGTGCTCGAGCAACTCCCTGAGATAGACGGTCTCCCGGCGCACGTTGGGCAGCTCGATGCCAATCAGGTTCCGACCCGGAACGGGCGCCACGCGGGCTGATACCGCGCTCATCGAGCGGGCTATATCGTCGGAGAGCGCGATGATGCGCGAAGCCTTCGTGCCGCGTGCGGGCTCGAGTTCGAACAGCGTCACGACGGGGCCAGGCTTAATGCCTTTGACCTCGCCCTTGATGCCGAAATCGCCGAGGACGTCCTCGAGCAGACGTGCGCTCCCCCGCAGAACGGGCTGGGTGTGCTCGGCGCCGGGCCGGCTCGCCGGGGGGCGCTTCAGGATGTTGAGCGTCGGACGCTGATAGGCAGGGGGCGAGGCGCGGAACGCCATCACACGCCCCAGCATTTCGGCGGGCTTGCTCTGTTTGGATTTTGGCTCGGGTGGGTTGGCGGGCGCGAATCGGGCTGCGATAGAGCCGCTGGCGTGATCGGTCGCCTGGTCGAAATCGGTCTCCTGTGACGGCATCTGGGGAACCGTGTCGGCAGGCCGGGGACGTTGAGGCGCCGGGAACGATAGGTCTGGCATCGGCGTCGCCCGCGGCGGACGGCCGGCCATCGGTACGGTCATCGGCTGCTCTGGACCGTGGCACCAGGGATCGGGAGATGCCGTGCCTCCCCGCACATCGAGCGGAGGGACCGGCATTTCGCCCGCAGGCTCGACGCGTCCGATGCTGACCCGACGTCCGCGGAAGTGGCTGGAGTGGGCCAAGAGCGAGAGCTCGCGCTGGCCGATGCCGAGCCCGGCGCACAGCAGAGACATGCCCCCCGCAAAGAGGACGAGACCGGATAACGCTGCGGCCGCGCTGGGCAGCAGCAAGGCGATGAGACCCGTCAGTGCTCGGAAGACGAGATCCCCGATGGCGCCACCCAGCCCATGATTGAGGGGCCAGGTGTCGGGAGCGGGGACGCTCGAGAAGGCACCGGCCAGTACGATGAGGGCCAGCGCAAAAAGGAGGGTGCGGGCCCGGAGCCGGTCCAGCCGCTCGTTCAGCAGCAACTCGCCTCCGGCCCAGGCCGGGCCGAGAAACACGGCGATGGCAGCAAAGCCGACGGTCTGCAGCGCGAGGTCCGAAAGGATGGCGCCGATCGGTCCGAGAAGATTACGTGTCGTGCCACTGGTGGCGTGAGTCAGCGAGGGATCGGACGCCGACCACGTCATCAGAGACAGCCAGCCGGCAAGCGCCAGCAGCACGAGCAACACGCCCATGACCTTCATGAGAAGTCCGAGTAGCCGCTCCTCCAGTGTAGGCGGGAGAAGTGGTCTCGGCTCCAAGCCGGTACGCTCGACATGCATCTGAACGGACGCCTCGACGACTCAAAGGGCTACCACGCGCTCGAGCGCCTCCCTGATCACGGCCGGCGGATGGACGAGGGCGACGCGGATGTAGCGCTCGCCCGGATTAACGCCCTCACGGTTCGGCTGAGCCAGGTAGGCTCCCGGCACAACCTTGACACCCGCACGTTTCCATAGGGTTACCGTGGCCTCTACGCTGCCACCGAGATGAGACACGTCGAGCCAAAGGAAGAAACCGCCACCGGGGCGGCGATAGCCCATCCGCCCCTTGAGAACCTCGTCGCAGATGTCGAACTTCGTCCGATAGGCCTGGCGAATGGCGCCGACGTGCTGCTCCTCTGACCAGACGGCGATCGACGCTTGCTGGATGACCCCCGGCATCTGTGGACCCGTCAGGTTGCGCACCTCGGCAAGTGTCTCGAGGAACTCGCCGTCGCCGGCCACGAAGCCAGAGCGCAGGCCGGGCAGGTTCGATCGCTTCGATAGGGAATTGAAGACGACCATATTCTTGAATTTTTCGGGCGTGGCAGCTGCAACTTCGAGGCCGCCCGTCGGTGGGTCGCCTGTGTAGATCTCGGAGTAGCACTCGTCGAAAAAGAGCATGAAGTCGTACTGCCGTGCGAGGGCGAGCGCCCGACGGATATAGTCGGGCTTTGCGACGGCGCCCTGGGGATTGGCCGGTGAGCAAAGGTAGAATGCCACCGTTCGCTCGAGAATCTCGGGTTGCCGTGCGAGCGCGTCGAGGTCCGGAAGGTGGCCGGTGTCTTCGGTGGCATCGAGGAAGACGGCCTCGGCGTTCACCGCCGACGTCGAGCCGAGATAGGCGTGATAGTAGGGATTGGGCAGCAGAACGACGGGCTTGCCATCGACCGACTTGCGCCCGACTGCAGGCAGGATGGCATAGAAGAGGCCCTCGCGAGAGCCGTTGACGACGATCACTTCCTTCAGGGGATCGATGCGGCCGGCCAACCCATAGCGACGTTCGATCCAGGTGCCGAGAACCTTGCGCAGGTCGTCGCCGCCGCGCGTGAGGGGGTAGGTTCCGAGCAGGGCCTGGGCCTCGACCATGCGGTCCATGACGAAGCCGGGCATGGTCTCCCTAGGGTCGCCCGCGGTCATCTCGATCGGCTTGGCGTGCCCCGGTTCGATACCCTCGAGGAGACGGCGCAAACGCGTGAAGGGCGAGATGATCTCACCCCGAACCATGGCCTGGAGGCCGGAATAATCGGACATAGGCTGAGCGTTCCCTCGTTGCCGTAGACATGGCGCATCATGCCATTGGTCTAAGCCGGGAACGGCCGTGGCGCCAGTCCCGGGAGGCAAGAGAAATCGGAGGGCGTTGGCTCAGAGTTGGCCTTGTTCGGCCTCCTGCGCGCGCTCGGTCGATTTGACGACCGCCGACGCCTTGGCCAAGTGCGCGTCGATGAGGTCGAGGATAGCCGGGTCACGGTCGATGTCGAACTTGCGGGCGAAATAGCAGTTGCTGGCGAATGCGCGGGGCAGGTCCGCAGGGCCCAGTGTTTTCATCTGGCCGAGGAAGGCCGCGGTGCAATCGAAGTAGCGGAGCTCCCGGGTGCTCAGGCGCAGCGTCGGGTCATTGGCCATGATGGTCTGCAGGAAGGCCTCGTCCGGGGTGAGAACGCGCCGAAAATAGTTGGTGATGTCGGGGCGGTCGTCAACGAAACGCAGGATCGATCGCGCAGCTGTCCGGCGAATGGTCATCCAGGCGTTGCCGCCGTGCAGGCGAAAGTCAGGGGCAAACGGCGGGTTCGGAGCGCGACGGCCGAAGGTGAGACCGAAGCCGGTATCCAACCGGAAGTTGCGCGAGCGATTGAGCAGGCGCCGGGGAATAGTAACGGCGGCACGAAGCACGGCGGGAGAGTCGCGCTTCAGTAGCGTGTGCTGGAAATAGTAGCGCTTGTCGGCCTCATGATCCGGCCAATCGATCGTCTCGGGCGGCAGGTTGCGCGGCTTCGTCGTATCGAAGTGATGCAAGTACCCGTCGAACGGGGACTGCTCCAACTCTGCGGCCATCTCCGCGAGTGGCCGGATGGGGTAGTCCTGACCACTGAGAACGACGATCCACTCGTAGGGGCTCGCATCCCGCTCAAGGCGGCGCAGTTCGCCCAGGAACGCATCGATCAGGCCGAATTGACCGCGGCCCCCGATCGCGGGGATCACGCGATCGACACCCCGAAACGCGGCGATTCGGGCGCGGTCCTCAGCAGATCCGTTGTGGGAGATCGACACATGCTTCTTAGCAAGCCCCCGGTCGATGGTGCCGCAAAGGCGGGAGATTTGCTCCAACGATTTGTGAGTATGAATGAGAAAGACGATCGACATCCCAAGAATTATCCCCGTAGTCATACTGAGTTGAGGCGACAGTCGCCGAGTGAGAAGCCTAACGCACTGCGACGGGCTGTCACGCTGTTGGCAGACGCTCCAGAAATTGCTCTCGGATGTCCCACTGTCAGACCAAATGCACTGTTGAGGTGAGGGATTTCCGTCGGCTTGGCTCGCAGCAATACGACCACTTGCTGTGAGATGATCTGCAACTCGGTCTCTATGGTCAGCTAGTTAGGCTCTGCGGGTCAAGCCAAACGTGTGCGGTCACGTGAGAGACGACGTCCAACGTTTCGTGCGAATTGCCGGCCCAGGTTCTGCAGTGGCAGCTCGAGGAAACGAAAACTCATGGCGGCGAGCGGTAATGTCACCGCGATGACGCTCCCGGCTAACGCCAGATGAAAGGCCAAGGTCGCGGTCGGTGTTATCGTGGTTGGCATGTGCGGCGCGACCAGGCGAAGCAGAGTGATCATGACAGGGAAGTGGATCAGATAAACTCCGTAGGAGATGTCGCCGAGCCGTACCAGAACAGGGCTTTCGAGAAGGCCGCGGCGTGGTCCGAAATAGACGACGGTGACGATGGCTGTGCACGCGATTGAGATCACGAGGGCGGTGAGCCCGTCGTTCCAGATCTCGGGCGCGATCAAGCGTTTGGCGGTCAACGCGACGAGCGAGATCAGCACGACGAAAGCGCTCCGAGCTGCCGGTCCGAGGGACCACACCCAAACCGCGAACGGACGCCCATGAAATACGATCAAGGCTCCAAGAAAGAAGGCTATGAGATAGACCTCGATGTAGCGGAACCGGACTGGCGAGGCGAGTGTCAGGAAGACGAAACAGCACAGGGCGATCACCTTGCCGAGCGCGGTCGCGCGAGTCGCGATCAGGTAGAAAACCGGAAACAGCATCGAGGCAGCGATCTCGATGGTGATCGTCCAAACGGGCGGGTTGAGGACGTTGCTGATTCCGAGCCCTGTCTTGACGAGCGTGTTTGCCGTCACTTCGGCATTGAAATGCTGGACTGCCCATGACGAGGCGTTCGGCAGCTGCGTTGCCGCCGGCGCGAGGGTGAAGAACGCGGCGGACATCACCGCAGCGGCAACCAGCAAGGGATAGAGCCGGAAGATGCGTCGGATCCAATAGCGGATGGTGGTCGCGATACCGAGTGGTTCATCGCGCTGGATCGACAGGGTCAGCACCAACCCGCTCAGAACAAAGAACAGGACAACCGCCGCTTCACCGTTGAACAACATCAGAAGCGCGTGCTGATGCAGGAGCCACGGGTCGCTCAGGCGCATCGGGGCATTGAACACGTCGTCGTTCCCGGAGATCCTGAGCACCAGCAGACAATGCTGCACGACGACAGCAAGCGCGGCGATACCCCTCAGGCTGGTGAGGCCGAGGCAAGTCGTTTCTTTGGACATGATCGAATTTGGCCTGTCGCGGGTGGTGCGGCCCAAGGGGCCTCTGCGGTCATTGCCCTCAGGCAATCGGCCAGAACGTCGCCTTCAATCCTGTGAGATTGGCGCGTCAGCGCAAAGAGGACGCCGGTTGTCTACGCAGGCGCAGACATTTCGATCACGGTGGTGTCATGCGCCCCTGAACTCGATTGAGGGATGAACTTTAATGATGTGAAATACTAGGTTAGCACTTTCCGTCAAGTTGTTAGATTAGTTTAATAGAAATCGTTAACGGAAAGTGTTGTGCGTCCGTAATTGTACTTAGTCAACAATTGCTTGGAGGACGAGACCGCGCAGGAGCTGGCGGTATCGCAGCCGCATCTGGCCAGGCGCCGCGGCCATGAAGACCACGGCCAGTTCTTCCACCGGGTCGATCCAGAAGTAGGTGCCATACACACCGGACCAGTAGTAGTCGCCGGACGAGCCCATGGCGGCCGCCACGCCGGCGCCCTTGCGGACTGCGAAGCCGAGCCCGAAGCCATAGCCGCTGAAGGCGGGGTCCATGGACGTCAGCCGGTTCTCGATATCGGGGCCGAGGTGGTCGGCGCGCATCAGGTCGACGGTCTTGCGCCCGAGGATGCGGGTCGTTCCGAGCCGGCCTTCGGCGCGCAGCATTTCGACGAAGCGGAGATAGTCGGCCGCCGTCGAGACGGCGCCACCGCCACCGGATTCCCACTTCTGCGGTTTGCCCGCGGCATGCAGCACAGTGAGCGGTTCGCCCGTCAGCGGGCATTTCGGGAAGGCGCGTGCGTAGCGGCCCTCGGCCGTCCTCGCGAGGTCGAAGGACGTGTCGGCCATGCCGAGCGGATCCCAAAGCCGCGACTTCAGAAATGCACCCAGCGTCTGGCCCGAGATGGCCTCGACGATATGTCCGAGCACATCGGTCGAGAAGCCGTACTCCCACGCGGTCCCGGGCTGGTAAAGCAGCGGCACCTTGCCGATCGCTTCGAGGAACTCGTCGCGGCCGAGCGCGACGGCGGCCGACCCGCCCGACTGCGGGTAGGCACGATAAGCGGCCCCGGTACCGCGGTTGCCGTTGGTCAGGCCGGAAGTGTGACGCAGGAGATCCTGGATCGTGATCTCGCGCTCGGCCGGCACGGTCTCCAGCGTATCGGAGGTCGGCGATCTGGCCACTTTCATGTTGGCCATCTGCGGCAGGTATTTCGAGACGGGATCGCCGAGCAGCAGGCGCCCCTCCTCGTGCAGCATCATGATTGCCACCGAGGTCATCGGCTTGGTCATCGAGGCAATCGAAAACACCGCATCGGCCCACATGGGTTGAGCGGTCGCCGGGTCACGCTGGCCGACCGCCTCGAGGTAGGCGATATGGCCGCGGCGCGCGATTCCCACGACGGCGCCGGGCAAAAGCCCGGCCTTCACATCGCGTTCGAGAGCCTCACGAATGCGTGCGAGGCGCGCGCTATCGAGCCCAACAGCCGCGGGCTCCGCGCGGGAGAGGCTGCTTTCGCTTTTGCGGACGGTCATGGCGCAACTCCTCCGAATTTCCCGGTGTGGCCAGCTTAGAACCAGACGAGGCCCAATTCCAAGGCCGACAGGGCCGCGTGTCTCCCTTACGCAAGCTCGGCGCGAACGATCGCGGCGCCATCGGCAAGGGCTTTGAGTTTGGCGAACGCCAGTGCCCTCGGCATGTACTTCATGCCGCAATCAGGGGCCGCGACGAGCTTGTCGGCAGGAACATGCGCGAGCGCCGCCCGAATGCGCTCGGCGACGCGACTGGCGGCCTCAGCGGTTGGATCGGCGAGGTCGAGCACGCCGAGCATGATGGTTTTCGGGGCCAAGTCGCGCAGCACGCCGAGATCGAGGCGGGGCTGAGCGGCCTCGATCGAGATCTGGTCGGCGCTACAATCGGCGAGCTCAGGCAGGAACGAGTAGCCGACCGGTTTGGTCTCGCCGGGTACGACGGCGGCATAACCGAAGCACAAGTGGACGACGGTCGTCACCTTCAAGCCTTCGAGAGCCCGGTTGATGGCCTTCACAGCAATGCGTTTGGCAGCGGCCGGGTCCTGGCGCAGCCAAGGCTCGTCGAGTTGGATGACGTCGGCACCGGCCCTTTCGAGGTCGCGTGCCTCCGCATTCACCGCGGCGGCGTAATCCATCACCATCTCGTCCGGGTCACCGTAGAACTCGTTGATGGCCTGCTGGCTCAACGTGAACGGGCCGGGTAGCGTGATCTTGGCACCGATCGCCGTGTTGGCGCGAAGGAACTCCATGTCGCGCACTTCAACGGGGCCGATCCGACGAATGGGCCCGACGACCCGCGGAACAGGTGTTACGCGATTAGCCCGCGAGCGCACTTCGCCCGGACGCTCGCAGTCGAGGCCGGCGAGCGCGGTCGCGAACCGGTTGGAATAGCTCTCTCGGCGGATTTCGCCATCAGTGACGATGTCGATCCCGGCGCGTTCCATGTCACGGATGGCGAGGATCGTGGCATCGTCCTGGGCCGCCCCAAGCCAAGGCTCGGGGACGCGCCAGATATTCATGCGGACGCGCGGGACCGACTTCGAGAGCATGTCGCGATCGACGAGCCAATCGGGTTGCGGGTAACTGCCAACGACGGTGGTCGGGAGCAGGGGCAGGGCCATGGTTGGTTCCTCGATCGCGGTAACGGTTGTCATCTTAATCGCGGGAGACGCCGAGACCGCCGGGCCCGCCCTTGACCTTGACCGAACCCTTGGGCGAAAGCGACTTGCCGTTGAAGGCGTAGACCAGGAGCTCCTGCTCGACCATGCACTGGACGATGAGTGTCTTCGAGTCCTTGCTCCACCCGGCGCCCTGGCACCAGGTTCCAGCCTTGGCCTCGGTCACTTTCGTCAGCTTGCCTTTGCCGATCCGATAGATCGAGACGATCCCGTTCGGCTTGTGAAACGGCGACGCCTTCGGCTTGTTGGAGCCATTCATGACAGTAACAGCGACGTAGCGGCCGTTCGGCGATACGCCGATCGACTCTGGCGTCTGGCCGACGGATACGGTGTCTACGGCGCGTGGCGGATCGAGCTTGAGGTCGATCAGGCTGATCGTTTCCGAGTCCCCGCCGCTCATGCCGATGTTGGAGATGACGGCATAGGCGCCGTCGCGTGTGATCTCGAGCGGGTAGGGCTTCAGGCCGGCGTGGATATCGCGCTTGGAGTGGACGACCTTGGTGCCGTCGACATCGAGTACCGAGACCTTGTGGTCGCCGTCGCGCGTGACGAGGGCACGCTTGCCGTCCGGCGTGAAGGCAACAGCGCTCGGGCCGGATTTCGGATTGCCGAGGTCGAGCTTGCCTGCGGGCGTCAGCTTGTTTCCGACAATCGTGAAGATCGAGACGGTGCCCTCGACCCGGTTCGCGACGAGCGCCAGTGTCCCGGCGGCGTTGATGGAGACACCCGACGCACCCGCGCCCGTCTCGTGGGTCGCGATGACGGCGGGAGGCTTGGCTTTCAAGTCGATGACGCTGAGCTTGCTCTCGGGCGCGGTTTTCTTCTTGTTGGCGGGATCGATCTTCGTGGCGGCCGAGACCAGCGCGAACGATTTGTCAGGCGCGATGGCGACACTCTGGGGCGGACCGACGAGACTCGTCGGCACCTCGATCTCGGCGATGATCTTCGGTTGTTTGCCGGCGAGGTCGATGATCGCGACATTGTCGGGCACGGGATTGTCGGGGACGGTGTTGACGCCGTCGACAAGCACGCCCTTGCCGTCATTCGCCGAGATGGCGATCTGGGCGCTGACCTCAGGTGTCAGGGCGAAAGCGGCGGATAAGGCGGCGAGAATACCAAGATATCGAATATCGGGACGCTGCATGGGGCTCCTCCTCGAGCGGCCGGTCGTGGCGCCGGCTCACTCGATCCTAGGCATGCCGTTCGGTGAGCGGAAAGCAAAACCGTTGAGGCGTCCGCTTCGCAACTGCGAGCGCCGGTCGCGTTCGCGCGGCGCGCGGCGGTGCCGGTGACACCTGAATATCCATCGGCTAGCGTCGGTGATCAAACTGCCGATGCAGCGTGGCGAGATCGTCACTACTCTCAGGCCAGGCCTCGATCGGCTGTCATATTCCAACCCCCGGCGCACGGCGCAGCCCCGGCGGCTTCCACACAAAAATGCAGCGCCGGCAATGGAGGAAAACTCATGATCACGCGTCGGGAAACCTTGGCAATGGGCGTCGGCCTTACCGCCGCTCTCACGACGGGCAGAGCGGCGGCGCAGGACTTTCCGAGCCGACCCATCAATCTGATCGTCATGGCACCAGCCGGCGGGAGCACGGATGTCGGGGCGCGTGTCGTCGCTGCACTGGCCGAGAAGATTGCGGGGCAGCCGATTGTCGTCGTCAACAAGGGCGGCGCGGGTGGTCAGGTCGGGTGGACGGAGCTGGCTCGTTCCAAGCCCGACGGCTACACGATTGGCTTCGTCGTTCTGCCCGGTATGAACACGCAGGTGCTCGATCCCAGCCGGCAGGCGATCTTCACGGAGGAGTCGTTCGTCCCCGTCGCCAACCAGGTCTCCGATCCGGGCGCGTTGTGGGTGAAGGCGGACAGCCCTTTCAAGACCTTCGCCGATGTGATCGAGGCAGCGAAGAAGGCGCCGGGAACGGTTCGCGCCGCGACGACGGGCATTCTCTCCGATGACCACCTCGCCATCCTGATGACCGAGGAGGCGACAGGCGCACACTTCCGAATCGTGCATCTCGACGGCAATGCCAATCAGCTGAAGGAGACGCTGTCCGGAAATGTCGATGTCGCCTTTGATAACGTCGGCGGCGCGATCAAGCCTGTGAAAGCGGGTCAGGGTCGCGCGCTCGCTGTGACCGATCCCGATCGATCCAAGTTCCTACCCGAGGTGCCGACAACGGTGGAACTCGGCTTTCCGACAATTATCTCGAGCTCGACCCGCGGTATTACTGCTCCCAAGGGCACGCCGCCGGAGATACTGAGGAAGCTAGCGGACATGCTGGGGAAAGCGATGGCCGAGCCCGAGCACAACGCGAAGCTCGAGGCGCAGGGTTTGACGGTCAAGGTCATGCTCGGGGACGACTACGCCAAATTCTACAAAGAGGCACACGAGAAGGCGAAGAAGTACGTCGAGTGGGCCAGGACCCGCCCGCAGAAGTAGGCCGACGCGGACATCCTGACGCAAAAATCCCCCCGGCTGTGAGGCCGGGGGGCTGCTGCTTGAATATGCGGGTCTGCAGTAGGGTTGCCGGCACCAGAGGACCGAAGGCGTCGGCGGGAAATATCCGTGGCGGCGCTTACCAGCCGTAGTAGGGCTTGCAGTAATCCGAGGTTGTGGTGTCGGCCTGGACCGGGGTCAGCGTCGAGGCCGAAGCGGCGCCGGTGATGAGGCCGAGGGCGAGGATCGAGGCGAAGATCGTCTTCATGAGGTGTCTCCGGGGTGTTGGGTTCGAGGCGTGGTCGAGTTTGCGGCTGCGGCGAGCGGGCGGCGCTTACCAGCCGTAGTAGGGCTTGCAGTAATCCGAGGTTGTGGTGTCGGCCTGGACCGGGGTCAGCGTGGAGGCCGAAGCGGCGCCGGTGATGAGGCCGAGGGCGAGGATCGAGGCGAAGATCGTCTTCATGGGGTGTCTCCGGGGTGTCTCGTGTGTCTCTTCCGGTGGGTCCGTCTAGTGTTTGGCCCGTCCGATGAAGTGAATATAAACATCGTTCACTAGCCAAGTCAAATCCGAAACGCATCGTTTCAATTCACGAAGGCGTGTTCACGGGATGAACTGGGCGGGACTGGAGCGACGTTCGGCCGTCTGGCGCCAGCGGGGTGAGCGGCCGTAGATCCTGAGCGGCCACGGAGCCGCGCGCGAAATGGATCGGGCGCTGCGCGACAGGCGGACAGTCTCCGTGGGGGACTGTTAAGAGCGAGTCGTCCCGGAGGCCTACATGAAGATCGTTTTCCTGATTGCCGTTTATTTCATCGTCTGGTGGGTGGTGCTGTTCGCGGTTCTGCCGTTTGGAGTCCGCACGCAGGCCGAGGCCGGTGCGGTTGTGCCCGGCACGCCGGAAAGCGCGCCAGCCAACTTCCGGCTCGCAAGGGTGCTGCTGATCACCACGGTGGTCGCGGGCGTCGTATTTGCCGGCCTATGGGCAGCCGTGCACTGGCAACTCGTCGATCTCTACGAATGGGCGCGAAAGGCGACGTGAGCAGCAGCGGGGTTTCGAAAAAATAATCGGGGCTCGGCTGTTGAGCCTAGCCCCGGGAGCGCGTCGCGCGGAACCTTCGGTTCTCTTTGGATGCTTTAGCCCGCCTTTCCGTTTCCCGGAAATCGCAGACCCGAATATTGCGCCTTGGCTCGCCCTTACGATGCGAGAATGCAGCGCGTGGTCTCCCCAGACCTGGGCTGCCGCCGACCGATTGGTCGGTGCGGCCCCCTTTTCTGTGCAACGTGCCAACGATACCGGCAGGACGGCGACTTGTCAGCACAATTCTGTGACACATTGACATCAACCCTTGAATTTCGTTCCGAGTACATCAGCGATGAGAGACGACATGGGGCGGTCCGCCGGCTCGGAAGCCGGCGCGTCATTGCCTCCCATTGGGGAAATGGTTATTAGCCGCGGTGAACGGGCGGTCCGCCCGTAATTCGCGGTCGGGCTGGACGTGGCCTGCGTCCCGAATTCGTCATCGCGCCTTCATCCTGCGATAGGGAGCGTTTCCGCCCATGCGCCTCAGCCGCTACTTCCTGCCTGTCCTCAAGGAAACCCCGAAGGAAGCCGAGATCATCTCGCATCAGTTGATGTTGCGGGCGGGCCTGATACGTCAGGAAAGCGCCGGCATCTATGCCTGGCTGCCGCTAGGGCTGCGGGTGCTCAACAAAGTCAACACGATCATTCGCGAGGAGCAGAATAGGTCCGGCGCCGTGGAATTGCTGATGCCGACGATCCAGTCGGCAGATCTGTGGCGCGAGTCGGGCCGATACGATGCCTACGGCAAGGAGATGTTGCGGATCCGTGATCGCCATGAGCGCGACATGCTCTTCGGTCCGACCAACGAGGAGATGATCACCGGCATCTTCCGGACCTACGCCAAGAGCTACCGCGATCTCCCGCTCAACCTGTACCACATCCAGTGGAAATTCAGGGACGAGGTCCGCCCGCGATTCGGCGTCATGCGTAGCCGCGAGTTTCTCATGAAGGACGCCTATTCCTTCGATCTGAGCAAGGAGGCGGCTCGCCATTCCTATAATAAGATGTTCGTCGCTTATCTGCGCACGTTCGCACGGTTCGGTCTCAAGGCCATCCCCATGCGCGCCGACACGGGCCCGATCGGCGGCGATTTGAGCCACGAGTTCATCATCCTTGCCGAGACAGGTGAAAGCGAAGTCTTCTGCCACAAGGATTATCTCGCCTTCCCCGTCCCCTCGTCGGACACCGACTTCGACGACGTCGCGAACCTCCAAGCGACGGTCGACCGGTGGACGTCACTTTATGCAGCGACATCCGAGATGCATGACCCGGGTGCCTACGACGCCCTGACCGCGGATGCGCGTGTCTCGGCCAGGGGAATCGAGGTCGGCCACATTTTCTACTTCGGAACCAAGTACTCCGAGCCCATGAAAGCAACTGTGCAGGGGCCTGACGGCAAGCCCGTGACTGTGCACATGGGGTCCTACGGGATCGGCCCGACGCGGGTCGTGGCTGCGCTAATCGAGGCGAGCCACGACAAGGACGGCATCGTGTGGCCAGTCTCTGTGGCGCCGTTCGAGGTAGCTCTCGTCAACCTGAAGCCAGGCGATGCCGACACGGACAGAGTTGTGGACGACTTGGAGCAGCGCCTCGAAGCAGCCGGAATCGAGGTGCTGGTCGACGATCGCGACGACCGTCCGGGGGCAAAGTTCGCAAGCATGGATCTGATCGGCGTGCCATATCAGCTGATCGTTGGGCCGAAGGGGGTTAAGGCGGGCGAGGTTGAAATCAAGTCCCGGCGGGACGGTGTGCGGCGGACGCTGGCGCCTGATGACGCAGTTGCGGCACTGGCGGCCGAGGTGATCGCGGGACGAAAGCTCGCCTAGTAGAGCCCGTTTTGCCAACGCTCGACCGGAGTTGGCTCCAGCGGGGACCGTCTGCGACGGTGCTGGCGCGCCGGTTGCCGTGTCGTGGCGGATGCCGACCGGTGCAGCTTGAGGGGGAAGGCATGGCGACAGCGGCAGCAGCAGCAGGCACGGCGGTAGACGATCACGACGCGCGATCGGGTCGCTCCGTGGACACGGCGGCATTCGCGCCGTTCGAGTGGATGATCGCCAAGCGCTACCTGAGAGCCCGCCGAAAGGAAGGCTTCATCTCGGTGATCGCTGGCATATCTTTCATCGGCATCATGCTCGGGGTCGCAACGCTGATCATCGTCATGGCGGTCATGAACGGATTTCGCCACGAGCTCTTCCAGAAAATCCTCGGCATCAACGGGCACGTCATTGTCCATAAGATCCAGGCGCCGTTCGACGATTACGATCAGGCCGCGGCCCGTTTGAGGGCGGTGCCCGGTGTGAAGGCCGTCATGCCGCTCGTCGAGGGACAGGCGATGATCTCCTCATCAGCCAACACACTCGGCGCCCTTGTGAGAGGAATGACCGAAGAGAGCCTCACGAAGCTACCGCTCGTCTATGGCAATGTCCGCTTCGGGACGTTCGCGGGTTTCGACCAGCAGGACGGCGTTGCCATGGGCAGCCGCCTCGCCAACTCCCTGGGTGTGAACGCCGGCGACAGCATCACACTGATCGCGCCGAAGGGAGCCTCCACGCCGTTCGGTACGGCACCGCGTATCAAGCGCTACACGATTGCCGCCGTGTTCGAGCTCGGCATGTCCGAATACGACAAGACGATGGTTTTCATGCCGCTCGCCGAGTCGCAGCGCTACTTCTCGCGCGGCGACGAGGTTGACGTGCTCGAGATCAAGCTGACGAGCCCGGATGCGGTCGATCAGCTGATCGGACCGATGCGGGCGGCAGGCGGACCGTCGCTTCATTTCACCGACTGGCGCAAGCGCAACGAAACCTTCTTCACCGTGCTCGAGGTCGAGCGCAACGTGATGTTCATCATCCTTTCGCTGATCGTGCTGGTGGCTGCGCTGAACATCATCTCCGGCATCATGATGCTGGTGAAAGAGAAGAGCCGCGACATTGCGATCCTGCGCACGATGGGGGCGACAAAAGGCGCCATCATGCGCGTTTTCCTCATAACCGGCGCCTCGATCGGTGTCGTCGGGACGATCGCGGGGCTCGTGCTTGGCGTCGTCTTCTGCTGGAACATCGAGGGTATACGCCAGGCGTTGCAGAGTTTGCTCGGCACCAAGCTGATGGACCCGCAGGTCTATTATCTGACCCGTCTGCCGGCGCGCATCGACGTCGCGGAGACGGCCTGGATCGTGGTCATGGCGCTGGTGCTGTCGGTGCTCGCAACAATGTATCCGTCGTGGCGCGCCTCGCGTCTCGATCCCGTCGAAGCGCTCCGCTACGAGTGAGGTTCCGAGGTGCAGGACAGACCATCCCAGCCGATGCCCGTGCTCGAGCTCATCGAACTTCGGCGCACGTTCCACCAGGGCGAGCGTGCCATCCATGTTCTCGACGGAGCGAGCGCGGCCCTGATGCCGGGCCAAGCCGTGGCCCTCGTCGGGCCATCCGGTGCCGGTAAGTCAACGCTGCTGCATATCGCCGGCCTCCTCGAGACACCGGATAGCGGCCAGGTCCTGATCAACGGGCGTGATTGCTCGACGATGGACGATGACGCGCGCACGCGCGTCCGGCGTGCCGAGATGGGGTTCGTCTACCAGTTCCACCAGTTGCTGCCTGAGTTCTCGGCGGTCGAGAACGTGATGATCCCGCAGCTGATCCAAGGTAAGGCCGACAAGGTCGCGCACGCACGGGCTGCCGAGCTACTGTCGGGGCTCGGGCTTGCCGAGCGCCTGGAGCATCGTCCAGCCGAGCTGTCCGGCGGTGAGCAGCAGCGCACGGCAATCGCGCGCGCCCTCGCCAATGCGCCGCGCCTTCTGCTGGCCGACGAGCCGACCGGCAACCTCGACCCGAAGACGTCGGAGCACGTGTTCGGAGAGTTTGTCGGCCTGATCGAGAGGACCGGCGTTGCCGCGTTGATCGCCACCCACAACATGGACCTCGCGCGTCGTATGCACCGGGTCCTGCGCATGGATGGCGGCCAGCTGATCGAGTTGCGGCCAGAGGCGGTGGGGCGTGGTGGATAGCGTGGAGTGGAGGCGCCATCGGCTGGCCGAGACGACGGCCGGTGCTAGACTCATCCCATGAACGCACCGATTCGTCCCGACGAGACCAAGTCCGCCAAGCCGGCCAATGCGCACCGCTTCGTGCACCTCAAGGTTCACTCGGCGTATTCGCTTCTCGAAGGCGCGCTGCCGATCTCCAAGATCGCCAAGATGGCCGAAGCCCACGTGATGCCGGCGATCGGGCTCACCGATAGCGGCAACATGTTCGGCGTGCTCGAGTTTTCCGACAAATTGGCCGGGGCCGGTGTGCAACCGATTGTGGGGCTCGCTCAGCGTGTCGATTTCCGGGATGGGGACGACAAGATGGCGGCGCTCAAGCCCCAGGGGGCAGCGGCCAAGCCAGCGGGGCCGATCGCCCTCTATGCCCGTACCGAGGCCGGCTATGCCAATCTCGCCAAGCTCAATAGCGCCGCCTTCCTGAAGACGCCCGACGCCGAAACACCGCACGTCAAAATCGATCAAGTCGCCGCACTCTCCGAGGGCGTCATCGCGCTGACCGGTGGGCCGGACGGTCCGATCGACGGGGCGCTTCGGGACGGTCGGCCGGAGTTGGCCAAGACGCGGCTCATGCGCCTGAAGGAGATTTTTGGCCGGTGGCTCTACGTCGAGATTCAAAGGCACGGCCTTGCCAGTGAAGCGCAGGTCGAGCCTGCTCTGCTCGAACTCGCCTATGCGCTCGAGCTGCCGATTGTGGCGACCAACGAGGTCTATTTCGGCAAACCCGACGATTACGATGCCCATGACGCTCTGATCTGCATCGCGGAGGGCCGCTACGTCACCGAGGACGACCGGCGCCGGCTGACGCGGGAGCACTATTTCAAGAGCGCCGACGAGATGGTGCGCCTGTTTGCGGACCTTCCGGAGGCGATCGACACGACGGTGGAGATCGCACGTCTTTGCGCCTACCGGCCCCGCGGACGCAAACCGATCCTGCCGGCCTTCGTCAAGACCGAGCCCGGAGCGAGCCAGGCCGATCGCGAGGCGGCGGAGGCAACCGAACTCAAGCGGCAGGCCGAGGAAGGCCTGGTCAAGCGACTGGCCGCGCACGGTCCCGCGCCGGGCTTTACGACGGAGGATTACGAGAAGCGGTTGGCCTATGAGGTCGACGTCATCGCGAAGATGAAGTTTCCGGGCTACTTCCTGATCGTCGCCGACTTCATTCAATGGTCGAAGGCCAACGGCATCCCCGTCGGACCGGGTCGTGGCTCGGGCGCGGGTTCGCTGGTCGCCTACGCGCTGACGATTACCGATCTCGATCCGTTGCGCTTCGGTCTGCTGTTCGAGCGCTTCCTCAATCCCGAGCGCGTGTCGATGCCGGACTTCGATATCGATTTCTGTCAGGACCGGCGCGAGGAGACGATCCTCTACGTCCAACAGAAGTACGGTGCCGACCGCGTCGCTCAGATCATCACGCATGGCAAGCTGCAGGCGCGTGCCGTTCTGCGAGACGTCGGTCGCGTGCTCCAGATGCCGTACGGCCAAGTCGACAAGCTGTGCAAACTGGTGCCGAACAACCCGGCCAATCCGGTGACGCTGCGCGAGGCGATCGACGGTGAGCCCAAGCTGCAGGAGGCGCGCGACGAGGACCCGATGGTGGCGCGGCTCCTCGAGATCTCCGAGAAGCTCGAAGGCCTTTATCGGCACGCCTCGACGCATGCCGCCGGCATGGTGATTGGCGACAGACCGCTCGACGAGCTGGTCCCGATGTACCGGGACCCGAAGTCGAACTTCCCCATCACCCAGTTCAACTGGAAGCTCGTCGAGGCGGCCGGCCTCGTCAAATTCGACTTCCTCGGGCTCAAGACGCTGACTGTGCTGCAGAAGGCGATCGAGCTGATCAGGCGCGGTCGCGGTATCGAGGTCGATCTGGCGAAGCTCGAGATTGCTGGCGATGACCCGAAGGTGCTCGCTGCCTACGAACTGCTCGCCAAGGCTGACACGGTGGGCGTGTTCCAGCTCGAAAGCACGGGCATGCGTGAGAGCCTGAAGCGGCTGAAGCCCGACCGGTTCGAGGACATCATCGCCATGGTGGCGCTCTATCGGCCCGGCCCGATGGACAACATCCCGACCTACATCAACCGCAAGCACGGCGACGAGCCGATCGAATACCCGCACGAACTGATCAGACCCATTCTCGAAGAGACCTACGGCGTCATCATCTACCAGGAGCAGGTCATTCAGATAGCTCAGGTGATGGGTGGCTATACGCTCGGCCAAGCCGACCTTCTGCGCCGCGCCATGGGCAAGAAGGACAAGAACGAGATGGCGAAGCAGCAGGCGCGCTTCGTCGAAGGTGCGATGCAGAACGGCGTCAAGAAAGCCGATGCAACCTACATCTTCGAGCTGGTCGACAAGTTCGCCGGCTACGGTTTCAACAAGAGCCATGCCGCCGCCTACGCGCTGGTGAGCTACCACACGGCCTACCTCAAGGCGAACTACCGCGAGGAGTTCCTGGCCGCGTCCATGACGCTGGACATGGCGAACACCGACAAACTCGCCAATTTTTCGGCCGAAGCGCGGCGTTCGGGCATCGAGGTGGCGCAGCCGTGCGTCAATCGATCGGACGTCGAGTTCTCGGTCGATCCTCCAAAAGACGAAGGCGGACACGGGCGCATCAAGTACGCGCTCGCCGGGCTGAAGAACGTCGGTGCCGGTGCGGTGGCAACCATCGTTGCCGAGCGGGAGAGGGACGGGCCGTTCAAGTCGCTCGCCGATTTCGCAGGCCGTTTCGATCCGAAGCAGGTCAACAAGCGTGCACTCGAAATGCTGGCTATGGCAGGCGCTTTCGATGCTCTCGACAAGAACCGTGCGCTCGTCCACGGCAATGCCGACGTCATCATGGGGAACGCACAACGCCTCAATGCCGACAAGGCATCGGGCATCGCGGACATGTTCGGCTCCAGCGAGGGGCCCAGGCTCGATCTCAAGCCGGTCAAGGCCTGGACCCCGATGGAACGACTGCAGCACGAATTTGCCGGGATCGGTTTCTATCTGTCGGGCCACCCCCTCGATCAATACAACTCGATCCTGCCTAAGCTGGGCGTGACGCGCTATGCCGAGTTCGAGGCCAAGGCCGGGTTCTCCGCGACCGCCGGCCGCCTAGCCGCCATCGTCGTTGCAGCGCGCGAACGCCGCTCGCAAAAGGGTAACAAGTTCGCCTTCGCCATGTTTTCGGACGCGACAGGCCAGTTCGAGGCCGTGGTGTTCTCGGATACGCTGGCCCGGTCGGGCGATCTCTTGGTGGCCGGAACCGCGGTGCTCCTGTCGGTCGAGGCGGAGCGTGACGGCGAGACCGTCAAGATGCGCGTCAACTCGATCGAGGGCCTCGACGCGGCCGCCGCCAACGTCAATCGCGGCGTCAGGATCGTACTAGACGGGCGCGCGATGCAGGGCTCGCAGCAGGCAATGGTTGAAATCCGGCGGCTCTTGCGGCCGGGCGGTAAGGGCGAGGTGCGCTTCTCGCTGGAACTCGCTGGTATCCCGGGCGTAGCGGGTGGACGCGAGGTCGAGATGCTGCTGCCGGGCAAGTACGAGATCAGCGCCGCGCAGCGGGGCGAACTCACGACGGTGCCGGGCGTGATCGAGGTGCTGGAGGTGTGAGTAGAAAAAGGCCCGGTCGAATGCCCGGGCCTTTCGCGTGCTGAAGACGGCAGTTGAGCAGCTTACTTCTGCTGGCGGGTCTTCGCCCACTCGACCAGCCGCTTCGACGTTTCGTGGATCTCGTCGAAGTACTTCTGGTACTCGGCGCCGGTCATGATCTTTACCGCGAGGCCGACGTCGTCCATTTTCTTCTGGTGGTCGGGATCCTCCATCGCCTTCTTGAACGTATCGGCGAGCTTTTCGACGACCTTTGGATCCATGCCCTTCGGGCCGGCGATGCCACGCGTCGATGAGGAGATGACAGTCGGGTAGCCGAGCTCCTTCATCGTGGGCACATCGGGGAGGAACTTGGACCGCTCGTGGTCCATGACGGCCAGCGCGCGGACCTGCCCGCTCTTTACCTGGGTGACGACCGAGCCGACGTTGTCGAAGGCGACATCGATGTTTCCGCCCAGTGTCTCCTTGAGCATTGGCGCACCACCGGCCAGATGTACGAGGCGGAAGGAGGCGCCGGGAACGGCTTCCTCGATCATCAGGATCGCGAGGTGGTCGTCGGACAGGATGCCCGTCGTGGCGCCCCGCAGCTTGCCTGGCTCCTTCTTGGCCGCATCGATGACGTCCTTCATCGTCTTGAAGGGGCTGTCGGCGGCGACCCAAACGAGGCCGGGGTCCAGCACCTGATTGATGATGGGCGTGAAGCTCTTCTCGTTGAAGATCGCCTGACGTGCGGGATCGAGGTAGGCCGTGTTAGTGGCCGGCAGGTTGACGAAGCCGATGTTGTAGCCGTCGGGCTTCTGGCGGACGAGATCCGTCCAGCCCACTTGTCCGCCGGCCCCGCCCTTATTCACGACGACGATCGGCTGACCGATCATCTTCTCCGCGATGCCGGCGACAACGCGAGCACCGATATCGGTCGAGCCGCCCGGCGGGAAGGCGACCATGAGATTGATGGGCTTGTCTGGGAAGGTCTGAGCCAGCGCCGCTCCGGCGCCGAGCGCAAGGCCGACGGCAGCGCCGATGATCGATTTCAGCATGGGTTTTTTTTAACCTCCCTTGGTTGGCTTGGATCGTCATAACAGGAATGCGAGACCGCGTCAGTCGTCCGTGGCCTCGCGGATCTGCGATGGTGCGAGATTGAGCGCGGATACCACCAGCACAACGATCGACAGAACGAGAAGAGTGACCGTGATGGGCCGCGTCAGGAAGATCATGAAATCCCCCGCCGACATCTCGAGCGATGTGCGTAGCGATTTTTCGAGCTGTGGCCCCAGGATCAGCCCCAGAACGAATGGCGCGAGCGGGTAGTCCAGCTTGCGAAGCAGGTAGCCGATCACGCCGAAACCGAGCATGACCCAGACGTCGAACACGCTCGAGTTGATCGAGTAGGCGCCGATGACGCAGAACAGCAGCGTGCCGACGACGACGTACTGGTAGGGGACCTCGAGGATTTTCGCCCATAACCCGACCAGCGGCAGGTTCAGGATCAGCAGCATCACGTTGCCGATGAAGAACGAGGCGATGATGGTCCACACCAGGACCGGCTTCTCGGTGAACAGGAAGGGCCCCGGTGTCAGGCCGTTGATGATGAAGGCACCCATCAGCACGGCAATCGTCGGGGAGGACGGGATGCCGAGCGTCAGCAGAGGCACCATGGCGGCGTTGGCGTAGGCGTTGTTGGCGGTCTCGGGGCCGGCGACGCCCTCGATCACGCCAGTGCCGAATTTCTCGGGATGTTTCGAGATGCGCTTCTCGAGGATGTAGGACATGAACGTCGGGATGATGGATCCGACACCAGGGATGAGGCCGAGGAAGAAGCCGATACCGGTGCCGCGACCGATGGCGCCGATGGAAGATTTCCATTCTTGCCGGTTCGGCCAGATGTCGCGCAGGTTGGTCTTGATGACCTCGCGATAGGGCTTCTCGGCGGTCGCGAGAATCTCGCCAATGCCGAAGAGACCCATCACGACCGGAATGAAGCCCAGGCCATCATAAAGTTCCGGCATGCCGAACGTGAAACGTGGCGCACCGCGGACCGGGTCGATGCCGATCAAAGAAATGAGAAGCCCGGCGATGGTCATGAGAATGCCGGCGACTAGAGATCGTCCGGCGAGGCCGGTGACGAGGCAAAGGCCGAATAGCATCAACGCGAAGAACTCTGGCGGGCCGAACTTGAGCGCAAGCGCGGCGAGTGGGGCTGCCACGACGACAAGCGCGATCACCGCTACGGTGCCGCCAATGAATGAGCCAATGGCCGCGATGCCGAGTGCGGCGCCGCCGCGGCCCTGCCTGGCCATTTGATAGCCCTCGATACAGGTGATGACCGAGGCCGCCTCTCCTGGCACGTTGAGCAGCACCGAAGTAATGGTGCCCCCGTACATGGCTCCGTAATAGATCGCCGACAGCATGATGATGGCGCCGGCCGGATCGAGGTTGAACGTAATGGGGATGAGGATGGCCGTTCCCGCCGCTGGCCCGACGCCGGGCAGGACTCCAACGAGAGTGCCGAAGACGCAGCCCGCCAGCGCGAAGGCGAGATACTTCAGTGTCATCGCTGCAGCGAGGCCGGAAAGCAGATGATCGAGTGTTTCCATCGAGTTGTCTGATCCTCAGATGCCGAATGTGCCGATGGGCAACGGCACCTTGAGCCAGTAATAGAAGACGTGGAATACGCCGAAGCTAGCGGCCAGCACGAACGGCACGACGGCCCATGGCGAGCGAGCACCGAGTGCCGGAAGCAGGACGCCGGTGACGATGAGTGCGGTGATCCGCCAGCCGAGCCAGTCGAGAACCAGCGCGCCGAACACCAGCATGACGATGATGCACGAAATTCGGAACAGCGCATCGCGATCGGGCATCAGGCTGTCGGACGGCCCATCGGTCGGCGCGCGGGCGGTCTGCACCACGAGAACGACGCTCAGAACGGCGCCGATGCCAGCAAGCCAAATGGGAAAGAAACCTGGTCCTGGGCCCAACTCGTCCAAGAGCGGAAGGGAAGCCGACAGCCAGATCGTACCGGAGAAGAGTGCGAGAAAAAACAAGCTCGCGACGATCCAGCCGCGTTTCACACCGGTGCCCTCCCAACGATTATCTGCTTCTTCATTGTTCCCGGTTGGCTACCACGCCTTGACGAGATCGGCAATGACGGGGGGCAGGACGCAGCGCCGCCGGGCCGCTGGCAACAGGTCGAGATGCGCGGAGGAGAGGCGGCCATTGGATCGCGGTCAGGCGCGTAAACGCCGCGGGTCTGTCGTGGTTCCGTGGCGCCGGATCAGCGCCGCCTGCGCCAACGCTGAGCCAGACTCCGACGTCAAACGGCGTTGAGCGGCAATCCTCAACCGAGTGTCTTGCGGAAATCCTCGTAGCCGAAAGAGCGAACCACGCGATAGCTGCCGTCTTCATCGAGGATGGCAATGTCGGGCTTCGGCGTGCCGTTGAAAGTGGTGTTCTTCACGAACGAGTATTGCATCATATCGGTGAAGATCAGCCGGTCACCGAGAGCGAGTGGTCGCTCGAAGGAATATTCGCCAATGACATCGCCGGTCATGCAGGTCTTGCCGCCGAGGATGTACTCATGGCCGTGGACGCCAGTGGCACCGGCGCCGATGACGGTGGGCGTATAGGGCACCTCGAGCACGTCCGGCATGTGAGTCGAGGCGGACGTGTCGAGAATGGCGATGTCCTTCACGTTGTGGTGCAGGCCGATGACGCTCGCGACGAGGTAGCCCGTATCGACGACAATGCCCGCCCCGGGCTCCAGGATCACCTCCACACCGAACTCGGCGCGAAACGCCTTGATGGCAGCGATGAGGACATCGACGTCATAACCCTCCTTGTTGACGAAGTGGCCGCCGCCGAAATTGACGGCCTTCACGCGGCGGACGTAGGGCGCGAACTCGCGCGCTACGTGCTCGATCAATCCCTTGGACCCGTAGGCCATGGATTCGCAGAGGGTGTGCGCGTGCAGGATGTCGATCTCGCCCCAGGGTAGCTCGTCGATCTGTTCACGAGTGGTGCCGAAGCGCGAGCAGGGCGCGCACGGATCGTAGAGCGCGCCGCCGAGCGTCGCATTCGAGTAGCCCGGGTTAATGCGGATGCCTGTTTTCCTGCCCGCAGCGCGTGCGATGGGGCCGAACCGTGCGATCTGCTCGGGAGAGTTGAAGTAGATGTGGTCGGCGATCGCCGTCAGCCGCTCGACCTCGCCAGGAGCGTAGGCCGGCGCGTAGACGTGCACCTCCTTGCCGAACTCCTCGCGCCCCAGCCGCGCCTCGTACTCGCCCGAGGCCGTGGTGCCGTCGAGGCTGTCGCGCATCAGCGGGAATGCGGCGGGCATGGCCCATGCCTTGGTCGCGAGCAGGACCTTGCAGGCGGCCTCCTGGCGGATGCGCCGGACGGTTGCGAGGTTGCGCTTCAGCGCTGCGACGTCGAGGACGTAGGCGGGGGTGCGGATGTCCGATGGTAGGTGCATTGCTGCTCACATTTCACATGAGGTCGACCGTGGACCGGTCCCTACTTCGTTGCGGGTCTCTGCCATTCGTCCGCCAGATGATCGGCTACGCCGGCAATCACGTCGCCGTCTCTCATATAGGCATTGTGATAGAGCGCGTCGCTGAGATGCTTCCACATGGTGTCCGGGTCGGCGAGACCTCCTTCGAGCTCGTCCCTGGCCACCACGGCACCATACAGGCGCTGGGCCGCGACGAAGATCGCCGCGTCGTCGACGCCGCCCAGGTTGACCGCATCCAGGCGCACATCACGGGGGGAGGGAACCTGCGGCGGCAAGTGAGTCACGCCCCTGAGCACGTACGCGGCGTCACCGCCATAGGCCGCACCGACGACCCCGCCCTGGATGGCCGCCGTCAGAGTCCGTGACCAGAGCCACGCGCCGCCCAACCGCGCCAGCAGCCAGAGGACGCCAAAGAGGGCGCCGTAGACCACCGGAATCAGGAGCAGGAACGTGAAGTCGACGGCGGTCGCGAAACCGTAGTTGCCGGAACGCACCTTGGTCACGATCGGCGCGAGAAAGTAGCCGGCCGTCCAGGCGAAAATCGCGATCGTGCCGGCCACGGCGGCGAGACGCGCGAAGCTGGTCAGCGAGCGCATTGCCGCCTCGACGGTGACGTATTGCGGCGAGATGGCCGCGGCCGTTTCGAGCAACCGCATGGCCTCGTCGCGGGAACTGTGCACCACGAGCCACTGATCCGGCTTCAGCGCCCGCGCGAACCGCCGCCGTGCAAGCTGACGAAAGGCAAGGACGCGCCACCCCTGCCAAGCGCTCCAGACCGCGACTGCGAGGAGCCCGCCGAACACGACCACGGCCTCGATGATTTTGCTCGTTTCCGATGCGAACGCATAGGCGAGATAGCCGACCATGATCGGCGCGATGACGATGCCGAGCACGACCTTGAACAGTGCGATGAGGGCAGGCACGGTCTTCAATCGGCGGATGAAGAAAGGCGTGCCGAAGGAAACGACGCCGCCCAGTTGGCGGGCGCTCGACCTCTGGGCCAGCGCCTCCATTGCTACGTTGCCACCATGGCTGTGAGCGAGCACGGCATGCGGGCGCTGCTCGTGCTCAAGGCGTTGGAGCAGACGGGCGAGAGCACGGGCGGCGACGAGGCGGTCGAAGTCCGAATTCTGCCCCGACCAGCGCAGAGGGCGGATTTCCACGTCGTTGATGCCGCGATCGGCGAGGGCCGAGGTCATCTTCTGAGAGAACTCGGAGCCGATCTGCCACCAGCGCTCGCCGCTGTCGTGAGGCAGTTGATCATTCGTCCCGTGGACCGTCACGATCACCGGCCGCAGGGCATCGCCGCTCGTTATGCGCCCCTCGACGTCCCCTTCCTGCATCGGCTCCCCCAAGGCAGCACGCCCCGCAGTCCAGCTCGCAGAGTGCGACAATCACTCGACAGCGAGGTTCGCTCCCCGACTTTCAAGCAGAGCGGAGATCAGATGGAGCACCGGGTCCGCGGATTCGAGCGCCGCGCGGCCTGGCTTGCCGAGATGGATCTGCACGCAGGCCTGACGCTCCTCGTCGGCGCCGTCTTCGATCGTACAGACGATCGCATAGGCGCCTTGGGTGGACTGGACCGAGAAGTCCCAGCCGTGATCCTCGGGCCAGGGCGCGGACGCATTGAGCCCCTTGGCCTGCAACTCGGACGACAGCCAAACGGCGAGTGCAGCGCCGCCAATGTCCTCATTGACGCGCTGCTCGCGTTGCTCGTCGCTGTCGACGAACTCTTCGGTTGCGAACCATAGGACGGTCGAAGGCATCAGGTTTTCACCGCAAACAGGTCCGCCTGCTCGCTCGGGCTCATCTCCTTCATGTGCCACGGCAGACCTTGCTTGCCGATCTCGTCCATGAAGGGCTTCGGCGGGAGCTGCTCGACATTGTAGACACCGCCCGGCTTCTTCCAGGCGCCTTTGAACAGCATCATCGCGCCGACGACCGGAGGCACGCCGGTGGTGTAGGACACGGCCTGGGCGCCTGTCTCCTTGTAGCAATCGGCGTGATCGCACACGTTATAGATGATCGCGCGTTTTTCCTTGCCGTCCTTCTTGCCGACGAAGATGCAGCCAATCGACGTGCGACCCGAGTAGTTCTCGCCGAGCGAGGAAGGTGGCGGCAGCAGTTCCTTCAGGAACTCCATCGGAATGACGGGATTGCCCTTGTACATGACGGGGTCGATACGCGTCATGCCGACGTTCTGGAGCACTTCGAGGTGCTTGATGTAGTTGTCGGAGAAGGTCATCCAGAATCGGATCTGCTTCAGGCCCTTGATGTTCTGGACGAGGCTCTCCTCCTCTTCGTGGTAGATCAGGTAGCTCTTCCGGGGGCCGACCTCGGGATAGTCGATCATGGTCGCGATCGAGAGGGGATCGATGTCGATCCACTGGCCGTTCTTCCAATACTTGCCGCGCTGCGTCACCTCGCGGAGGTTGATCTCCGGATTGAAATTGGTGGCGAACGCCTTGCCGTGGCTGCCGTCGTTGCAGTCGATGATGTCGATCGTCTCGATGGTGTCGAACAGGAACTCCTGCGCATAGGAGCAATAGATGTTCGACTGGCCGGGATCGAAGCCGCAGCCGAGGATCGCCATGATGCCCTTGGCGGCATAGCGATCCTGGTACTTCCACTGCCAGGAGTACTCGAACTTGGCAACGTCGCGGGGCTCGTAGTTGGCCGTATCCATGTAGTGCACGCCCGTTTCGAGGCAGGCATCCATGATCGGCAGATCCTGGTACGGGAGCGCCATGTTGATGACGAGGTCGGGCTTGACCTTGTTGATCAGCGCCACCGTCGCCTTGACGTCGTCGGCGTCGACCTGGCTGATTTCGATCGGCGTCACGCAGCGCTTGGCCACGGCTTCGCAGCTCGCCAATCGCCGCGAGGCGAGATGGATCTTCTTGAACACGTCCCGATTCATCGCGCACTTCTGCGCGGTCACAGAGCCGGCGGCACCCGCACCGATAATGAGAACACTGTCCAAATCGATCTCCCGAGAGTTGAGGGTGGTCTCAATCGCACGGTGTCAGGCGAAGACAACGCTTCTGCGACAGTCCGCTACGATCGTGCAATTAGTGCAGCTTTGCCGCGAGCACAATCCCGATCCGAACGGGGGCGCCAGGGTGTTCACCGTCGGCGCCGCGAGAAAGTTCGTTGCTGGTCACGTCCCGGAGTGCCGAGATGGCGGCCGAGATTATCGATCAAGGCCGTATGCCGGGCACCAGCCTCGTCGGCAAGGTCCTCGTCGTCGGTCAACGCGAGGAGCTGGACAGTCATCTTGAGGTCGGTGGCGTCGCGGTGCTCTCGCAACTCGTGCGTCACCATGGCCACCGAGACGCAGGTCGCCTCGGCGTAGATGGTCTCCGTCGCGACGATCAAGCTGGGGACGGCAATCCAATGGTAGACCGTCTCGCCCCGCAGCCTCGGCTCGCCCCTAAGACCGAAGCGGAAGCAATCGCGACCGCCAATGCGAACATCGCTCGCGTCGAGAATTAGGGCGAAGTTATCTCCGGACGCACCAAGACGAGCCCGCTCCAGTGGGTCGGTGAGGGCGCTATAGACACGCTGGATCGGCACCTCGAAGGTCCGCCCGAGAACCAAGGTGCGGTGCTCGGCTGTCTGCATGATGGCTGGCTCGGTCATCGGCACACGTCCAGAGTCAGGCGGCGGTTAAGTCTTGCCCGTGATCTCGAGCGCGAAGGCGTAGTCGAGGGCAACCTCCTTCAGCGCCTCAAACCGGCCAGAAGCCCCGCCGTGACCAGCCTCCATGTTGATCTGCAGAAGCACGAGATTGTCGCTGGTGTTGCGCTCACGCAAGCGCGCAATCCATTTTGCCGGCTCCCAGTAGGTGACGCGGGGATCGGTCAGCCCACCGTAGGCAAAGATGTGGGGATAGGACTTCGCCTCGACGTTTTCGTAGGGCGAGTAGGACAGGATCCGCTTGAAGTCGGCCTCGCTGGTGATCGGATTGCCCCACTCCGGCCATTCAGGCGGCGTCAGCGGCAGGCTGGCGTCGAGCATGGTGTTCAGGACGTCGACGAAGGGTACATCGGCGATGATGCCGAGGAAGAGATCGGGGGCCATGTTGGCGACGGCCCCCATCAGCATGCCACCGGCTGACCCGCCGTTGGCAACGATGTTGCCGCGCCGTGTCAGGCCGAGCGAGACGAGGTGCTCGCCGGCGGCGATGAAGTCGGTGAAGGTGTTGACCTTCCGCTCGAGCTTGCCGTCGGTGTACCAGCGATACCCCTTGTCCTTGCCTCCCCGGATGTGGGCAATGGCGTAGATGAAGCCTCGATCGACAAGAGAGAGGCGCGTGGTCGAGAACGAGGCCGGAATCGGGATGCCGTAGGCGCCATAACCATAAAGAAGCACAGGCGCGGAACCGTCGAGCGGCGTGGATTTCCGATAGAGCAGCGATACGGGGACCAGTTGGCCGTCCGCTGCCGGCGCCAGAACGCGCCGGGTTACGTAGTCGGCGGGATTGTGTCCCGACGGAATCTCTTGGCGCTTCCGCAGCGTCCGCGTCCGGCTCACCATGTCGTAGTCGAAGACCTCAGCAGGTGTCGTCATCGACGAGTATGTGAAGCGGATCGTCGTCGTATCGAACTCGTAGCCGTGTGAGACGCCAAGGCTGTAGGCCTCCTCGTCAAAGGCAATCGAATGTTCGGCGCCGTCCGATAGATGGCGAATGATGATGCGGGGGAGACTCTCCTCGCGCTCGAGGCGGACGAGATGATCCGCATAGAGCACGGTATCGATGATGAGACGACCCGGCTTGTGCGGCACCAGTTCCGTCCAGTGCGCCTCGCCGGGGGTCGCGATGGGGGCCGTGACGATACGAAAATCTTCGGCATCGCCCGAATTGGTGGTGATGTAGAGCCGGTCGCCGTGATGCTCCACGGCATACTCGTGTCCATGACGGCGCGGCGCGACGAGCCGAAGCGGGTCAGCCGGCTTCTCGGCATCGACCAGGTAGACCTCGCTCGTCTGATGGTCATGGGCGTCGATCAGGATGAACCGGCCCGACTGGGTGGCGCCGACCCCGACATAGAACCCGGCGTTCTTCTCCTCGTAGACCAGCACGTCGCTTTCGGCAGGCTTGCCCACGGTGTGGCGGTAGACGTAGAGGGGGCGGTGGTTGTCATCGAGACGGACATAGAAGAATGTTCGCCCGTCACGCGCCCAGACCACGCCACCGCGCGTGTCGGGAATCGAATCCGCCAGATCCCGCCCGGTCGCAAGATCGCGCACGCGGATCGTGAACAGTTCCGAGCCCTTCTCGTCGACGGAATAGGCGAGCAGCTTGTGGTCATGGCTGTGGCTGCCGTCGCCCAGCTGCCAGTAGGGTTTGCCTTCTGCCTCCGCATTGCCGTCGAGCATGATGGTCCCGGCGCCGTCGGGGCCGCCGCGGGGCCGGCGCAGGAGGCGGGGGTACTGCCCGCCGGTGACATAGCCAACCTGGTATTCGAAGGGCCCATCGGGCGCCGGTACCGACGTGTCGTCCTCCTTGATGCGGCCCTTCATCTCCTCAAACAGGGCGGCTTGCAGGGGCTTGGTGTGGGCGAGCCGGGCATCGGTAAACGCATTCTCGGCCTCGAGATAAGCGCGGATGGCGGGATCCAATGCGGTGGGATCACGCATCACGTCCTGCCAGTTCTCGGCGCGCAGCCAAGCGTAATCGTCGATGAGCCGCGCGCCGTGGTGCTCAGTGGTGACCGGGCGTGTTTCAGCGCGGGGAGGTATGGGGTTCGAGGTCGGGTCGCTCGACATGGCTACGGTATCCGGTTGATGGCTGGCGTCCGGCAGGTGGGCCACCGGCGATCGCGGAAAGCGGCACCGTGTCGGAGGCAAAGGCATGGAGCCGTATCGGCTCTCGTCGGATCGACATCTAGCATACCAGCCGGACTCTCGGCCATCTCTCGCGAGCGGAACCGCCATCGCAGGGATCAATGGCCGCGCATGGAGATACGACAAGAACTGATTTGCCGGTGACAAGACTGTCTGATGTACCTATAGTCAAGATCATTCGAGCGGGTGACACTGAATACTTGTCCCTGATCACGATCTGCTCGGGAATAGAGAAATTAGATCGTTTCGTCGTAAAAATCAGAGCAACGAGATCGCGTATTTCTACGGATCTCGCAGGAGGGCCGAATGGAAGAGGAGGCGCAGGGCAACCTGATTGGGCTGACGGCTCAGATCGTGGCTGCCTACGTCAGCAAGAATCCGCTTCCGAGCGGTGATGTGTCCGCCCTCATTGGCGATGTGCATCAGGCGCTCTCGAGAGCCATGGGCAGTCATGCCGAGCCGCCGGAGAGGGATGATCTGAAGCCAGCTGTGCCGGTCAAGAAATCGGTGACACCGGACTACATCATCTGTCTCGAGGACGGGAAGAAGTTCAAGTCGCTGAAGCGTCACCTGCGGACGCATTACAAGATGTCACCCGAGGAGTACCGGGCCAAGTGGCAGCTACCCCATGACTATCCCATGGTGGCGCCGAATTATGCCGCGGCTCGCTCGCAACTCGCAAAGAAGATGGGCTTGGGGACGCGCCGGGATTGAGCGGCGAACGCAGCCGTCCTGCTGGCTGGGCAGATACTATCCCAGCGATGTGCTTTTGGTCGGGAGGCGACGTGTCCCGGGCGCCCTGGACCCACGTCGACAGCGGAGGGGACATCAGCGCGATCTCCGCGCGAAGTGCTCGGTAGAGGCGGGCGTGCCGCGCGAGGTCGTAGGTCCAGCTGCCCGCAATCCCGCGGCGGCGTTCGTCGCGCAAGGCGCGACGCAGTCGTTGCAACAATCGATGATGGGTCTCTGGCGTCAAATTGTCCAACTCGCCCGGCCAGATCGGCAGCAGCCGGGGCAGATCGCGGCTGCGCTCATAGGCGGGAAGCGAGGCGCTGGTCCTCAGGGACAGAGGGCGTGGTCTCGTTTCGTGGGTCGGGCCGTGTCGGGGCATGCGGGTATCCGTTCTGTGATCGCCACGCATCGTCTCACAGTTGCGTGGACCGGGGATAAGTACGGACGCGTGGCGGCCGAGCGTCTTGCCGGGAACGCCGCGACACGGCATGTAGGTCCAACCGGACGAGCGCGGGTCCGGGGGACAAAATGGCGTCGGCGATGCTCGGGCGGGTGACAATAGCGGCGGCGGTGTGGGTGGCGATGGCGTCGCCGGTTGCCGCCGAGGCGTGCACGCGCGGCGACTTCGAGGCCGCGGTGACGGAAGCGGCGCAGGCGCTGCGTGAGCTCAACCAGGTGAACCGGCCGACATTCCAAGCGAAGTTGCGGCAACTGAAGGCGAAGCGGGGCTGGAGCTATGACCAGTTCCTGGCTGAGGCAGCGCCCATCGTGCAGGATCGCAAGATCGCCGACTATGACGATGAGGCGGCTGGTTTTCTCGCGCGCATCGAGCAACTCGGCGCCGAGGGAACGAGTGTCGCCGCGCCCGACTGTTCGCGCCTTGCCGAAGTGCGCCAGTCGATGGCTTCTCTAGTCGCCGTGCAGAAGGCGAAATGGGCTTACATGTTCGAGCGTATTGGCGCCGAACTGGAGCGTTGAGGCTGGCCGCCGCGCCAGCTCATCGCCTCGCCGTCATCAGCTTCCGTCCCATGATCAGCATCACGTTCCAGGCGAGGGTGATCGCAAGCCCGAGGCCGAGGCCCGGCCATAATCCAAGGCTCGGAATCGACAGGTTGACGGCCGCGAAGGCAACCACCATGCCGACCAGCCCCCCGAGGGTATGCGCGAGGAGGGCCGCGGTGGCTGGTCCCCCGACTCGGGGATGCATGACCAGGATCAGGCTGGTGGTCAGGATCGGCATCACCGAGAGAATGCCGGTGACTTCGGCCGGGACGTGCCGGCTCGCCACGATGACCACGCCCGTCAGAGCTGCGACGAACGCGGCGCGCTGAACGAGGTCGGTCCAGTGGCGCTTGGCTGAGCGAAGGGCAACGCCACGCGTGAAGCTTTGCGCCAGCCACAATGCCACCAGGTAGATCGGAGCGACGAACAACAGGGCCTCGACGAGTGTCCATTCACCGCGTGCTTGAACGAGGGCGCCGCAAGCGGCCCAGGCCAAGAGGCCGCCAATCAGCGAAACGGCGACGCCTTGGGTGCGCGCGAGCAGCGCGTAGATCAATGCAAAAACGGGATTGGCCCCGCAGATGGCGACGGAAGTGACGGTCGCCGCGATGATGTAGGCAGGATCGTGCTCAAGGGCGAGCAGCAGATACACGGGGCCGGTGTATAGCGGCAGGGATGCCACCATCGCGCCGAGAAACGGACCGAGCCGCTCGGCGACGAGCGCCACCAGGACGACGAACAGCGCAACCAGCGTCATGCGGAGCGCCAGCACCTCGATCGGTATTCCGGCGAGCAGCTCATCGATCAAGGGCATGGACCGGCCACGTCAGTGCAAGTGAGGAACGGCACGTTCCGCAGTTCGCCGCCACCTGTGACGCGGGAAGCGATCAGCCGGGTGGACGTCCGCAAGGCATCTCAGGCGGTGCGTTGCCAGCCGTTGGGGCCGAGGCGCTCTTGAGGTCCGAACCGCTCCTTGTACGCCATCTTCTGCGAGCCCTGGATCCAATAGCCGAGATAGAGATAGGGCAGCCCCAGCCGCTGGGCATGGGCGATATGTTCGAGGATCATGTAGGTGCCGAGACTGCGGCCGTCGTCCTCGGTATCGTAGAAGCTGTAGACCATCGAAATACCATCCGAGAGGCGATCGCAAAGCGCGACACCTTTGAGAGGACCCTTCTGCGACTTCTTTTCGCCAGGTGCCGGAGCAACGTCGAGGCGGTACTCGGTCAGGAACGTGTCGATGATCGAATCCTCGATCATCATGGCATAGTCGAGCACCGTCATGTCGGCCATGCCACCGTCGCCATGGCGCTGGTCGATGTAGGCGCGAAAGAGGCTGTACTGCTCGGAGGTGGGTACTGCCGGGACTCGGGTCGCAACGATGTCGCTGTTGCGCTGGGACACGCGTTTGAACGATCGGCTGGCAACGAACTCATCGACTGCGACGCGAATCGAGACGCAGGCCTGACACCCTTCGCAATAAGGCATGTAGGCGATGTTCTGGCTGCGGCGGAACCCGCCGCGAAGCAGGCTGTCGACGAGCGGACGCGGTTTGTCGTGCGTGAGATGGGTGAAGAGTTTTCGCTCGTTGCGGCCCGGAAGATACGGGCACGCTTGCGGAGCTGTCACGTAGAACTCTGGAAAGTTCTTCTGTTGCTCCGACATGCCGGCACGATTCCCTGGACGCTGCGCGGGCGAAAGCGCCCCGAGCCAGCCAACTTATGAAGAAGCCCCGGACACATCAAGTGTCGCAACAACGCGGGCCGACATGTTCGATGCTGAAGTTTTGCTCGGCTGCGGTGGTTGACACTGTGCTGTGGAGGCGGATCGACTACCGACGGCCGTCGTCAGCGCCCGTCCGCCTCGAAGGCAGCTCAAGCCCCGGCGTTGAGGATAGCGGCGGCGCGTGGCGCGAAATAAGTGAGCACGGCGTCGGCACCTGCCCGTTTGAAGCCGAGTAGCGCCTCCATCATCACGCGGTCGCCGTCTAGCCAGCCGTTACGTGCTGCGGCCTCCAGCATCGCGTACTCGCCGGACACTTGGTAGGCCAGGGTCGGAACCCCGAACGTGTCCTTCACGCGGCGTATCACGTCGAGGTATGGCATGCCGGGCTTGACCATCACCATGTCCGCCCCCTCGGCCAGATCGAGCGCCACTTCGCGCAAGGCCTCATCGGTGTTGGCGGGGTCCATCTGGTAGGTACGCTTGTCGCCGATCAGGGTCGCATTGGTCCCGATGGCATCGCGGAATGGCCCATAGAAGCCGGACGCGTACTTGGCGGCGTAAGAGAGGATCTGCACGTCCTCGAAGCCGGCGCGGTCGAGGGACCTGCGGATGGCACCCACTCTGCCGTCCATCATGTCGGATGGGGCAATGCAGTCGCTTCCGGCCTCCGCGAGTGCGAGCGATTGTCGGCACAGTACCTCGATTGTCGGATCATTCAGGATCCGGCCGCCGTCATCCAGAAGTCCATCGTGGCCGTGGCTGGTGTACGGATCGAGCGCTGCATCGGTGATGATGCCGATGTCGGGAACGGCCTGTTTGATCGCGCGAACGGCGCGGCACATCAGATTGGAGGCCTTGATGGCCTCGGAGCCTGTGGGATCGCGCAATGCCCGGTCGATATTGGGGAAAGGGGCGATGGCGGGAATACCGAGCGCGGCGGCTCTCTCGGCCTCGGCGACGGCTTCCTCGATATTGACGCGGTCCACGCCGGGCATGTGAGCCACCGGGACTCGTCGCTCTGAGCCATCGATCAGGAAGATCGGCCAGACGAGGTCGCTGGTCGAAAGCGTGTTCTCGGCGACGATCCGGCGAGACCAATGCGATTTGCGATTGCGGCGCATGCGCACGGAAGGGTAGCCGGGCGCTGAGACGATCCCTCTCTCGGCGGCGCGCGTTTCCGCGAGGGGCTCGATACGGCGCTGGGCGATGGGCATGAGCGGGTTTCCGACGGCAGTTGCAGGTATTCGTGAGGCCGGGGGAGAGAATCCGCCCGTCACAGCACACTGGCAAGTCCAATCTCGCGTTCAAGCCTGCGCACGTCCGCGCAGGTGGTTACCCGCGGACGGTTGCGGCTATCCTTGCCACATGTCGGCCGAGATCCGATGAGCATGTGCGGCTCAGCGAACAAGCGCGGTTGACGCACAATCGAGAAGCGCGTCCTCTGACGGTCGCAGCAAGGAGCAGGGCGTGGCGACAGAGACGACGCGAGCCGTGATCGGCGGAGATCTGGTCGTACACGGTGCGATCCGCAATGCGCAAGAGGTCGAGGTCTGGGGTAGCGTACTGGGGGCGATCGCGGCCGAGCGGGTCGTGATCCATCCCGGCGGACGGGTCGTGGGAACGCTCGAGGTCGGCGCGGCCGATGTCCACGGCCTCCTCGACGGTCGCGTCAGAGTGCGTAACCTGATCAACATCGGGAAGACGGGTGTCGTGCACGGCGACGTCCGCTACGGCCAATTGGCGCTCGCGGCGGGCGGGGATCTGGCAGCCGAGGTGCGCAATATGCCGCCGGATCTCGCCGGCGATTTCGAGATGACGGTCCGGCGCGGGGGGGCTGTGCGCATCACGTCTTCAGACCTCTCTGCCAGCGACGTGGAGGACGGTGCACATCTGCTGACCTATACCCTGAGTAACGCGGCGAGCGGCTTTGTGGCTCTGGTCTCGGCGCCTGCGGCTGCCGTCGAGAGCTTCACGCAGGCGGATATCGTGGCCGGGAATGTGATCTTTGTTCACGACGGCACCGACGGCGACACGGCCGGGTTCGACGTGGTCCTGAGGGACAGTCAGGGCGCGGCAGCTGGTCCGCTGCGCCGTGTTTCCGTCGCCGTACTCGCCGATTAAGTCTGTTGCACTGGAACGCTCAAACGCGCTTGGGGACACTCTGCCGCACGGGGAGCAGATGTTGGCTTGCGCGATGTCAATTTGAAGAGGGCGACCCGTGTGCGACATAGCGCGAAGTCGGCCGTCCCAGGGTGACACATAGCGTTCCGCGCATGTATTCTGGTATGCGCAAGAGAAGTGCGGCGGCCGCCGAAAGTCGCGGCTGGAAGGCGCTGCAACTCCTGGGGCACATGGCAAGCCCCATGAAATGGTGGAAAGGCACGACATGGATTATGCGCGCGCGTTTAGCGACGCACTGGCCCGGATCCACAGTGAGGGCCGCTATCGCGTCTTCGCCGATATATCGCGCACGCGCGGCGCGTTTCCAAAGGCCATGCGTCACGACCCCGAAGGCGTCAGGGACGTCACGGTGTGGTGCTCGAACGATTACCTCGGCATGGGTCAACATCCCGCCGTCCTTACCGCGATGCACGAGGCGATCGACAAGGTCGGCGCCGGCTCGGGTGGAACCCGCAACATCTCGGGCACAACACACTATCACGTGGAACTCGAAGCGGAACTCGCGGACCTCCACCAGAAGGAAGCCGCTCTCGTTTTCACCTCGGCCTTCGTTGCCAACGACACCACGCTCGCGACCTTGCAGAAGCTGCTCCCGGGCTCGATCATCCTGTCCGACGAGAAGAACCACGCTTCGATGATCGCCGGCATCCGCAACGGCGGTGGGGACAAGACGGTGTTCGCGCACAACGACGTCGTCGATCTCGAGAGAAAGCTTGCGGCGCTGCCGCGGGAGCGGCCCAAGATCATCGCTTTCGAGAGCGTCTACTCGATGGACGGGACGATCGCACCGATCGCTGCCATCTGTGCGCTCGCAAAAAAGTACGGGGCGTTGACCTATCTCGACGAGGTGCATGCGGTCGGCATGTATGGCCCGCGCGGTGGCGGCATCGCGGAGCGTGACGGTGTCATGGGCGAGGTCGACATCATCAACGGCACGCTTGCCAAGGGCTTTGGCGTGATGGGCGGCTATATTTCCGGAAGCCGCCACATCTGCGACGCCATTCGCAGCTATGCGCCGGGCTTCATCTTCACAACGTCGCTGGCACCGGCGATCGCTGCGGGTGCGGTGGCCTCGATCCGGCATCTCAAAGTGTCGGGACTAGAGCGGGCGCGTCACCAAGAGCGCGCACGCACCCTTAAGCGGCGATTGAAAAACGCAGGGCTGCCGGTCATCGATAATCCCAGCCACATCGTTCCGGTGCTCGTCGGCGATCCCGTGATCTGCAAACGCGTCACCGACATGCTGCTCGATCGACATGGCATCTACGTGCAGCCAATCAATTATCCGACCGTGCTCAAGGGCACGGAACGGTTGCGGCTGACCCCGACGCCGCTCCACACCGATGCCGACATGGACCGGCTGTGCGCGGCCCTGTCGGCGCTTTGGGCCGAGTGCCCCGTCAGTCTCGAGCAGAAACGCGCGGCCGAGTAGGTATCCACTGACGTTGGAGAGGCGCATCGCGCCCGGCGCCTGCGCGCCGGGCGTCGTCATGAGTCCGTTCAGACCTTCGGTGCCCAGGCGGCGCGCCGCTTCTCGGCGAACGAGGCGAGGCCCTCGGCGGCCTCAGCCGTCTGGCGAGCCTCGGAATGGCTGTCGATCAACTTGTCGAGCGTGGCGCGATCGAAGCCGCCCCAGGCGCTTTCCAGGATGTGCTGCTTGGTCTTGGTCATCGCGCTCGGCGAGTTCTCGAGGATCTGGGCCACGATCTCGGCGCCACGCGCCTCCAGACCGTCGAGCGCAACGACCTCGTGCACCAGCCCGATGCGGCGAGCTTCCTCGGCGCCGAACCGCTCACCGGTGATGGCATAGCGGCGGACCTGCCGCATCCCCATGGCATCATTGAGGTGCGGCACGATGATCGCTGCGTGAAGTCCCCAGCGGACTTCGGAAATCGAGAAAATGGAGTTGTCGGCAGCAATCACGACATCGCAAGCGGAGACGATGCCGGTGCCGCCGCCGAAGCAGCCGCCGTGGACGAGAGCGACGACGGGCACGGGGCAGCGGTTGAGCCTGTCGACCGCTTCGGCGGTGGCGCGCGAGACCTCGCGGTTCTCCTCAGGGCTCTTGGGGCGCACCGAGTTGATCCACTTGAGATCGGCGCCAGCCTGGAAGTGGCGGCCGTTACCCTTGATGACGACGGCGCGCAAACCTTTCTCGTTGCCGAGAGCGTCGAGTCCCTTGAGAACGCCCTGAATGAATTCCTCGTTATAGGCGTTGTTCACCTCGGGGCGATTGAAGGTCACGGTCGCGACGCCGCGGCTGTCGAGGTTGGTCAGGATGGCAGGGGCGGTCATGTCGGGCTCCGTCTGGTTCGGGGTGTCGAAACAATGGTGCGGCGCGGGAGAGCAGGGTCCGGGTGTGGCATCATGCTCACGGCAGAGAACGGTCCTTCACCGGAGAGTGTTTGGCATCGGAGGGCGACGCACTATAGGAGGTTGGAAGAGACAGCGGTACCACCACACGATGGCCGCAAATAGTGCGTCTAACGGCCCCGATCGTGCTTCGCGCGCGAATCGGGCCTGAAGGATTGTCGGCTGATCGGCCGGAACGGGGGCATGATGAGCTTGGGACGAGACGCATCGGGAGCCTGTGGACGGGCCGTTTGCTCGAGCGCGCGCTCGACGTTGATTGCGGCACTCGCCGTCCTGACGACAGGCGTCTCCTCCGCACAGGCCCAGATGGAATGGGCCAACAAGATTTTCGGGTTGCCGACGACGACGTCGTCCCTGGAGCGCCAGCCTCCGGGCCGGCCACAGCAGGAGACTCCGCCTGACGACCTGCGCACCGGTGATCAGCCGCTTCGCAGCGAGGCAATGCTGAAGGCGATGGATCTCGCCTATGGACGCTACAAGGCGATCGCGCAGCGCGGTGGTTGGCCCGCGATTCCCACTTCGCGGATGATCCGGCCCGGCGACGACGACGATCGTGTGCCGATCGTGCGCCAGCGCCTCAGAGCGACTGGCGAGCTGAGGCGCAGCGACTCATTTCAGAACTTCACGTTCGACGGCGAGCTCGAGGCCGCAGTGCGCCGTTTTCAGCAGCGACATGGCCTCGCTGTGTCCGGCCGCATCGATCGTGGCACGATCGCCGCCATGAACGTGCCGGCGCAGGCGCGGATGGCACAGATCAAGCTCAATTATGATCGGCTCGCTGCTCTTCTCGACAACGGTGCACTGCGCGAAGATCGATATGTCCTGGTCAATGTGCCAGGCTATCAGCTCGAGGCCGTGGAGGGCGGGAAGGTCGCCTTGCGGCACCGGGTGATCGCCGGGCGGCCCGGTCGTGAGACGCCTGTGGTCAGGGCTTCTGTCAGGGCGTTGAATTTCTTTCCGTACTGGCGCGTGCCCGACAGCATTGCCAAGCTCGATGTCGCGCCGCGACTGGTCAAGGAGCCGGAGTACCTCGGCAAGGAACAGATTCGCGTGTTGAGCGGGAATTTCAATGGTCCCGAGATCGATGCTACGCGGATCGACTGGGCGAGCTTCGATCCAGCGACGACCAAGCTCAGGCAGGATCCCGGGCCGCAGAATGCGCTCGGCCTGGTGCGCCTCGACATGCCGAACGAGCACGGCGTCTATATGCACGATACGCCGATGAAGCCCTTGTTCGCCCGCGCACAGCGCGCGTTCAGCGCCGGTTGTGTCCGCGTGCAGGACGTGTTCGACCTCGCGGCCTGGCTCGCCAAGGACGAACCGGGAATGGATCGTCGTCGGGTCGACGAGATCATTGCCGGGGGTACGCCGGTTGACATCACACTGTCGCGGCCGGTTCCCGTCCACTTCATCTATGTGACAGCCTGGGCCGACGAGAGTGGCAACGCTGAGTTCCGGCCGGACGTCTACGGTAAAGACGGCCTCAGGGAGCTGAGCAGCGATCGCGAGCACGATCCCGATGCTCCCCCGCCGCCGCCGCCGATGCTGGCACCTTAAGGCCGGTGCGAAGTACGTGCGTCGCGCTAGCTGGCGCGACGTCGGGGTGATTTGATTAGCGAACCAGCGTCACGACGGCCGGTCGCGACGCAATCACGGCGGCCACCGACGATGGCGCCGGCCGTGGCTGCGGCTGCAACTCTCGTTGCGTGCGCGACCTTCAATGCGACATCAGAACGGGTACTGTCATGTGCTCGAGGATGTGGCGCGTTGCACCGCCGAAAACCAACTCCCGCATCCGCGAGTGCCCCCAGGCCCCCATCACCAGGAGGTCGGCAGCGTCGTCCGTCAACCCCGAAAGGATCACGTCACCGACGCCGATCTCGCGTGATACCGCGGTCGCGGTCTCGCACTTCACGCCGTGCCTCGCGAGTGTGGCAGCGATCTCGGCACCCGGCAGATCCCGTGCCATTGCACGCTCATCCTGGGGATTTACCCAGACGATCCGCACTCGCTCGGCTTGCTGGAGCAGCGGCAACGCGTCGAACACGGCTCGGGTCGCTTCGCGCCGCGCATGCCAGGCGATCGTGATCCTTTCTCCGATCTTGGGGAAGCGGCCGGCGTTGGGGATCACGAGAACGGGCCGGCCACTCTCGATGATGATCCGCTCCGGGACGTCGAGCACACTCGAGAAGTCGAAGTTGCGGTCCCGTTGGCCGATGATGATCAGGTCGGCGCAGCGGCCCTGCTCGACGATGCAATCGGCCACGTTTCGCTCGCCGGGTTCGACGAGGCGCCATTCCGGGATGATCGGCCGGCCGCGACACGCGCTCTCGAAGGCCTTGCGCACCCGATCCGCCTCATCGCGAAAGGTCTGCAGCGCGCTCTGGATATAGCCGGCACCGAAGGCCGTCGGCCCGTAGGTGGGGACCGGCGGCATGACGTAGAGCGCGATCACATGCGCGTCGTAGCGCTGGCCGAGTGAAGTCGCGGCGTCGATGAGGCCGGCAACTCGGCGCTCGTCGTTGAGGTGCACCAGGATCGTCTTATAGGTCATCGCCTTGTCTCCTCGTTCGCACCATCGCCGGCTCGCCGGAGGGCGCATGCGCCCCCCAAGCAAGCTTCATGAGGCGCACCCGACACGGAAGTGTGCCAATCGCATCTCATGTAGCCGTCGCCCTTGATCTCTCTCAAGCTCGTTTTGACTTAACTCCTGCGCAGCGCTCTGGATGTTGGTGCCAGAATCAACTGCCGGCTCCACATACGGACCGGTTGCGCAGGTCAACGACGTTGCGTGGACCCAGTCGCCCCCAATTGTCACATACTGTAAGATGAGACTTCATTTCGGTGGGTTTGTCCGGGTCCCATGATCACATCGTAGTGAGGGCTGCAAATTACGAACCAAAACGGTCCGAAATAACTCGCGGATGGCCGCGAGATGATCTATCATCCTTTTGGCCGCACCACGCCGGGTAACGACGCCCCTGATTTCGCATCGAAGAGCATCGAGGCATGGACTACCGCGAGGTTTTGAAAACGGGCACGGTGCTCGACCGTAAGTACCGCATCGATCGGGTGATCGGTGCTGGTGGCTTCGGCATCACCTACCAGGCGTTCGACCTCGGCCTCGCCGCTCCCGTCGCCGTGAAAGAGTACTATCCCGCTCAGTTCGGCATGCGCGACAGTACGCTTAGTGTACGCCCGCGGACCGACGGTGACCGCACACTTTTCGATCGCCTCCGCTCGAGCTTTCTGCGAGAGGCGCGGACGCTGGCTCAATTTGATCACCCTGCGATCGTGAGGGTCATCAGCGTCTTCGAGACCCACGGCACTGCCTACATGGTGATGCGGTTCGAGAGCGGGCCGAGCCTTAAGGTTTGGCTCCAGGGCTTGAATCGGCCCCCCCGGCAAGCCGAGCTGGATCGCTTGTTGTGGCCTCTGCTCGATGCCATCGAGATGATGCACCGCTCCGATTTCCTGCATCGTGACATCGCGCCCGACAACATCATCGTGCGCGTCGACGGAACGCCGGTGCTGCTCGACTTCGGCGCCTCTCGACGGGTCGTCACGCACATGAGCGGCACCCTCACGGGGGTCGTCAAGCAAGGCTACTCGCCGCAAGAGCAATACTCGAGCGACGTGCGCTCTCAGGGTCCCTGGACGGACATCTATTCGCTTGGCGCTACGATTTATCTCGCGGTTACGGGAAAAGTGCCGACCGAGGCGACGGCCCGCATGCTCGAGGACGGCATGATGCCGGCCATGGAGGGGGCGCAGGGGGGGTATCGCCCTGAGTTCCTGGCGGCGATCGATGCGGCCATGCGCCTGCATCCTCGCAATCGTCCCCAGTCGGTGGCCGAATGGCGCGAGATGCTGTTCCAGGGAGCCGAGCCCGGATGGTATCCCGAAGGGGGCGATGGGTTCCTCGACAGTGTCTCGGGTGGCATCAGGATACCGACATCGTCGCCGCGATCTGGTGCAGGCGTTGCCCGATCGGAGCCGAGATCATCGCCGCGCCAGTCGTCGCCCCGTCTGCAATCCGGCCCGCGCGCTCCGTCAGCGCCCCGCGGCACGTCGCAATCTGCTCCCCGCTCGACGTCCGCGCGGCCGGATTTTGATCCGGACGTCGTGTCGGTAGCGCCGCCGTCTGGGGCGACGGGCAGTGTGGCGTCCCAGTCGTTGGGCTCCCGCGCCGCCGATCTTGCGCTCAGCCCCAGAGGCGCCGCCGTGCTGGGCGTGGGCGCCTTGCTGCTCGGAGCGAGTATGCTGTTCGCCTTCGACTCCGATGTCTCAGCCCGGCGAACGCCGATCTCTGAGCTTACGGTCACACCCGCGACCACTCCCGGTCGCGTGAATGACCAATCGGCATCCGGCGCGGCGCGGATCGAGGTCGAGCGCCAGTCCGAGCAGGCTCGTCAGCGCGAGGCGGCTCGGCTGGCGGACGTGGCGCATCAGCAGCAGGAAGAAGCGGCCCGGCGTCAGGCCGAGGAGGCGCGTCAACGCGAGGCGGCCCGGCTGGCGGACGTGGCGCGCCAGCAGCAGCAGCAGGAAGAAGCGGCCCGGCGTCAAGCCGAGGAGGCGCGTCAACGCGAGACGGCCCGGCTGGCGGACGTGGCGCGCCAGCAGCAGCAGGAAGAAGCGGCCCGTCGTCAGGCCGAGGAGGCGCGTCAACGCGAGGCGGCCCGGCTGGCGGAAGTGGCGCGTCAGCAGCAGGAAGAAGCGGCCCGCCGTCAGGCCGAGGAGGCGCGTCAACGCGAGGCAGCCCGCTTGGCCGAAGTGGCGCGCCAGCAGCAGGAAGAAGCCGCCCGCCGTCAGGCCGAGGAGGCGCGTCAACGCGAGGTGGCCCGGTTGGCCGAAGTGGCGCGACAGCAGCAGCAGGAAGAAGCAGCGCGCCGTCAGGCCGAGGAGGCACGTCAGCGTGAGGCGGCCCGGCTGGCGGACGTGGCGCGCCAGCAACAGCAGGAAGAAGCGGCCCGGCGTCAGGCCGAGGAGGCGCGTCAACGCGAGGCGGCCCGGCTGGCGGACGTGGCGCGCCAGCAGCAGCAGGAAGAAGCGGCCCGTCGTCAGGCCGAGGAGGCGCGTCAACGCGAGGCAGCCCGCTTGGCCGAAGTGGCGCGCCAGCAGCAGCAGGAAGAAGCGGCCCGCCGTCAGGCCGAGGAGGCGCGTCAACGCGAGGCGGCCCGGCTTGCAGAAGCGGCGCGTCAGCGGCAGTTGGAAGAAGCGGCCCGGCGTCAGGCCGAGGAGGCGCGTCAGCGTGTTGCCAGCGCCGCGGCCGCCGTCGACAGTCAACGCGCCGCCGGGGGAGAAGGGCTTCAGCCCAGCGGTCGACCGACACCGTCTCGTGACGTGCCCGCACGCCAGGTCGTGCTGGAATCTGCTGCCGGAGATGGCGGGTCACTCATCCAAAAGCTCGCCATGATCAACGGGCACGTTCTGGCAGGGGGAACGGACGGACGGCTGCACCTCTGGAACCCAGGTACAAACGCTGTGGCCCCTTTCGCGGAACGGGATGGGGCACCGATCACCGCCGTTTCCGCGTCGCCGGACGAGACCCGCATCGTGAGTGGCTCACGGCAGGGACATATCCGGATCTGGGATGCCCGGTCCGGCGCGCTGTTGCGTACGATCGAAGGCCAATCGCCAGTCGTCGCGGTCCATTATCGGACGCCGACGCGAGTGGTGGCCCTCCATGCCTCCGGGGCCTGGTCGATCGTCGACCCCGAAGCCGGTCAGACGCTGATGTCGGGCGGCAAGGCCGGCATCTCTGTGGTGACCGCGGCAGCGTTTTCTGGCGACGGCAGGGTGATCTTCGCAGGCCTCGGACAGGGTCCGAGCGGCTTCGTGATCGAAGGCTGGATCCCAAGTGATGGCAGCGTCACCCGCGATGCGGCACGATTCGTCGGACACACGGGTGAAATTCTGGCGATCGCGGTGGCGCCCGAGGGCGATACGGTCGCCAGCGCCAGCTCGGACGGTACAGTGCGGTTGTGGAACGCCACTTCAGGCACGGAAATCGGACGCCTGCGCGCCACCGGCGGCGTCGTGCGGGGTCTCGTGTTCTCCGCGACGGGTGCTCTCGTCGCGGGCGCGGGCGCCGATGGCTCCGTCGACGTCTGGCGCGTGAGCGATGGCGAGCGCGTGGCGACCTTTGCGGGTTCAGACCGTGCCTTGCATGCAGCCGTGCTGAGCGCCGACGGGACGAGTGTCGTCGCGGCGGGCGAGGACGGCATCGTGCGTCAGTGGCTGCTTCCGGCGAGCCTCGTCGTACCCCCGGCGGCACGCGCACCCGTAGCTCAACCTGCGGCGGTGGCTTTGCCGAAACCCCGCATCCAGGCGCCAGTGCGTGAGGAAAAGGCCGAGCCGCGGCCACAGCGCGTCAGGCGAGATCCGCCAGCGGAGAGGCAACGGGAGCGCAGCCGGCCGACCGAGCGGCGAGCGCCGTCCGGTGGTGGGGGCGGTGGCGGGACGAGTGTCCGCGTTCCGGCATTCTGAGATTTCCGGCCGGGCTCGGCGATGACTGGTGTGGCCGCCGCCGGCTATTTCGACAGGCGCAACGCGGCAAGCCGCTCGGAAATGGTGCGGAAGGCCGCAAACAGCTCTGCGTTGGACGAGGCCGGGAAGTAGTGGCTGGACGACGTCGCGCAATCACGCAGTAGCGACTCTGCCTCCGGGGGGGCCTGGAAGGCGACCGAGTAAACGATGACGTTCTCGGATTTCATGTTGCTGCACAGCCGCTTGGCTTGGTGCGGCGAGCTGTTTGGCTGATTGACGTTGCTGGAGTTGAACCCGACACCCGGCAGATAGCTCGTATTGAACTCGCCGTCGGTCATCATGAGAACAACCTTGATCACGTTGGGGTCGTCATGTCGCGGCTTGCTTTCAGCCGGCCAGAGGTCTTTCCAACTCTCGCTGAGAACGTACCAGCCCCAAGCAAGGCCGATGTGGCCGGCCGTCCAGCCACCCGTGGTCAGCGCATCGATTTTGGACTCGAGTGTGGCGCGATCCGCTGTGAGCGGTAGGATCGTGGCGGACGGGCACGAGTATTTTGGGTTGAGGGCGGGTCTCGAGGCGCCGAGCACGTGACTGCCGGACGCTTCGTGATCGTCGACGGTGTGCGCGCCGTTCCGCTCGACGACGCAACCGTCGGTGCTCGCGCCGCCCGAAACGGCCGCGGCGTAGCTGCCGGCATTCACAGATGCGCTGTAGGGAAGCAGCGCGACGCGCGTATAGCCGTGCGGCACCGAAGGATTGATCAGGTTCGCCACGGCTTCCCGAGCAGCAGCCTTGAGGCCGTCGATCTTGCTGCACGGCTGGCACATCGAACCGGTGATATCGAGCACCATGGCGAGCTCGATGAATTTCTGCTTGTAGGTGACCCGGGCTGCGCGCGGCAGGCGAAACTCGGAGATGCCGGCGAGTTGGCCGAGCGTCGTTCTGACCGCCACGTCGACGGAGACGTCCACATGGCCTCCTGCGCGATCCACAGCGACGGCGAGGGTGTCCATCGTCACGCCGGTGATGGGCATCGTCTGGAGTTGTGCCGCGAAGAACCGGTGCGCTCGATCCTGGATCTCGGCGTCGTCGAAGCTCTCGTCGTCGAGCAGCTTGGCCGCCGCCAGTGCCGAGGCATCGAGCGCGGCGCTGATCCGGGTCGAGACGTTGTAGGCGCGCGCACCATCGATCGCGAGGCCGATCGTCATCACCAGGACGATGATCGATGCCGCGAACATGATCGCGATTGATCCTCGGTTGTCCCGACAAACCCGCTGTAATAGGAAGCGCATATTCAGCATGGCCCGCTCGCTCGCCAATTCTCCTGACGAGCAATGGTCCCAATATGTAAATTTTTATATTCCGGGCCGTCCCGCGCGGGGCGGTCGATAACGTCAGGCTCGGATCGTGGTTGCGCGGGTATTGACGCCTGTGCCGGGACGAGGGCTACCGGGGCGGGTCCCGGCTATCGCTGGGACCGGACGCCCGAGGGCGGCGGCTAGGATTTCGACGCTGCCCTCGACGACATCGTCCCATGAGAGACGCGTTCCCGTCCGGGGCTCGTAGGCCGGCCGACGTTCGTTGACGAGATTGGCGGGAAGGTGAACGAAGCCGCTCCGCCCCGGGGCGCCGTGGACCTGCGCGATCTCAAGTGACCTGTAGAGCAGCGCATTGCACAGGTATCCCCCGGCATCCCGGGAGATACGCGCCGGCAAACCCCGTCGGCGCAGACGTGTCACGATATGCGCTGCCGGTAGCGTAGCGGGCAGGAATTCAGGCCCGTGTGCCGACACGTGCTCGGCGGCAGGCAGCCGCCCTGCGGCGTCCTCGCTCAGCGAACAGCGATTGCGTCCCCGGGTCTCGATTTCGAAGCCGTTGGCCCGGCCGGAGACGCCGAAATGCAGGGCCAGCGCCGGTCTCAGCCGCCGCGTCAACTCTTCGAGGAGTGCGAGGCTGGTCTCCCATTCAGTTGGCAGGACGTGGTGCGACACCACAATTCCGGGAACTGCCCGCCGGGCGGCCTCTGCGATCCGCGGCACCAGGATCGACGTCGCGTTCGCACCGACCGTGGGGAAGGGGCCGAAGCCGGTGAGGAGCACGACGGGGCGATCCGAAGGTGGGGGCATCGTGAGCGTCTTGGGCATCGATCGGTCCGTCGAAGGGGGAGAAGAGCTATCGGTCATGGGGCTGGACCTGCGCCGGGATACTGGCAAACCGCTGGAGCACTTCCTCGACCGCCACACTCGGGGCCAGGCGTCCTGCCGCGACCTCGGCCTCGATCTCCGGCAAACGCCGCTCGAGCGCAGGCGTCGATCGCACCGCTTGGATCAGACGGTCGGTCAGCATCTCACGCATCCACGAGACGGCCTGGCGCCGTCGCCGCTCGTCGCGTTCGCCCGACGCCGTCATGATCCGCGCGTGCTCCTCGATGCGCTCCCATAGCTGTTCGAGCCCACGGTTGTCCCGACCGGAGATTGTCAGAACGGGGGGCTGCCAGCTCGGCGAAGCCGGGGTGAGAATGTTGAGGGCGCCCCGGTACACGGCGGCAGCGCGCGTCGCGGGTTCCATGTTCGCCCCATCGGCCTTGTTGATGGCGATCATGTCGGCGAGCTCGATGATGCCCTTCTTGATCCCCTGCAGATCGTCGCCGCCACCAGCCAGAAGCAGCACGAGAAAGAAATCCACCATTTCCGACACGGCCGTCTCTGACTGGCCGACACCCACCGTCTCGACGATGACCACATCGAAGCCTGCGGCCTCGACCAAGGTCATGGTCTCGCGCGTCCGCTTCGCCACACCGCCGAGCGTTCCGGACGTCGGTGAGGGACGAATGAAGGCGTCCCGCTCCTGCGAGAGGCGCTGCATCCTGGTCTTGTCCCCGAGGATCGAGCCACCCGTCCGGCGTGAGGTTGGATCGACGGCGAGCACGGCCACCCGATGGCCGGCGGCGATCAGGTTCATGCCGAGCTGGTCGATCGTCGTCGACTTGCCGACGCCGGGCACGCCCGTAATGCCGACGCGGCGTGCCTTTCCCGTCTCCGGAAGGAGCAGCTGCACCAGTGCCCGCGCCTTGGCCTGATGCGCGGGATGGGAGCTCTCGATCAGGGTGATGGCCTGTGCCAGCACGGCGCGATTGCCGTCGCGAATGCCCTCCGCGAGCGCCTCGAGGCTCGGTGTCGGACGACCGCCGGGACGAGCCTGACTTGCGGCTGGCGCACGGTCGATGGTCATCGGTGATTTCATCAGCAGACAATGAGGGGGTTTGCGGCTCGCGGCAAGTCATCGCGTTTTCAGCCGCTTGCGCCATATCGCCGACATTTGGCCGGCCGCCTGTGCGGTGCGTGCTAACGGTTGCGCCCAGCCAGCGCCACAGTCTTGTCGCATAGGCGCAATTGAGTATTTCGTGTTCGGCGGGACGGGGACGGGAATGGCGAGCGGATCGATTGTGAGACTGTTCTTTGCTGTGGCATCGGTGCTCGCGTCGTGTGCGCTCGCAGCGCCGGCGTTGGCGCAATCGGTCATTCAGAGGATCGACAATCAGACCCTGAAGGGCGCGGCCTACGTCCGCCTGCCGAACCTGACTTATCAACAGTGCGAGGAGCGCTGCCTGAAGGATGAGCGATGCGTCGCTCTGGAGTTCCAACGGGCTCGCGATGGCCTCAAACCGTCGTGGAGCTGCGCCCTTTTCAGCGCGACCGAGAGCGCTTCGGCCTCGCCGTCTTCCGACATCGGCTACAAGCGCCTGTCGACGGCGGCCAGGGACGCGGGCACGGCGATGCGCTCGGCAAAGCCTGGCCAGTTCGAAAGCCTGGGCAAGGAAGGTCTCGGAGAAGGTGGCGGCGGCTCGGGTCAGGGCGCGTTTGGCCAGCCACGGTCTGTCTCTCCGGCCCCTGCGCCCGCACCTGTGGCGCCGCGATCAGCGGATCGGGCGCCTGCTGCGGAAGAGTCCGCTCCGCCCGCCCGTCCACGTGTTGGCGCGGCCCGCCCATCACCAGAGCCGCCGGCACCGGGGGCCGCACCGGACGCAGGCCAGCCGAGGGCGACGACGCGCTCGATCCGGCCAGCGACCACACCGCCCCCACCAGCGGCTGACGCCGCTCCGGCAGCTGCCGCCGCGCCGACGGCGAGCCCGTCGAACGAGCGGTTCCATATCGTGCCGGTGTTCTACGGAACCGACCGCAATCGCGTGAAGCAGGAAGGCCGTTTCGGCTACGCCAACGATCGGGCGAAGCGGCTGGAGATGGGGCGCGCTCTGGTGAGCGTACCACTCGATCACAAGGTGCCGAATATCGAGCGGCCCCGTGCCTGGACGATCCCCTACATCGGCACGTTCCAGCTCGAGAAAGAGGACCCCAATCGCCACTTCACCGTCCGCGAGCTGAAGGCATTGTCCAAGGCGGAGCTGCTTGCACTCGTCAAACAGCGCCTGTCTGACAGCCGCACTTTCCGAAACCAGTCGATCGTCTTCATCCACGGCTACAACACCAGCTTCGACGACAGTCTCTTCCGGACAGCCCAGATCAGCTACGATCTTCAGTTCGACGGTGCGGCCTACACGTATAGCTGGCCGTCTGGCGGTGGCCTCGCCAGCTACATCTACGACCGGGACAGCGCTCAGGGCGCGGAGCGCTACCTCTATGAGTTCCTGCAGATGGTGCAGAACGAGACCGGTTCCTCGAGCATCAACATCATCGCCCACAGCATGGGCAACCAGATGCTCCTGCAAGTGCTCCGGACATTGAAACTGCGGGCACCCGCCGCCGTCTCGCGGATCAACCAGATCATCCTGGCCTCGCCGGACGTCGATCGCGACGCCTTCGAGGCGATCGCAGCCGAAATTACGGGCGTTGCGAAAGGCATTACGCTCTATGCAGCCGCCAATGACCGGGCATTGGAGGCATCGCGTCTGGTTGCGGGCAACAAGCCCCGGGCGGGCGACGTTCCCGTTGGTGGCCCCGTCATCGTGGCCGGGATCGATTCCATCGATATCACGCGGCTCTCGACCAGCTATCTGGCGATCCACCACTCGGGCTATGCGGAGCACACCGATCTCCTGACGGACATCGGACAGATCATCCGCCACGGGACGAGGCCATGGAGCGGGCGCCTCAAGGCCTATAAGCCTGTCAGTGTCCCGTCCGGAACGTATTGGCGTTATGAGAAATAAGGCCCGTGTGCCGGACCGATGGCGAATTTAACGCCTATTTAGGGCCTGCCGCCCGATAGTGGCCGTCGAGTGCCGTCGAGGCACGACCACTGGCAGGCTCGAGCGCTGAAATGATCAGTGTCTACCGCATCTATCTGGGGCGTTCCTGGGTGGCCAGCGGAGAGGCGGAGCGGCTACTCTCCCTCTTCGACGAGCTGCCGGAGTTTCTCCATGCCGTCGTCTCGCTGACCGATAGCGGTTCTGAGATCGAAACGAGCGATCCTGTCCAGCGCCGGGCTGCCGTCAAAGTCGCTATGACCCAGGCGCACGTCGCCCTTATTTGGGGTGGCAGCGAAGATCCAGCGTCTGAATGGACGGAGCACGAGCTTCACGTCGCCGAAACCGGTTTTCGCCGCCGCATCCCGGTGCTGGCCGTGGTGGCGCCCGGAAAAGAGCCGGCTTCCCCCATCATCCGCCGCCTAGCGGACCGGACCATGAGCTGTAGCAGCGTCGAGGTCGCTCGCGCCGTCCAGGAGCTTGCCGAGGCAGCGGCCGCACAGCGGCGTATGGAACTGGAGCAGCTCTCGATTTCGGACGCACGGGACAACCGCGCCGCTCATCGATCCATAGCGCCCGCGGTGCCCGATCACCGCGACGAGGAGCGCAGGCTCCCACTCACCGAGATCGTTGCAGCCTACGACCGGCTCAAGGCCGGCCGTACGGGCAAACTGCAGAGCGGCTGAGGAGGCCGCCTCCGCGTGATCAAGCTGCGCGTCCCGGCCGCACATGAACCCCGGGGGCCGGACGTTCCAGCAGCACCTCGCGCCGGAACCGGAACGTCTTGGCCGGGCGACCGCCCGTATTGTTGCGGACATCTCCGGTCGGCTCGACCAGCCCCGTGCCTTCGACGAGGCGGCGGAAGTTCTGCTTGTGCAATGTCGGCCCGAGCACGGCTTCGACCGTCCTCTGCAACTCGAACAGAGTGAACTCGCGTGGCAGCAGCTCGAAGACGACCGGCCGGTTGCGGATCTTAGCCCGCAAGCGGCCCAGGCCGGCTGCCACGAGCCGAATGTCGCCCGCCGTGAGAGGCGAAGGCGCAACGCGATCGAGAAGGCCCGCCTCCAGCAGAAGATCGAGCCGATCGACCACGCGCTCATCGTCCCAGCTGCGACCCGAGAGACCGAACGAGACCGCAACACGCTCGCTGCGGCTCATCTGCGTCTCACACTCCGAGGTCGGCGGCTGATCGCGTGCGCTGCTGCCACACCATGCCTCGAGACCCGGAAGGATCTGCGTTGACAGCAGTGACGGTCGTCCGCCGCGGAAGTCCTCCCAGGGCAGCAATTGGTAGCAGTCGATCCAGCTTGCGCCATCGGCCAGCGGCGACGTCTCGGCGCGGCTTAAGGCCAGATAGCTCACCGAGAGTTGTCGCGGCCCCCCGGCCGCTGGCATCCCCGCGTGGACGTCGAGGGCTCCGTAGTCGGTGAGAAGCTGCTCGAGATAGCCGAGTTCGCGCCCCGCGCTGTCGAGCACGACCTTGCGCAGGGCCACCTCCAGCGAGGGTTGCTCCAGGGGGCAGAACTGTCCGGCTGGCAACCGCCACGGCCGCGAAGTTCCGACCGCGTCCGCGGCGCGATCCGCTTGGGGCGTCGGCGCGACCATTACGACCGGCTGCTCCTGGCGCACCGACAGCACGACCGCTGTCAATCCCACCCGAATCTCGTCGGCCTGGCCTCGTTCAGGCCGTCGGTGGACCTCGGGCTCCCGTTGCCACGCTGAGCCGTCGGCCTCGATTGGGGCGTGAGCCCCCCGTGTCACGTCATCTTGCATGGGCACTCTCCTGTCTGGAAAGTCCCTGTCGAATCCGGCGCTTTTCAGGAGGGATCGTGACTTCGCGGCAACTAGGTGCCCTAGTTCAGCCACCTTTTCGCCAAGGAAATCAATACTCGAATAAAGCAGTATACCGCTCGAGATAGGCTCGCTCCGCTGCGTGCACGGGCAATGGGGCCAAAGCCGAGAGGGTCTCCGACAGCGCTGCAGGCAGCATTTCTGCTGGCCCAAAGTACGTTTCCCCCTCGTCCGCGTCGAACCCGGCGAGCCGCGTCGCCTCGTAGTAGGCCGCGATACGATCTGCACGTTTGATCGCCTTATGCAGATCTCCGGACAATGGGTGCGGCAAACTGAACCGAGCATGAATAGCAGCCAACAATCTTTCCTCGAACGCCTTGTAGTCGAGACCGATGGCCGACTTGAACGGACTGATAAGGTCACCGATCACGTACTCGGGCGCGTCGTGGAGGAGGGCCGCGAGCAGCGCCTGGCGGGGCGAGGCGGGATCGAGCGCCGCCACGATGTCGGCGACGATCACACAATGCTGGGCAACGGACAGGGCATGCGGCCCGCTCGTCTGGCCGTTCCAGCGCGCGACGCGGGCCAGACCATGGGCAATATCCTCGATGGCGACGTCGCCCGGAGATGGATCGAGGAGGTCGAGGCGCCGGCCGGAAAGCATGCGCTGCCATGCTCTCGGACGTTTGGCTTCGCCGCCACCGGTCATGGCCGGGGCCCCTGGAACGCTCGCTGCAGGTCGGCGCAGGCTGCATGTCGATGGCAGCCGACGAGGTGGTCGTTGACGAAGCCCGAGGATTGCATGAAGGCGTAGAGAGTAGTTGGTCCGACGAAGCGGAAACCTTCTCTCTTCAAGGCCTTGGAGATCGCCTTCGAGAGTTCCGTCGCGGGCGGCACCTCGTTCATGGCGCGCCGCTGGTGTACGATCGGCCGACCATCCAGGAAATTCCACAGGAAGGCCGCCAGCGTGGTTCGTTCGCGAAGCTGCAGATAGGCACGCGCGTTGTCGATGGTGGCTTCGATCTTCAGGCGGTTCCGAACGATCCCGACATCCGCCATAAGTCGCGCCTTGTCAGCATCCGTGTAGCGTGCGATCGCCGCGGCATCGAAGTCGTCGAACGCGGCTCGGAAGGACGGCCGCTTGCGCAGGATCGTCAGCCACGATAGGCCGGACTGGAAGCCTTCCAGCACCAGCTTCTCGAAGAGGAGCCGGTCGTCGGCATGAGGCACCCCCCACTCCTCGTCGTGGTAGCGCTGGTACTCAGCATCGGCGATGCCGACCCAGGGGCAACGGACGGGTGAGGATGCAGCGGTCATACGCGCTCGGCTCGACAGTTTCGTAAGGGCTTGGTTGCGTGCCCGTTCCTAGCCTGTTCTGTGAGCTGGCGCCACCGGAGGCGCTGAACTTCCTCCACAGGCGGCGCGATCCTGTGTCCCTTCGGCCATCGCCGACCAGGGGAAAACTTGCTATCGCTGCCCGACGGCACCCGAGGGAGGCCCGGCGATTGGGCGTCAAATGAAGCGATTTTCTGCGATCGTCTGTCTTCTGGTGGCCGTTGCCGTCGCGGCCTGCGGTGCCTCGTTGCGGCCGGATGCGGATGGTGTTGCGGCCTCTGCGACGTTCGGCTCGATCCCCCTGTTCGACGCGAAGAGCAAGCCGCTGGAACCGCCCCCGGGCGCGACGATCGCCGGGCATCAAGTATCGCCCGCCTCAGAGACCAAAGACCTGAATGTCCTTGTCATTTCAGGCGGTGGCTCGGACGGAGCATTCGGGGCCGGGGTCCTCAAGGGATGGACCGAGAGTGGCGCACGACCCGACTTCAATATCGTCACCGGCGTCTCGACCGGGGCGCTCATTGCCACGTTCGCTTTCCTTGGGTCAGCCTGGGACGGCGAGATCGAGCGCTTCTACACGAAAGTGACGGGTGAGCAGATTTACGCCGAGCAGGGCATTCTGGGGCTCTTCCAGGATAGCCTCTACGACACCACACCGTTCCGCAAAATGGTCGAGAAGGTCGTGACGCCGCGCCTTCTCGATGCTGTTGCCGCGGAGCACGAGCGCGGGCGCCGCCTCTATGTGGCCACGACGGATCTCGACACCGGCCAGGTCGTCGTCTGGGACATGGGTGGCATCGCCGCCAGCAAGGAGGCGAGCCGTGCCGAAACCTATCGCGACGTCCTGGTAGCCTCGGCGGCCTTCCCCGGCTTTTTCCAGCCGGTCTACGTGCGCCACAGCGAGGAGACGGGCCGCGCCCGCATGCATGTCGACGGCGGCGTCAAGGCGCCGATCCTACTGCGCTCGTTCATGGTCGACGGCAAGCAGCGCAAGAAGACGGTCTACGTTCTGATCAATGGCAAGCTTTCGCTGAAGGCCGATACGCCGCACCCTGTGCCGGCCACGGTCATGGGCATTTCGCGTCGGTCGATCAGCGAATTGATGCGCGGCCTGACCTACAAGACGATCTATCAGGCTTACGTCACCACGCGGCAGGCACGGGGCCAGTTCCGCATCCTGCACGTGCCGGACCAGACAAAGGATATCGACGATCCGCTGCGCTTCCGCCCGAAGGAGATGCGCGCCCTATTCGACGTCGGCCGCTCGATCGGCGCCAAGAATTCCAACTGGCTGCCCGAGCCGCCTCGCCTCGAGGCGCTGGAGCGTGTGGACGAGCCGGTTGCGGTCAAGCTGCGACGCTAGCTGCGCCGCTGCTGCGATGGACAAGCTGGGCGTGGATTGCAGGACTAACGTGCGCCACCCGGCTCGCCGCTCACCATCCGTAATTGGCCGGCCACGACCTCGGCCTGCCAGTTCGGATCGAGTGAGACGCTAAGGATCGTGCGGCAGGCTTCGCACAAGAACAGCACCGCCGGCCACGTCATCTCGGACTCTGGATGGCGCGCCCGCGCCGTTTCCACAACGATAGTGGCTTCCACCTTGCAGGACGGACATCTGCCGGCCATGGCCCAGCTCCTCGCTGTTCAGGCAACGAGGCCTGGATCACCAGCATCCGATTTCCCGGGCGCTGTCTTGTCGTTCAGCAGGGCTGCCGCAAGGGCCGCCGCATCAATCGTGATTACCTGCCGCGCCAATCCTGCGCCGGATGGTACCGGTAGCGTGATGGCGGTCTGGACGCGGCGATAGGCCATGAACGAGAGGTTGGGCAGCAACTCCTCGTCCACCTCGACGTGGTACGCGCCGGCCGGGTGCTTGCCAACGACGCCATCGATCGTGAATGGGTGGTCGAAGACCACTGTCTCGATCCGCGTTCTCATCGCAGTCATCCTCTGGCGGTCGAGCACCCCGGAGCCTGCTCTCAAGCGGGCGCGGCGGCTGATGTGCCTCGGGCAGCCGCCTTCGCAGCCGGTCGAGGTCTGCGGCGCTGCAGGGGATAGTCCTCGCGCTCGTAGAGACCCCGGATGTCGGCGACCCCCAGCCGGGTATCCTGCGTCTCGATAGTCGTTCCCTCGAGTTCGTTGGCGGGAAGGACCTCGATCGCGTAGCGGATCGCCTCGCCGGCGTTGGGAAACCGCCGATAGATCATCGGCTCCTTGCGGCGGGTATGCCGGGCAATCGTGAAGACCTCAGCGGAGGCATCGAACTGAAATGTTTCCATTGCTTGAACATGGGGATGGAGCGATCGAATTACATCTGCGGAGGAACAATAAATCCTCGTCTGTTCGGGTTGGCAATAGGCGACCATTATTTCGAGGCCAAAGCGGAAGCCCTTGTGAGCGATCAAGCGGTGAAATTGAATTCATGGTGGGCTTAAAACTAGAGAAATCCATATAAAATTTGACTCTTGGAAAAATAGTCGATACAAAAAGGTTTGGCCGCATTTCGACTTGGCGCGGAAAGGCGGTGTATTCTCCGGCGTGTGGCGGCGATAATCATCGTCGTCGGAACTGTGTAAGCGCTCGCTGCATGTTGCACTGGCGTGAGCGGCGCCATTCTCCGGATTGATTTCGACATACAGCAGCCAGCCGCCTGCGGAAGAGTGGCCGCGGCGATCGAGTGAGTTAGATTGGCGAGGAAGGTCTATGGTGTATTCAGCGCTTGGTAATGTATTTTCTCCGGCTCAGATCGATCGGGTTGGAGTGGGATATCGAATTTGCGTCGTGGCTGCGGCTTCGATTTTCGTTTCTTTGATCGTGATCGGGGCAATTCCGTGAAGTGTGATGTTCTTATGAGTTAAAGACGTAATAATAGAATGGGGGGCGCATGTCGAGAAAAGTGAACGATATAAACGTGACTCAAACGCGTTTCGGGGCTTGGCTCGTGAGCGAGGGTGTGACGTGCGAGGCCAGGAGAAGTTTTAGGGTGAAGTCCCATGCGGTCGCCTTTGCGCGCGCATTGGCATTGTCCGGCAACAGAAGGTTGCTGGTGTTCGGTCCGGAGAAAGTCGGCGTCGTTCAGACCGCGGCGAGCCTGACCTACCCGGTGCGGCTCGACTAGAGCATCATCCGACCGCATAAGGTCCTTTTTCGCGACCGTGCGATCGGGAAGAGATACTCTACACGTATGACTCTAGAGCAATTCGATCCGATCTGTGAATCGCCGTAGGCGATTGCGTAACATGGATATTGTTCTAGTTCGGCGCCGTCCCGCCGTCCCACCAATGAGGAGGGGCGGCCACCGACATGGCGCCGCCCCAGGATTGTCGCCAGCATTGCCCGTCTCTTCGAGCAGCTTACGTCCCAGGCTTCCGGTTCTGCCGGTTGTCGACGAGATCCGTCACGACCGCGGGATCGGCCAGAGTCGAGGTATCGCCGAGGTTCGAGAAGTCGTCCTCGGCGATCTTCCGAAGGATGCGCCGCATGATCTTGCCCGAGCGCGTCTTCGGCAGGCCCGGCGAGAACTGGATCCAGTCGGGCGAGGCTGTCGGCCCGATGTGCTTCCGGACTTCCGCGACGAGTTCCTTCTTCAGCGCGTCCGTGCCTGTTTCGCCCGCGTTCAGCGTCACGTAGCAGTAGATGCCCTGGCCCTTGAGATCGTGCGGGGCACCGACCACAGCCGCCTCGGCGACCTTGGGGTGCGCCACGAGCGCGCTCTCGACCTCGGCCGTGCCGAGGCGATGGCCGGATACGTTGATCACGTCGTCGACGCGCCCCGTGATCCAGTAGTAGCCGTCTTCGTCGCGGCGGCAGCCGTCGCCCGTGAAGTACATGCCCTTGTAGGCCGAGAAATACGTCTCCACGAAGCGCTTGTGGTCGCCGTAGACGGTGCGCATCTGCCCTGGCCAGCTGTCCGTGATGACGAGGTTGCCTGTCGCCGCGCCCTCGAGAAACTCGCCCTTGTCGTCGACCAGCGCCGGCTTGATGCCAAAGAACGGTCGGGTCGCCGAGCCCGGCTTGGTCTTGGTCGCGCCGGGAAGGGGCGTGATCAGGATGCCGCCCGTCTCGGTCTGCCACCACGTGTCGACGATCGGGCAGCGCTCGTCGCCGACGACGCGGTGATACCACTCCCAGGCTTCCGGGTTGATCGGCTCGCCGACCGAACCGAGGAGGCGCAGCGAGGCACGGCTCGTCCGCTTGACGTAGTCGTCGCCGGCTCCCATCAGCGCCCGGATCGCAGTGGGTGCCGTGTAGAATATGTTGACCTTCCACTTGTCGACGACGTGCCAGAAGCGCGACGCGGTCGGGTAGTTGGGTACGCCCTCGAACATCAGCGTTGTGGCGCCGTTCGAGAGCGGGCCATAGAGGATGTAGCTGTGGCCCGTCACCCACCCAACGTCGGCGGTGCACCAGTAGATGTCGCCGTCGTGGTAATCGAAGACGTATTGATGCGTCATCGAGGCGTAGGTGAGATAGCCGCCGGAGGTGTGCAGCACGCCCTTGGGCTTCCCCGTCGAGCCTGAGGTGTAGAGGATGAACAGCGGGTCCTCGGCGCTCATCTCGACGGGTGGGCAATCGGCTGAGACCTTGGCCCATTCGTCGTGGAGCCAGATATCGCGGCCCGCTGTCATCGACACCGCGCCGCCCGTATGGCGGACGACCAGCACCTTGCCCGCCGGCTTTGCGCACAGCTTCAGGGCGTCGTCGGTGTTCTTCTTCAGCGGGATCGGGCGGCCGCCCCGCACGCCCTCGTCCGAGGTGATGACGAAATTCGACTCGCAGTCGTCGATACGGTTGGCGAGGCTTTCAGGTGAGAAACCGCCGAACACCACCGAGTGCACGGCGCCGATCCGCGCGCAGGCGAGCATCGCATAAGCCGCCTCGGGGATCATGGGCAGGTAGATGGTGACGCGATCGCCCTTCCTGACGCCGTTGGCTTTCAGCACGTTGGCGAACTTGCTCACCCGCTCGTGAAGCTGGCGGTAGGTGATCTTCTCGTCACGGGTCGGGTCGTCGCCTTCCCATATGATCGCCACCTGGTCGCCGCGCGACTGCAAATGGCGGTCGACACAGTTTGCGCAGACGTTGAGGGTGCCGTCCTCGTACCACTTGATCGAGACGTTATCGGGCGCATACGACGTATTCTTGACCTTGCTGTACGGCTTGATCCAGTCGAGCCTTCGGCCCATCTCACCCCAGAAGCCATCGGGGTCCTGGACCGAGCGCTGATACATCGCGTGGTACTTCTGGCCATCCGCCCACGCGCGGGCAGCCCACTCGGCGGGCACGGCATAGACTTTCTCGGACATCGTCCAATTCCTCCCGGAGCTTGCTTTTGAGTAATCATTAGCGGCCGGGGTGGCTCGTGCGCAATTGCCAGTTGACCAGACGGGCGGACCTGCACGTGTTAGCGATAAGAATTGCGCCGTCCGGTCTACGCGAACTGACCCCGGGCCGCGACCGTGCGTCGCTCGCTCAGCGCTCGACGAAGGCGCGTTCGATGACGAATGCGGCGGGTTCGCCGCTCGATCCTTCCTCGAAACCTCGCTCTGCGAGCATCGACTTGATTTCGGCGAGCATGCCAGGATTGCCGCAGATCATCACACGGTCATCGGCGGCATCGAGATCGGGAAGGCCCAGTTCACCGAGCATCGCACCCGATCGAATGAGATCGGTGATGCGGCCCTGATGATGGTGGGCGTCGCGCGTCACCGTTGCGTAGTAGAGTAACTTATCGGCCGCCAACTCGCCCAGATACTCGTGCCCGCGAACATCCATCACAGTCTCGGTGGCAAACGCGAGTTCTGCGGCTTCCCGACAGCCCTCCACCGCGACGACCATCTCGAACCGCTCCCATGTCTCTGGGTCGCGCAGGATGCTGGCGAAGGGCGCGAAGCCCGTCCCGGTTGCCAGCAGATAGAGGCGGCGGCCCGGCGCCAGATTGCCGAGTAGCAGAGTGCCCGTCGGTTTCGATCCGACCAGCACCTCGTCGCCGGGCTGGATATGCTGCAGGCGCGAGGTCAGCGGCCCGTGCGGGACCTTGATCGAGAAGAAATCGAGATGCTCGTCGTAGTTGGCGCTTGCCATCGAGTAGGCGCGCATCAGCGGGCGCCCGTCGACTTCGAGGCCGATCATGACAAACTGTCCGCTCTCGAACCGGAGCCCGGCCGAGCGCGTCGTGCGGAAGCTGAACAGCTTGTCCGTGTAGTGGCGGATGCTCAGAACGCGCTCCCGCCCGAGGCTGCGTTGTGGACGTGATGGCGCTGCAACGCTCGTCGGAGCGCTGGTGGTCGGGCAGGAGTCTTGCATTAGTCGGGGCTCACGATCGACTTATTGATCCGCGCCGGGCACTCCATGGCAATGTGCAGGGTCCGGTGTTTGACGGATGTCAAATGCCGCCTGCGGCATGGCTACGCGGCAGCGGTCAGCCCTCGCCCAGTAAGATGGCGTCGCCCGAGATGACGATAGCGACCTGGGCCAGGCTCCGGCCCTCGCACGGGCCCCACACGCAGACGCCGTCGTCGACCCTGAAGCGGGCTCCGTGCATGGCACACACGAGATGCGACCGATTATCGTCGAGAAATCGATCCGGCCTGGCCTCGAGTGTCAAATCGAGATGAGGACAGCGGTTGTCGTAGGCTCGGATCGTGCCGTCCATTCCCCGCACGACGACGATTTCCCGCCAGCGTCCGCCGTATTCGAGGCCGACGCCTTTGGCGCCCGTCGCATCGAGGTCAGCTCGCCGGCAGAGTGTGATGCGGTCGGTCATGTCAGGATTGCGCCATTCCGATCCAGCCGAGGATCGCGCCCTGGATCAGCATGACACCCAGCCAATGCCCGCCATCGATCACGGTCAAGGCGACCTTCTGCATCTGGAATCTATGGTTGACGACCAGGGTCGTCGCAATGAAGCCGAGCCAGATGAGAAACCCCGAGATCAACCCGATGCGGATGCTCGATGGCACGCCGGCGCGGACCAGATGCAGGATGATACCTGCCAGCATCCAAGCCATCACCAGCTGAGCGATGAAGGTGACGATAAACGGCCAGGGGGAAGGGCCTCCGGGCCCTCGGATCTGCTCCTCGGTCAGGTTCGCAGCGTCCATCCACAGCTTCGACAGCGTCCCGTACCACACGCCTCCGAATAGGAAGCTGGCGGCTGCAGCGAGCAGTACGGCCCACACGTTGAGACCAGCGAAGAACTGCATCCCATGCCCCCAAACGGCTTGAACCGAACGGCGTTTCGTATCGGTGGCGCGCACCCGCGCGTGGTGAAACGCGCGATCATCGGATTCCTGCATGAGAGGTCGCGGCCTGTCGATGCGTTTTGTCGCCGGCAACGGTCGAATGCACGCTCCTCCTTGGCTAAGCGAATGTCCCGCCTTAAGTCTCGATCATGATGATCGACAGAAAATCGCGGCCCGTAGGCGTCGTTCTCGCGGGAGGACTGTCCCGCCGCATGGGGGGCGGCGACAAGGGACTGGCGCCGCTGGGGCCGGCGACGATGCTGGACGAGGTGCTGCGCCGCATCGGGCCCCAGGTCGACCGCATTGTGCTGAACGCCAACGGCGATCCGGCCCGGTTCGCGCGGTTCGGCTGTGATGTGGTGCCAGATACGGTCGGGGGGTTTGTCGGTCCTCTCGCTGGGGTCCTCGCGGGCATGCGCTGGGCCGGCGTGCACGTCCCGAGCGCGAGCCACGTGCTCTCCGTCTCGAGCGACGCTCCGTTCCTGCCGACCGATCTCGGCGATCGCCTCGTCGAGGCCTCGGCGCGCGGGGAGGGGCGGATCGCCATGGCCTCGTCGGGCGGGGAGCTGCACCCTGTCATCGGACTCTGGCCAATCGAACTTGCCGATGATCTGGAGGCTGCGCTACGGGCCGGCCTGCGCAAGGTCCTCGCCTGGACCAATCGCCATGGCACTATCCCGGTGGACTTTCCGATGCTAACAGCAGCCGGTGAGACGATCGATCCGTTCTTTAATGCCAACACGCGAGAGGAGCTGGACGAGGCGCGTCGTCTCCTGGCACTGGTGGCGCCATGACAGGCATCACCGGCCGTAACGGCACCCCCATCGTCGGCATCGTCGGCTGGAAAAAGTCCGGCAAGACGACGTTGACAGTCCGCCTCGTTGCCGAGCTGGTTGCGCGAGGACGGCGTGTGGCGACAGTGAAGCACGCCCACCACAAGTTCCAGATCGACAATGCCGGAACCGACAGTGCCCGCCATCGACAGGCCGGTGCGCACCAGGTGGCCGTCGTGTCACCGGAGCGCATCGCGATGATCAAGGAGCTGGGCTCAGCCCCCGAGCCGGACTTCGCCGAGGTCGTCGCGATGCTCGATCCTTGCGACGTGATCGTCGTCGAAGGCTACAAGTCGGCCCCGGTTCCGAAGATCGAGGCACGCCGTAGCGATTCGTTTTCGCACGAGCCATTGGCTCTCACCGATCCGCACGTTATCGCGATCGCAGCCGATCACCCGACAGAGGCTCACGGACGGCCGGTCTATTCGCTCGACGACGTCGCCGGCCTTGCCGATCTGATCGAGCGCGTGGTGCTGGGCACCCGCGAGGCGGCCTCGCCGCCAACTGGCCGTCCGGGATAGCCGCCATGTGCTTCGTCCGCCGAGCTCTGCTGGCCCTGGCCGTCGTCGCGAGTACAGCGAGCAGCATGGCTGGCGCCCAGTCACCTGATCCGAAAGTCCCGACCGGCCGCGACCCGGGCGGTCCCGCTGTGGCCATCATCGGGGCTGGCCTCGACTACCGCCAACCCGAGATTGCCCGGCGCTTGGCCCGCGACGGCGAAGGCGAGATGATCGGGTGGGACTTCGCCGGCAACGATCCACGGCCGTTCACGACAGAGGCCGGCGCCGACCCGCTGACCAAGGTCGTTCTCGCCGAGAGTCAGACTGCCCGCCTCGTCGTGACGCGTGTCGCGGCGGGTCGCAGCGATCAGATTGCCTTAGCCCTGCGCTTTGTCGCCGACACGCCGGCGCGGATCGTGCTCGTCGCCGCGGACCCGGGTGCGCCGATCCGACGTGACGATCTCAACGACGCAGCCCGTCAGTTGCCACAACTTTTAATCGTCGTGCCGGCCCGGATGGTGGTCGCTGATCCAGTGCCGGTCGCACCTCGTAGTGCCGAGCCGGCGGGGCTCCTCATCGTGGACCAAGAAGGCTCCAGCGCGTCGGCGGATCTGCTCGTGGCGTTGGCTGACGGCTCGGGCGGCGCTATCGCGGGCGCGACGGCCTCAGGCCGTGTCGCGGGGGACGTGGCGTCCGCAAGGGTCGTCGCACTCGCGGCTCGGCTGGAGAGGCGCGAACCGGCTTTGGATGGAGCCGCCCTGCGGGCCCGTATTCTATCGTTGGCTGAGGCCAAGCCCAGCGGACCGCCCGTGGTGCGCGACATCAGGCAACTTCACGGGTCGGAATAGAGGCAATCTGCCCGAAAATCCGGCTTGAAACTGCTTTGAGGTCGAGCATGCTTTTCAGCCTTCGGCAGCGGATCTCGCGGCACGCAAAGACGAGGGCGCAATGGGCGACAGGGTCGAAGTCAGCCGTCTCGTGCGTGGGCCGCGCGCACCATGGATGAAAGGGCGCCGGCCGCCCGAGATCATCGCGTGGGGCCTCGCCGAGGCGCAGCCAGCTGGTATTGGACACAACAACGGTCCCCCGCTGGAGGAGCCAGTCAACGATGCCTTCGTTCGCTACCGCTGGCGCAAGGCGCATGCCGCAGCCTGGAAAAATCCATCCCCGTCCATCATGAGATTCCGTATGGCCCGCGCCGAGGCCGCCGGCGTGACCTACGAGCAGTACGTGAGCGCGCTGCTCGACAGCGGCCGTCACTTGCAGGCCGGCGATAAGCCGAGGCCGAAGCCCAAGCCGCGGTGATCAAGGGCCCGATCTATTCGGCTGCGTTACTCGGTTCCGCCTTTGGCGTCGCGTCGGGCTTCGTATCCCACGGAATCTCGGCCTCGCGCGTTTCCACCAGCTTGCGGTACGGAAGCGCGAATTTGAGGCTCGTCTCACCCATCTGCCGCTTGAACTGGATGGTACGGATCATCTCGCGGATGCGCGGTTGAATTTCGGTGCGCCAGCGCGTGCCGTTGAAGACGCCGTAGTGTCCAACGCCCGGCTGCACATAGTGGTAACGCTCGTCGACCGCCACATTGGTACAAAGGTCGTGCGCCGCGTCGGTCTGTCCGAGTCCGCAGATGTCGTCGCGCTCGCCCTCGATGGTCAGGATCGCGGTCTTGCGGATGGCCGCGCAGTCGACCAGTTCGCCGCGATGGCGCATGCGCTTATCCGGCAGGTCGTGCCGCTGGAAGACCGTCTCGACGGTCTGCAGGTAGAATTCGGCGGTGAGATCCATCACCGCCAGGTACTCGTCGTAAAAGCGTTCGTGAGCCTCGACCGAGTCGCAGTCACCCTTGACCAGATTGCGGAACAGCTCGACGTGCGCCGTCGTATGGCGCTCCAGATTCATCGTCATGAAGCCGGTCAGCTGAACGAACCCCGGGTAGACCCTGCGTGCGAAGCCGGCGTTGGGAAACGGCACGTAGCTGATGACGTTGCGCTCGAACCATTCGATCGGCTTCTGGGCGGCGAGTTCGTTGACGACCGTCGGGTTGCGTCGGGTGTCGATCGGGCCGCCCATCAGGGTCAGCGATGCGGGCTGGAAGGCGCTACCCCGTGCCGCCATGACGGCTGTCGCGGCGAGCGCCGGCACCGACGGCTGGCAAACGGCAATCACGTGCGTGTTGGGCCCGAGGAATTCGACGAAATCAATGATGTAGTCGATGAAGTCATCGAGGTCGAAGGCGCCGAGCCCGACCGGGATGTCGCGCGCGTCCTTCCAGTCGGTGATGTAGACACTGTGCTCCTGGATCATCGCATCGACGGTACCGCGAAGCAGCGTCGCGTAGTGACCGGACATGGGCGCGATGAGCAAAACCTTAGGATCGTAGCGCTTACCGATGACCTGCTCGTCGCGCTTGAAGTGCAGGAGATTACAGAACGTTTTCTCGAGAACGACCTCCTCCGTCACCGACACGGGAAAACCGTGGACGCGTGTCTCCGAGATGCCGAACTCCGGCTTGCTGTAGCGCCGGGTCATCTTGTCGAACACTTCGCAGGCCGCCGAGATGTTCTTGCCGAAATAGGTCTGCCCGAACGGATTGAACGGAAGATCCAGGGTACGCTGCAGGGTCCGCGCCGCGATCCTCAGGGGGGATGTGAAAGCGTGAGCCATCTCGTAGGCATGGTATTGCATTGCGGCGGCACCCGTGTTTTGTCACGCAGTTGCTGCATTGCACCATGGCCTGCGCGTCGGTACAAGCCGATTTTCTGAGCATTTGTTCCTCTACCCACAAGGACTTGCTGCGAAAAAAGCAAGCCGCCTTCGGATAGTGCAGCGCGAAGCGGTTTGCCGCCGATCAAGGCTGGACCGGGGCAACGGTGCGATTCGGGGCAGCGCCAGAGTTCCCACGCGCGCCAGTCGGAGATGTCCCATGTCCCGTATCGCCGTCATTATCGGCCATTCCCGCCAAGGCACCTTCTGCGAGGCGTTGGGTGACGCTTATGCAACTGGTGCGCGCTCGGCCGGCCACGAGGTCGTGATCGTGCACACCGCCCGGATCGCGTTCGATCCGATTCTGCGCGAGGCCTATGTCCGGGAACAGCCGCTCGAGCCCCAACTCGCCGACGCGCATGGCGCGATCATGGCCGCGGACCACCTAGTCTTCGTTTTTCCCCTTTGGCTGGGCGCCATGCCAGCGATTTTGAAGGGCTTTCTCGAGCGGGTCCTTCAGCCAGGCCTCATTGAGCCGCATCGCGCTGGCAAATTCGTTCAATTGCTGAAAGGCAAGAGCGCGCGCGTGATCATGACCATGGGCATGCCGGGCCTGGTCTACCGGTGGTGGTACGGCGCGCATGCGCTCCAGGCCCTGAAGCGGAACGTACTCGAGTTCATGGGCGTCGCGCCGGTCCGATCGACCTTGTTCGGCATGGTCGAGGCCGTCGGTGCCGAGAAGCGCCGTCAGTGGCTTGACGAGGTCGAGGCCATGGGCCGGGACATGGCGTGACCCCCGGCCTCACGGAAGCCGGACTCAGCTATGCCGCGAAAACAGGACCTGCCCGCGGGGTCCGGTACGACGCTCGGCAGCGCCCGTCTCGATCAGGTAGTGCGCATGCGCCAGCGTTTCGGCGAAGGCGTGTCGGCCCTGTCCTTCGGCGACCGGTTTGGGGAACAGGCCACGAGCCAGCGCCATGGCCGTCGCTGGCGTCTCCATCAGCCCGAGCAGCGCCGTGAGGCGAAGTTCGTGGTGATAGGCCAGCTCCTCGACGCGCACCCTGAGACCATGGAATGGCAGCCCGTGCGACGGCAGCACAAGCGCATCGGCCGGCAGATGGCGGAAGCGATCGAGGGAGGCTAGGTACTCGGCGAGGGGATTGGCCTCGGGCTCGTTAGGGAACACGCCAATCATCGGCGATATCTTAGAGAGCACCTGGTCGCCCGCAATCAGGATTTTTTCGTCGGCGCACCAGAACGAGGCGTGCGCTGCGGCATGGCCGCCGCAGACCATGACCTCCCACTTCCGTCCGCCAAATCGCACCGTTGCGCCATCGCGCAAGCGGATGAACTCGTCCGGGAGCGCACCCATGAACGTTCGTGTGCGGATGCGCTCATCTCCGAACGAGGCGATCGTCTCCGGATCGCAGCCGTTCCTCTCCAGAAAGCGATGCGCGTTCGGCCCCAGTGGCGACTTCGCTTCCTCAACCCGGAGTTGTGCCGCCAGCCATTCCGTCAGGGTGATGTGGTAGGGAACTCCGCCGGCCCGGTCGAACAGCCAGCCGGCAAGGCCGACATGATCGGTGTGCCCATGGGTGGCGATGAGATGCACGATCGGCGCACCCGAGAGTGGGCCGGCGAGAAGCTGGTCCCAGACGGCGCGGGCGTTGTCGTCCGAAGTGCCCGTATCGACCACCGTCCAGCCGTCCGATTCGCGCATCAGCCAGACGTTGACGTGGTTCAGACGAAACGGAAGCGGAATTCGGGCCCACAGGATGCCGGGCGCAACCTCGATGGTCTCGGCGCCGAGTGGATGCTGTTCGTGGAGGTAGCGGATCGACTTCGGATGCTCCCGCACCTCGAGATCGGTCACCGCGTCGCCGTTGCCTCTGAACTCGGCCCCTGTAGCGGCGTCGCTCTTGCCCGTGCCTCGTGTGCCGTGCATCGGCCTGTTTCCCTTCGCTGTCCGGACAAGCTCTTATCGCAGTGCAGCAGGGTTGGCTACCCGCCGCCCTGCAATATCGTAAGGGCAGCCCTTGTCCACGGCGGACACTTCCGCTATGAAGCCGTCTTTCCTTATGGATGCCCGTCCGATCGGAGGCCTGTCCCCGCTCGTCGACGCGTCCGACCGACCGAGCAGGAAAGGGCGCGCCCCGTGAAGACGACCGATGATTTTCACCCCGATTACCATATGGTCAAGGTCGTCATGACCGATGGCACCGAGTACATGACGTATTCGACCTACGGCAAGGAAGGCGACACGATCACGCTCGACATCGATCCGCGCACGCATCCCGCATGGACGGGCGGCAACCAGCAGAGCCTGGACCGCGGCGGCCGTGTATCGCGCTTCAAAAAGAAGTTCGAGGGGCTTTTTTAAGCCGAAGGGGCCAAGTCACTCCTGTGTTTTGCATCCGGGTTGAGGGGGCCGCCGGGGAAGGGCGGCCTTCGTCGTTTGGGCACCTCAGTGTTGAGTGTGGCAAAGGGCCCACGATTTCGCCGCAATTGGACCGGATAGCGCGCCGAGCAGAAGGGCAGTCAGGATCGCAATGGCAGCCGGAGGCACGAGCGGGACCGAGTTGATGCTCGCCATCGAGGCGGATGACGGCGCTCTCGAGCGTCTGATGGCCGTGCTCACGGCCGTGCCTGTGGCATCGGTGATCGTTTCGCCCGTTGGAGACAAGCCTCTGGTCGCCTCGGAAATAGCGCCGCTGGTGGCATCTGGGCAGTCGCGCGGCGCCGCCATGCTCATTGCGCAGAGCCCCGAGGTGGCGCGCGCGACTCGAGCAGATGGTGTGCACGTGGGCTATACCGAGGACATCAGGCAGCCCTACGATACCGCGCGCGCGATCGTGGGTGGACGAGCGATCGTCGGTGGCGACGCGGGACGCTCGAAGCACGAGGCAATGACGCTCGGCGAAGGCGGCGCCGACTACGTGGCTTTCGGGGTGCCGGCGTTCGTCAAGGATCGTGACACTGCGTTCGAGCGTCAATGCGATTTGGTTGGCTGGTGGTCCGAGATCTTCGAGATAGCGTGCGTAGCCATGGACGTGTCGAGCGTCGAGGACGCGGCCGCACTGGCGGAAGCGGGGGCCGATTTCGTCTGCCTGCGCCTTGAGGCGTCCTTGCCGGCGAGCGAGGCCGTGGACCGGGCACGGGCCTGGACGAAGGCCATCGCGCCTCGCGCCTGATGCCACGTGCTGAACTCGTATAGGGGGCATGCATGACGCGGGGCAAGTGGCTCACTCCTCTGGCGTTAGGCGCGGCGATGATCGCTGTCGGCGGCTGCCCGCCCGCTTTGGCTGAGACCAGTTCCTGGCAGCAACGGATTTCCCCGGCGCCAGCCGCCAAACCCCGCGCCAAGGACGAAACCCGGGTCAAGAGCCGCTCCATCGAGCCGTCTCAGGCGCCGAAAGGCCCGCTCGGGAAGGCTGCGACGGCACCGGCGCCCAAGACTCCCCTGGGTCCCACGACGGTACCGGTCGCGACCGAGGCCGAGGCTTTGGCACAGGGCAGTGATGCCGCCTATGAGGCCTTCGATCAGGGCAAGTACCTGACGGCGCTCGCGCTGGCGGCGAAGCTGGCGCAGAAGGGAGATGCGATCGCCCATACACTCGTCGCGCGTATACACGCCGAAGGCCTGGGCGTGCCGCAGGACGCCAAGCTCGCGGCCCAATGGTATGCACGCGGCGCGGAACTCGGCGATCTCGAGGCGTCGTTGGCGCTCGGCACGCAGCATGCGCGCGGTGAGGGCGTTGCGCAGGATTATGTTCGGGCGGCTCAGCTGTTCGAGTCGGCTGCCTCCAAGGGACATCCCCAGGCCGTCTACAACTTGGCTCTGCTGTTCCTGTCGGGGAAGGGCAAGCCCGAGCTTCCGCATCGCGGCTTCATGCTGATACTCTATGCGGCGGAAAAGGGCGTCGTTGCTGCGATGTACGACGTCGGAACCCTCTACGCGACGGGCACCGGCACGACGGCCAACGCCTTCGAGGCGGCCCGCTGGATCGGGCTCGCCGCAAACGAGGGGCATCCCGAGGCCGAGGTCGAGTACGCTGTCATCCTGATGAAGGATCATGATGTGCCGCCCGAGCAGCGGGACAAGATGCGCAAGCGCGCTGTCGAGCTGCTGCGGTCCGCCGCGCGGAAGGGGCTCGCGGTCGCACAGAACCGGCTCGCGCAATGCTATCAAAACGGTCTCGGGACGGCGAAGAACCGGCTAGAGGCCGCCAAGTGGCATCTAGTTGCCAAAGCCGGTGGTCACGAGGACGCGGGCCTCGACAAGCTGGTCGAGGCTCTCGCGCCGCCCGAGCGCCAGAGGGCTGCGGCTGCTGCGGCCGAGTGGCGCGAGCAGATGTTCCTGGAGTAGCGGCGTCAGCCCTTCTTGCCGTCGGCGCTCTGGTTGTTGAGCCGCGCGAGCAGGCTGCACGTATCCCAGCGCCCGCCGCCAAGACGCTGCACTTCGGAGTAGAACTGGTCGACCAGCGCCGACATCGGCAGGTGGGCTCCGTTCTTGCGCGCCTCCGCGATGGCAATGTCGAGGTCTTTCCGCATCCAGTTGACGGCAAAACCGAAGTCGTACTTGCCCTCGTTCATCGCCTTCCAGCGATTGTCCATCTGCCACGAGCCGGCAGCGCCCTTCGAGATGGTGTCGATCACCATCGGGATGTCGAGGCCGGCCTTCTGGGCGAAATGGATGCCCTCCGCGAGCCCCTCGACGACGCCCGCGATGCAGATCTGGTTGACCATCTTGCAGAGCTGGCCCGATCCGGGAGCACCAATCAGGTTCACGGCGCGGGCGTAGGCCGAGATCACGGGTTGGGCCTTGTCGAAGGTGGCCTTTTCGCCGCCGCACATGACGGTCAGTACGCCGTTCTGCGCGCCGGCCTGACCGCCCGAGACTGGCGCGTCGATGAAGCCGAAGCCCTTGGCCTTGGCGGTTGCATACAACTCACGTGCGACGTCGGCCGAGGCGGTGGTGTTGTCGATGAAGACCGCGCCCTTTTCGACCGCCTCGAAGGCGCCGTCCTTGGCGATTGTCACCGAGCGGAGGTCGTCGTCGTTGCCGACGCAGCAGAAGACGTAATCCTGGCCCTTGGCGGCCTCGGCGGGCGTTCGCGCGGCTTTGCCGGCGCCGTATTCCTTCACCCACGCTTCAGCTTTGGCGAAAGTGCGGTTGTAGACGGTCAGCTCGTGTCCACCCTTCTTAAGGAGGTGCCCCGCCATCGGGTAGCCCATCACGCCCAGACCAATGAATGCAACCTTCGCCATCTCGTTCTCCTGCGGTGGAAGTGCCGGATGAATTGCCGGGCACCGGGAATTGGTTCGTGGGTCCGTATTGGGCGGCCAATTCTTGAGCTGCGCCCGAAACGGTGCCGGGCGGCGCGCCCGTGGGGAGCCGCTGCCTCCCAGATCCACCCGCTTATGTAATGGGAGCCAGCTACGGACGCCCACTGGAAAATTGTGAGGCGGTGCCATGCCATGTCCACCGGCACCGCCCGTGGCCCCGCTGCTCCCGGCATTAAAAGTAGCCTCGTGGAGCTGTGCGCTGGGCATCACTGCAACTTGCAAGCTCCCCCGAGACGCAAACGGTTAAATATCATCGACTCGCTGTTCGCCGCTTACTTTGAGTTCTTGAACTCTGATGCAGCGCACATCATGTCTGCGAGTGTCGGCGGATGGCTGACAGTCTGTGGGGCGGGATATGGCGGCGTTAACCCGCCGCCCAGGGCATAAGTGCCTTGTTCAACATTCATCACTCTAGAATCAAACAGCGCACTAGCAAGGCAGTCTCCCGATGAACGCCGAAAGCGACTTCAAGCACATGCTGCGCGGGATTCAGGAAGCGGATCTGCCGTTCGATGGCGATTGCAGACAGGCCATCGGCATCGACGTTCCCATCGCGGTGATCAACCTTCCTCACCGCACTGATCGTTGGGAAGCTGTGTCGACCCGTTTGGCCGCGGTTGGCTTGAACAAACTGATCAGGGTTCCAGCGATCAATGGGAACAGGCTGTCGCTGGACGCGATCCAACCGATCCTCGGCCAACCAACAGCATTGATCGAGCAGAGCCCCGACAGTCACTTTACCCTCACGCGGCCTGCGATCGGCTGCTTCTTGTCCCATCTTTCTGTTTGGCGATGGATGGTCGCGAAGGGCCTACCGAAACTTCTGGTGTTCGAAGACGACGCAATGCCGGTCCCCGGTTTCGATCAGAACCGCTTTCGAGCCACTGTTGATGCCGTACCCAGCAAATCCGGTTTGCTATTCATGGGGCGCATCCTCATGAATGGAATGGCCGAAGAAGCGGAGGCCGCCGATTTGGCGCGCCTTTATTTCTACAATGGTACATTTGCTTACCTGATCACACCGGCGGCAACCGAGGTCCTTATCCCCTCACTTCTTCCGATGAACGGTCACATCGATCATGAGATGAGCAAGGTGTTGGTGGCGCGTCGGAACGATTTCTCCGCCCATTGCGCCGAACCTCCCTTGTTCGAACCCGATTGGTCGCTGCGAAGCGACTGTTATGTCCCCTTGGACAACGCTTCCGAGGCAGATCAGGCGCTGGGAGCGCTTTTGGGCTCAAGCCGCGAACTTCTGCTCTCTGAAGGCCGCCCCCTTCGCGCGCCTTATGCATAAGTGCGGCTGGTCCAAATCAAGGTTGACTCAGCCGACGATGGAGACGGACCGGCGGTTCTGGTGAGCGGGTGGCCGGTGTCGCAGTCCGGGGGGCGCGAACCTTTCCCAAACACATGTCCCCATCCCGGACCTAAATCACCCGCACCAGAAAGGCCGCGGCGACCATCACGGCAACGGCGACCGCGGCGAAGGCCATCCGCTTCTGTCCGGGCCGCCAAGCGAGGTTCTCGATCACCAGCACGCGAAGACCGCCGAGGAAGTGCACGGCGAGCAGCCCGACGAGGATCGTCTCCGCGAGCTTGAAGATCGGCTGGTCGGCCCAGCGCAGGAAGCCGTCGAGCCGCGCTTCGCCATCGAGGGCCAGTGCCAGCGCGAGAAAATGCAGCGGCAGGAACAGCGCGAGCGCCAACCCAGAGAGGCGGTGGATCATCGCGGCGCGCCAGAGCGGCTCACGCCGGTAGCCGGTATTGCGTGCCCGCTGCATCACATCACCACCGCATAGACGGCTCTGAGGCCGAGTCCTGCCAGCATCAAGCCGAAGGCCCACATCAATAGGTCGAGCGAGCGGCCTTTCAGCCCACCCCATTCCATGGCGATGCCACGCATCCCGATGGCGCCGTGCACCGATGCAGCGAGTACGAAAGCCACGTAATAGAGCCCCCAACCGACGCTGCCGCGCGTGCGCCCCAGAATATCGGCTGCCGTGAGGCCCTGGCGCGTCGCGTAGAAGATGATGCCGAGGTGCCCGATGATGAGCGGCGCCATCACGAGGGCGGTCGCGCGTTGCAGGAGATAGAGGCGGACGTTCACTCGAGTTCCCCTCGGATGTAGGCCTGCATGGTCCGCCGCTTGAGCCCGGCGATCGAGGCGGTGGGGTTGAGGCCGACCGGGCAGTGCTGCTCGCACGACTGATGCGTGTGGCAGGCATGGCAGCCGCCACCCTGCGCGACCGCGAACATCCTCCCGGCATTGCCGCCATCACGCACGTCGTTGACCAGCGTCCAGGCCCGATTGAGTGCGGCGGGTCCCATGTAGTCCTCGTTCCAGCGCACGGTGTCGCACGCCGAGAAACACACCCCGCAGTTGATGCACTCGATGGCCGCATCGATCAGTCGACGCTCGGCTGTCTGCGGGCTGATTGCCGGCAGTGCATCTTCACGCGTCTTGGTGGGCTTGAACGCCCCCTTGGCCTCCTGCCATTTCTCGAAGAACGGCGTCATGTCGGCGGCGAGATCCTTGATGACCGGCAGGTTGGCGAGCGGCCCGATCTCGAGCTTGCCGTTCTCGACGACCTTCGAGACGTGCGTCCGGCAGGTCCAGCGCGGTCGTCCGTTGACCGTCATGGCGCACGAGCCGCAGACGCCGACCCGGCAGGCGAACCGATAGGAGAGCGTCGGGTCCAGGTGGCGCTGAACATGGGTGACGATGTCGAGCACGGTCTGGCTCTCGCGCAGCGGCACGCGGAACGTCTCGTAGCGACCGTGATCGCCCTCACCGCGCCAGATCGAGACGTCGATCTGGCGTGACGGCGCGGCCGCGGCGCTGTCCGTTGTCACCGGCGTTGTCATGGTCTCTCGGACCCTCGGCTATGCATCTGGGCGCCCCGCTGGCTCCACCTCATTCGGCGGCATCCTTCTTGGCCCGACGGGCCTGCTGGGCAAGCTCAAGATAGCCGTCCCGGGTCTGCGGCAGCTTCTTGTCGAGGATCCGCGAGGCGACTACCGTGCGCAGGATCTGCGCTGTCCCGCCGCCTATCGAGAACATGCGCGCATCGCGCACCATCCGCTCGAGCGGTAGGCGCCGCGAGTAGCCCGCAGCTCCGAACAGCTGCAACGCGTCGTTCGACACCTTGATCGCCATGTCGGCAGCGACGACCTTGGCCTTCGCCGCTTCGGTCGCGTCCGGAAAGCCCGCCCCGGCATTGGCCGCGGCCCGGTAGAGCATGAGCTGCGCGCAATCGATCTGGATCGCCATGTCGGCGAGCATCCATTGCAGTCCCTGGAACTCGTAGATCGGCCGGCCGAATTGCTCGCGCGTCTGCACGTACTGGAGAGCGTGCTCGTAGGCGCCCTCGGCGATGCCCAGCGCCATCGTCCCGGCGCCGACTCGTTGCGAGTTATAGGCGTCCATCAGGTCGGCGAAGCCCTTGCGCAAGCCGCGCGGTGGCATCACCAGCGCATCCGCCGCCACCTCCATGTCCTCCATGATGACCTCGGCCTCGGGGATGCCGCGCAGGCCCATGGTCGGCTCGCGATTGCCGATGCGCAGGCCTTTCGTGACGTCGCGTACAGCCAGGAATCCACCGATGCCCAATTCCTCGCCTTGCTCGTCGAAGACGCGCGCGAAAATGAGATGGAGCCGCGAAGCGCCGGCGCCGGTGATCCAATGCTTCTTGCCGTTCAGGACGTAGGTGTCGCCCCGCTTGTCCGCGCGCGTCGTCATCTCGGTGGCGGCGCTGCCGGCTCCCGGTTCGGTGATGCAGATCGCGGGTTTGTCGCCGTCGAGTACAAAGCTTGCCGCCATCTTTCGCTGCGCCTCGGTGCCGTACCTCATTACGGTCGAGATGGCGCCCATATTGCTCTCGACCGCGATCCGGCCCGTGACGCCGCAGACCTGCGCCATCTGCTCGATGACGATGGTTGCGTCCAGGAATGTGCGACCCTGCCCACCGTACTCCTTGGGTATGGTCATTCCCATGAAGCCGGCGTTCTTAAGCTCCTCGACGTTGGTCCACGGATACTGCTCCGTGCGATCGATCTCGGCGGCGCGGGCCTCAAAGCTCCCGCGTGCCAGCTCGCGGGCGCGCGCCTGCAGCTTTTTCTGGTCGGCAGAGAGCTGGAAATCCATTGCGGTGGCTCCTGAGGGTCGGTTTTAAGGCGACTATGGAGCGGGGCACTTCGAGTGACAAGCGACGCTCCCGCCGCGCCGGTGACCGAGCTTTCCGACGACGCTGGTCGCAGCACCGATCATTCCACTATGCTGGCGCTGCTTCAGGCCCAACGAGGTGGAACGAGCCGCATGATCGAGCGCCACGCAACCGACATCCTGATCCTGGGCTCGGGCGGAGCCGGGCTCTTCGCCGCGCTCCATGCCCATCAGGCCAGCCCGCACGCCAGCATCACCGTTGCTTCGAAGGGCCTGCTGGGCAAGTCCGGCTGCACACGCATGGTCCAGGGTGGATACAACGTGGCCCTGATCGAGGGCGATTCGATCGAGCGTCACTTCATGGACACCATCGAGGGGGGCAAATGGCTCCCGAACCAGGAACTCGCCTGGACGTTGGTGGTCAAAGCCATCGAGCGGGTGCGCGAGCTCGAGAACGAGGTCGGCTGCTTCTTCGACCGCAATTCGGACGGGTCGCTTCACGGCAAGGCGTTCGCCGGCCAGACCTTCGACAGGACCGTTCACAAAGGCGACCTCACGGGCATCGAGATCATCAATCGTCTGATGGAGCAGGTCTGGGCGCGGCCATCGATACGCCGCCTCGAGGAGCACCGCGCGATTGCCCTGATCCCCGAGAAAGGTCACGCGCCGGTTGCTGGTGGGCAACCGAAGGTGCCACCCGTGAGTGGCGTCCTGTTCATCGACGTGCGCACCGGCACGTTCAAGCTGGTCGAGGCCAAGGCCGTGCTGCTCGCCACGGGCGGCGGGCCGACCATGTACAAGTATCATACGCCGTCCGGCGACAAGGCCATGGACGGTCTCGCGATGGCGCTCGACTACGGTCTGCCCCTGCGCGACATGGAGATGGTGCAGTTCCATCCGACGGGTGTCCTCGCCGGCCCCGATACGCGTATGACCGGCACGATCATCGAGGAGGGGCTGCGCGGTGCTGGCGGCTACCTTCTCGACGGCGCGCAGCAACGCTTCATGTTCAACTACGACCCGCGCGGTGAGCGGGCGACACGCGACCTCGTCGCGCAATCCATGTACCGCGAGATGCTGGCTGGGCGTACGACGCCGAACGGCGGGCTCTACATCTCGATGGGCCATCTCGGGCGCGAGAAGGTGGCCAAGATGTTCAAGGGCATGGTCGAGCGCTGCGCCGACTGCGGCTTTGATCTCGCGGGCGGCCTCGTCGAAGTGGTGCCGACGGCGCATTACCTGATGGGCGGTGTCGTCGTGAAGGTCGACACATCAACCGACGCTCTGGGCCTCTACTGCGCCGGCGAGGATGCGGGTGGCGTCCATGGCGCCAACCGGCTTGGCGGCAACGGCGTCGCCAACTCGACGGTCTTCGGCGGCATCGCGGGGGAGACCATGGCGGCGGACATCAAGCGTGGCCTAGGCCGCCGCGATGCCGACATGGCCGTGGCCGAGGCCGCCGCCGCGAAAGCGCTGGAGCCGTTCGCCGCGAAGGCGGGCGACGTCAATGCCATCCGCGACAGCCTGCTCGATATGATGTGGTCGGACGTCGGGATCATCCGCGAGAGGTCCAGCCTGGAGCGGGGGCGCGCTCGCCTCGACGCGCTCGAAGCCGAGTTGACGGCGGCCGGTGTGCCGGACGGCAATCGAGCCTTCAATCTATCCTGGCACGACTGGCTGAACTTGCGCAGCCAGATTGCCATGTCCAAGGTGGTGGCTGGCGCCGCCCTGGCGCGCGAGAACTCCCGTGGCTCGCATTTCCGCGAGGACTTCAAGGAGCCCGGCGACCTCGCAACCTCGCGCTACACGGTCGTGCGCAAGACGGACGGCCACCTCGTCGTGAGCGACGAGCCAGTCCAGTTCACGCATGTGAAGCCGGGGGAGACGCTGCTCAAGGAGACTCCTCAGGCCGCCGAGTAGCGCGCAGGCACGGCTCTGCGACCGCAGCGCCCTTTCGGTCAAATGATGCCGCGGGCGCGGAGCATCGCGATCTCGTCGGCGCCGAGCCCGAGTGTGCCGAGCACGTCCTCCGTATCGCCGCCCAGCGACGGTGCGGCCCGCGTCGGGATCTGCTCGCCGGGAATACGGATCGGACTCGCGACCATGCGCACATCGCCACCGTGACTTGATCCGCTGAAGTCCTGGACACCGCCGCGCTCGGCAACAAACGGGTTATCGAGCGCCTGCCGGACGTCGAGGACCGGAGCGGCTGGGACGCGTCCGCCGAACACCTCCATCCACTCGGCCGTCGTGCGCGCCGATAGTGCCTCGTCGAGCAGCAAATTGAGCGAGGGCCGGTTGTCGAGCCGAGCCTTGAAGGTGGCAAAGCGCGGATCGCCGACCCATTCGGGCCGTCCGATACCCTCGCACAAGGGCGCCCAGAAGTTCTCCTTGTTGATCATAATGAAAATCCAGCCGTCGCGGGTCCGATAGAGCTGGCTCGGGACCAGCGACGGGTGGCCCGATCGCGCCTCGCGACCCTGCACGTGGCCTGCGTTGAGATACCAGACCGCGAGGTAGGAAAGGTTATGCAGCGCGGTGTCGAACAACGACACGTCGACGTCCTGGCCGCGCCCCGAAGCCCGCGCGCCGATGATCGACGACGTCATCGCAAACACCGTCATCAAGCCCGTCATGAAGTCCACAATCGAGAGCCCCATGCGGGAAGGCGGACCGTCCGGCTCGCCGGTGACCGACAGGTAGCCCGCCTCAGCCTGCATCAGGTAGTCGAAGCCGGGCCAGCTTTTGCGCGGGCCATCACGTCCATAGGCCGAAAGATGTGCGCAGACGAGCCTGGGATTGACGTCCTTCAGGTGGGCGTAGGTCAGGCCGAGCTTTTCCGGCTGGTCGCCCCTCAGATTGTTGAGCACAGCATCGGCGCCTGCGGCAAGACGGCGGAAGATCTCGGCCCCTTCTGGCGATTTCAAGTCCAGCGTGATCGAGCGCTTGTTGCGGTTGAAGGCTTGGTAGAAATGGCTGTTCTTCTCGGAAAAGTAATAGGGGCCAACACGCCGGCCAAGCTCGCCCTCACCGCCCGGCGGCTCGATCTTGATGACGTCGGCGCCGAGGTCGGCGCAAAGCATCGAGCCGAATGGGCCGGCGCCATACTGCTCGACGGCCAGGATGGTAACGCCTGTGAGGGGAAGCATGGGAGATGGCACCTGATAAGGGGATGGACCGGCCTGAGGCTCGACCGCATGATGCGCCATGCGAGGGTGCTTTGGCCAGCATGGGGAGGTCCTACGACATGAGGCTGCAACAGTGACGGATATCGTGTTTCCGATCGGCGCTACGGTCGCCTGTGCGTTGCTGGCCGTCCTCATCGCAAACCGGATTTGGCCAACGCTACAGTTCTGGCCGACACCTGGAGACGGCACGCGGCAGAGCTACGTGTTCTGGCCGCTCTTTCGCGGGCTCAACGTGCTGTGCTTCGTCTCGGCCTTCGTCGATCGCGCGCCCTTCCTCGGGCTTGCCGCGTGGTGTCGGGCAATCGCGGCCATGGTGCTTCTGGCCGCGCTGGCGCTGTTTGCCTACTCGTTCCGCGTACTTGGCCGGGACAACAGCTATTGCGCGGCCGATGGCCTGGTGACGGGCGGCATCTACCAGTGGACCCGCAATCCGCAGAACGCGATGCTGATCGTGGTCTATGGCGCGCTCGCCGTTCTCGCCGACAGTCTGTCGGCCTTCGTCCTCTGCACGGCGATGATGGCGGTCTATCACCTGATGGTGCTTGCCGAAGAGCCGTGGCTCGAGGGTATCTATGGCGAGCCCTACCGCGCCTACTGCCGCGCGGTGCCGCGCTATTTCAACTGGCGTCGTGCGTGGCTTGAACTGTCGGGTCGCGGCAGGCACGAGAGCGGTTCGTTGGGCTTGTAAAGCGGCACGTCGTCAGCGACCGCTCTGCCAGCGCGTCAACGTCTCGCTCGGTGCGATCAATTGCACGAGATTGAGCGTGAGGTTGTCGCGGATCGCATAGCCGAGAAGAATTTCAATGACCAGCGCCAGAGCCACGGTCACCTTGACAGGGTAACGCCATGCGATGACGAAGCCGAGAACGGCGGCGAACGTGTCTACGACCGAGTTCACGATGCTATCGCCGAAGTAGCCCTGGGCCAATCCACCCTGGCGGTAGCGCTCGATGATCAGCGGCGTATTCTCGAGGACCTCCCAGCCGGCCTCGAGCGCGATGGCCGCCACCAGCCGTGCGCCGACCGACCAGCGCGGCACGAGAAGCCATAGACCCAGGTAAAAGACGAGGCCGTGGGTGACGTGAGTGAAGCTGTACCAATCCGTCAGCTGCTGCGACGTCTCGGGACCTGACGGATTGCCGTACCAGAGCGCGACGTAACCGCACTGGCAGATCGCCGGCTTGCCCAAAGCAGCGAGAGCGACGACCTGCAGCATGAACAGAGCCCCGACGATCGCGACATGGGAAATCGCGACCGGCCTGACGTGTCCGCCATCTGCTTGCATCACGGCCCCCGATGTGAACCTGACGTCGGGCCTTCGATGACGGGTCGCGTGCGCGCGACCCGTCTCGCGCCGCTCAGATCCGGTTCTTCTCGATCAGGCGCCGTGAGATCACGAGCCGCTGGATCTCGTTGGTGCCTTCCCCGATGCACAGGAGTGGCGCGTCCCGATAGAGGCGCTCTACGATGAACTCTTTGGAGTAGCCGTAGCCGCCGTGGATGCGCATGGCTTCGGTCGCGTTCTCGAGCGCGGCCTCGGTGGCGAACAGCTTCGCCATGCCGGCTTCGAAGTCGGCGCGCTCACCCCTGTCGATGGCCTTGGCTGCGTTTTCGACGAGCAGGCGCGCGGCGGTCACACGGGTGACCATGTCGGCGAGCTTCAGGGCGATCGCCTGATGCTCGTGGATGAACTTGCCCATCGTTTTGCGCTGCTGGGAGTACTTCACGGCTTCGTCGAGGGCCGCCTGGGCGACGCCGACGCCGCGTGCGGCCACGTTCAAGCGGCCAAGCTCGAGTCCCGAGATGGCGCACTCCATGCCGCGCCCCTCGATGCCACCGATCAGGTTGTCGGCGGAGATCTTGAAGTCCTCGAAGACCAACTCAGCCGAGTCGATGCCCTTGTACCCGAGCTTTTCGAGTTTCTTCGATGCACGGAAGCCTGGTCCCTTCTCGGCGAGGAACATCGATATCCCGGCCTTCCGCGGATTGGCCTCCGGGTCGGTCTTCACCAACAGTGCAAAGCAATGGCCATGGATCCCGTTCGAAATCCACGTCTTGGTGCCGTTGATGACGTAAGTGCTATTGCCGTCCTTGCGGGCATGCGTGCGGATCGCTTGCAGGTCGGTGCCGGTGTCGGGCTCGGTCAGGGCGAGGCCACCGCGTACTTCCCCCGAGGCGAACTTCGGCAGGAAATGCCGCTTCTGCTCGGGCGTGCCCATCTTGTCGACGATGCGCGCCATGATCAGGTGCGAGTTGATGATGCCCGAGACCGACATCCACACGCTGGCGATGCGCTCGATCACCTTCGCATAGGTCGAGGGCGCGAGACCGAGGCCGCCATACTCCTCGGGGATGATGCAGCCGAAGAGGCCCAGCTCCTTCATCCGCTCGACGATCTCGGCGGGCCACGTGTCGTCGTGCTCGAGCTTCTGGGCATAGGGCGCGACGTCGCGCGCGAGGAACTTGTCGACGGCGTCGAGGATCATCCTCTCCTGCTCGTCGTGGCGGGCCTGGTCGGTGGCTGTGGTCATGCGTGTCCTCGATGGCTGGCGTAGACCAGCTACTTCGCGCCGTCGACCAGGAACAGGCGGCCTTTGCTCGCAGCCTGGCGCAACGGGATGATCTCCTGATAGGCCTTGCCGTAATAGAACGCACGGGCCTTCTCGAGATCCTCGAACTCGATCACGACCACGCGCGACTTGGGGGGCTCGCCTTCCAGCGCCTCGACGTGGCCGGCGCGCGCCAGGTACTTGCCGCCGGCAGGCAACGTCACGCCTGGCGCCTTGATGGCATAGAGCTTGTAGGCCTCCGGGTCGGTCACATCGACCTCGGCGATGACGTAGGCGGTCATGGGATGCTCCAAGCTGGGCGTTGGCTCAGGCCATAACGCCACGGCGGGAGCGGGCAGGCAAGGGGAGGGGTTTGGTGGGGCCGTGCCAGAACCATTGGAGCATGTTCAGGCAGGCTGTGACGGAGCGGAAGCCAATTTGCAGCCTTGGGCTCGATAACGGCGAACAGACTGGCTTAGTTGGCCGCTCAATCCCCCGGCCCGTAGCCCCGCTTGGGCACGAGGCTGATCCGCTCGAACGACAGGAAAATCGTGCCGTCGGCCTTGTAGCCCTCGGTATAGGTGGTCACGATCCCCTCGTTCGGTCGCGACTTCGACTCGCGCTTGGCCAGCACTTTGCTGCGCGCATAGATCGTGTCGCCATTGAAGACCGGCGCCGTCAGCTTGATCTCTTTCCAACCCAGGTTCGCCGTCGCCTTGAAACTCACGTCATCGACGGTCATGCCGGTGACCATGGCAAGGGTGAGCGCACTGTTGACGATGGGCTGGCCGAACTCGGTCTTCGCGGCATAATCGCGGTTCGAGTGCAGTGGATGCCGGTTCATGGTGATGAGGCTGAACTGGATGTTGTCGGCCTCGGTGATCGTCCGGCCGGGGCGATGCTCGTAGACGTCGCCGATTTCGAAGTCCTCGTAGTAGCGGCCGTAGCTGGCCACGATCGTTCGCTTGCCTTCCATCCGGGCTCATATCCTTGTGCGGGTCTCGCTAGCTGGATGATCCAACTGACAAGACGAGTGCACAAGATGATTCGGTGCGGGTCGTGTCCGAAAAGGCAGGAGGGAGCGCCACACTTGATGGCGTGACTCTCCCTTGCCGAATGCGCTCAGACAGCCTTCAGCCAGCTATCCACCTCGTCGCGCGCCTTGTCCTTGGCGTAGCCGTAGCGCTGCTGAAGGCGGCCCTCGAGCTGTTCGCGCTTCCCCTCGATCTGGTCCAGGTCATCGTTGGTGAGATCACCCCACTTCTCCTGAACCTTGCCGCGAAATTCTTTCCATCCGCCGGCAACACGATCCCAATCCATGATCAGCTCCTTTGTTACACGCCCTCTACTTGAAGGGTCATTGCAGTAACGCGGAGCCGCAATCTAGGTTCCGCGCCGGACCCGGCCGTCGGCGAATGAGCGATCGACGGGCAACGATCCGACAGCTCCGCGCAGCACGCGGCAGCGCCATGGCCGAACCCCCCGAAATTTGATAATGGATGTTTCGTGGCAGGAACGCGGCGGCGATTGGGCCGGTGTCGGTGGGTCGGCATGGGCAAAGCGCTGGGGGCAGCGGTTGATCGGTGGGCTTTTTGGGAAGGGGGTGTTCCATGAGTGCGAGCAGGAAATTCCGGTTCAGCATCGAGGGCGGCGCCAGAGCGCTGGCAGGCGCCGTCATTCTGAGTGGCACTATGGCAACATCCGCGGTCGCCGACGGGCCGTTCGCCGGGTTGACGGGCACGTGGCGTGGCGCTGCCGAGGTTCGGCTGCAAAGCGGCACCTCCGAAACATTGAAGTGCTTCGCCTACTACACCCAAAAAAGTGATGGTGGGGAGCTCGGTCTCGCCATCCGGTGCGCCTCCGCGAGCAACAAAATCGAGTTGCGCGCGCAGCTGGCGGCGACCGCCGGCAAGGTTAGCGGCCGTTGGGAAGAGCGGACCTACAATGCGGCCGGCGACGTCAGCGGGTCCGCCCAGGAGGGGCGGCTTAGCCTCACGATAGACGGGGGCGCCTTCAAGGGCTCGATGGCCGTCAGAACGATCGGCACGAGCCAGACCGTGTCGATCAAGACCGAGGGCATCGCGCTGTTGGGCGTGAACATCAATCTGTCGCGAGGGTAGCGCGGCGCGCTCCGATCATGCAGGGGGAAACTGAATGAAAATCACAATGCGGATGGCGCCGCCCCGTGCGGCTCCAGCGATAGCACTGGTCATCGCGTTTACGACAGTCGCCATGTCGCCGGTCGCTGCACAAAGCCCACATCGCGGGTCCGGCAACGGCTATGCCCCCCAGTACGTGGTGGCCGAGAGCGAGTGGGGCAACGGCGTCGTTCGAGGCGCGGTCCGGTCTGGTCGCCACGGACTGCAAGTGCGCCTGCCTCGAGGCACCTGGATCGACTGTGTGCGCAGCTGTTCCGACACCTTGCGCCGCCAGACCGTCGATTTCTGGGAATCGAACGGTCCAACTGCTCCCGGCTCAGGTCGCGGCTACTTGAAGTGGAACTTCTGGTTCTGAAGTGGCTCTCCGCTGCACTCGCGGTTCAGCCGCGTGCCTGAGACAAGGCACGTCGGTCACCGCTCAGCCGCCCCAGGTCCTGGCGAGGACGCGCATCCAGTTCTCGAAGCAGACTTTTTCGATCAGCGCGTCGCCGAATTGGCGTTTGCGCATGGCAGCCACCAGATTGGGCAGCCCTGCGACGGTGCCGATGCCGTCCGGAATGGTCGCTCCGTCGAAGTCCGAGCCGAGCCCAACGCCATCCTCGCCGAGTTTGTCGACGAGGTATGCGATGTGATCCACGACCGTATCGAGTGGCGTGGCCGCGATCCGCTTGCCGTCCTCGCGAAGAAAGCTCACGGCGTAGTTCACGCCGACGAGCCCGCCCGACTCGCGCACCGCTGCAAGTTGCGCATCGGTGAGATTGCGCGACGAGGGGCAGAGCGCATGGGCATTCGAGTGCGAGGCAACGAGCGGTGCGTTCGACAGTCGCGCGGCGTCCCAGAACCCTTTCTGGTTGAGATGGGACAGGTCGACCAGCACTCGCATCTCGTTGCAGCGCCGGATGAGCGTCTTGCCGAGATCGGTCAGGCCGTCGCCGGTGTCGGGCGAGGAGGGAAAGCGGAACGGCACGCCATGCCCGAAGATGTTCGAGCGGCTCCAAACCGGCCCCAGTGAGCGCAGTCCCGCCGCGTAGAGTACGTCGAGCATCTTGAGTTCGGCATCCAGTGCTTCGCAGCCCTCGATGTGCAGAACCGGCGCGTGGGCGCCCGCTGCCTTTGCCGCGCGAATGTCGGCGACGGAACGCGCCAAACGAACTTTGCCATTTGAGCGCTCCGCAATCCGGAACAGCAACGAGGCCATCTCGAGGGTGGCGCGCTGCGCGTGTGTCAATTCGGGTGGTGGCGGCAGGGGGACGTCATACGGCACCTGGTCCATCGGCTCAGCCGCTGTCGACTTCTTTTCGGACGGCACGAAGATGGCGTAGAGCCCGCCGACCATGCCGCCGGTCTCGGCGCGTGGCAGATCGAGTTGCCCTTTCTCCTCGCCATCGAGAAAAGCGGCCACGGCATCGCCGTCTCGGCGCCACAGCCGGAGAAGAACATCGTTGTGCCCATCGAATGAGTGCATGCGCGTGCCCCTGTTCTTCAAGGCGGCACGCGCGTCGCGCCACCGATACGATCCTCAACCTGCGAGCTTGGCTTCGATGGCCTTGAGGGCATCGCCGGCCTTGGCGCCGTCAGGCCCGCCGGCTTGGGCCATGTCCGGTCGCCCGCCGCCGCCCTTGCCGCCCAGCGCCTCGGCGCCTGCCTTGACGAGTTCGACCGCACTCCAGGCCTTAATCAGGTCGTCCGTCACGCCGACCGCGAGGCCGGCCTTGCCATCCTCGGTGACACCGACGATCGCGACGATCCCAGAGCCGACCTGTTTCTTGCCTTCGTCGACAAGGCCGCGCAGATCCTTTGGATTGAGGCCTTGTACCGAGCGCGCCAAAAGCTTGACGGCGCCGATGGTCTTGATGGCCTGGCCTGCCACGGCACCGTCACCGGCCGAAGCACCACCGCCAAGCGCTAGTGCGCGCTTGGCGTCGGCCAGCTGGCGCTCGAGCTGACGTTGTCCATCGATCAGTGCCTTGACGCGTTCAACGACCTCTTCCTGCCGCGTCCGGAGCAGGCCAGCGAGTTCCTTCACGCGAGCGTCCTGCTCCGCGAGATAGGCCCGGGCAGTGCCGGCGGTCACCGCCTCGATACGCCGGACGCCGGCAGCCGAAGCGCTCTCGCCGACGATGCGAATCAGGCCGATATCGCCTGTCCGGCGCACATGCGTGCCGCCGCAGAGCTCGATCGACCAGGGTTTGTTGGCCTTCTCGCCGCTCTCGCCGACGCCCATCGAGACGACGCGAACCTCGTCGCCATACTTCTCGCCGAAGAGCGCCATGGCGCCTGTCTCGCGTGCATCCTCGAGGCTCATCAGACGCGTCTCGACGGATGAGTTCTGCAACACGTAGGCGTTCGCCATTGCTTCGACGGCGGCGAGTTCCTCCGCGCTCATCGGCTTCGTGTGTGAGATGTCGAAGCGCAGCCGCTCCGGCGCGACCAGAGAGCCCTTCTGCGCGACGTGCGTGCCGAGGATCTGTCGGAGTGCCTCGTGGATGAGGTGGGTCGCCGAGTGATTAGCGCGAATGGCGGATCGGTTGGCGTGGTCGACGACCATGTCGACGGTATCGCCCGGCGCGAACGAGCCCGCCTCGACAGTGCCACTGTGAACGAACAGCACGCCGAGCTTCTTCTGCGTGTCTGAGACGCGGAACAGCGCGCCCTTGGGCCCCTTGATGACGCCAGAGTCCCCCACCTGACCGCCGCTCTCGCCATAGAACGGGGTCTGGTTGACAACGATTTCGCCACGCTCGCCTTCGCCCAGAGACTTGACGGGCTTGCCGCCCGCGAAGGTCCCTTTGACCACCGCCTCGGCCTGCTCTGCATCATAGCCGAGGAACTCGGTCGCGCCGATGTCCTCCTTGACCTCGAACCAGACGTCCTCGGTTGCGGCCTCGCCCGAGCCTTTCCAGGCACGACGCGCTTCCTCCTTCTGTTTCTCCATGGCCACGTTGAAGCCGGGCAGATCGACCGCGACGCCGCGTGGGCGAAGCGCGTCCTGCGTCAGATCGAGCGGGAAGCCGTAGGTGTCGTAGAGACGGAACGCCACCTCGCCGGCCAAGGTGTCACCCTTGCGCAGATTGTTGGTCGCCTCGTCAAGCAATCCCAGGCCGCGCTCCAGTGTCTTGCGGAAGCGGATCTCCTCGAGCTTCAGTGTCTCCGTGATCATCGGCTGCGCGCGGACCAGCTCCGGATAGCTGGTGCCCATCTGGCGTACGAGGGCCGGCACCAGCCGGTGCATCAGCGGGTCCTTGGCGCCCAGCAGATGCGCATGGCGCATGGCACGCCGCATGATGCGGCGGAGAACGTAGCCGCGACCCTCGTTGGACGGCAGCACGCCGTCAGCGATCAGAAAACTCGTCGCCCGCAGATGGTCTGCGATGACGCGATGGCTCGGCGTCTTATCGCCCTTTGCCGGAACGCCGGTCTCCGCGACGGAGGCCTCGATCAAGGCCTTGAACAGGTCCGTGTCGTAGTTCGAATAGACGCCCTGCAGGATCGCGGAGATCCGCTCCAGACCCATGCCCGTGTCGATCGACGGCCGCGGCAGGTTCACTCGATTGCCGGGTGCCAACTGGTCGAACTGCATGAAGACGAGGTTCCAGAACTCGAGGAACCGGTCGCCATCCTCGTCCGGGCTGCCCGGGGGGCCGCCTTGTAGCTTGTCGCCCTGATCGATGAAGATTTCCGAGCACGGACCGCATGGCCCCGTATCCCCCGCCGACCAGAAGTTATCGGAGGTCGGAATGCGGATGATCTTGTCGTCCGAGATGCCGGCGATCTTCTTCCAGAGGGTCGCTGCCTCCTCGTCTTCCGAGTAGACAGTGATCAGGAGCTTCTCTTTCGGGAGACCGTACTCTTTGGTGACGAGGTTCCAAGCCAGCTCGATGGCGCGCTCTTTGAAGTAGTCGCCGAACGAGAAATTGCCGAGCATCTCGAAGAAGGTGTGGTGGCGCGCAGTATAACCGACGTTGTCGAGGTCGTTGTGCTTGCCGCCGGCGCGCAGGCACTTCTGGGCCGTTGTTGCGCGAACGTAGCCCCGCTTTTCCTGGCCGGTGAACAGGTTCTTGAACTGCACCATGCCGGCCGAGGTGAACATCAGCGTCGGGTCGTTCCTCGGGACGAGAGACGAGCTTTCGACATGCTCGTGGCCGTTCTTCTTGAAGTACTCGACGAAGGTCGAGCGGATTTCGTTGACGCCGTTCATGGGGCCCTATCGTCTCTAATGGGGCGGCGGATTCCCGGGCGCATCTCCCTGCGCGTTGCCGCGCAACGGGCCAGCGCGGGCGCCTCCGGTTGTCATGCCTTTCTAGCGGCGCGCGAGGGGGCTTGTCCACAAATCGGCCTGGGGCGGGACCCGCGATGGCCGACTCGTGAGTTTCTCACTCAAAAGAGCATCTGCAACTCATTGGTCATGCCCGACCGGCGCGTGTTTGACACCTCGCTTGGAGCATGCGAGCCACGATCGAAAGGCGAGAGGGTCAGGAGAGAAACATGGCCGAGAACGGCAAGCTGACACTGCGTGCGGCCATCGTCCCGGTGACGCCGCTGCAGCAAAACTGCTCGCTCATCTGGAGCGAGGCGACCAAGACGGGCGCGGTAATCGATCCAGGCGGCGATGTGCCGGTCATTCTCGATGCGATCAAGCAGGTCGGCATGAGGGCGGAGAAGATCATCCTCACCCATGGTCATCTCGATCATGTCGGCGGTGCCATGGAGCTGAAGGAGGCACTGGGCGTGGCCATCGAGGGCCCGCACCTCGCGGACAAGTTCCTGATGGAGCGCGCCGAGGAACAGGCCGCGAGCTATGGGCTTTCTGGGATGCGCAACGCGATATCGGACCGCTGGCTGAACGAGGGCGATGCTCTGGAAATCGGTGGCGAGGCCTTCGAGATCTTCCATTGCCCAGGGCATTCCCCGGGTTCGCTCGTCTACTACAACAAGACCAACAGCTTCGCACTCGTCGGCGACGTCGTCTTCCAGGGTTCGATCGGGCGTACCGATTTCCCCTATGGCGACCATGACGCGCTGATCAATGCCATCAAGACCAAGCTCTTCCCCCTAGGCGACGACATCGCCTTCATCTGCGGGCACGGAGAGATGAGCACATTCGGTGACGAACGGCGGACGAACCCGTTCCTTACGTAATCTTGGCTTAATGCCGGCCCTTGGCCGAGATGGACTCTGGCGCGGTTGGCGGCGCATCGTCGCGATCGGTTCCCAGGCCACTCTAGCAACCGCAGGATGAGGAACGCGGGGGGCCTCGGCATAGCCGTGCCTTGATCACGATCAAGGCGGCCCTCCTGGAGCGGATCGACCCTTTACCCGAAAGAGCGCGCCCATCGCTTCCAGGGAATGGGCGCGGCCATGATGAACGTCGCGGAGAGACTTCCATGAGCTATACGCTGGAGCAATTGAGCCAGGACGTCCGTCAGGCGCTAAAGCGCGATCCTAGTCCTGAAGGCAAAGCCAAGGTGTGCGAGCACCTTTCGCGGGCGCTGCTCGACAAAGATCTGATCGCGCGCCACGTCACGCCCGACCAGTGCAAGCCGCGCAAGGTGCTCTACGAGGATCCGGAGCTTGGCTTCTGCATCTGCGGCCATGTCTACGAGGATGAGCGGATCGGCACGCCGCATGATCATGGCCCGGCATGGGCGATCTACGGCGTTGCCGCCGGCACTACGGAGATGACCGAGTGGAAGGTGAAGAGCAAAGGCTCGGGTGACGCCCCCACTCTGGTCGAGCCGGTGGGCAGCTACGCCATGCGGCCCGGTGACTGCCAGTTCTACGACGTCGGCGTCATTCACTCGCCGAAAATGACGCCGGGAACGCGCCTGATTCGCATCGAGGGCGGAAATCTCGATCACATCCGACGCTCCAACATCAAGGCCGCCTGAGGAAAGGTGCAGACTGCGGGCCTCGACACGTCTTGCCCTGTGCCTCGTTGAGGGGCACAGGGCAGGGGCACCTATTCGAGCTTGATGTTGCCTTTCTTGATGACTTCGAGGTTCGCCTTGATGTCGTCCTCCAGAAGTTTGCGCATCTCGGCGGCCGTCTTCGGCTCGACGATGGAATTCACGGTCCAGAGCCTCTTCTTGAAGCCCTCGTCTTTGGCGAGTTCCATCATCTTTCCATTGATCTTCTGGACGATCTCGTCGGGCAGCCCCTTCGGCCCGAAGAAGCCGAACCAGATCGGCACGTCGGCGTCGGGAATGCCGGCTTCCGTCATCGTCGGAACGTCGGGAAAATCAGGATTGCGCACCTTTCCGTTGATCGAGAGCAGGATCAGTTTGCCTGCCTTGACGTGTGGCAGGGTGATCGGCTCGTTCTGCATCAGCACATTGCCCGGCAGCACGTCGTTCAGTGCATCCGCGCCGCCACGATACGGAACGTGAAGGATGTCGATGCCGGCTCTTATCTTGAGCGCTTCGAGGCGCAGATGATTGGCTGTGCCGTTCCCCGAGGACGCGTAGGTCAATTTCCCAGGATTCTTCTTGGCGTAGTCGACGAGCTCATTCATCGACTTGATGCCGGCCTTCGGATGAATGACGAAACCGTTCAGAACCTCGCCAGTATAGCCGATCGGGACCACGTCGGTGAGAGGGTCGTAAGGCGTTTTCTTGAGGCTCGGCAGGATCGACAAAACGGCGTTCGGCGACATCACCAGCGAGTATCCGTCGGGCGGCGACTTGACCAAAGCCTCCATGCCGATCATGCCGGAGGCGCCGCCGCGGTTCTCGATCACGAATTGCTGCCCGAAAGCCTTGGAGAGCTCCTCCGACCAAGGACGCGCGATGGCATCGGTGGCACCTCCCGCGGCGTAGGGCACAATGACCTTCACAGGCCGGTCGGGCCAACTCTGAGCTACGGCCGCTACAGTGAGGCCGAGTCCGGCAGCGAGGCCGGCGGCAACGGTAAGGAACGTACGTCGGAGCATCGTGTGCACCTCGTTTTCTACTTCTCCTCCCGCCCTTGGTCGTTGTCGTCGCCGGCCGCCGTAGGCACGGGGGGCCGATCGTCACGGCCGATTAACGCGTCAGGTACCAACCGCCGCTATCTGATCGATTACTCGACCTTGATATTGTTCTTCGCGATCACCTCTTTGTTGCGGGCGATATCGTCGATCAGATACTGACGCATATCGTCCATCGACTGCTTCGGCACGATGACGTTGACGGCAATCATGCGCGCTTTCATGTCGTCGGTGGCCGCGATCTCCTCCATTTTGCTGTGCAGCTTCTGGCGGATTTCCTTTGATGTTCCAGCCGGCGCCCAGAGCGAGAACCAAATCGGCACCTCGACGTCGGGGATGCCGAGCTCGGTGGTCGAGGGGACGTTCGGGAACTCGGGATGCCGGACCGGACCGTTGACGTTGAGCAGGATCAACTTGCCCGCTTTCACGTGTGGCAGTGTGACTGGTTCGTTCATCATGTGGATGGTGCCAGGCAGGTGGTCGTTCAGGGTGTCGGCACCACCGCGGTAAGGGATGTGGAGGATGTCGACGCCGAACTTGTTCTTGACGGCCTCGATCCGCAGATGGTTCGCCATGCCGACGCCCGACGAGCCGTAGGTCAATTTGCCTGGATTCTCCTTCGCGTAGTCGACCATCTCTTGGAATGTCTTGATCCCAAGGGAGGGATGAATGGTGAAGCCGACGATGGCATCTCCCGTGCGGGCGATGGGCGCGAGGTCTTGCACGGGATCGAAGTTGACCTTGCGCAGCTGCGGGACCACGGCAATCGAGGCATTGGGCGTATAAAGGATCGTGTAACCGTCGGCCGCCGACTTGACGACCGACTCGATGCCGATCGAGCCGGATGCGCCGCCGCCCCTGTTTTCGACCACGAACTGCTGGCCGAGGCCCTGTGTCAACTTCTCAGCCCAGACGCGTGCGGTCTGGTCCGTGGCGCCACCCGCGGCGAACGGAACCACGATCTTGACGGGCCGCTCGGGCCAAGCACCTTGGGCGAGCGCGGCCGCAGGCACGAGGCCCATCACCGCGACGGCGATGGTGAATGCAATGGCGAGCATCTGGCGTCCATTCATGTGGGTAGCTCCGCTTGAAGAGGCAAAGTCGCGACGTGAAGGCATGCCTGTGCCGGGACCGACGCGAGAGCGCGGCGGCGCGGGAGGGTGGACGTGCGGGATATGATTGTCGGGTAACGGTCGCGGCGGTGCGCGGGTGCGGTTGCGCGCGTGCGCACTCGTCCGCCGGCGATCGCCTCATCTGGCCGATCGCGTAGCTTCAAGGCCTCGCCGCTCGTGGGCGACGCAGTCATCGCGTTTCCTCCCCGGTGGCGGTCAGCCGCCTGGCCTCGGCCGGTGGGGCCCGCTTCGTGGCGAGCGCCCTTGTCCGGCCGAAGCCGTTTATCTTACTCCAGCTTGATGTTGGCGGCCTTGATCAGATCGGCATTGCGCTTCGAGTCGAGGTCGAGATAAGCGCGCATTTCTTCGGGCGTTTGAACGGGGACTTGTGAGTTGATCGCCCGCATTCGCCCCTTCATGTCGTCGCCATTGGCCAACTCTACGATCTTCGCATTGAATGCCGCCGTGATTTCCTTCGGCGTACCAGCGGGTGCCCAGAAGGAATACCAGATCGGCACGTCGGCGTCGGAGACACCGAGTTCGGTCAGGGTCGGCACATCCGGGAAATCCGGATTGCGGGATGAGTGATTGATGTTGAGCAGGATCAGTTTGCCCGCCTTCACATGCGGCAGCACATTGATCTCGTTCATCATCTGAACATTGCCCGGCAACAGGTCGTTGAGCGCATCGGCGCTTCCGCGATACGGCACATGCAGGATGTCGATGCCGGTCTTGAACTTCAACATCTCGAGCCGCATCTGGGTCGCGGTGCCGAGCCCGGCCGAGCCATAGCTCAGCTTGCCTGGGTTCGCCTTGGCGTACTCAACCATTTCCTTGAAGTTCTTCGGTCCGACCGACGGATGAATGACGAATCCGGTCACTAGGTCGCCAGCTCGACCGACGGGATCAAAGCTCTTCATCGGGTCGTAAGGCGTCTTCCGGAGGTTCGGAAGCACCGACATCGTGGCATTCGGCGTGAACAGGAACGTGTAGCCGTCCGGCGTTGCCTTAGAGGCGGCCTCGGTGCCGATCATCCCACCCGCACCGCCGCGGTGCTCCAGAACGAACTGTTGTCCGAACACCTTGGATAGCACTTCCGACCATGGTCTCGCGAGCAGGTCGGTCGCCCCGCCCGGTGCATAGGGCAGGATCAGCTTGACCGGCTTGTCGGGCCAGGCCGCCGCCCGGGCACCAGAGAGTGGCAGGGCGCCTGCGGCAACCGCAGCGCCTGCGCGGCCAAGAAATTCGCGACGTCGCATTCTCGATCTTCTCCCGTTTGACTTCTCCGGACCACATCATCGAGTGGGCCGGCTCGGCATATTACTCCTGGAACGCTTCCTGGCGCGCCTTTCTTATGTTCGGGAGTATCACCAGGATCAGCGCCACGGCCGCGATGATCAGGAAGGTCAGGGAGAGTGGCCGCTCCAAGAACACCATCGGGTCGCCGCGCGATAGCAGCATCGCGCGCCGCATGTAAACCTCCATCAGCGGCCCGAGCAGGTATCCGAGCAGCAGCGGGGCCGGCTCGCATCCGAGACGGATGAACGCGTAGCCGAGCAATCCGAAAAACGCCATGAAGTAGAGTTCGGTATTCAGGTTGTTCAAGCTGTATACGCCGACGGCGCAGAAGAAGAAGATCGCGATCGCCAGCAGGCGATAGGGCACCAGCAGCATCTTCACCCACATGCCGATCAGCGGCAGGTTGAGGACCAGCAGCATCAAATTGCCGATCCACATCGAAGCGATCATGCCCCAGAACAGACCGGGCTTCTGCTCCATGATCTGAGGTCCGGGCACGATGCCGTGGATCATCATGCCACCGATCATCATGGCCATCACGGCATTCGACGGTATGCCGAGCGTGAGCATGGGTATGAACGAAGTCTGCGCGGCGGCATTGTTGGCCGCCTCCGGCCCCGCGACGCCTTCGATCATGCCTTTGCCGAAGTTCTCGGGAGTCTTCGAGAGCTTCTTCTCGAGCGAATAGGACGAGAACGACCCGAGTACGCCGCCGCCGCCCGGCAGGATACCGAGGAAGCTACCCAGGATGGTGCCGCGGGCGATCGGCATTGCCGAGCGCCTCAGATCCTCTCGGGTCGGCATCAGGCCTTCGATCTTCGACGAGACGAGATCTCGCCTCTCCGGATCGCCCAGGTTCTTTATGATTTCGCCGATGCCGAACAGACCCATCGCTACGATGACGAACCCGACGCCGTCGAAGAGATCGCTGATGCCGAAGGTAAAGCGTGTGTTGCCGGTGTTCACGTCTGTGCCGACGAGGCCGAGCAGCATGCCGAGGAAGATCATCCCGATCGCTTTGACGATCGAGCCCGATGCCATCACCACCGCCAGCGTCAGACCGAGTAGCATAAGCGAGAAATAGTCGGCCGGAGCGAACTGCTGCGCCATCCGGGTCAGCGGGGGCGCCGCGATGACGATCAGCACTGTTGCAAAACAGCCGGCAATGAACGAGCCGATGGCGGCGATCGCGAGCGCCGGTCCGGCCCTGCCCTGACGTGCCATGGCGTACCCGTCGAGGGCCGTGACGACCGACGAGGCCTCACCCGGTACGTTGACGAGGATCGCGGTGGTCGATCCGCCGTACTGCGCGCCGTAATAGATACCCGCGAGCATGATCAGCGCGCCTTCGGGCGTCAGGAAGTAGGTCACCGGCAGCAGAAGCGCCATCGTGGCGACGGGTCCCACTCCCGGCAACACTCCGATGGCCGTGCCAATGAAGGCACCCATGAAGCACCAGAACAGGTTGATCGGAGAGACCGCTACGGAGAACCCGAGCGCAAGGTTGGAAAAGACGTCCATGATTGCCGGTTCCCGATGCTTCAGCCGAAGAAGAACGTGAGGAATTTGGGCACGCGGACAGGCCACAACGGAATGGGCATTCCGAGCAACCAGATGAACAAAGCCCAGCTTCCGACCATCATGATCACGAGAAATACTGCGAATTCTCGCCAGCGCGTATCGGATGCGCCCAATGCGGCGATCGACATCGAGAGGGCCATGGTAATGACGAGCCCCAGATCGTCGATGATGAGGCCGAACAGGACTGTTGCGATGGTAATCGCGGACAGTGGCCGCCACACCCATCGCTCCATAGCGACGTCACCGAAGAGGATCGACTTGCCGATCAGGAATACGCCAGTGCCCAGAAGGCAGAGCGAAAGGATCCTCGGCAGCACACCGGTGCCCGGTCTTTGCGGGGTCCCCATCGGATAATCGGCACCGATGTAAAGCGCGATCAGCGCGATGACCGCAAACAAAATTCCCGTGGCAAAATCTTGCCCGGCCCGAACTCTCATTGGCGTTCCACCCTCATTCGTCGGCACCTTGGCAGCGCCGTTCTTGTTGCCTTCAAGGTGAAGTATGGCACGAGCCATTTGCGGGCGGGAAGCCGCAATATTGATCTACGTCGTCGGATGACGATAAGTCCGGCGACCATTGCCAGTGCGCTGGCCGTTGCTGCGTGATCGCGCCAAGGCGGGCTAGCTTCTACCGTAACAGGTCCGTCTGATCAGGATCAAACAGAGCGCAGACGGTCCGGTCTCAATGGAGTAGCGCCAAAGCCAAGGGTTCATGTCGCTTGCTAAGGAGAGTACGGCATGCCGGAGATCAGGCCCACGACGCCGCTCGCGGCCATCGACGCTGTGGTCATCGACACGGAGACCACGGGTCTCGATGCTCGGCACGCTCGCGTCGTGCAGATCGCCGGGTTCGTCTTGGACAAAGGAGTCCTTGCGAGCGATCCGGTGATCGATACGCTCGTCGATCCCGGGATCGCGATCCCGCAGGCGACCACAGCCATCCACGGAATCTCGGACCAAGATGTCGCAGGCAAGCCCCGGTTTGCCGAGATCGCCGCAGCGCTAAAGCAAAGCCTGGATGGCCGCCTGGTCGTCGGGCACAGCCTCGGCTACGACTTGGCCGTTTTGCGACGCGAGCACGAAGCTGCCGGGATCGCCTGGCAACCGCCCCCGGCACTCGATGTGCGTCCGCTCGCCCGCCTTGCCGCGCCGTCACTGGCCGACCACGGCCTGGACCGGCTCTGCGACTGGCTCGGTATTGCGATCTCGGGGCGGCACACGGCGCGGGGGGATGCGCTCGCGACAGCAGAGGTGCTCCAGAGGCTGATCCCGTTGCTGCGTGAGAAGGGCATTCGCACGGTCGCGGAAGCGACTGCGGCGATTGCCAAGCTGTCCGAGCAGGACGCACGAGCGTCGCGCGGATTGATGCTCGTCGGGGAAGAGACGCCACCGGCGGTCGAGGCACTACCGGCGTTGGATACCTACGCCTACCGGCATCGCGCTCGCGACGTTATGAGCGCCCCGCCGCTCGTGATCCCAGCGGAAACGACGATTGAGCGGACGTTGGCGCTGATACTCGAAAAGGGGACGAGTTCTGTCTTTGTCACCCTGACCGGCGGGACAACCGGCATCGTCACAGAGCGAGACCTTCTTCGAGTCGTCGCGGCTGCGGGCGGGGGTTGCCTGTCTGAAGCCGTTTTCACGATCGCAAAGTCGCCGGTGCATGGCGTCGACGACGACGATTTCGTTTATCGAGCGATCGGACGCATGGCGCGCCTCGGCGTGCGCCATTTGGCCGTCAGAGACCGATCCGGCGCCGTCGTCGGAGCCCTGACCCCGCGCAATCTGCTGCGCGATCGGGCAATGGAAGCAATCGTGATCGGCGATGCGATCGCCGCAGCTGCGACGCCGGCCGAACTCGCATCGGCTTGGGGCATGGCAGCCGGCATGGCGTCGGCGCTCAGGCGGCAGGGGGTCGGGGCGCGTATGGTCGCGGCAACGCTCAGCTCCGAGATCCAGGCCATCACCCGGCGCGCCGCCCAGCTCGCGGAAGCCGAGATGCATGCGAGCGGGGCGGGTGCGCCTCCCGTTGCCTATGCCGTCATGGTTCTCGGCTCTGCCGGGCGTGGCGAGAGCCTCCTCGCTGCCGACCAGGACAATGCGATCGTCTATGCGGAAGGAGGCGAGGGCAGCCCGGCGGATCGCTGGTTCGAGGCGCTCGCGGTTCGCATGAACCAGATCCTCGACGAGGCGGGCATCGTGCTCTGCAAGGGCGACGTCATGGCCCGCAATCGCGTCTGGCGGCTTTCCCGCGAGGATTGGAAGGCGCAGGTGGAGGGCTGGATCCGTCGCCAGCGTCCGCTCGATCTGCTCAATGTCGACATCTTCTTCGATGCCACTCCCGTTCACGGGGCCACCTCGTTGGCCGACGACGTCCTGTCGTTCGCCCGCGAGCGGGCGCGTGCGACGCCATCCTTTCTCATGATGCTGACCAAACTTGCGCGCCAATGGCGATCGCCAATGGGCTTTTTCGGCAGTTTCCAAAAAGTCGACGGCCGCGTCGATCTCAAGAAGGGCGGTCTCATGCCGATCTTTACCGGCGCACGCGTGATGGCGCTGCGGCACGGCATCGCGGCCTTGCCGACTCACGAGCGTCTCGAGGCTGTCAAAGCCCTCGGCATCGGAGCGCCGGCCGACTTTGATGCGGTCATCGATGCACAGGACGTGCTTCTCGGGGCGATCCTCGATCAGCAAATCGAGGATGCCCGGCAAGGCGTTCCGCTGTCGCCGCGTGTGTCCGTCGATCGATTGGATGCGAAGGCCCGGGCACGGCTCAAGTCGGCCGTCGCAGGTGTCGATACGATGCTTGCTCTTCTCTCTGAAGGTCGTCTCTAGGAGCATCGCCGGGGCCATAGTTGAATTTGGCTCAGTCAACTTGCAGCAGGCGCGGTGTCGCAAAATGACGGACGGTACCGCAGCCGTGCCCTATCCGCGTCCAGTCTTCGATTGCCAGTTCGATGACGACCAGGGCTGCCGTCGGCAATTTGTCGGCGATGGCCGCGTGCGGCCCTTCCAGGCGCCCGTCAGTGAGTGCCAAAATCAGGGACTGCAAGCCCGGGTTGTGTCCGATCAGCAGAACATGGCCCACGTCGTTAGGTACGGTGCGAAGCGCTGCCATGAGAACTTCTGCCGTTGCCTCGTAAATGGTGCCGTCATAGGTGACGGGCGGCCGATAATCGCCAAGTTCCTCGAGCGCCAGACGCGCCGTCTCACGGGTCCTCACGGCGGGTGAACAGATAACCAGCTCGGGCGCGATACCTATGGCCCGCATGTGTCGCCCCATCACGGGCGCGGCATCTCGGCCCCTTGGGGCCAACGGTCGCTCGAAGTCCGCATGGGCGGCGTCGCTCCAACTCGATTTGGCATGGCGCAGGATGCTGAGCATTCTCATTGTGGCCTCCGTATCCGCGTTCATCGAATTCGCGCCGCCGCCGCTGGCGAATGTACGGACAGCGCGCTAACGTGCCGGCCGATACCGCTTCGGGCGCCAGGCGACGCTCGCGCAATCAGGCTTCGAGGGAGAGTTCAACGTGGCGCACAAGGGTTTGATCTTCGGCATCTTTCTGGCGCCTTTTCATCGTGTCGGCGACAATCCCACGCTCGCGATGCGCCGGGATATCGAACTGATCGAGTGGCTCGATCATCTGGGCTTCGACGAAGCCTGGGTCGGTGAGCATCATTCTGCCGGCTGGGAAACCATCGCCAGTCCCGAGTTGATCATCGCTGCGGCTGCCGAGCGCACCCGGCACATCCGGATCGGCTCCGGCGTGACGAGCCTACCCTATCATCACCCGTATATGGTGGCGCAGCGCTATGTGCAGCTCGATCACATGACACGCGGCCGCTCGATGCTGGGTTGTGGGCCGGGCGCTCTCGTCTCCGACGCCTATATGCTGGCGATCAAGCCCGAGGACCAGCGCCGCCGGATGGACGAGTCGCTCGACGCGATCTACCGCCTCCTCAAGTGCGATGAGCCGGTGACGATGAAGACCGACTGGTTCGAGATGCGCGAGGCGAGGCTCCATCTCGCGCCCTACAGCGACCCGCACTTCAAGATTGCCGTCGCCTCCACGCAGACGCCGGCTGCCATGGTCATGGCCGGCAAGTACGGCACGGCGGTCCTCTCGCTCGGCGCCGGCATCCCCGGCGGGCCAGAGGCGCTCGCCAACCAGTGGAAAATCGCTGAGGAAGAGGCGGCCAAGCATGGTCGCATCATGAACCGAAAGGACTGGAGCCTCGTCGTCAACATGCACTGTGCCGAGGACGACGAGGAAGCGCTGCGTCAGGTCTCGAAGGGTGAGCGCCACGAGACGGTCACCTATTTCGAAGAGACGCTGGGCCGTCCGCCTGGTCGCGCCGACGATCCGTTGCGCGAGGGCGTCAAGATGGGCACGACGCTCATCGGCAGCCCGGAGACCATCGCGCGGGGGATCGATCGCTTGATCGAGAACAGCCGTGGCGGCTGCGGCGGGTTCATGTTCCGCGCCACCGAGTGGGCGAACCGCGCCGACACCATGAAAAGCTACGAACTCTTCGCCCGTTGGGTGATGCCGCGCTACCAGGGCTCGATCGACACGCTGGCCGCCTCGCAGAAGTGGGCGCGCGGCAACCGCCCGACGATTTTCGCGCCGTCCGTCGCGGCCGTGAAGAAGGCCTATACCGATGCCGGTCGCGAGGCCCCCGAGGATTACAAGCAGCGTCTGCTCGGTGCTCGCGACGCGGAACAGAAGTAAGCGGAGACCCAGCGGTCAGCCCAGCAGGTCGCGTTTTCCATAGCCAACGACGAGGTCGCAACGCGTGTCCAATCTCCATCATCCCATATTCAATCCGGAGAAAAGCCGGCTGACCGATGGCGACTTCAGTCGTGACGAAGTGCGGCTGGCGGGCCGGAACTCAGGCACCTTGCTGGAAGCCTTGCGCTGGGATCTGACGCCAGCCGGAATGCATTACCTGCTCATCCATTTCGACGTGCCGTTCGTCGAGACAGCCGATGACTGGACGCTCTCCATCGGGGGGCTTGTCGAAAAGCCTCTCACACTGACTTTGGATGATTTGAAGCGTCGTCCAGTGCGATCGCTCCGGGTCACTCTCGAATGCGCGGGCAATGGACGAGCAGGTCTGACGCCCCGGCGATCGAGCCAGCCGTGGCATCACGAAGCCGTCGGGACTGCCGAATGGACCGGCACGCCGCTCAAAGGCCTGCTGGAGGAGGCAGGGCTTTCGCCGCGCGGTCGCGACGTGGTGTTCTACGGCCGAGACCGGGGCTTCTCGGGCGGCATCGAGCACGACTATGGCCGCAGCCTTGTCCCCGACAAGGCGCTGGGAGACGATGTGCTGGTGGTGTGGGCAATGAACGGTGCGCCCCTGCTCCCCCAGCATGGTTTTCCGCTGCGTCTCGTTGTGCCGGGTTGGTATGGAATGGCGAGTGTTAAGTGGCTGGACCGGATCGACGTTATCGACCGGCCCTTCGACGGCTATCAGCAGGTCGGATCGTACATCTATCGCGAACGCGTCGAGGATCCAGGCACTCCGATCACCACCATGCGCGTCAAGTCTCTCATTGTGCCGCCCGGGGTCCCGGACGTCTATACGCGGCGCCGATTGGTCGAACGGGGACGCGTTGAACTCTTTGGCCGCGCGTGGTCAGGCGCGGGAGTGCCGATCGAGAAAGTGGAGGTCGCCGTCGACGGGCAGTGGCAGAACGCGCGCCTTGCACCAGACATTGGCCGATATGCTTGGCGAGGCTGGCGCTTGGACTGGGAGGCCACGCCCGGGGAGCACGAACTGATGTGCCGAGCGACCGATGCCAACGGCGACGTACAACCGATCGCGCCGAGGTTCGACATGTCGGGCTTCGGCAACAATGCGGTCCATCGCATCGACGTGACGGTCCGTTAGCCGACGGCTTCACGCGGCAAGACCTGCTCCCTTCGAATCAGCCCTGTCCGAGGCGCCCATGCCCCCCGCAGACGACCGCACTCCCAACCCGTACGCCGGTCCCGTGGCATGGCGGTCTGCTGCCAACCACAACCGCATGATCGACCTCGTGCGGGAGGGACCGCAACAGAGCTCAGGTCGCGTTGAACTGGCCTATTTCGGCTCGTCCGCCTTTCGGATCACCTCGCCGTCGGGTCTGACTGTCATGATCGACCCGTGGCGCAATCACCCCCTGCGGCACTGGGATTGGTACTTACGCGACATGCCGATGACACCGGTCGATATCGGTGTCTCGACGCATGCCCACTTCGACCACGACGCGCTCAATTGCCTCGACGCTCATGTGCTGCTGGATCGGCTGATCGGAACCTACAATTTTCTCGATGTTACGATCACGGGCATTCCGGACAAGCACGCGACCCAGTCTGGGTTCGGGACTTACGACTTCAAGATGGTCCATCGCGAGTTGAACGGCGTCGAGATCGAACCGCCGAACAACCCGCGCTCATGGGACAATTGCCTGATCGTCGTCGAGACCGGCGGGCTTCGCATTCTGCACTGGGGTGATAACCGGCACGATGCGCCGGATCACGTCTGGGAGGCGCTCGGCGAAATCGACATCGCGCTTCTTCCGGTCGACGGCTCGCAGCACGTCATGAGCTTTGAGATGACGGCCTCGATCATCGATCGCCTCAAGCCCAAAGTGGTCGTGCCGCACCATTATTACATATGGGACTTGACCACGCGCGGCTCGACGCTGATGCCGGCTGATGGCTGGGTCGCAGCCCAGCCACACAGGCGTCACGTCGAAGGCCCGATCTCGAGTTATCGTCCGGATGATCTCGCGGCGATGGCAACGACGGTCGATTTCTTCGGCGACCACGTCGCCTTTGACAAACTCGCCTGGCGGCAGGGTGGTGCTCGCTAGTCCTTTGAGCACGGCGCTGACGGGAAAACCGGCAGCATCACGGCTGGCACACGTCGGGTTGTCACACTAGGCTGCACCGTTATCGTTGCTTCGGAGAACGCCATGCCCGCGCCCCGCCAGGTTACGCTCGCACTGCTTGATGAGATCCAGGACACCTTCAACCGCCGCGACGTGCCGGCGATCGTCTCCCACTTCACGGACGACGGCATCTGGCTCATGGCTCGCGGGCCGAGTGAGCCCGAGGGCCGTCTGCTGGTTGGCAAGGCAGCCATCGCAGAGGTGCTGGCCGACCGCTACCGCCAGATCCCGGACATGCGCTGGACCGAGATGCGCCATTGGATCTGCGACCAGACGAAGGCCATTTCCGAATGGACCGTGCGCGGCACGCCGATCGGCGGCAAGCCTTTCGCCTACCTCGGTTGCGACCTCTGGGAGTTCCGCGACGGCTGGGTATCAAAGAAGGACACCTATTGGAAGTATATCGGCTGACCGGTCCGCGGGGCCGTCAAGCCGATCTTCTCAGGCTCGCCCTGCGTCGTCGCCGCGGGCGCGGCGCCGCCGCAGATCGGGCGTGAAGGTGCCTTGACGGCGACGTGGAACATAGATAGAACATTTCGACGGTTCGGCTTCTGCAACTCGAATTCGGTGGACAAGCGTTTCACTCTCGCCGACGCGTGCGGCGCGAGTGTCTAAAGTTGACCGGTTCGAGTCGGGTCGGGCTAGTTCGATGCCGGCGAGCATGTGTAGAGCCGGTGAGCCGGCAGTCAGCAGGAGAGGCGCCATGGCAGGATCCGTCAACAAGGTCATCCTCATTGGTAACCTGGGCGCGGACCCCGAGATTCGCCGCACGCAGGATGGCCGGCCGATCGCCAATCTGCGCTTGGCCACAACGGAGTCGTGGCGCGACAAGGCGTCGGGTGAGAAGCGCGAGAAGACGGAGTGGCATCGCGTCGTCATTTTCAGCGAACCGCTCTGCAAGGTGGTCGAGCAGTACGTCAAGAAGGGCGCCAAGCTCTACATCGAAGGTCAGCTCCAGACCCGCAAATGGCAGGATCAGCAAGGCCAGGACCGCTATTCGACCGAGGTCGTTCTGCAGGGCTTCAATGGCGTCCTGACGATGCTCGATACCCGCGCAGGCGGGATGGGAGCAGGCATGCAGGAAAGTGGCCCGTCCGACTATGGTGCTCCGGACGACATGGGGGGTAGCTCAGGCGGCGGCTATGGCGGTGGCAGTGGTGGCGGCGGGGGATATGGCGGAGGAGACCGCAAGCCGGCTGCCCGCTCCGGTGGCGGCGGCAAACCGTTCGACAAGAAGATCGACGACGAGATCCCGTTCTAGGGCCACAACGGATTATCACGCGCCTGATGCTGGGGTTGGGTAGAGTGCGCCCTCCGCACCTGGCGGTGGCGCACGGTAGAAGACGGGGAGCGTCACGGCTGCAGGCCGGGGTGTCGCCTGTGTTTCTAAGTTCGCGAACAGAGCGGCGGTCGGCCGTTGGCACACGGATTGCGCATTCGATCCTGGATACCGCTGTGTCGAGGATCGGAAGTCGTTCATGCGTGCCAGATTAGGCCAGTTGAGCCAGAATATCGCCGTGAGCTTGGCGTCACTGGCGTTGTGTTTTGCCGTTCTGGAACTGGTGGTCTTTCGGTTCCTCCTGGTCCCCGATGACCTGCTGACGAACGTCTCGATCGATGGCGTTGTGCGCTATCAACCCGGTAGCACAGCAACCTTCCGCCATCCGGACGGCAGCCGCAGTCGCGTGACGATCAATGCTGAAGGATGGAACTCCACCAAGCCTTCCTACCCGCGGGCGCGGACGCCGGATAAGCTGCGCATTGCCGTGGTCGGCGACAGTTACGTCCACGGTGCCTTCGTCGACACGGCTGATGGCTTTCCCGAGATCATCGAAGCGGAACTCGTCCGCTCCGGTGTCGGCGCCGAGGTGTACCGATTCGGCATGGACGGTGCGCCACTCTCCCAATATCTCCATATGCTTCGGCGCGAGGTGCGCCAGTTCAAGCCCGACGTTGTCGTCGTCCCGCTCATTCACAACGATTTCGATGAGAGCTGGCGCTTCCTCAAAACGCGCTATGCCTCGAGCTTCCTCAAGATTGGCCGATCCGAAAGTGGTCGCCCGTTCGAGGTCCCTCCCGCCCAATTCGAGGGCGGCTCGGCCGACGTTCTGCGCGAACTGGCGACGTTCCGTTATCTCTACTATGAAACCAATGCTTACCTGCGGCTCAAGGGGCTGGTCAGCCGCCACTTCTGGGGCGGGACCGAGGAGTGGCAGGAAGAGTTCATCTCGTCGGCGGTCGACATCCGCAAGATCGCCGATCGTGACCAGAACCGGTTTGCGGCGCGCTACAGTCTCTCGGAAATGAAGCGGATTGCGGCCGAGGATGGTTTCCAGCTTCTGTTCGTCATGGATGGTGTGCGCGAGGCCGTCTATGCCGGAAAGCCCCGCGCCGAGTGGGCCGTCTCCCAGCTCAATGAACTGGCCGCCGAACTCACGACCGAGCTGAGCCTGCCATTCCTCGATCTGCAAGAAACCTTCACCGCCGACTACGCCGCCCGTGGCATCCGCTTCGAATATCCGTTCGATTGGCACTGGAACAAGCACGCCAACCACCTCGTGGCAACGACCATAGTTCGTTATCTCAAGTCCGATCCGCGCTTGTTGACCTCCCGGCATATGAGGCAGCGCCAAGCCGGGACGGTTCGGTGAAACCGGCTATCGAGCGGGTGTTTTGCTGCGCAGAAGCAAGGCCAGCGGGACCGATAGGAAGCCTGTTATGGCCATCAGGTAGAAGGCATTGACATAACCGATCATGGCCGCTTGCCGTTGCACCTCACGTGAGATCCGCGAGAGGCCCGTTGCGGTCTCCGGATCCCAGGGAGCCGGCAGTCCATAGATGCCCAGCGACATCCGATATGGCGAGATGAACTCCATCATTTCCGAGTAATTGATGGACGTCGAGCGTACGAGCACCATCACCGCCATTGAGATGAACAAGCTCGACCCGAAGTTTCGCATCAGCGTGAAGACGGCCGAACCCTCGGTGATCTGGTGCTTGGGCAAGGTCGTGAAGGCCATGACCGTCATCGGCGTGAACGTCACGCTCTGGCCGAGCCCCACGAGGAAGTGACTCCAGAAGACGGCGGACTCGGTGACGTTGATGTCGAACTGAGCCATCCAGTACGAAGCCCCCCCCTGGAGGGCGAGGCCAGCCGCAATCGCGAACCGCGGTGCCACCTTGGTGAGGCGCGCGATGAATAAAAAGGCCGCCCAATTGCCGAGCCCGCGCGCCGCGATCAAAGTGCCGATGACGCTGTCGGGATAGCCACGCAGATCGTGGAGGAGGCTGGGAAAAAGGACGAGACTCGTAAAACTGAGCATGCCCATGGCGAACGCCAGCAGGATGCCGATCGAGAAGTTCCGATCCAGGAGCAGGCTAGGACTGAGGAACGGTTCCTTGGCCGTCAGGCAATGCGCAATGAACACCCACAGCGCCACGATCCCGAGAAAGGCATAGATCGTGATCTGGCTCGAATCGAACCAGTCGAGCCGCTGTCCACGGTCGCAAATCAGCTGCGCGCAGATCAAGGCCACGGAAAGGGCAACGAAGCCGATCCAGTCGAATCTGAGCTTTCGCTTTTCGGTGTGTTCCGAGAGGGCGAACCAGATCGTCACGAGGGCCGCGATGCCGGGTGGGACGATCATGAAGAACGCCGCCCGCCAGTTCCATGCCTCGGTCGCCATCGCACCGAGGATCGGGCCGACGACGGGGCCGAACACGGCGCCCACGCCCCACATCACGAGTGCGGTCGGCTGCAGGTGTGGCGGGAAAGTCGCGAGAAGGATGGCCTGTCCCATCGGCATGATCGGTGCGCCGAACGCCCCTTGCGCCACACGCGCCATGACGAGCGTCTCGAGGCTCGTTGCGATACCGCAGAGGAACGATGACACGGTGAAGCCGAGCACCGTGTAGAACATCATGTTGCGCCAGCCGACGCGGGCGGCCAGCCAGCCCGTGAGCGGCGTTGCAACGGCCGTCGCAACGAGGTTGAGCGTGACGACCCAAGAGATCTCGTCCTGGGTCGCCGAGAAGGTGCCGCGCACTTGCGGCAACACGAGATTGGCAAGCGTGATGGTCATGCCGAACAGCAGGTTCGACAGCTGAACCATCAACAGGATGAGCCATTGCCGGCCCGTCATGCTGAACAGGCCGCCTTGGGCGTCGGCGTCGGCGCCCCCGCGCGTATCGGTCATCGGCCTCGCGTTTCCATCGGCTGCCTTGAATCCTCGACGCTGTCGCGGACCGGCAACCACTCTTTCAGCGGCTTAGGCTGGCACCGATTCGAGCTGCACGCAGCCCCCATTTTTGCAGGGCAGCCCTGCCTGATGCAGGACAGCGCGTCAGGCAGGCGTCGCCAGCTTCTTCCGATAACCGAACGAACGTTCGATCCGGCCGAGGATATGAGCCCCCGAAGTCGTCGGTTCGTAACGGCAATCCGCCGCGCTGACGCCAAGTTGCCGGGGATCCACTACCGCTTTGAAGTCGGGATCGTAGAACGTCGCGATCGAAAACCGCTCCCGTCTCGACTTGTTGATCACCCGATGCGGCGTCGATGCGTAGCGGTCGTTGCTCCAGCGGCCCAGGAGGTCGCCGACGTTGACGACGAGGGTGCCCGGGATCGGCTTTGCCGCTATCCATTCCTTCGACTGGCGCTCGAGCACCTCGAGCCCGCCATTGTCGTCCTGCCAAAGCAGCGTGATGCAGCCGAAGTCCGTGTGCGGCGCGAGGCCGAATGTATCCGGTGTCGCGCCTTCCGGATGCGGCGGATAGTAAATGATCTGAGTGCGTTGCAAACGTTTCTGGTACTTGTCGCGGAAGAAGCCTCGATCCAGCCCCAGCGAGACGGCGACGCAGCTGAGGAGGTCGGCGCCGCATTGCCCGATCTCTTCGTAGTAGCGCGTCATCGCCGTGCGCAATGCCGGGCGATCGGCCGGCCAATTGTTAGGGCCCCGCAGCGGCTCGCCCGCGAGGACGTCCGGATCGTCCTCCGGAAGCTCGAGGCCCATCGTGTAGAATTCCTTGTAGTCCGGCTTGGTCGCTTCATACATCAAGGCATCGCCCAGCGCATTGAAGCCACGATGGCGCTTGTTGATTGCAACTTCCCGCTTCTTCTCGACGGGCTGGCGAAAGAAGCCCTGCGCCTCGCGGAGCGCGTCCTGAACCACGGTTTCAGGCAAGCCGTGGTTTGCAATGTAGAGAAAGCCGACCGTTGTGAAGGCGGCATGGATATCGCGCGCTGCCCGCTCGATGGCCTTGGGATCTCCGGCCCGCACTCCGTCCATATCGACGATCGGCAACTCGTTCATGTCTTCGCACCTCGGCGTTTCTCTCGTTCGACCAAGAACGTAACTCTTAATCGCATGTTCGCCAATTGCCGCTCACATGACTTCGCAGCGGCTGGAAGAGGGGTGATATGCAACCCGTTTCTGGTCGCGGGGAGGAACTTGCCCTAAGATCATAATCGGTTCGGAGCATCTGTCTGCGTGAGGCGTCGTGTGCGGGTATTGATTCTTTCGTGGGCCCTGATTGTCGCCGGCACCTCCGGCGTGAGAGCTCAGGACCTGACGACATTCCCGTTGATCGAAGCCGATCAAGTCGCGGCTCCCGCCAAATCCCAACCTGCAGGGTCCGCCCCAGCGCTTGCGGTAACCGAATCCCCGGGGCGCCGCACCTTGACCGTCACGCTTGGTGGCGATCTGGGCCTCGGGGCCCATGCGGCGCGGGCGGAAGCCGACGGTGCCCGTCGTCACGGCGCCTTCCTGCCCTGGCACGAGCTGACGGCCGGCATCCGCCCCTTGCTCGACGGCGATCTCAACTTCGCCAATCTCGAAACGGTGGTCACGGCCAGCAACACGCTTCCACCGGAGGCCAAGACGTTCGTCTTCAGAAGCCACCCGGATGGTGTCCGCCATCTTGCCGATATCGGCTTCAACCTCTTGTCGACTGCCAACAATCATGCGGTCGATTACGGGACGGCCGGAATGCGCGACACACTGCGCTATCTTGATGCCCTCGCAGGCGAGGGCCGTATTCTGGCTCATGCTGGCCTTGGAGCGACGAACTCCGCGGCCGGCAGGACGCGCGTGATGAGCGTCAGAGGAACGCGCGTTGCCTTTTCGGCCTTTGGAATCTCGACGGGCGGCCGCGCCGGTGAGGATCGGCCCGGCCTGATGGAGTGGCGCGTACCCAGCGACGTAGCGACTGTTTTGGACAACCTGACAGGGGCTGCCGCCGACGTTCGCATCCTGTCTGTCCATCATGGGGAAGAGCGAAGCATCGCAACCGACCCTGATGCGATCCGCAAACTACGGCATCAGGCGGTGCTGGCAGGGGGAATCGACATCGTCGCCGGCCATCACGCCCACGTAGTCCAGGGGATCGAGCTCACGCAGGGCCGGTTGATCTTCTATGGACTGGGCAATCTCCTGCACCCCGGCATGCAGGACATGGGCGCGCTCGACATGTGTCGTGACTATGGCCTGCTGGCCCGCGTCCATCTTGCCGGAGGTCCATCCGGCCGCCTCACTGTTCGCGCCGTCGAAGCTATACCCCTCACCGATATGCACTGGCGCGCACGACCGATGCCCTCGGCACGCGCGGCCGAGCGCATCCACGTGCTCAATCATCTGGCGCGCGCATTCGACGACCCGGCGAATGGCGCCCGAGGCCTGCGCTTCGCGGTCCGCTCCGACGGAACGGGTCTTTATTGTGAGCCGGGTGCCGATCGTGAGTCGGGACACGTCGGAGACCTCTGCCGCACTTGGAGCGGGGCGTCACACACGCCGGTCGATCTCGCCAACCGGATAGCGTCCGCCTGCCAGAACCGGGAACTGGTCGCCAGCGCTTCGAAGCCTCGTCCGCTTGCCCAGCAGGCCTTCCGCCTCGGCGCCATTCCAGTGGCCACTCCGGCGCCTTCGATACCCCGCCGCGATCCTGGCTGGTCCAGGGACGTTTTCGCAGGCAATTGATTCCTCTTCCCTTGTACCCTCTTGCGTCGAGCTGCATCCGCCGCCATAAGCCCTCGGCCGATGGCGCCCTACCATCCGCCGACCTCATCTGGCAGCCGGAGTGACAGCAATGAGCGGCCTCCTTGCACTGCTCGACGACGTTGCAGCGCTTGCCAAACTGGCGGCAGCCCAGTTGGACGACGTTGCAGCCCACGCGGCCAAGGCCGGTGCCAAGGCCGCGGGCGTCGTCATCGACGACAGCGCTGTGACGCCCAAATACGTTCATGGGCTGCCAGCCGCTCGCGAGCTGCCGATCGTCTGGCAGATCGCGCGTGGGTCGCTGTTCAACAAGCTCGTCATCCTGCTCCCGGCAGCCCTCCTGTTGAACGCCTTCCTGCCCGCATTGGTGACGCCGCTTCTGATGTTGGGGGGCGCCTATCTCTGCTTCGAGGGTGCAGAGAAGGTCCACCACGTCTTCGCTCCCCACACCGAGACGCACCAGGCGCCTGACAGCCTCGACGCGGCTCATCTGGAGCGCGAGCGTGTGGCAGGCGCAATCAAGACCGACTTTATCCTCTCGGCCGAAATCATGGCGATCGCTCTCTCGACGGTGGCCTCAGAAAGCATCTGGACGGCAGGGGCGACACTCTTTGCCGTTGCCGTTGGTATTACGGTGCTCGTGTACGGCACCGTGGCTCTGCTCGTGAAAGCCGACGATATCGGCCTCAAGCTCAGCCAGGTCGGCCGCCTCTCGGCGACACGGACCATGGGACG